>JAMDDV010000037.1 GCA_023488455.1 Actinomycetota bacterium | reverse complement strand
TCCATCCTGTCTTTATCAACCGAACTGCCGCTCACCATTTGGGGTTCGAAATCAAAGCACGTTATACTCTCCTCGAACTGGGGCATTTTTAATATCACCTCACCATCACTATCTAAGACCGTACTTCCTCCATCAAAGACCAGCTCATCCTGTCCACCAACAATGTTTAAATAGCATATTGTTACCTTGTTTGATGCTGCTCTCTCCGACAGCATGTCCATTCTTTCTCTGATCTTACCCCTGTGGTAAGGAGAGGCGGATATATTAATGATAAGATTAGCGCCACAAGCACTTAGTTGTTCGGTCACTCCGGGCGAAACCCAGATATCCTCGCAGATGTTTATGCCAATTTTGAATCCGAGACAATCAATCAGAACCAGGTCATTGCCTGGAGTGAAGTACCGTTTCTCATCAAATACACCGTAATTAGGAAGGCAAGCCTTTCTATATGTTCCAATTACTTTTCCATTATTCAATATAGCTGCACTGTTGTAGAGCTCATCCTCATACTGTTCAGGAAAACCAACTATCAGGAGCTCTTTTCTAACTTCACCAGCAATTTTTTCTAACCCTACTTTTACGTCACGGATGAAATCCTTCTTGAAGAGCAGATCTTCGGGCGGATACCCACTTATAGCTAGTTCGGGAAAAATAAATATTTCAGCTCCATAATCCCGACATTCAGTCAGAGCATCAAGCACTTTCCTGACATTCCCTGAAATATCCCCTACTGTGAAATCAAGCTGACATAATGCAATCCGCATCTGAACTCCAATTTTTACTTTATAATCCTCGTTACCAACCTACAATACAAACGATATTTTTAGAATTCACTATTATTGTAAACTATGTACAAATATAAGTATTAATTCCCAAGGTACTCTACAGTCGCTGGGCACATTATGAAACCTAATTGCAAAAGGAGAAATCACTGTGGAGTAATTTAATTGGACATTTGTTTTGAGTAAAATATTATATTATAATTTACTCATAATATTACGGAGGATTAACATGATTAACTATTCAAGAGAAGAGATAATATCGTCCAGTAAAGCCAGTAAAAAATTTGGAGAGTTATTGGAAAGATTAAAATCTGGAAAAGCAGAAAAGATAGTAATATCAAAGAATAATGAGCTTGAAGCAGTAATTATATCTATAGAAGAATTTGAAGCAATCAAAGAAGCTTTTGAACTTGTTGAACATCTGGAAATTTATAGATTAATAAATGAAAGAAAAGATAAAAAAGCTACAATTACTTTAGATCGTTTAATTTCAGATAGTGGAATCGATAGAAAAGAGCTTTTAAAAGAACAGAATCTATGAAATTTAAAATACTTTTAATTCCTGAAGCTGAAGAAGACTTTAAGAAACTTGATGGAAGTTTAAAAAAACATGTCTTAAAGAAACTGCTGCAGCTTAAGACAAATCCTTTTCTTGGAGAAGCTCTGGGAAATAAAGCTGGAATGGATTTGACAGGCTATTATAAGTTATACGTTTTTAAGAAAAAAATAAGAATTGTTTATGAACTAAAAGAAGCTACTTTAATAATAAGAATAATATCAATTGGTAAAAGAGAAAATTTTACTGCATATTTGAAAGCTTATTTAAGAAAATAATTCTTTTCGATGAGAATGAACTAATTTCGAGAAGATATAAGCCATTTGTATTGAACATCATAAGGGAAGGCATAACTCTTTGAAAATTGTGAAAAGAAAGAAGCAAAAAGTCTTACATAACCAAAACTTAAAGAGGTTAATTGGGATTAAAAATATTAGCAATAATCGTTTAAGCCAATTGCTTCTATTATTCCTGTAAGGGAATCATTATATGATGGTTTAAAGCCAAGCATGCTTTTAGCCTTAGCATTAGAATAGATATGGTCCTCACAAATATAATTAACAAAGTACCTTGATATTGCAGGTTTCTTGCCCAAAGTTTTTGCACTATACTCTATTATTGAAGCCGTGAACTTAATTGCCCAGGTAGGTATTTTCCATATGGGCTTCCTTCCACATAAATACAGGCAGAGGCTATCAATGAAATCCCTCATCTTAACAGGCTCATCATCGCATAATATAAATATTTCACCGCAACAATAATCATGATCAGTACATTTCTCCATAACATTTACAATGTCGTTAAGATAAACCCATGAAAGGTAAGTCTCGCCGTTTCCAAGGTATGGCATCACGCCCATCTTAATAAATTTGTAAAACCTCTCAATCATAAGATTATTCTGACCATACACTCCTGGGAATCGCAATATCACAATAGGGGTATTATGATATTTGAAATATTTTTGACACAGCTTCTCTGCTTCTAATTTTGTTATGGAATAAAAGTCATTTTTGGGGATCGCTGCCGAAATCTCCTCATCAGCAGCTAAACCACCAGTGGACCCCATCACGGAAATGGAGCTTGCAAATACAAACCTCTTTATCTTTGATTTCAGAGATTCTTTAAGCAAATTTTCGGTGCCGACTACGTTTGATAACCACATAGATTTTTTATTTCTTGATGTAATCTCACTAGCAAGGTGGAATACATAATCGGTATCGTCCATCACACCTTGCAAACTTGCCGAATCTTTAATATCCGCGATCACCACTTCGCATCCGATTTCTTCAAGAATCTCCGCAGAACTTTCGCGCCTTACGATAGCGCGAATCTTGCAACCTTTAGATATCAGATATTCAATCAAGTACGAACCAATAAAGCCTGCTCCCCCTGTAACTAGGGCCCTCATCCAACCTCCAGGTTGTGTGAAATTATAAAGGATAAGTACTGTCACATTCCAAAGTAAGTCTCATTTCATATCTATTTCCAAATAATTCAAACTGCTTTATAATGGTACTAATAAGAAAAATTGTAATACATTTTCATTATTTATTACATAAAATTTTATATTCTACACTTTTATAAAGGGGGTTAAATTATGTCGTTATCCACCATAACTTCAAAGGGGCAGATAGTAATACCTGCAAAAATACGAAAAAAACTCAGACTCTCAGCAGGAACAAAAATATATATAGAAGAAAAAGATGATGAGCTGATATTGAGGCCCATCACTCCTGAATACCTGGATAAAATTGCTGGAATTTTGAATACAAAGGGAAAACTATCGAAGGCCCTGCTGGAAGAACGTGCAAGGGATAGAGAAAGGGAGAATTCTCGATGAAGAGAATTCTTGACGCTCACGGCTTCATGGTCTTCCTGGAACGAGAGCCTGGATTTGAAAAAGTTAGGGCAATCATCGCCATGTCAGCGAAAGAAAATGATAATTTATTAATAACCTCAGTAAATTACGGTGAAATATACTACATTATTTTACGCGAATATGGGCAGGCAAGGGCTAACGAGATTGAAGGGGTTATTAAGAGTTTACCGATTGAAATTGTTGATGTTGACACTCAAATAGCAAAGCAGGCTGGGATCTTTAAGGCAACTAACAAAATTTCGTATGCTGATTGTTTTGCCGCTGCTCTTACTAAAATAAATAACGGAGAATTAATAACAGGAGACAAAGAATTTAAAGTCATTGAAAATGAAATAAAAATTATCTGGATTGATTAAAAAGAAGTTGAAAATAATATTCCATTAGCAAGAATATATTTCAATCTCTGGTCTGTGGTTTAAAGAGTTCGGGGTCTATTTTTCGCGTGAAGCAGACAAGGCCTTCATCATGGTTCCAGTTCTGCTGATATGGATCGTAATATGGAGCCACTGATTCCGGTATTCCCTTGAAGCTTTGAATAACATGGCTTGTGGATGTTTCAAAAACTGCGCACAATTCAAAGGTAAGAGGATCAATAATCCGATACTCATAAGGAGCATTGGTCTCAGGATCTTTCGGGGGCTTAAATCCAGTTATGCTATTCTCAAGATCATTCAAGCTTTCAGGCAACTCGCCCTTTTGCGTCCAGTAATTAACTATCTCGTTCTGAATCATCTGCAGATCGTTTACCCTTCTCTCATCAAGGCGAACCTGACGCTGATGGGCAGGAGTGCCTGTTATAAAAAAACCACCGGTTATGCTTATCAGCACGACTGCAGAAGTAATCCATGCGATCGTCTTTGTCTTCTTTGATTTCACGACTTCTTTTCTTCGTAAATCCCAGATGTAGAAACCAAAGACTGCTGCTGTAATCAGAAGAATGACCAGGACTTTTAATAGAAACCTGATCGTTAGTTCACCACCTAAAAAGTTATATATAAGGCTTATCAGGTCAACGATGATCGTGATCGCTGAAATAAAGAGGGTGAAATAGATAAGCCATCTTCTTATCCTCAATTCCTTCTTCTCGGGTTCTCTGGCAATATCTCTATTCAGAAGCCAAGAAAGCAAAAGATAGGTGGGAAAGACCACAATCAGTGCCGACGTTGACCAGAGAATGGTATTCAGAGCACCAGTGTAATAATAGTAATTTAGAAGGTCAGGGAAGATGATATTTATGTATTGGTGCAGCAGTGCAATGAAACTGACCACGCTAACATAAAGCACACCAATCGCCAGAAGGTGCATGAAAACATCTTTCGGTGATGACTTCAACCTTGGTTTGGGTGGTAAAGGATCAGTTATCATTTTTTCATTATCAATATTCATGTATATCATAATATTTTATAATAAATGAATCGTCAAAAAAGCAATTTCTTTCTAATCAAAAAAAGGAAATTCAATGGACTATTTTCTAAGCGAAGAACAAAAAACGATCGTTGAGATAGCCAAAAAAATAACCGAAGAAAGGATAATTCCTGCCAGGGCTGAGCTTGATGAGAAACAGGAGTTTCCGCATGCCATAATCGAAGAGATCGGCAAATCTGACCTCTTCGGCCTTTTCATTCCAGAAGAATACGGCGGATTTGGCGGCAATATCATGGACGTCTGCCTTGCCGTAGAGGAGTTCAGTAGAGGCTGCATTGGTGTATCCACGACGTATGCTGCTTCAGGGCTTGGCATCCTGCCGATAATAATTGCGGGCAGCGACGAGCAAAAAAAGAAATATCTCCCACTCTTTGCGCAGGGTAAACTCCTCTGCGCATTCGGATTAACGGAGCCAGATGCTGGCAGCGATGCCAGCAATATAAACACGACAGCTAAAAAAGACGGCGACCACTATATAATCAATGGCACAAAACAGTGGATAACAAACGGCGGTGAGGCAGATTTCTATACCATCTTTGCAATGACGGACAGGAGCCGCGGCTCACGGGGCTTGAGTGCACTCATTATTGAAAAAGGTGCATCTGGGTTTTCCTACGGTAAAAAAGAAAACAAACTTGGCATCAGGGCATCGTCAACCCGTGAGCTAATTTTTGATAATTGCAAAATACCTGCCGAAAACATGATCTCAAGGGAAGGTATGGGGTTTGTCGTAGCGCTGAGAACGCTTGACAGGGCAAGACCTGTTGTTGGAGCACAAGCTGTAGGGCTGGCCCAGGGAGCAATGGAGGAGGCAATCAAGTTCTCAAAAGTTCGCCATCAATTTGGTACAGCCATATCATCTTTCCAGGCAATACAGCACATGCTTGCCGATATGGCCATAGGGATAGAAGCAGCAAGGTCTTTAGTCTATGCAACAGCCAGATATATTGACAGTGGAGGTAAAGACTACTCCGGTGCATCGGCAATTGCAAAAGTCTTTCCGACAGACATGGCGATGAGGGTCGCTGTTGATGCACTGCAGGTACTCGGCGGATCAGGGTATATGAAAGAATATCCCGTTGAGAAGATGATGCGAGATGCTAAAATCCTGCAAATATATGAAGGGACAAATCAGATCCAGCGTAGCATCATAGCCAACGAACTGCTGAAAAAATACTGATGACGAGAATTATAGTCTGCTGCATAAAACAGGTTCCAGGAACTACTGAAATAAAGATAGACCCGACTACAAACACCCTGATTCGCGAAGGCGTCGAATCCATAATTAACCCACTGGATACCTATGCACTGGAAGAAGCAGTCAGAATCAAGGAGAGGGCAACAACCGACGAACTTCTGGGTAGAGATGACTTTAAGGTCTTTGCGATCAGCATGGGACCACCTCAGGCAGAAAAGGCTCTACGTGAAAGCATATCACTGGGAGCTGATGAGGCAGTGCTCATAAGCGATAGGAGGTTCGCTGGAGCAGATACGCTTGCGACGTCCCGCACACTTGCAAGCACAATTAGAAAGATTGAAAATGATTTCGGGAAAATATTCATCGTTCTCTGCGGCAAGCAGACCGTTGACGGAGACACAGGTCAGGTAGGTCCTGAAACAGCACACTTCTTAAATTATCCTTTCCTGGGATACGTTTCAAACATAAAAGAGTTAGCACTAAAGAAATTGACCTCCTCCCGGATAATTGACGATAAGACACAAACCCTTGAAGTACCGCTACCCGCAGTAATCTCCGTATCAAAGGAAATAAATATACCAAGAATCCCTTCACTTAAGGCGAGCATCAGGTCCAGGACAGCACAGATAATTAACTATTCCCTCGATGATATCGGACTGAGCGAAAAAGATGTGGGCTTACAGGGTTCCGCAACTCAAGTGATAAAAATATTCACCCCGAAGCGAGAACAACGGGCAGTTATTTTTTCCGGGGATCTTGAGGAACAGGTCGAGCAACTATTCAAATACCTGAAGGATGACAAAGTGATCTGATGGAAATCAGGGTGAGCCTTGAGAGGTGCACTGGTTGCAGAAAGTGCAAGAATGTGTGCCTCTACGATGCAATTGAGATAGTTGACAATAAGGCTGTGATCAACGAGAACTGCGTTTTTTGCGGCGCCTGCATCAACGAATGTGGATTCGAAGCCATCCAGATAATTGGTGAGATAGAAGAGACAAAAGACTTCAGTGAATATAAAAATATCTGGGTTTTTGTTGAAAAAAGAGATGGCAGGGTGCACAGAGTATCTCTTGAGCTGCTCTCACATGGAAGAGCGTTGGCAAGACAGAGCAATCAAAAAATCTGTGGTCTGGTTATTTCAGATGACCCACAGGCTATTATAAAAGAATTAATACCGTTTGGCGTGGATGAGGTATATTTTGCGGAATCAAACATTTTCAGGTATAACCTTGATGAACCATATGCCAAAATAACTGCACAAGCAATATCCAGATACAAACCATCCATATTTTTGGCAGGAGCAACTGCCTTTGGAAGATCTGTCATCCCAAAAGTGGCTGCTGCTCTTGGAGCTGGGCTGACTGCAGACTGCACAGAATTAAACATGAGCAATGATGGGCTGCTCGAACAGACACGGCCCACTTTCGGCGGAAACATAATGGCCACTATTAGGACCAGGAACTCAAGACCCCAGATGGCGACAGTACGTCCAAGGACATACGAAGCCATCCCAGTGAGCGACAGAGAACCTGAGTTAATTAATATCAGTTTTAAGGATGACTTGCTCGCTTCAAGGATAAGACTGATACAATCGATCAAATATAATGGAGAGGACATCAACATTGAGGATCACGAAGTCCTGATAGCTGGTGGGAGGGGCATCGGTTGTGCTGAAAACTTCAACTTACTTCAGGAGCTCGCCAAAGCTCTGGGTGGTGCAGTTGCTGCCTCAAGAGCTGTCGTCGATGCAGGGTGGATCTCCTATCCACATCAGGTAGGCCAGACGGGAAAAACGGTAAAGCCAAAGCTGTACATTGCATGTGGAATATCAGGAGCAATTCAACATCTGGCGGGAATGCAGACCTCCGACACTATAATCGCAATTAATAAAGACCCTGATGCCCCAATCCTCAAGGTTGCAACCTATGGCATAGTTGGCGATGTTATCGAAGTTATTCCCAAGATGCTAAAGAAACTGAAAACCAACGGTTAGCGTCACCTGCTAAAGTATAATCTGGAACCTGGTCTCTTGTTCTTTCATCGCTTATTTGGCATCCGTAAAGCCTGGACACCAAACGGGCTCTCACCATCGCGGTTCAGAAAATCGAGCACCAGTTTCGCTATCTTCCTTTTCCTGGATAAAGTCGTTGAATGAGTTGTCAGGAGCCAGTGTAACTCTGGCCTGCCAAACGCTTTCCACAGATCAAGCGTTGATGACCGTGAGAAAAATCCATCAAAAAGGGCATTTATCATCAATACTCTTTTTGGATCAATCTTATGCGCGTAGATCAAAGGATCGCATAAAAAACATCTTTTTACGGCTCTATTAACACCTGATTCTTCATTCTTCTTAAACTCTTCCAGAAATTCCGGAAACTGGGAATAGTATTTATGGCAGATCTCTCTACTGGTACCCTCATCAGAGCATTGGCCATTTAGCACAAACCGCATGACGCCACCCCAGTGGACTTTCTCCCAGTTTCCACCACTAATCAAAAGAACTCCCTTAGATATCCTTCCTTCTACTCCCATAACCAGGCTGGATATCATGGCTCCAAGACTGACACCACACAAATAATACGACCTCTTCTCCCTGCCCATCTGATCCAGTACGTCCAGCAGCGATCTTATCTCCACAACGCTCTTATAAAAGAAATCAAAAGTATCATCTGCATTGAACTCAAGCAATCTAGAACCGCTTCCTTCATCTTTCGGGGTACGGATGTAGTGATAAGGCAGTATTATCATGATCAGGTCAAAACCGTGCTTTACAAATTCTTCAATTAAAGGAGAATATATCTTGAATCGAACTTCACTCATCCCGATACCATGCACAAAAATTATCGGCGTCTTGCCAGTGGGCTCATCATGAAGATAGGCTATAGCCCGCACTGTATCGCTTTCAACAACGCCATTCTTAGCAGGACTATCGAAATGCAGGTCATATACCTTATAACCAGATGAATCTGAAATAGGCTCAAGCGAATAGCTCAGCTCTCGCTTTTTGTAGTCATACAGACCCATATGCCGCTTATCTTACTCTATCTCCCTGAACATGCTCTTCGGGGATCCGCATATCGGGCATCTATCAGGAGCTTCCTTTTCTACCGTATTCCCGCATACCTGGCACACATAATATTTTAGCTCAGGGTTATTTCCTAAGTTATCCAGAGCTTTTTTATAAAGCTCAGCATGTATCTTCTCAACCTTATTTGCATGGTCAAAACTTCTGAATGCCCTCTGGTCATTTTCATTTTTCGCATCTCCAATCATCTGAGGATACATCCTGGTAAACTCATGAGTTTCTCCCCCTATGGCCTCGTTCAGATTCTCTTTGGTTGACTTAACACCGTTCATCACCCGAAGATGAGCATGAGCATGAACTGTTTCTGCCTCTGCTGCTGCCCTAAAAAGCCTGGCTACCTGAGAAAAATTTTCCTCATCTGCTTTTTTTGCAAAAGCCAGATATTTTCTGTTGGCCTGGCTCTCACCAGCAAAAGCTGCTTTCAGATTTTCCAAGGTTTTCCCGTCTGACATGTTATCCTCCTTTTAACATACGATATTAATTCTAATTATTAATTAAATAATTTCAACAATAATTTTAGAGGAAAATTGGTGGAGATAGGCGGATTCGAACCGCCGACCTCCTGCTTGCAAAGCAGGCGCTCTACCAGCTGAGCCATACCCCCACTCAAGGGTTATAGATTTTACCAAAAAAAGATCAATACAAAAAGCAATCCCGTAAAATTGGAAAATAAAGATTAACTTCTATTGAAAATGAGCAGTAAGTTTAACGCATCCTTCTATTGCTTCCAAACCTTCTTTTTGCTGGTCTGTAATCACCACGATCTTCGCTGTGCCTGAATCTGAAACTTGATTCAGTTTTTGCTCTAGCTTCGCTAACTTTAATATTTCTTTCATTAAAGAGAAAGCCGTTGAATTTTTCGATAGCAGCTCTTGCCTCATCATCGTTTTCCATCTCAACGAAGCCAAAACCCTTGCTCTTTCCAGTGAATTTGTCAGTGATCACGCTTGCAGAAGTAACCTTTCCAGCCTGCGAGAAAAGTTCCTCCAAATCCTTGTCGGTCGTAGAATAAGACAGGCTTCCTACATAGATTTTTATAGCTATTTAAGTCTCCTTTCGGTGGCAATATCGGGGCCGTTTCCCTAGTTCACCTTGAACGTAGATAGTATAGCACTATTTATTGCAAATAAAATTATCTTTCAATAACTGTGTTTTGGCTGCTGTCAACTATCGATTCAGCTGTATTGTCTTTTTGATTGGCCAAAAATAAGCTGCAAGTACAAATCCAAGATACACTACATATAATACTGTCTCAGACA
Source organism: Actinomycetota bacterium (assembly GCA_023488455.1). The sequence goes on along the minus strand of JAMDDV010000037.1, from coordinate 5,791 downwards.
GCGATGGATTGGCATTATATCCAAAAAGGTCTTTTAATATTCCTCCTAAAATGCCCTTCTCATTAATCAGGAAATTTAAATCGTAAACATGCTCAATTATTGATGGTAGCAATCCTGCTTCGTTTAACTCATGAGTTCCGAATCCAAGCAGGCCAGCAGCTATTATAATCAAAATTAAGCCAGTTACCGTAAAGAAAAGCTTAATATTAATACCCCTGCTTCCTCTATAAACCAGGTATCCAATTGCGACAGCTACAACTATGCCAATCAGTGCTGCTACCAGGTTGATAAGCTGTCCACGTATAGTGGCCAGTAGGAAAAGTACTGTTTCCGCCCCTTCCCTGAGCACAACAAAGAATGATAAAAGAACAAGCGATGCTGCTGTCCTGGTAACCGACGCCAGGTTTATTTTCTCTTCAATATCCTTCTTTAAGTGAGTTGATTGCTTCCTCATCCAGAAGATCATATAAGTTAGAACAGCTACAGCAAAATACGAAGAAAGACCTTCAAAAATCTGCTCAGCTTTCCCTCCAAAGCTGGCTGCGGTTAAAAATACGCCCACACCTATTCCTAAACTTGCTACAATAGCAAGAATTACTCCAAGCCATATTTGCTTGAAAAGATGCCTTTTGCCAATTTTTATCAGGTAGGCAAGAATTATTCCTACAACAAGTGAAGCTTCCAAGCCCTCTCGAAGTGTTATTACAAAGCTCGATATCATTTTAACTCCTTTATAAAAAGACAATGAAAATCATTTTCATTTACTAAATAAAAAATTATTTGCATTCTTTGCAAACCCCGTAAATCTCCAGCTTATGGCTGGTAATACTAAAGTCATGTTCATCAGTAATTCTACTTTGCAGCTTTTCTATTTCCACATTCTCAAACTCCACAACCCTGCCGCACACCTGACAGATAAGATGATCATGGTGTCCTTTTGATATTATAGGCTCATAAGCAGACACTTTCTTTGAGAAGTTCCTTTCCTTTGCAAATCCGGAAGAAACCAATATCCTAAGCAACCTGAAAACGGTCGAATAACCGATACCGGCATCCTTCTCTTTGACTCTATGGTACAGCTCATACGTAGTTATATGACCAGATTGCTTAACGAATTCATCTAAGATCAGCTTACGCTGCCTTGTCATGCGGAGCCCTTTCTCCTGTACTAGATTTTTAATATCTTTTTCTTTAGCTTCCATATTTGATAATGAAAATCATTTTCAATTTTTGGGTAATATATCATGTATTTAATGTCACGTCAACAATTATTAGCTAGTTAGTTTTTTAGCATATGGTCAGATTAAATGCTTTACAACTTATAATAACATTGCGATTATAACTAAATTGGTTATAATAATAGAAATTTATGTAAAAAGTAAAAAGGAGATATAAAATGATGGGACCATACATGATGGGCGGCTTCGGAGGTACAAGCATATTGTGGATGCTGTTCAACCTTATATTTTTCATATTGATTATAGCTGGCATAGTCCTGTTCATAATATGGATAGTTAGGAGAACAGCATCATCAAGCTCTTCTTTAGAAACAAAAAAGGGCAGCGCCCTTGAGATACTGAAAGAAAGATATGCCAAGGGCGAGATATCAAAAAATGAGTTTGATGAAATGAAAAAAGATTTAACTTAATTTTCAAAGATGAAAAACATAAGAAAATACCTGGTTATATCGATCATTCTTTTATCAATAGGACTTCTTGGAATAATCATTAGTGGGTCCATATTCTACTTTGAATACGGCCAGGGCATAGGCTCCTGTCTTACTTCATATGGCACAGGGCAGGGATATACATTTGGACTAAACGACATGATGAATATGATGAGCTCAAACAGGTTTTCCAATGAAAAGCTTAGCCAGAAGAGCTTCAGCTTCCAGGAAGTGAAGGATTTATCTGAAAAATATTTAACCAGTTATGGTCTAAAGAACTTAAAGATAGAAGAGATAATGGAATTTTCCAATAACTTTTACATAGAAGTAGCTGAAGAAGAAACTGGCATCGGTGCTGTGGAACTTTTATTGGATAAAAGCAATGGGTATATATTCCCGGAGTACGGGCCCAATATGATGTGGAATCTGAAATACGGAATGCACAGAAGATTAGATTTATCCCAAAAAGACATAAGTATGCCAGTAGATGGGGATAAAGCAATTGAGATAGCAAGCAGGTATTTAGAAAAAACAAATAGCGGAGAATATGCTGGAGACGAAGCAGAAAAATATTACGGCTATTACACAATTCACACTGTCACTAAAGATGGCCAAATCTCAGGAATGTTAAGCGTAAATGGTTATACCGGGCAGGTGTGGTATCACACATGGCACGGCGTATTTATAGATATGAAGGAATACTGATAGGTTTTCATTTCATTCATTTGTGTTTTTTAAATTTTGCAGATGATTTCACTAATATCTACCCACCAGATGCTGCATATTGACCGGTAACTTATTTACCACCCTCACAACCGTCTCCCTCAATTTTCATCCGTCATTCCAGATAATACATTTTTGGATATAGTAAGTGAGGAATTGAAATGCTCCTTCAAGAAAGTAGCCGGGAAGGATGGTGTTGGATTAGTGAATATTATCTTTTTCAAAACTGCTGATTGCCAATCATGTTCTAAATAAAATCTCAATTCTCTTGCCATGAGAATTTCACTGACTCCAATAGTTATGCATCTCCTTGGAACAATCTCAGTATGTCCACCATACGAAAGGCTATTTATAGCTATAGTTTCCCTTAAAACATCTAAAATTCGAGTTTCTAAAGCTTTAAATTCATCATTCGTGATAAGTTCATCATCTATCGGTTCATTAAATGCTATGTGCCCATTTATGCCTACCCCACCAAAACAGATATCCACTCCTCCCAATTCGCTTATCAGCTCTTTAATTTGAGAGGGATTCTCTGGATCAGGAAAAAAAACATTCTCTGGCTTTATTTTTAATTTATCATCTAATAAATCAAACAGATTACTTTTCATGAAACCCCTAAAGCTTAACGGATGATTTTCTGGTATCAATCGATCGGTGCTATCCAGATATTCATCCATATTTATTGTAACAAGATTCTTGCAACTTATTTTTTCAATATTGGAAAGCCTAGCAAACCGCCTATATTGCCCACGAGGCCCAACGGGTAATATAAAAGAAGTGGATATCCTTTTTTCATTATTTTCTTTAATTTTATTTAACATTACCCGTGCAATATCGTTGTAGAGATCTACATTGCTGTCTACAACATGAACTCTTATCTTATCGTTATTTAATATTTCTTTTTCCTTAATTTTGTAATAATCAACTTCATGCATTTTATTCAAATATTGTTAATTCACGAATTAGTTTCTTGATCAATTTTATATGGAAACTCCCTCATCAAAAGTGACTCAACTGCGAAAAATGAAGCTCCTAATATCCCAGTATCCTCGCCAAGCGAAGACAGCTTAATTTCTGGGATTTTAAAGGGAATTGATCTCTCTATTAAATCTATCATTGGATCAACAAATAACTGTTTAACTCCCGGCAAACTATAAATATCACCGCCCAACACTATGATCTGAGGGTTAATAATTAGAATTAAATTAACAAACGCAATTGATAATGATTTTACAACCTCCGATATTATTTCCTTTGCTAAAACGTCTCCATTGACAGCAGCCTCACAAACTGTAGAAGGTTCTATTTTGCTCAAGTCATTTTTAACAATTTCACTTATTAAGGTTCCCCTGCCTTTCCCAATCTCCTTCAATGCCCTGTTTTTTATACTCTCTACAGAAGAAAATTCCTCCAAATATCCTTTTTCAACTGCCTTAACCCCCAAATTTTCTGAATTGATAATCGTGAATCCTATTTCGCCAGCCGATCCGTAGGAACCTCTTATCAAATGGTTATCCAATATTATTCCAGCTCCAATACCGTTGCCTATTCCAACATAAACTACATTCTCATAATTTTTACCTTGACCATAATTCTCCTCTCCAAGAGCTGACAGATTAACATCATTTTCAATAAATACTGGTACCCCAAAATGATCGCTAAGATCTTTTTTAAAGTCTAAATCCTTCCAGCTCCCATATAGCGGAGCGCTAATTACCTTGCCTGTATTAGCATCAACAACTGCTGGAACCCCAACACAAATTGCTTTTAGATCAAACTCCCTTTCATGAGCTTTGTTTTCTTTGCAGTAGTAATCAATTATTTCATTAATATCTTCCTTAATTTTTTCAATAATATCCTTGTTATCTGTAATTTTCTCTCCATCGTGCCTCTCAACTATGTCACCCTTGAAATTTGTTAGAGCTAATTTTATTCTTTCCTTACCCAAGTCAATTCCTATTACATAACCCTTATCAGGATTAATTTTAAGCTGAGTTGGTCGCTTGCCGCTCGGAGTCTTAATCTTTTCCGTCTCAATAACATATCCATCTTTTATTAGCTCGTCTATAACTCTTGAAACTGCTGGGGCACTAATCTTCAGATTTTTTGAAATATTTGCTCGCGATGCTGCTTCATTTTCCCGTAAATAATTAAATATTATTGAAACATTAATTTCTTTTTGGAGTTTTGAGCTAGCAGTTCCGTCAAATTTCAAACTTTTCATCTTTATTTAAATTCTCAATTGCAATTTTAACTGCCCCTTCAACAGGATTTTTTATAACTGGTACAAAACTGATTCTCTTAAACCTATCTTTTAATTTTTTTACTAGAATATTTTTGAAGTATTTTTCACAACTAAATACATTGCCAGCAAAAACCATATCAAATTTTTTATCCTCAATCTTAAGTCTATTTACAACTGCATACACAGAAATAGCAGCTTCCTCAGCTTCCTCAGCCAATATTCTCCTGCTTACCTCATCACCAATTTCAGCAGTTCTACATACAGTTTTCGCAAGAGCTGCAATCTTTTCTTTTGAAAGATTGTTCCTGTAATACCAGTTTATTAAATCTAAAAAACCTCCTAAGTTCAAATCTTCCAAAATTGTTTTTGATAATAATGTATTTTGGCCTCTCCTATCATATGCCTTTATTAATGATCTTAGTGCTTTTATTCCAATTTCATATCCACTACCTTCATCCGCTAAATAATCCCATCCATTGGATATTGCCTCCCCACCATTTTCATTCACTCCAAAGCATTTAGAGCCAGTGCCACAAATTAGAATTATTTTATTTTTACAATTGCTGCCAGCAGCAAGCCCAATTTTAGTATCGTTACAAATAATGGTTTTCTTTGGGTCAAAGTAAGTCTTTATTTTTGCATTGAATACTATTCTTTTATAAATTTTCAAATCATTCTCAGAATCCAATCCTGATAATCCGAAACATGCGCTTTTAAATGTAAAGTTTCTAGAGATATCAAGCATACTTATTGCACTCAACATCCCTCTATTAAGATTTTCAGTCGCCTTTTTAACTCCTTCACTCTTGTAGTTCGTCGAGTTAGAAATATTTTCTGCTAATACATTTCCTGCGACATCTGCAATCTGTACTATAGTTTTAGATCCACCACCGTCTACACCTAATATATAATCCATCTTATATCCTAAATCCTCTGAAGCTATTACACATACATTAGTTAATTACAGTAAATTATATAATTAGTAATTACGTATATCAACCTGGACCACAGGGAAAACCCTCAAATTTCATTAGCTAAGCTCAGGGCTATCTCAACCCACCTAGATAATCTATAAGGGTCATCTCTAACTGTAATTAGATCTTTCAATATGACCTCTAAGATACAATCCTTGGCGATACTAAAACCTTCTTTTA
>JAMDDV010000028.1 GCA_023488455.1 Actinomycetota bacterium | reverse complement strand
CTTTTGATACCTCAAATACGGTGGATGCCCTAAAGAATGCCATCTACTCCGTAAGAAAGGGTGGGAATGTCTATGCGATAGGTGAGCACCCATCTCTTCCTGCTGATCTAGGTGAAATTTTCATAAGCGACATACTGGTGCACAGGCATCTTGGAATTAGAGGATTAATGTACTTCCCCATTGGTGAATATAAAAATATAGTAGATGTGTTGAGAAAAGATAAGGAAAGCTTTGAAAAGCTAATTACCCATGTGTTCCCACTCGATAAGATTAATGAAGCTTTCAATGTTTTCTTTGAAGATAATGAGTCAATAAGGGTATTGATAAAACCATAGAATCATTATTGATGATATCCTTGTGATTTTTTTCTTGTATAATTGACGCAACTTTTGTTGTTTTTATAGAATATTGAACGAATAAGTAAACGTATAAATTATTGTTGGTTGAATAATGTATTTAATCCCCGTTAATTTTTGGAGATAGGTTGGTTAATCAGAAAGTAGTTGCGAAAAGAGCAGGGGTATCTTCTGCTACAGTATCAAATGTTTTGAATGATACTCACTTTGTGAGCGATAAATTAAAAGAAAAAGTCTTATGCGCGATAAAAGAACTAAACTATGAACCAAATGCCATAGCTCGGGGATTAAAAACAAAAAAATCCAAGACATTGGGATTAATCTTTTCAGATATTCTTAATCTATTTTTTACGGTAATAGCCAAAAATATTGAAACCGTAGCGGCAAGACATGGATACAGCGTAATCTTTTGTGACGGCTGTGAAGATTACGAAGAAGAACTAATTAAATTAAGGATTATGCGAGAAAGACGAGTTGATGGATTAATAATTGTACCAACAGGAGGTAATGTTGAGTATGTAAATAGTTTGCTTGAAGGTGGAATGCGCATAGTACAGATTGATAGGAAATTGAATAGTTTAAAAATAGATACTATTACTGTTGACAATGAAGAAATAACTTACGAAGCTGTAAAATATTTAATTGATTTAGGACATGTGAAAATTGGTGTAATTACTCTTCCCCAAAAATTGACTCCTATAAAAGAAAGACTCAAGGGTTACTTTAAAGCGCTTAATGAGGCTAATATAAATATTAATCTTTCTTATATCAAGGAAGGGAGCACTATCAGAGAAGAAGGGTATAAAATGGCGATGGAATTACTTAATATGAAGGATCGGCCTACAGCTATATTCACATTAAGCAATAGGTTTGTATTAGGTATTTTAAAGGCAATAAAAGAATTTGGGCTAATGATCCCCAAGGACATTTCTTTAATTGTTTTCGATGATGTCGAATACTTCCCTGAGATGACTCCGCCTATTACAGCAGTAAGCCAGCCAGTGCATGAGATAGGTTCCACTGCTGCAGAGCTTGTGATAAAAAGGATTGAACAAGAGAGCAAATTCAAACCAAAGCATATCATTCTTAAGCCGACTTTGGTAATCAGGGACTCGTGCAGGCAAATATAAATGTTTGGAAATTTAAGAATATTACAAGAAAAGAGAGGAGTAAGTGCTATGTCCAAAATTAACGTGGCAATTGCCGGGGTGGGTAATTGTGCAAGTTCCTTAATCCAGGGGCTATTTTTCTATAAGGATTGGAAGTCAGACGATGTACCCGGGCTCATGCATAAGACTATAGGAGGTTATGGAGTAAGCGATATCGCAATTGTTGCAGCATTTGATGTGGATGCAAAGAAAGTAGGTAAGGATGTATCCGAGGCAATATGGGCTGGCCCCAACTGCACGATGAAATTTTCTGATGTTCCGAAAATTGGTGTCAAGGTCCTTGCAGGACCGATTTTAGATGGTGTTCCCGCACATTTAGCTACTAAGGTCAAGATTACAGGTGAAAAACCGGTTGACGTAGTAAAAGTACTAAGGGATAGCAAAGCAGAAGTTCTGGTTAATATATTACCCACTGGTTCTGCTAATGCCTCCAGGTTCTATGCTGATGCAGCTATTGAGGCAGGAGCCGGTTTTGTAAACGGAATACCAGAGCTGATTGTATGTGATGAGAAATTTGCAAAAAAAGCTGAAGAAAGGGGAGTTCCCTTGGTGGGTGATGATTTCAAAAGCCAGGTGGGCGGCAGCATCTTGCATAGGGATTTAATTAATCTATTTCTGCAGAGGGGAATAAAGCTAAAGAGATCCTATCAGCTAAATTATGCCGGTAATACCGATTTCTTGAACCTGATAAACAGGGGAGAGTCCAAGCACAAGACCAAGCTTGGAGCGGTCAGGAGCATATTGCCCTACGATGCCTGGATCGATGTCAACTTCTCCTATATCGAGGTCCAGGAAGACAATAAAGTGTGTCGGATACTAATGGAGGGAGAGAATTTTGGGAGAACTCCAATACGGATCAATGCAGAGCTGGAGGTTGTGGATAGCGCGAACTCAGCGGGTGTTCTTGTGGATGCACTGAGGTGCTGCAAGCTGGCACTGGATAGGGGGATAGGTGGTGTGCTCGCATCAGCATCTGCATACCTGATGAAGCATCCTCCAAAGCAGTTCAAGGATGCCGAGGCAAGACAGATGCTTGATGAATTCATCGCTGGGAAAAGACAGAGTTAAGCAGGCAATGCCATGATACCTGATCTTGTTATGATGGGCCATGTGGTTCATGAGACCATTCAGTTTCCCGATAAGGAGATTTCAGGCGTACTGGGCAGCCCGGTAGCGTATTCTTCCGTGGTTGCTGCCAAGTTGGGTGCGAAGGTGGGTGTCGTTACCAAGATTGGAAGAGATATGCCCCCAGATCTCCTGAAGCCTTTCTATGATGCAGGGGTGGATATGGAAGGAGTGATAATAGGAGATAAAACTACTAACAGCTTACTTGTATATGATAGGGAAGGGGACAAGAATATCTATTATCCCCAGAGAGCGCCGGAGATATTTTTTGTCGATATTCCCAAAGATTATTTGAAAGCCAAAATTATATACATCTGCATTATGGACCGAGATGTTCCTATTGAAACCATAAAAGAATTAAGAAAACATAATTTAACCCTGGCTATAGATCTGGGAGGATACGGGGGAGCGCATTCAAGAGTTCGACCCACCGAATCAGAGAGGAAGAATCCAGTAGCATTGAGAGAGCTGGTAGGTCTAATTAATATTGCAAGGGCAAGTGTTGAGGACTGCCGCTATCTCCTTGGGATTGACCGTAGCAATATAGCAGATGCAGCAGAGCTTTTTGTCAAGTGGGGAGCTGAGGTTGCCGTAATAAGTCTTGGGGAAGATGGTTCAATAGCAGCAACATCTAACAAGTTATATAGAGCGCCTGCCTTCAGGGAAGATATCGTGGATGCAACAGGCGCCGGAGATACATTTTCAGGCGGTTTCTTGGTTGAATACCTTCGGACAAAAAACATAAAGCAGTCTCTTAGGTTCGGAAATGCTGTTGCGCTGCATGTGTGCAAGGGGACGGGCGGTGTAACTGCAAAGAGAATGCCAACAAGAGAGGAAGTTGATGCCTTTCTTAATGAGCACGAAGATGTACAGAGTTAATTTATATTTTAACTTTTAATTGGTGGAAGTAATTCTAACGACATAAAGAGGAGGCAGTAAAAATGAATAAGAAATTTGGATTTGCTGTTGTGGGTTGCGGGAGCATAGCTGAGGTAGCACACTTTCCAAGCCTGAAAAAGGCACCTGAGGCTGAGCTGATTGCGTGTGTTGATATAGATGAGGGGCGAGCCAGGGGAGCTGCAGAAAAGTGGGGAGCAAAGTACTGGTTTTTGGACTATAAAGAGATGCTTTCAAAGTGCCGGGAACTTCTGGATGCTGTAATATTAGCTACACCTCCTAACGGTCATAGAAATCAGGCTTCTATATGCGCTAGAGCTGGTCTTCACATGTTGATAGAAAAACCTATTGCCATTACTAATAAGGAAGCATGGGAGATTGTTGAAGCTGGCAAAAAGAATAAAGTAAAAGTTATGGTGGGTTGTGATCGCCGCTTCTGGACACAGAACAAGTGGGCGAAGCAGTTAATTGAGCAGGGTGTAATAGGTAATGTTTTAATGGCCCGTACATCTCTTCATGAAACCTGGCATCTTTACCTGGATAATGTCGCTAAAACTGATTTCAGGCTTCATGCTGAAGAAACAGGTGGAGCAGCACTTCCTGATACGGGTGCACATGCCATCGACCTGTTGACATGGCTGATTGGAACTAAGGCAAAGAAGGTTGTTGGTATTGCAAAGAGGCTGGCAAAGCCTGCAACATATACGCTGAATGATGATACCGTTTGGATACTAATTGAGTTTGATAACGGTTCGTACGGTTGCGTGAGTTGTAACCGTTTTTCGCCAACGGCATCGCAGGTTACCGAATTATATGGAACTGAAGGCACGATCTACACAACAACAGATGCAATACATCCTTTCCAGAGTGTACCAATGGCTGTCTACACGGATAAGGATTTTAATATTGAGGATCTACCCGAAATTATTGAGAACTATCGATGGCCCGAGCAGTTCTGGGCGGAGGACATATGGAATAGGCCGGTACGGAAACGTTGGATCAGTATCTGTCCACCAAGACATCCAAGTAACTATGAAAATTTGATACGCCATTTTATTGATTGCATTATTAAGGATGAAGAGCCATTGACATCAGCAGAAGATGGCGCTCGTGCAACAGAGGTCATGATGGCCGTGATCAAATCAATGCGGACTGATGCCTGGGTTGAACTACCGTTGAAGGAAGAAATAGTCCCGGATTATTACAAACCGTTACCGCGTGAGGACTAGGATATTAATTTGATATTTTTAAGAATTAGATGATCAGCAAGGGGTGAAAAATGAATAAGTTAAAAGTTGGAATTATCGGTTGTGGTTTTATATCCGGAGCGCATATGCGTGGGTGGACTAATATAGAAGATACCGAAATAACTGCAGTATGTGATGTAGATGTTGGCAAAGCAAAGATGCGTGCTAAGGAATACGATATTAACAGTGTATATACTGATTATAGAGAGATGCTGGAAAAAGAGAAATTTGATATCGTAGATGTTATAACTCCAGTTAAATCACACAGGGAAATAGTAATAGCAGCTGCTGAACATAAAAACCATGTACTATGTGAAAAACCGTTTGCTGGAAATATGGAAGATGCTCGTGAAATGGTAAGAGTTTGCGGGAAAAAAGGTTCATGCCTCATGATCTGTCAGACCAATAGGTGGCATCCATGGTTTAGAACCATCAAACAGGAGCTGGAGAAGGATACCATCGGTGCTCCTTATTATTCTGTCATAAGCCAAAGGGTCAGTTTTGCTATCCCACAGGGTCCTGAGAGGAGAGTTGCCTTAGTTGAGGATCAGCCGTTCTATGAAAATGTGGAGAAACTGGTATTGTTGGAACAGGGATGTCATTTTGTCGATATTTTCAGGTTCTTCTTTGGAGATGCAATAAGTGTCAACGCTGTTGTCAAAAAGATAAGCCCATACGTAATAGGGGATGATCTTGCAATTGTAGTTATTGAGTTCCCCGGGCTTACCGCAGTGCTTGAAGATAGTTGGGCTTCCACAGGTAGCGAAAAGACGAGCGTGACCCTTGTAGAAGGCAATAGAGGATCACTGTACTTCGATGGCACCAGTGGGGCAGCACCACACAGGACGGTTGAGGTAGGAGGTGTTGAAATAAGGCTTAGAAACGGAAAGATCTCAGCAGTACCACAGGATGCTAAAGAGTACTATGTTAGATCTTTTGAATATATTGAGCGTCATTTTATCGATTGTATTAAAAATGATAAAGAACCGATTACTAGTGGCCGTGATAACCTTAGAAGTTTGGATATCATATTCAGTGCTTACCGATCCTCAGATTTAAAAAGAACAATATACTTGGGAGAGTATACAGGAGACTTATAAAAGGATGAAAATTGGTTAATGTTGAAGTAGCAAAGCTCCTGGAGAGCTCTTTCATTAAAGCTCGCGAATATCTTTTAACAAAAGGGTACGAAGAGAGTCAAGTGGTAAAAAAGAACCCAACTGGAGATGTTTCAAGGACCTTTGATATAAAAGTTGAAGAGTTACTAATTAATGATTTAAGTAGAAATTTTCCAGATTATGGTGTAATCTCCGAAGAGGTTGGTGATCTTAACACCAAGCTAAGCAAGAATTTCTTCGTCATTGACCCGGTAGATGGATCGTATAATTTTATCAGGAAGATAGGTGGCGCTAGCTGCTCGATAGCATTGTTCGATAATTACAACAAGAACTTAAAAAATGTATTCTTTGCATTTGTTGGAAATTATCTTACTGGTAATATCTTCTTTGCAGAAAGGGACTTGGGAGCGTATGAAAATTATAAAAGAATTAACTGTAACAGAGTGTACAGCATATATGAAGCTGTAGCAGGGATTAATTTTGATTTCAACATTCCCAAGGAAAGGGAAAAAGTTCTTTCAATGCTTAAGTCCTTTAAAAAGATACGCTATATTGGTGCAGCGAGTGTTGATCTATGCAATGTGGCAAATGGGGCATATGATGCCTTTGTTGATATCCGTGATGACCTGACCCCAGAGAATTTTTGTGCAGCTCAGTTGATAATAAAAGAAGCTGGTGGAGTTTTTACTGATGGCCTTGGGAATGAGATTACTAATTTCTACATGACCGATAGGTTTAGCATCATAGCATCTGCTAATACGAAGTTATTAAAAAATATAATAAAGATTTTATATGATACTGATTCTTGATCTGATTTTTCCCTTATTAAAGTAAGGGAACGTCGAATGTGAATTTTTGCTATTTCTTTTATTAAAAAATTTTTACCGGGAGGTCTTAAATGTCTGAAATAAGGTTAGCAATAGCTGGAATTGGCAACTGTGCAAGCGCATTTATTCAGGGTCTTTACTATTATGAGAAAAATAAGGATACAGTTGGATTAATATATCCAGAAATGGGCGGCTATAAGACGACCGATATTAAAGTAGTTGCAGCTTTTGAAGTAGACAGGCGAAAGGTTGGGAAGGATCTCTCAGAAGCTATCTTTGCAGAGCCAAACTGTACAATTAAGTTTTACGATGTCCCTTTCATGAATGTAAAGGTGATGATGGGTCCACTGCTTGATGGTGTACCTGAACACCTGGCGAAGTTTATCAAAGTTTCCAATGATCCAGCTGCAGACATAGCAAAAATTTTAAGAGAAACAGGAGCAGATGTCCTCATCAACATCCTGCCCACTGGTTCATCAAAGGCGACCAGGGCTTATGCTGATGCCTGCATTAAGCACGCAAAGGTTGCATTTGTAAATGGAATCCCGGAGATGATAGCGAGCAGCCAGGAATATGCAAAAATTGCCCTTGAAAATAAAGTACCTCTTATCGGAGATGATTTTAAAAGTCAGATCGGGACAACTCTTCTGCATAGAAACCTCATAAGCACCCTTCTTGATCGGGGCATGCGAATAGACAAGATGTACCAGTACAACTTCGCCGGAAACACCGATTTCGCTAATCTGGAGAACAGGGGCCAGACAAAGGAAGTGACCAAGAAGACAGCCCTGAAGGCTGAGCTTCCCTATATAGATGAAATCCCATGGGGATTTGCACCTATGTACATAGAGGGACAGGATGATATAAAGACCGGTATCATTCATATACAGGGGAGAAACTGGGGCGGTAATGTCATTAACGTGGACGTGAAGGTTGAAGTCGATGACAGCGCAAATGCAGCCGGTGTAATGGTTGATATGATCAGGGGTGCAAAGATAGCCAAGGATAGAGGTATGGGTGGAATTATTGAGCCCGTCTGTGCCTACTATGCCAAGCATCCGCCAATTCAGATACACGATAAAGAAGCAAAAAGGATGCTGGACGAGTTCATCGTATAATTTTGGCTTAATTTCTTAATAACTATTTACTTTACTGGTCAGAGTTCATGGGTTAGCTTATTAAGTTAATAATATAGTTTGGCATTAATGTTGAACAGAAACAAAAATAGCAAATGAGGCGGCAAAACTGGTGCAATGAGTTTCAATCATGTTGTAGGATTGCCTTGTTATTATGTGCCCCCTGGTCTAATATCCGCAGCAGTGTTGACTTTTATTTTTTCATGGAGTGAGTTCATTTTTGCACTTTGTTTGACGAATATAAAAGCCAGAACCGTCGCATTATCGGGGGGATATCAAGGGAAAGATGATGTTTGGTTTCTTGTATAATTCGATGCAATACAAATTGTTAATTGAGGTGTGATTCAAATGTCAAGAGAAGTAAATGTGGGGATGATCGGATATGGTTTTATGGGGAAGGCACATAGTTTTGCGTATCGAGTTCAACCTATGTTCTTTAAGACAGATGCTATACCGGTAATGAAGGCTATCTGTGGAAGAAGTGAACCCCTAGTAGCTGATGTCAGTAAGTTATATGGCTGGGAGAGATATGAAACGGATTGGAGAAAACTTGTTGATAGTAAGGACATTGATTTAATTGATATTTCAACTCCAAATAATACTCATAAGGAGATTGCCATAGCAGCAGCAAAGGCTGGAAAGCATATCATCTGCGAGAAACCACTTGCAATGAACCTCGCTGATGCCGAGGAGATGCTTGAGGCAGTTGAGGTCTCGGGAGTAAAACATATGATCTGTTTTAACTATTCAAAATCGCCTGCAATTGGCCTGGCTAAAAAGCTAATAGAAGAAGGAAAGATAGGCAAAATATACCACTTTAGAGCTTTATATCTACAGGATTGGGTTATGGACCCAAGTGTACCTTGCGTCTGGAGGCTGCAGAAAGATGTTGCTGGCTCAGGTGTGCTCGGAGATCTGCTTTCTCACACTATTCACATGGCCAGATACCTGATTGGTGAATTAAGTGAAGTAAATGGGATGCAGGAGACATTTGTTAAGAAAAGATTTAAGCCCAAACCGAAGGTAGAACTCAACGTCCAGATGTCCGCAGAGTCTAGTAACGAATTTGAGGATATTATCGTTGATGATTCGACACTATTTCTGGCTCGATTCAAAAATGGAGCGCTGGGTTCTTTTGAATCGAGCAGATTTGCATGCGGTAGAAAGAATGGAATGAGAATAGAGGTAAATGGCAGTAAGGGGAGCATTTTATTTGAGCAGGAGGATATGAATATACTCTGGTTCTATTCAAATGAAGACTGCGAAGGTATAAGAGGATTTAAAAGAATACAGGCCACTGAACCTGAGCATCCATATATGAGTGCCTGGTGGCCAGTAGGACATATTATTGGTTATGAAAATACCTTTGTGCATCTTGTATATGATTTCATGAAAGCTATGGATGAAAACAAAATGCCCTATCCTAATTTTATTGACGGGGTTGAGTGTCAGAGGGTTATCGATGCTGTTGAAAGATCTATTAAGGGAAGAAGTTGGGTTAATGTTGGTAGATAGGGGATAGCAGTATTGAAAGCAGCAATGTTTTAAGTTCCCGGAAGAATGAGCTTGGAGGAGGTTATGTTTTTAGTTCAATACATAATATCCAATCAGATGTTCCTCCTGAAAACATTGTTACTATGTTTAAAGCAGCTTTGGAGTTTGGTTTGAGCTAAATTCTTGAAATTTTCCTTAAATTTAAATCAGAAATAGAAAAGTGATTTGTTAGAATTCTATAATCCCAATAAAATGTATACAATTGATATTAAATGTTATAATATTATAAACATACCGAGTTGCTTTGTGTCGTAAGATTTTTGAGTTGTGGATAATTTTAATGTAATAAGGGGAAGTTAATTAGTTATGGAAGATAATATTCGAATAGAAAAAGATAAGCCCATACCTTTGTATTATCAGATCGAGGAGATACTAAGGAAAAAAATTATGTTAGGGGAAATAAAACCGGGTGAGCTAATACCGACCGAAAAAAAGCTTGAAGAAATGTTTGGGGTGAGCCGTATAACTATTAGACAGGCTATCTCAAATTTAGCACGAGATGGACTGGTAGAAGCAAAAAGGGCATCTGGTACTTTCGTTAAAAAAGTACGTTTTGACCAACCAGTTCTTGGGATAACCAGCTATACTGATAAGGCTATACAACAAGGTTATATACCATCTTCCAAGGTCTTGAACTTTGAGAAAGTCAAACCAATTGAAGAGATCAAAAAAGAGCTGAAATTAAGTGATGAAGATTATGTTTACGAGGTTAAACGCTTAAGGCTATTGAATGATGAACCCACCGGAGTTGATACTACATATATCCCGGTTAAGCTGGTGCCAAAGCTTTCAAGGGAGGATTTTAAGGAAACAGGTAAGGAACAGTCTTTATATTACATATTAGAAAACAAGTACCATCTTGTTTTTAATGAGGCGGAGGAGTTAATTGATGCCACTGCCACTAATAAAGAGGAATCAGTTCTGCTGGGGCTTAAGATAAATAGTCCAGTGAATCTAAGAACTAGAGTTGTTTTTTTGACCGACGGCACCTCATTGTGTTATACAAAGTCGGTATTTAAAAATAGATATAAGATTAGATTAAAAGGTAGGATTAAGTAATTTTTCATTAATTATTCATATTCATCTTTTGGCTTAAAAATTTAAAGTATTTTAAATTTTTATCTTGTTAAATCTGGTTATTCACAAAGTTGTTACCATAAATAAAAAATATCTTGACAATAACAATAATATTATATAATGTTATAACGTAATAATAATATAGCCTAATGTAGAATTTTATATTAGTATTAGCGTACTGGGGAAGTTATTCAAAATTTCCGTGATGTTCAGAGAAGTATTTCAATTGGGAAATAGCAATATTATTTATAACTTCACATAGTTTGACAGAGTGACTTAATTAGAGGAGGTGATGGTTTTTAAACCGAAATTTGTTTTTTGTAATGAGTTGATTTCGAAATTAGAAATGAAGGAGGATTAATGAAAAAACAATTATTATGGATGCTGATAGTAATGTTGTGCACATCAATGATACTATCGCTTTCGCTTGCTGGTTGCAAACCAGCAACAACAGGAGAGGTCACAACAGAAGAGACCCAGAAAGAGACAAAGGCAGAGGAATCGGTAACCGAGGAGACCAAAGCAGAAGAGACTTCAGCACTAGGTGGGAAGATAGTGTTTTACCACTACTGGTCAGCAGGATCGTGGCTCGAGGGAATAAACACACTTCTTGATATTTTCGAAAAAAATTATCCAGAAGTTAAGCTTTATCGAAATGCTCTTGAGCATGAAGCTTTTAAGACATCTATTGGGGTAAGCCTGGCTGGTGGTAACCCACCTGATGCATTTAGCTATTGGGCCGGAGCAAGAACTCAATTCTTTGTTGATCGTGATTTATTAATGGACCTTACCTCGGTATGGGATTCTGAGGGATTTGATCAGTTATTCTCACCCGAGACAAAGTTAGCAGCAGCAACATATAATGGTAAAATATACAGCGTTCCGATCTCACAGTTCCCAGTAATGATGTGGTATAACAAACACGTATTTGACAAATACAATATTCAGCCTCCGACTAACTGGGAAGAATTTTTGAGTGTCTGTGAAACATTGAAATCCAACGGCGTTACACCAATTTCGCTTGGGTCCAAATTCAGATGGCCAGCACAGTACTGGTTTGATTACCTAATAACTCGTACAGCGGGTGGTGAATTCAGAGCAGGACTTATGCAGGGCAAAGAAAGCTATACGGATCCTAAAGTTTTGAAAGCGCTTGAGTTATGGAAGGAACTATTGGACAAGGGATATTTTGTGAAAGATCCGGCCTCCTATGACTGGGCTGAAGCATTAGGTCAAATGGTTCGAGGGGAAGCAGCTATGAACCTGATGGGGGGCTGGGCCAGTGGCAGCCTCATACTCGATATGAAGCAAAAACCAGTTGAAGATTATGATTTCTTTGAGTTTCCGATTATTGATCCCAATGTTGAGAAGGTGGTTGTAGGTACCTATGACGGCATCGTTGTTTCAAAAGACGCTGCAAATTTCGATAACGCAAAACTACTGTTAAAAGTAATTGCTTCAGCAGAGGCTCAAGGACCATTTGCTCAAACTGTCGGTTGTATAGCTCCCAATGTCACAGTCTCACAAGACATATATAATGAAATAGATAAAAAGGAGATAGCAACCATAAAGGGTGTGCCGTGGTATCACGGATACGATCTCGCTACTGACCCTGCTGTTGCAGATGCGGGACTGACATCTTTTGCAAATTTCCTTGCAAGTCCAGCCAAATACAAAGAGATAATGGCAGAAGTTGATGCCGCAGCGAAGGAAGTTTTTAAATAGTAAATAACTGACTAGTTTAGGTATATTTCTAGTGGGGAAGGAGATTTATCATATTGTGGATACGTGGTTTAAAATCTGTTAACTCCTTCCCCTTATTTATTAGATGATTAGAGGTTTATGTAATGAAGACGGCTATGATATCTCAAGTAATTCCACTATCGAATCAGAAGGTCTGGTATTCAAATGCCAGGATGCAACGTGCAATTGTTTCCACATCTTTTTTGTTTATTCCTTTATTAATATATGGAATTTTCGTCTTGGGTACCATGGTTTATTCATTTATTCTAAGTTTTTCTAACTGGGATGGTGTTGCAAGAACCTTTAAATTTATTGGATTTACCAATTACATCAAGTTATTTAATGATGCACAGTTTTATTATGCATTAAAAAATAACTTTATTTGGGTAATAATTTCACTAGCTGTTCCAATGTTTTTAGGATTGCTGCTCGCTGTATTAGTAGATAGAAATGTCCGTGGAGAAAATATTTTTAAAAGTATTTTTTATCTTCCCATGACTATCTCTTTTGTTGTAATTGCGGTTATTTGGTCATGGGTTTATGAACCTAACATGGGGATTTTGAATGCTTTTCTTAGAGCAGTTGGTTTGGGTTTTATTGCAAAAGCGTGGCTTGCCAGTAAGACGACTGCGCTTTATGCGATAATAATTGCAGCTTCGTGGCAGCTTACTGGCTATTCGATGATTCTTTTCTTAGCTGGACTGCGTAATATTCATCCCGAGATTATAGAAGCAGCCAAGATTGATGGTGCAAGTAATTGGCAATCATTTTGGCATGTGGTTTATCCAATGCTCCGGTCTGTAAGGACTGTAGTAATTGGTACCACTCTTATAAATGCTTTTAGGGTGTTTGATTTAGTTTTTGCGATGACTCAAGGTGGGCCTGGTAGTGCTTCTAATGTACTTGCAATGTTTATGTACCAGGAATCGTTCTGGAAGTACAGAATGGCTTATGGGTCTGCAATAGCAGTTATTCAGTTTTTAATAATTTTAATTATTATGATCATATATCTTCAGAGAGCAACAAAGGCAGAAGAAGCAGTGTATTAGATTAACAGAGGATTAAATATGAACCCAGCAAGGGTTATCAGCAGGATTACATTATATTTAATGCTTATAGTACTTGCTATTGTATTTTTGGTACCTGTCTACGGGACTTTGGTCACATCTTTTAAATCAGTCGATGACATAATCACTGGTGGTTTTTGGAAAGTCCCGAAGCATTTTACCTTAGAGGGCTACATCGAGGCGTGGAAAATGCAAAATCTCGGTAAATATATTAAAAATAGCGTTATTATCACGTTGCCATCAGTTGTTGGATCTATATTTTTAGCTTCACTTGCTGCTTATCCGTTATCGCGTATCAGATTTAAGGGTGATAAATGGATTTTTATGCTGTTTGTAGCAGGACTTTTTTTGCCACCGCAAATTCACTTGTTGCCACTTTTTAAATTAGCCAATATATTGAAAATTTTTGATACTTATGTTGTTTTAATTTTGACACATATTGCTTTTGGTCAACCTATTTGTGTTTTTATATTACGTAATTTTTTTGTAAGTATACCTAATGAAATCCAGGATGCAGCTAAAATAGATGGTTGTAATGATTTTTCTGTGTTTTGGAAGATAATATTGCCACTTTCAAAACCAGCGTTAGCGGTTTTGGCTATTCTTCAATTTACCTGGATTTGGAATGAATTTCTATGGGGCTTAGTTTTAACTCAGACTGAACAAGTTCGTCCCCTAACTCTTGGATTGTTTAATCTTCAAGGTATGTTCACCGTTGAATGGAATGTGCAAACTGCCGGGGCTATGATTGCAACTATACCTACAATAATAGTTTTCCTGGCATTTCAAAGATACTTTATTAGGGGCATCACGCTTGGTGCTGTTAAAGGGTAACATAAATAAAATCTTTTAAATCAATATTTGTATAAGCACGTAGCAGGAGAGATTAAATGGCGAAAACGCACATTGGCATGATCGGTACTGGAACTCACGCTACTAACATGCTTTTCCCAAGCTTAAATTTTTTAGATGACATTGGTATCGAGAGAGTAGCAGTGTGTGACCTGAGGGAAGATCTTGCGAAGAATGTAGCGATGAGATTTGGGTTTCCAAAAGCTTACAAAGATTATAAGGAAATGTTGACCTCTGAAAAAATTGATGGAGTCATCATCTGTATTAATGCTAAAGAACATCCACATGTCGTTAAGGGATGTCTTGAGTTAGGAGTTGATGTGCTTGTAGAAAAACCAGCATCCATAACTCCCAAAGAGTCTCGTGAGATGTGGGAAGTCGCAAAGAAGAATGGGAGGTTAATCATGGTGGAGCATCAAAAAAGACGGGCCACTGCATATTTGAAGGCGCTTGAGATAATCAAGAAGGAAGAATTTGGCGAAGTGGCGATGATTAAAAGTAAGCAGCTTGGATACTCCTATGACACCATTTTTAATTGTCTGATTGAACTTCAAATTCACAATATAGATATCATGAGGGCTTTTGGCGGTGAGGTTATGAAAGTAAAGGCAAGTCAGAAAAAGATATCTCACAATAGAGCTGCTATTGCAGCTATACTGGAATTTGAGAGCGGGGCAATTGGGACTGTGCATATTGGGACTGAAGGTGGACGCGGTGCTTATTGTGAGAGCCTGGATATAATTGGAACTAATGGGTGTGGAGTAATTGTTGAGAATGTGCGTAAGGTCACCTATTACAGAGATAATGATGCATATATCTGGCAACCGGATTGGATGCCACATCTTCGAAATACTAGCCATGCGCTTGATGGATATGTAGATAATATAAAACATTTCTGCGAGTGCATCCATGATCGGAAAGAACCTGTTCCAAACATCTATGATGAGATGAAGGCCCTTGAGATTATTTATGAAATCTGCGCGCAGCTTGATATACCTACGGAATGGTTTATGGTGATTGGGGAAAGATAATTTTAGGAAAGGTTCGGAAGGAGTTCGTTAATGCGCGAATTTATTTATGAGCAGGTACAGGAACAGCTTGAATCGATTGTTGGGAGAGAAAATATATTTACATCGGAAATTGATAAAGGCGCATATTCAGTTGACGTGTGGTGTGTATCAAGACACTGGATGGATCATGGTTTAATGAGTAAGTTACCGCAAAGTATCGTATTTCCAAGATCAAGTAGGGAAGTATCGGATATTATAGATTTAGCGAATAAATTTAAGATCCCCATAACACCAAGAGGAGGCGGTGGAGGTGGTTTAGGGGGTGGGCTTCCTTTATTTGGTGGGATAGTAATAGATACGAAAAGACTTGATAAGATCGTGAGGTTGAATGAAAATTCGCTTACGGTCACAGCCCAAACCGGAATTATGCAGATTGATCTTGAACAATATCTGAATTATAAAGGTTATACTCTTAATCATCTTCCTGCTTCAATATACTGTTCTACTTTGGGTGGTTTTTTGTCAACCCGTGGTTCAGGGGTGATGTCAAGCAAATATGGCAAAATTGAGGACATGGTCCTCTCACTTGAGGTTGTTCTTCCCACAGGGGAGATTATAAGGACTTTGCCTGTACCTGAGCATTCATCGGGACCTAGGATTGAGCATCTGTTTATGGGAGCCGAGGGCACGTTAGGGATAATTACTGAGGCGACTCTTAAGATATCCTATCTGCCAGAAGTACGTAGAATTCGTGGCCTTCTGTTTGATGATCTGCACTCAGCTCTGGAAGCTAGCAGAGATATCATGATAAACAGACTGCAGCCGTGCGTGTTAAGGGTATATGATTACGAGGATACTCGAACTGTAGTGAAAAGGGAGTTAGGCATAGATGTCGACAACGGTGCATATGTGATTGTTGGATTTGATGGGTTTAAGGAAATTGTCAAGGCACAGGAAGGTAAGGCATTAAAAATATTTAGGATTTATGGGATGAGGGATCTGGGTGAGGAGTCAGGCAAACACTGGTGGGATCATAGATATGACCCATATTATCCACCTCATACGCTTGAATCCAAGAGATATCTTTATGGCATTGTTGATTCTATAACTAGCCACGATCAGATCGAAAATTTGTATTTTTCAATGAAGAAAGAGTTGGAAGATAAGTTTAAGAAGTGGAACATTATTTTTGGAGCGCACTTTTCTCACTGGTACGAATGGGGTGCTTCTGTTTATCCCAGATTCATTGTCAAAGACCCTCCAGATGACCCTCATGAGTTCGCAAAATTGAATAATGAAATTTGGAGAACTGCTATAAAGATAGTATTGGCAAACGGAGGAGTACTAAGCGAACACCACGGAATAGGTCTGCAGCTTGCTCCATTCATGAAAGAACAATACAAGGAAGCATTTAAGGTATTGGAGAATATCAAGCATGTGCTTGATCCCAATAATATTATGAACCCAGATAAGCTTGGTTTTGCAATATAAGGAGTAAAGGGCATGCATATTACTGATCACAGCAAAACAATTGAGGAATGGAAAAACTGTCCAATGGCTAACTATGTTTGTCCAGTTGCAAAGTATACTAAGCTGGAGACGCATACTCCAAGGGGCAAAGCTTTAATGTCATCGCTAATTGCCTATGGGCTTAAAAAGATCGATGATGAAGTTGTTGATCGTATTTATCAGTGTGATCTCTGCAGGGCTTGCGAGGTAAAAAAGTTAGATAATACGAGCGTACCAGATCTGGTTCTTGCTGCGAGGAGAGATGTAGTAGAAATGAACCTCGCTCCAGATTATGTCGTTGGCTTGATGCCCCAAGTACTTTCTGAGAGCAATATTTTTAATGAAGAATGGCTGAAAAGTATCGTTAGCCAGGTTCATTCAAATTCTGATAATGTGGTTTTTGCCTTAACGTTTGACTCAATCTATGCAAAACGTTCTTATGATGCCTTGAAACACATATCAAGCAGAGCAGAGATAAATTTAGTGCCCTTTAATTTGGGGAAGTTCCCTGCACCTGCTTCACTTCTTAATGAACTTGGTTATTACGATGATACTGAACTTGCATTAGGTAACTTAAGGCAATTAATTCGTGCATGTTCACCCAGAAGGGTAGTCTTTATGACACCTTATGACTTAGATTTGCTATTAAAAAAATCGAGTCGCGATGAGTTATCCTTATTGCGTTCGAGTGCAGTACATGGTTTTACCTTTCTTTCTGAAATTATTATGACTGAAAAACTTTCAATATCTGGGAATATTAGCCAACCTGTTGTATATTTCGACTTTTGCTGTCCGCGTGATTCGGCTGATTTGTATGAAGAACCAAGACGAATTCTCAGTTTGATTCCAGATTCGGATGTTAGGGAGATGATATGGAATAGGAAGGAATCAGGTTCTTGTGGAGGGTTAGCCTTGCCATTTACCTTTCCTGACCTTTCTACTGGGATTTTAGATTCTGTGCTTAGTGAAGCTTTGGAATCTAAAGCAAAGTTATTAGTTTCACCTTGTCCGCATTGTGTTGAGAATCTTTATTCTTCTCGTCGGACAGAAGACAGTTTAGAGATAGTTAGTTTGTTTGAATTAATAAAGCTTACAATTCAGTAAGATTCTGTTTTGCGAGTGAGTCCGGGAAATGAAATCATGAGGAAGGGATTCTTTTTAGGTTCCGATATCGGAACAAGTTCATGCAAAACGATCATAATAAGTTCTGACGGTGAGGTAATAGGGCAGGCATCTAAAGAGTACTGGCCTATTAGCCCCACTCCTGGTTGGGCCGAAATAGATCCTGAGCAGTGGTATCAAGCATTCTTGGAGACTTTTGAATCATCCTATAGGACTTCGGGTATATCACCGGCTGATATCGTTGCAATTGGACTGACTGGTCAGATGGTTACCGTGGCATTTGTTGATGAAGACAGAAGATCCTTGCGGCCAGCAATACTCTGGTATGATGAAAGAGGCTTTGACGAACTGGGTAATATACAGTCTAAACTTGGTCGCAGAGCATTGGAAATAACACGAAACCCTCTTAATTCTACTTATACTTTACCTAAATTGCTTTGGGTGCAATGCAATCAACATGAAGTTTTCAATTCTATACATAAAATTCTTTGGGCTAGTAACTATGTGTGCATGAGGCTTACGGGAAACCTTGTCACAGATCCAACACTTGCATCGAGCAGCTATATGTATGATTTAAAACAGAGCGAATGGTCTCAGGAGATAGTCAGTTCGATTGGAGTTCCTGGTGAAATATTGCCATCTGTGAAGAGTGCATTTGATATAGCAGGCCTAATAACAGATGAGGTTTCTGCTGAAACTGGTTTGCGGGCGGGTATACCTGTGATAACAGGGACAGGAGATGTATCCGCAGATAATTTGGCTGCTGGAGTAGTAAAATCAGGGCAAGGCATGATAAGGTTCGGAACTTGTGCAACGATATCAATTAGCCTGGATACGCCCGTACTTGATGAAAAAAGCAAATGCCCATTTAGCGCGCATTCAGTCCCTGGAGTTTATATTTTAGAAGGCACAAGCGCGGCTTTTGGATCCAGCGTTAGATGGTTTCGAGATGCCTTCTATATACCAGATTCTCAAAAATCAACAGGTAATGAAGATATAGCTGATTTGTATCAGTTGGTGGATAGAGAGGCTGCTTCAGTACCTGAAGGAGCAGATGGTCTTTTCTTTCATTCATTTACTACCGCGGCGCCTTATTGGGTGCCTAATTTAAGAGGACAGTTTATTGGCATTAACTCAGGTCATAGAAGAGGACATTTTGCAAGGGCTGTATTTGAGGGTACTGCCTATGATCTTCAGGAAGCAATGAACAATTTATCTAGCATCGGAGTGAGGATGCCAAAAGATTTTGTTGCTGTTGGTAGGGGAACGTTAAGTAAAATTTGGTGTCAGACAATAAGCAATGTGCTTGGCATTAATCTGATATTGACCGAGGAAGCAGACGCATCACTTGGAGCAGCGATGTTGGCAGGAATTGGGGCAGGAAGCTTTCGCGATTTTGAAGATGCTGTCTCGAAATGTGTACATTATACAGATAAAGTAGAACCGGATGTCAGTTTATCTAATTTTTACAAGCAGCAATTTAAAAGATTTAAATTGATCCATGAAGGCTTGGTGGAGATGTCCAAATCCTTGTCTAAGGAGAACTTATATTGAAAAAATTAACTCACCGCGAGCGAGTTGTAAGGGCTTTGAATTACCAGGAGCCAGATCGTGTACCCCTTGATTTGGGTGGGCCAATCTCTAGCATGATGGAGAATGCATACTGGAATCTAAAGAAATATCTGGGCATGAGTGATGATTCAGGTACGAAGGTAAGCTCATGGGGTGTTATTAAATATTATGATGAAAGAGTTCTGGAATATCTCGATATAGATATTAGACACATCTTTCCAAATGAATCAGAAAGAAATGGATTAGTTTATAATGCAGATGGGAGTTGGACTGATGAATTTGGAATTGTCTGGCGAAGGACCCCTAATCCCTTTGGCTACTACTCTGAAATGATAGCTCATCCTCTTGAAGATTTTGACATTTACGATCTTGAGAAATTCGATTGGCCTGATCCAGATGATCCTTCCCTGTACTCAGGAATCAGGGAGAGGGTTGAAGATATTTTTCATAATACAGATTATGCAGTTGCTGCCACGGCTGTAGCAGGCGGTCTTTTTGAGACTGCGCAATGGTTGAGAGGGATGGATCAGTTTCTCATTGATATCAAGACAGACAAGAATTTTGCCCTGAAGCTATTGGAGAAAATATGTGAATTTGAAGAGGCTATATGGAGTAACTTTCTAAATATAGTGGGCCCGTTTATTAGTATAGTCGAAAGAACCGATGACTTTGGGATGCAAACTGGCCTGATGATATCCCTGGAAACTTATAGGGAGATAATTAAACCCTTTCATAAAAGAGTCCTTGATTTAATTAAGTCAAAAACGAAAGCAAAAATATTACATCACAGTTGCGGCTCGATCGTTGATTTGATAGATGACCTGATTGACATAGGTGTTGATATCATAAATCCTATTCAACCCTTTGCTCACGGCATGGAAGACCCCTTGGATCTTAAAAAGAGGTTTGGGGATCGCGTTATCTTTCATGGAGGCATCGATCAGCAGAATGTATTGCCAAGAGGAACGCCTGTAGATGTGGAGGAAGAAGTTAAAAAAAGAATCAAGGGCTTTGCTCCTGGCGGAGGATATATTTTAGCTGCTGCTCATAATATACAGGATGATACGCCTCCACAAAATGTAATAGCTATGCTTGAGACAGCAAAGAGTTACGGAAAATACCCTATAACAATAGAGTAAGATTGGGCTGAAAAAATTTTAGAAAATTTCTCTTTTTAACCTTTAGTCTGGAGTTAAGTTTAGGCTTGATAAAACTTGATTCTAAACAGCTGATAGCGATGATTGAAACTTTACAAGAATATAGAAAATAGTTAGTATCTTTCCAATTTAATTAAATTTCCACAAATTATCATGAATTGAAAGAATATAAATATTTTACCTATATAATGGCGTTGTTTGTTGCCATTTTGATCATATCAAATGTGGCTTCTACCAAGATACTGCAACTTGGATTTTTTACATTTGATGGGGGTACTATTCTATTTCCTCTATCATATATCTTCGGGGATATACTGACAGAAGTTTACGGGTACTCAAAGGCGCGAAGGGTTATCTGGACAGGCTTCTTTTGTACAGCACTGGCGGCATTTGTGTTTTACATTGTTCAGATCCTTCCCCCGGCAAAGGGTTGGGAAAACCAGGAAGCCTACGTGAAAATCTTAGGGCTTACCCCCAGGATAGTTGCCGCAAGCCTTATAGCGTACTTTGCAGGAGAGTTTTCGAACTCCTTCACACTTGCAAAGATGAAAATTTTTACCAGAGGAAGGTGGCTTTGGACAAGGACCATAGGCTCAACATTAGTTGGAGAGCTTGTGGACACACTTTTCTTTATCACCATCGCCTTTTTGGGTGTTTTCGATCTAAGACTTCTGCTGGCAGTATTTATTTCAAATTATGTGTTTAAGGTTGGGGTGGAAGTTTTAGCAACACCAATTACGTATGCGGTAGTCAGATTTTTAAAAAGGTCAGAGGATGTTGACTATTACGATTATAAAACGAAGTTCAACCCATTTCATATCGGTTCAAAAGATTTTTTGAAATAGTCTAAACTTACCTTATAATTCTTGTACTTATGGCGAGAATTAAACCGTTTTGCGGTGTAAGGTACAACACGGATCTAATCAACATACAAGATGTAGTAACTCAGCCCTACGATAAGATCGATGAGAACATGCGAAGATCCTATCATCATAAAAGTCCCTATAATATTGTTCGTTTGATACTGGGATATGATATTCCAGAGCATGGTCAGGTATCTGATAAGTATGAAAGAGCAAAGAACCTTTTTACCACGTGGATCAGCTCTTGTATTTTGAACCGGGATAGCGAACCTTCTTTTTACGTTTATGAACAGGAGTTCGAATTAAGAGGTGAGTACTTTTGCAGGTTGTCGCTCATTGCAGATGTCCAGTTAGTTGAGTTTTCAAAAGGTGTGATCCTTCCGCATGAGAACACGCTCTCCAAACCAAAGGAAGATAGGTTAAAACTGCTCGAGAAAACAAAAGCTAATCTTGAGCTTGTCTTCATGCTGTATCAGGATAAGAACATGGAAATAGTCAGGATGTTGAAAAGCTGCATAAAAAGCAGGCGACCTCTTTTTGATATTATAGATGACCTTGGCATAAGGAACCGTCTTTGGCGTCTGAGCGACGCTGAGTTGATTGAGCAGATAACTGCTTGGTTTGGCGATAAAAAGTTGTATATCGCCGATGGCCATCATAGATACGAGTCATCACTTATTTATCGCGATAAAATGCGCAAGTTGGATGCTGATGGTGCTGAAAAGTCTTACGACTTTATTATGTCTGCCCTTGTCTCCATTGATGATCCTGCCCTAAGAATACTTCCCACGCACAGGGCTGTCTTCGAAATTGAAGACTTCAGCATTGAAGATTTCCTTTCAAGAGTATCCGTGAACTTTGATATCATTAATTGTGGGCAAAGCCTTGAGAGTGTCCTGAATTATATGGACATTCCTGGTACACAGGATTGGAAGTCATCCACTGTCAGTATAGGGTATTTTTATGAAGGTAACGGTGATTTCTTTGTCTTTAAATTGAAAGAAGGTCGTAAGCCCGAAGAGCTCATCGATGGGTCATATTCCATCGAATGGAAGAATCTCGATGTCGCGATATTGCATAAGCTTATACTTGATGAAATTCTGGGTATCACTGAGGAGAAATTAAGATCGGAGTCCAATGTAAAATATGTCAGGGAGTTAAGTGAGTTATATGACATGGTTGCAGAAGGGGAGGCCCAGATGGCTTTTGTGATGAACCCAACGCGAACTGAGCAGGTAAGAACTATTTGTGAGCGCGGTGAAAAGATGCCGCAGAAATCCACTGATTTTTACCCAAAAATGCTGACCGGTCTTGTCATCAACCCACTGATCTGATGTATAACCCCGTTTAGTTAATCGTTTTTGCACGATATTGCTTTAAGTTTGTCAAATTCAGGCATTTTTTTGTCAAAACTGTTCAAAAACAGTATTATATCTACTCAAATATTTCGACAACCGCTAAAAAGGAGTAAATATGACTTATGATAAAGATTGGGCTAAAGTAGATTTGTCCAGGATACCTGATATAAGGGTGCTGCCCCCGGGGCCGCGCTCAAGGGAGCTCCACTCTCGGGCCGAAAAGCATATGAAGGGCTATTCTTCACAGGTCAAGCTTTTTCCAGTGGCTTTCGAGGAAGGCAGGGGAGTTGTGCTCACCGATGTTGACGGTAACAAGTATATAGATTTTTCTTCCGGAATCTATGTTACCAATCTCGGACACTGCCATCCTAAGGTGGTGGAGTTGACCCAGAAATGGGTTGGCAGGCTGATGAACTGTCACGACTACACCACTGAGATAAAGACGCTTTTTCTTGAAAAGCTCGCTTCGGTAACGCCAGGCAACCTTAATGGTATCCAGATGTATTGTGCCGGTACTGAAGCTGTTGAAGCAGCTCTCCGTGCGGCCAGGACGGCTACGAAAAAGTATGAATTTTTTTCGTTCTGGGGTGATTTTCACGGCAAGACAATGGGAGCGGTAAGCCTGACGCAGGTGCACAACTTCACCTGTGGACCACGAGCCGTGGGTTATCATCTTGTTCCCTCAGGACACTGCTACCACTGCGCATTTAAGATGAAATATCCGCAGTGCAATATTTATTGCCTCGATTATCTTGAGAACGCGATTAAATATGAGGGTACCGGATTTGTAGCTGGTGTGTGCCTTGAACCCATACAGGGCTGGGGCGGTTCCATTGTTTATCAGAACGATTACCTCCCGAAACTGCGTGCTATTTGTGATAAGCTGGGCATACTCCTTATCGTTGATGAGGTATTGACCGGATTTGCGAGAACCGGGAAGATGTTCTGCGTTGACCACTATAACGTTGTCCCAGATGTGATAGTACTGGGGAAGGGGATGGCAAACGGATTCCCGGTGACAGCATTTGCTGTTAAGGATGAATATACGGATGTGCTTGAGAAGATAAGTGCTTCTACAAGTTATGGTGGAAATCCGATGGCGAGTGCCGCTTGCCTGGCTTCTCTGCGTATAATAGAGGAGGAGAACATCGTTGAAAAGTCGGCTAAGTTGGGCGAATTCTGCATGAAGAAATTGCAGAAGATTTATGATGACCACAGGATCGTGGGTGAGGTAAGGGGGAAAGGTTGCCTGCTGGGCATTGAATTGGTGAAGGATAGAGGAACACGAGAGCCATTCACAAAGGCGGGAGAGATGGTCTACCAGAAGGCTTTTACCAGGGGCGTTGCCTGGATACCTGCTGGACACAACCTCAGGATGTCGCCTCCGCTCATAATGGAGGAGGAGATTGCTAATAAAGCACTGGATATAATTGAGGAAGTCATTGCTGAAACTGAGAGGGAGCTCGGATATGCCTAAGAAGACGCTTGGTGTCGGGATGGTTGGCTTTGGATTCATCGGTAAGGTGCATACATACGCATATATGACCCTTCCTCTCTTTTATGATCCTGCTCCTGCCAGACTGAAGCTGGTGGGCGTCTGTTCGAAACCGATAGCGGATGCTCAAAAAGGAGTGGAGGAGATAGGTTATAAGTTTGCAACGGAGGATTATCATGATTTGCTGGATTGCGATGACATAGATGTAATAAATTGCTGTACTCCAAATAACCTGCACAAAGATGTTGTTATTGATTCGCTTAATGCTGGCAAACATGTCAACTGCGAAAAACCGCTTGCTTTAAACCTGACTGAAGCCGGGGAGGTGCTAGAGGTCGCTCAAAAAAGCGATCGGATATCACAGGTAACGTTTGAATATCGTTATATTCCTGCGATGATGCGCGCTAAGCAGCTATTAAATGAGGGTTTTCTTGGGAAAATATTTAATATCCGTTCTTGCTATCTTCATTCTGGATATATTGATCCCACAAGACCTATAACCTGGCGCCTGTCCAAAGAGGTAAGCGGAGGTGGAGCGCTTTATGATCTGGCGTCACACGCAATTGACCTCATAAGATTCTTGCTGGGTGAGTACAGCAGGGTTAGTGCGCGGCTGATTACCTTTATAAAAGAAAGACCTGTGGCAGGAAAGCCGGGAGAGTTCGGTAGGGTTGAGGTTGATGACATGGCACAGATTCAGTTTGAGATGGTAAATGGGGCAATAGGTACGCTTGAGGCATCGAGGGTAGCGACGGGAGCTAACGATGAGCTCAGACTTGAAGTTCATGGAGATAAGGGAGCGATAAAATTTAACTTAATGAATCCGAACTGGCTTGAGATATACGATGTAAGAGACCCCGATGCCCCAATTGGGGGGTTGCGTGGTTTTAAGAAGATAGAGACGGTACAGAGATACCCAAAACCTGGTGGTGATTTTCCCAGTCCTAAATTCTCAATCGGCTGGATGCGTTATCATGTGGGAAGCGCTTTTGATTTTATAACGAATGTCGTGGAAAACAGAAAGCCAGATGCTGATATGTATGCCGGGTACAAAGTACAGGAATTCATGGAAGCATGCCAGATATCTGATAGGGAAGGTAGATGGGTTGACATCCCACTAGATAAATATTGATACACTGACTGCTTTAGATAACTAAGACAATTTATCAGGAGGAGAAATAATTGAAGCATAATTTTATCAGGCTAGTTGTGCTGGATGTGGATGGCACGCTAACCAACTCCAGCTCGCAACTTACAGAAGCAAATAAAGAAGTAATACTGCGATGCCAGGAGATGGGCATTGGGATTGTGCTTGCCACTGGCAAGGCTCAACACCCTTTAAAAAAGATATTCAGCGAACTAAGGTTTGAATATCCGCAGATAATTTTGAGTGGCTCGCTTGTCGTTGATAAAAATATGAAGACAATTTACAAGCTTCCTCTTGAAAAGGAAATCTATCTATCTGTTATCAATGATATTTACAGCTCGGATTATCCGACCACTGTCACTACCGAGAAGGGTATTTTTTTATACAACAAGTACGTCGAGGCTCTTAAATATTTTACTGGTTCCGGGGAGATAATTGAGCAGCGCGATGACCTGAGGAGTGATGAGATAGCCAGCGATATTCTTCAAATGACGCTGCCCATCCCTGAAGCCGACCCGTTTGATAAGTATTTGCGCAATAAGTATTCCAGTGTGGCGCGGGTTGTGCGAGGCGGTCCGTACTTTTTAAACCTGAATAATAAGAATATATCCAAATTAAACGCCCTGCAGAGCATAATGAGACTTCATGGTATAAACAGGGAGGAGATAATTGCGATCGGAGACGGCGAGAACGACATCGAGTTACTTTCTTTCGCTGGGATTGGTATCGCGATGGGAAATGCAAATGAAAGAGTAAAGTCAATTGCCGATGATGTGACTCTTGACAATGACCATGACGGCGTTGCCGCCGCGTTAGACAAATATATCCTTAACAGACATGAATAACTGATGCTTTAATCGGTATGTCTGATCAAATAGGTATGGGTTTTCCAGAATCAAGACCATATAGTTTTTATGAATTCCTGAGGTGAAAAAATATTTATCCCGTTTGCAGGAAAGTCTTTCTTGTTTCTAGTTATCAAAACTCCGCATCCAGCATTAATGGCAGAGAAATACTGAATTGAATCCTCGTAATCTTTTATGCTTCTAGTTCTTGCCTGACGTAGGATCTCTTTGGTTAAAGGGACTACTTCAAAGTCATTTAAAATCTCATCTACAAGTGCTTCTGCCGTATTTTGGTCTTTTAATTTCTTTACAATATAATGCAGATTATTTACGGAGATAGCGGAGATGAACCCTTCCAGTACTTTTTCTTTTATGAGTGTCCATATTCTTGCAGCTTCAACATAGAACGGTTCTCTCTTGCAGAGGATATCCAGGATAGTATTCGTATCAAGAAATATCTTCATATTTTTCAATTTTTTCTGCTACGATATCTTCACGTAATTCCTTATAGGTCTTAGATGTGTTCAGTACTCCAATCCACTCTTTTACTGATTCTTTAATATATACCTGTTCAATCTGTTTTGCTTTATCAGTGAAATACTCCTTGAAAAGAGTAGAAATAGGCTTCCCTGATAGCTTTGCGATTTTCTTCGCGATTTCACTTATCTCCTTATCAACATATAATGTCAACTTTGTTTTTGTCATTTGATTTTCCATACGTATGATATAGGTATAATAACACGTATAGCTGAGCTTAGCAAGAAAACGCAGGTAGTTTTAGGAACTTGCGAGATCTTGGGCGATTAACGCCGCACCTAGGGCACCGATGATTTGTGGTTCATCCGGGATAAAGAGTTTGATGCCTAATTTATCTTCAAGGGCTTTTCTGACGCCGACATTTTTTGCAACGCCTCCGGTTAGAGCAACGACCTCCTCTATACCCACCCTTGCAGCAAGTGAACCTATTTTATTTGCAATTGCCTGATGGATTCCGCTTGATATATTCTCAATGGGCAGTCCTTCGGCAACAAGCGATACTATCTCTGATTCGGCGAAGACGGTGCAGGTGCTGCTTATTGTTGCTGAGCCCTTTGCCTTCAGTGAGATTTTGCCCATCTCTTCAAGTGGGATTTCAAGCGAACGCGCCATAACCTCCAGGAACCTTCCCGTTCCCGCAGCGCATTTGTCATTCATGACAAAATCAGTGCTTTTACCGTTTGCATCGACGCGAATCACTTTGCTGTCCTGACCGCCGATGTCGATTACGGTCCTTATCTTTTTGTTTATGAAATGGGCACCGCGGCCGTGGCAGGATATCTCCGTTACCTGTTTATCCGCAAACGGTATGCTGATCCTGCCATATCCTGTTGCAATTATGTATTTAACATCTTCTCTCTTTATTCTTGCCCGCTCAAGCGCTTCATTGAAGGACTTTTCGCCTGCTGTCCTGCTGTTTGCGCCTGTGGGCAGGATGTTATAGACAAGCACCTTGCCTGCTTTGAGGATCACCGTTTCCGCTGATATTGAGCCAACGTCAATTCCCGCTGCTATCACTTAAATCCTTTCTTTTCAGTCTAATACCATGTAGATTGCAATTTCAAATATGTTTTGACCGTCTTTTAGAGATGGGCCTTAAATGGTTTCGAAAAATCCCTCGATTCGCGTTCTGTACTGTCCCTCTGAGTAGTTTCTGCTGTCCACGCAGTCACCGTCAAGCGAAAGGAACGGTGTTCCCGCTCTGGAGATCTCTTCTTTTATCACCCTAATTGCGCCGTTGCTCTGTTTGCATCCCCAATGTGAAAAATGTACCACCGCGTCTATCTGATAGTCTGAAATCAGTTTCTTTATGACCTCTATTCTTCTGCTCACAGGGCCGTTTCCCATATTCTGCAGGCATTTAATAGCGAGTCCTCTGAACGGATCGCGTACATCAATCTCATCCCAGTAGACGTAGTTAAACTCCTCGAATGCGATCTCAGCACCGAATTCATTTAAGAACATGTCCATGATCTTGTTGTTGTAGTACGGTTTCAGGTGCATCCACAGCAACCTGAGCTTATCTTTTGGTTTTCCAGATGTCTTATTCTCCTGAATTTTTTGTTCCAGTTCACTGGTTAGAGTTTTATATATGTGGACACCGTCGTGCAGTCCCTGGGAGGCTGTCAGCGCAAGGATGTATGCCAGTCCATCAAACCTGGAGATCGGCGACGGATTCGCCATCCTGAGCTCGTTGGACTTCTTGATGTATATCCTGGCTTCATTGGAGAGCTTTACTGTATCTCTAAGCTTGTCAATATCGAATTTTCTTCCTGAGATTTCGCAGAGTTTTGTGGTCAGCTCCTTGAGCTGCGAAGATACGTATTTTATCGATTCTTCGTTAAGATAATAGGGGATATCGATGGTGAGAAAATCCTCATTATATATTCTGCTGCATAAAAAGAAGGACCTTGCTGCTCCATCGCAGAGGTTGGTTGTGGCGATGACAACATCTGGTATGGGCATATAGTCAGCAAGAGCGCTGCCAATTGCACATCTGTGAAATGAGCATGTATCGCTTGAGTGCCATTCACTTTCTGACTTCTCAAGCAGCAATGAGCTGATTTTAAAGCCGCTTGCGAGTGCGGCGGCAACTTCGGGAAGAAACGGAGCATAATCGATTGCATATAGCAGCTCATTCGGGAAGAAGAGGTTAACCCAGGCAACTGGCTTCTTTCCTGAGTAAGCATCAGCAAAACTGCGATAACCAAAATAGTTGCGAATCTGGTTTGCCCTCAGATCACCCCTGTCATTTAAAAGTAGATTGAACGCTGGTTTTTTGGTTACCAGTGCTAGCCCATATTTAATATTTCGCCTGTTGAAATGATTTGCTAACCTATCCTTAAACCTGTAAGCTAACCTTGTCATAACTCGTTAACCGCTTTCTAAAAAGGCCTGAACGCGCGTCCTTATCTGGCCAAACGATGAAGCTGTGCAGTCACTTTCTAACATTAAAATGGGCACCTCCAGTGCAGCGAGTTCTCTTTTAAGAGCTGGGAATTCGTAAAGAGAACAGTCACAGAACTTGACTGTTATGAAGATTACCTTTTGTGCTCCGCGTGATTTTATTCCCCTTTTTATTTTTTCGAAGCGCTCAAAGGGCGAATACATCCTTGCGCAAGGGCTCCTTTTCAAGTACCGTTCTGCAAGTGCCTCGATCGGATTTCTCATGTCCTGAACAAGGTTTTCAAAGTACCTGCTCCCAGTGCACAGGTCATCACCTACTACCACACCACCTGACTCCTCGATTATATCTATAATATCTGCTCTATCAAGGATGTTGCCTGATAGGTATATTTTTGTGCCAGCAAATGCCTTATGCCATGATTTAGCGTTTACTCCTGAATTTTCATTCAATCTGTTCTTGAATTCCGTTATCTTTTTAAGTGCACCTGATTTCGGCGATGACATGATATTATTTATAAGGTTAAAGAACTGGCTTCCGCTGACGATTGGATTTTCAGATTCTCTTAACTTATCAATTTCGTTTAATTCTGATCTGATCTGATTAAAGAACTCAATCTGCTCTTTGATCTCTACATCGGATATCTGAATTGAGTTATTCCTCTCTAAATCTTTTTTTACGCTTTCCAGGTTAGATTTGAAGTACTCAATAGCTGCATCTGTTTTTAGGTGCGGAACATCGATGAGGTAACATGTCGCGTCATTCAGGCTGTATTTGAAAACATCTGCCAGTCTTCTTAGCCCATCGCAGCAGTTTGCAAAGATATATCCGGTAAGTGCCTCCTTTTTATTGGCGAGTGCACCGCCGAGATTGTTCTTGAGATATGGACAGAAATTCGTTGGCAGGTAAGCCTCGCCAAGGCTCACATTTTTTTCGTCACTGTTAAGTCTGGTTGTCTCGTAGCCCGCAGCCCTGAACAGCTCCTCAGGCGTATAACTGCAAAACCACCCTAAAGTCAGGTTTTTCTTCATACTAATCGAATAGTTTTTTTAATCTTTCGTAAAAATTTTCTCGTGTTCCAACAAGGACAATAACTATGCGGTTTTCATTATTGAAAACCTGATAGGTAATGCGATATTCAGTACCTTTAAAAGAGAAGTGCCAGGAGTAAAATTTTGATAAAGGTCCTGAGAGCTTCTCGTGCTCGTAAAGATTTTCTGTTATTTTATAAGCCTCGGTTATAACCTTTTCTTTCAGCTCCAGGGAGAATTTTTTAGTTAATTTCTTGGCTGATGAAGTAATTTCTACTCTAAAAGCCAACAACTACTCCAGTATTGATTCGATTGGTTCAGTTTTATTTTCTGCAATCTCTTTTAGACCATCAATAATTATTTTTACATTGTCTTTTTGGGATAAAATCTCCAGTGTCTCCCATTCTCCCGGTGAAAGCTTTTTTAATTCCTCGATTCTCTCTGGTGCGATTAAAGCCTTAAAGAGGTCGGCGTCTATAATTGCAGCGTAATCCTCTCCATGGCTTTCGATTATGATAGCTTCATTCCCGAAGTGGGCACGCTTTATAATATCCGAAAATGTACTCCTTGCCTCAGAGGCGCTTAGTGTCTTCATGCTTACTCCAGTTAATGTTTGAAAAAATGCTAATACAATTTGTACGATTTGTCAATTTTGTAATGTCAACTCGTTACTGAATAAAAGTATTGGATGGCAACTCTAATTCGTTCTGTAAATTTTAAAATTTTTATATTAATATTCAAAGACCGAAATTTGTGAAAATGCAAAACTGGAGAGTTCATGATTATTGGCATTGGTAATGTTGGCAGTACCTCTTTCAAGAGCAAAATAATTGATATAGATGATGAGAATAATATTACCGTGCGTGGTGAGGCTAATTTGGATCGTATAAAGACGCCGGGAGAGTCGAACTTCGTGCACATGGACAGATCGGGCAAGAAGGGCGAGGAGAAGGTCGATGTATTTGGTTTTGAAGCGGGGTTGAAGCTGCTGCTCAAATGGTACATCAATAGCGGTGTTATATCTTCGCTTAAAGATATTGAGGCACTTGGATTTAAATGTGTGCTCGGTGTAAAGAATGGGGCGAACGAACTGACGCCAGAGGTGCTGGAGGAGATGAGGAGGTTTGCATTTGTTGCCCCTGCGCACAATATGCCCTATGTAGAGACCATAGGAGAATTCAAGAAGGTGTTTAAGGATATCCCGCTGGTTGGGGTTTTTGAGCCCTCTTTTCATTACAGCATTCCCGAGCAGAGGAGGATTATGGGAGTTCCATGGAGCTGGCATTATGATCTGGGCATCAAGAAGAACGGCTTTCACGGTTCATCGCACAGATATATAACGGCAAAAGTTATTCAACTGATGGGGACGGAGAAGTTCAAGCTGATCTCTGCTCATCTTGGCGGCAGCAGTTCGCTTGCTGCTATTAAGGATGGGCTGTCAGTTGATACGAGCATGCAGTTCTCTCCCCAGGGTGGTGTCTTACAGGGCTCGAGAATAGGTGATACTGATGCCTACGGGGTATTATACGCGATGGAGAAGCTAAATCTTTCGATTTCCCAGGCAAGCGAGGAGTTATCGAAAAATGCAGGGCTGAAGGGTATTGCCGGAATTGGCTCAGATGAATTGAAGGACATATCAGATGCTGCTAAGGCAGGTAATGAGCGGGCAAAGATTGCTCTTGATGCATTCACCTACGGCGTGAAGAAATATATCGGCTCGCTTGCCACTGTTTTAGAGGGCCTCGATGTGCTTGCTTTTGCAGGAGGGATTGGCGAGAAGGGCGTTGATATTCGCTGGGAGATCTGCCGCGGGTTGGAATTCATGGAAATCGAGCTGGATGAGGAGAGAAATAAAGCTGTTTTTGGCGTTGAGGGATTGATATCTTCACCCAGATCAAAGGTGAAGGTGTACGTCATTCCGACAAATGAAGAAGTCGTCGTTGCTTACTTCACCAAAAAAGTCGTCGAAGAGGGCAGGGATCTAACTCCATCTGAAATGGTTTTTAGGTTATAATTCAACCGATTACTGATTCGTAGCTGATTTATTATATTTCATGAGAGATTGGAGAAAAATTGGCACTGGTAAACCTTAGGGAACTACTTGCACATGCAAAAGCTAACCGTTATGCGGTTGGTGCTTTCAACGTGACGAAAATGGACATGATCGATCCGATCCTCGATGCTGCGATCGAGGAGAAATCACCAGTAATACTCATGTTCGCGGAGGTGCATTTAAAATATATGGACCTCGAAAAGTTGGCTTCTGTGATGACCAATGCAGCCTCTGAAGTCCCGATTCCAGTGTGTATTCATCTTGACCACGGGGATGACATGAAGATGATAATGAGGGCGATAAGAGCCGGATTTACCTCGGTAATGCTTGATGGTTCTAAGTACGATTTCAATAAAAATGTCGAAGTAATGAAAAAAGTGGTTGAACTTGCTCACTCTGTGGATGTCACTGTTGAGGGTGAGATAGGAAAGGTTGGTGGGAGCGAAGGCGGTACAGGTGGTGCTATGGAGGCAGAGGAAGAATTCTACACAACAGTTGAAGAAGCGGTAACTTTCACGCGCGAGACTAACGTTGATGCTCTTGCTATTGCCTTTGGCACCGTCCATGGATTTTACAAGAGTGAGCCAAAGTTAGATTTTGATAGACTTTCACAGATAGCAGCAGCAGTGAGCGTTCCGCTTGTGATGCATGGTGGTTCTGGTATCAGCTTTGAGGATTTTCGTGAATCCGTGCGTCGTGGAATATGCAAGATAAACTTCTATACCACAAATCAGGTAGCAGCCATGGACAGGATAAAACAGATACTAAAAGAAAAACCTGAATTTAATAATTATCCTCAATTAATTAATGAGGCAATGGCTGCAGTGAAAGAAGTTGTGAAGCAGCATATCAGGGTTTTTGGATGTACGAATCGATGCGATGCAACTAGTTCATTGTGTCAGATCTGCTCCCGCCAGGGATGCCAGATCGGTGCAATGTACAGGCCCGCTCTACCTGAATCAAAAGTTGTATCAGCAACCATAATTCCCGGCCCTCAAATTTCCTTAAGCTCTGTGAGAACTGTTTCGAATCCAGAGACAGAAGAGCTAAGGAAGAAGATAGAAGAAATTACCCGCAAAATATTAAACCAAATTAAATAGTCTTCTGTTGTAAAGAATATTGTAGTAACACAAATAGCTATTGACATATGTATTAAAAGTCTTAAAATTACACTTGGTCGCACGGGAGAATTCCCTAGGTCGAGCTTATAAACTCGAATACCTGAAGAAGGGTGTGGCCTCAATTTTTTATATACCCCAGTGTATCTTTCCGATATCGGGTAACTTCGAAATTCCCACACCTTGAACTCTACCTCGCTTATTAATGAAGTTCCCAAGATGAAATCCCAGATATTTATAAACGGGAAGCCCAGGGTTCTTTTTGTCTTCCCACTTCCTGCCATAGTCGACAAATTGTCTGAAAACATTATAGGCAACCAAATCTACAAGTTGTAGAAGGTTATCAGCAGTTGACGAACGGAACTCGATATCCTTAATTCTTGTGAAGGCATTTACAAAACAGGGTTCCATTACTCTTGTTTTCAAGAGTACGTCAATTATTTCACCGTGTCGGCCGCGAATTGGACTTAAGCTGTCTTCCATCTGATCTGAAATCAAAATCGCAGTACCCTTGCACCGTTCCATGAGAAACTGAATTTTCTCAAAAAGTACATGTGTAGTCTCGCAAAAAGGATTATGCTTTCTTCGATTTCTGTAAAATTGTTTGTCAAAAACAACAGCAATTAATTGAATTCTTTCTTGATATAAAGTAAAAATTTCGTAGACCTTTAGTACAAATTGGTTCAGATGCTCTTCTGATATGCTGAATTTATCAATGTATTGTTTATTTCTCTGATATGAGTTCCTTAGCCAACTTGACTTAATTTCAACTTGGGATATGCCAAAAGATTTAATTTTTTGTTCTAGAATTGAATGGTTAATAATGATTACATCTTTATACTTAATCACAAGTGCGGCCATTACAAAGTAGTTCTTGCGCCAAAAATCTTTGTTAAATGCTTCAGGGTAAGAAAAGGAATTTTGATTATATAGGTTAATGTACTCTTTCTCTCCACTTTCATCTATAAAAATCATATAAGAGGGTTTAATCTTCAACATCCAATAGAATATTTAAAAATTTATTATCACAATAATAATTAATTATTACCTATCTAGCAAACATCATTTTTTAGATTTTGAATGGAGATGAGTAGAATGTTTATATATATATTAAGAAGTTTTATTTAGCTAAACGATATTTTTTTCTCGAAAAAGGGACTGCTATAGTTTACCTTTTATAACCTACCGTTATGCATCCTATTTTTTGGATGCATAACGGTAGGGATTATATTAACTTAATATATGCTATGTCCATGTGAAAATGTCAAGCCATTTTTTACTGCTGTTTTAAAATTTAGAGGTTTAGGTAGATAATGGCTCGGAGTGGATTATTATAGATGCTACGTTTGGGAATTCCGCTTTTATTATGTCCTCGATCTTATGATTTAGTTCACTTATTTTGCTCATTTCCATATTATCCTGATATATGCAGTGAACCGTCACGTAGATCTTATTATTTTCCTCCCTTAAGAGGAGGTTGTGATATTGCTTGATCTGTTCAAATGATAAGATCAGTGATTCAATCCTCTTTTTAATTCTATCTATATCATATTTCAGGATCTTCGAATCTCTCTGCCCAGCACGTGAGGACTCCAGCTTGACGCTGATCTCATATTTGCCGTCCAGGGTCTTTCCCATCTCTTCCTCAAGCCTGTCTGCGAGATCGTGGGCTATTTTGATGTTCATTTCATCTGGAACTCTGAGGTGCAGGTCTATAAATCTCCTTCCTTTTATCTCGAACGACTGGATGTTATGCGCCTCCACGGGCATGTTGAGCTCTCTGGTTATATGTTTTACAAGGTGGGGGATATCGTTGCTGTTTATCGCTGGATTCGCATGGACCACCACATCAGAATTCGGAAACAGTGAAAAGACCTTTTCCTCAACGTTCTGCATGATCTCATGTGCTCGCTCCAGGTCAAGCGTCTGATCCAACTGGATATTAAGATCTATGAAGTAGGTGTTACCTGCCTGCCTGATCCTTATTCTATCGCAGTCCTGAATGCCTTCTATGGACTTTATCATTTTGTAAATGCTCTCCTTTGCTCCAAAGGGAGCTCTATCCAGCAGTGTGTCGATGGTGGTTTTGCCAAGTCGCACGCTTGCAAATATGACGAATATAGCAACACCGAGGGCTGCGATTGAATCTCCAATTGGAAACCCAATTCTAACCATCACAAGACCAAGAATTACAACTGCGGAGGAATATATATCACTTGAGAAATGCAGTGCATCTGCTGCCAGTGCCTGACTGTTGTATTTCTTTGCTATTCTTTTTAATGCGGTGGATCTCCAGATATCAATGAATATTGAGGTAATAATTATTATGAAAGCATAATACGTTGCCTGAACCTCCGGGGCAGCGACGAAGATCCTCCTTATTGCTTCGTATATGATCCACATGCAGGTGACAAAGAGCAGAATTGTTTCAAATAAAGCAGATAGGCTCTCCACCTTGCCATGTCCATATGCGTGTTCTTCGTCGGCTGGTCTGTCTGAAACTCTTACCGCTAGCAAAGTAACTATGGCTGCTATTAAGTCAAGTCCAGAATGAGCTGCTTCGCTCAGTACACCAAGGCTCATTGTCAATATTCCAACTATGAGTTTCATGCTGGTTAAAAAGACAGCAGCCAGGACGGAAACTAAAGCAACTCTTTTCTTCTCAGAAATCATTAAATCGTATGACATATGAACTTTATTCAGGTGGTGTTAGATTTTTCTGGCAGGTTCATTATTCACGAGATAATAATATAGGTATTTAAAATTATTTTTTCAATATATATGTTTTTAGCTTGTAAACTTTGACCATTATAGGTATCACTAGAAATATTCTAAGAAATGTACATTATTACCCAAAATCTGCAGAATTTAATAACTAGTTGTAATAGGGACAGGAACATCAAACTTT
This sequence comes from Actinomycetota bacterium, assembly GCA_023488455.1. The sequence continues at coordinate 20,630 of JAMDDV010000028.1, read as the reverse complement.
TAAAACAAAATTATTTGTTTTTTGGATACCTCAGTTAAAGCAATTTTTCTCCAAGTAATCCTTAACCTTTTGAAGAAATATCTTCGCCTTTTCAATAAATGGCTCAACCTCTTCATAGCTAAGTTCAGCATATTCTCGATAATCTCCTTCCTGCCTTAACTCAAATGCATTGTTTATTGAACGGCCAAGATCTTTGGGTAGGATCCCTTCTTTTATAAATTTCTTGTTGAAGTAAGATAAAACGCCAATATGTTTAGAGTCAACTTATTATCTGTCAAATAAGAGCTCCTTCTCTCATGATTGCTTTATAAATAGGTGATTCTGACAGTGGACCTTCCTCTATCTCTTTCTTGCAGAAAATTGTTGTAGATATAAAGGTATCATTTTCAATATTAATATCAAAGACGATATCGTATATCTGTGATTTAATATCAGGGTTGTATTCATCAAGCTCAATCATTACATCTATATCAGATTCAGGGGTATCTTCTCCTCGAACCTTTGAGCCAAAGACGCGTAGGTCAATGACATTAAACCTTCTGGATAATTCCTCTTTTAAAACTCTAAGAGCTCTATCTTCATTCTTTTTCAATTTTAGTTTTTTCATCTCTCAAATACCTCTCAAATTCATTATAGCATGAGAAAATGAATATTATTCATGCTGAAAATTGCCCCACTTTTCCAGTGAAATTTGACCAACCCAATAACGTTAGTTTAAACATTAATTTGCTTTACTGTCCATATGCGTGTTCTTCGTCGGCAGGTCTGTCTGAAACCCTTATTGCGAACAGAGTAACTATGGCTGCTATTAAGTCAAGTCCAGAATGAGCTGCTTCGCTCAGTACACCAAGGCTCATCGTCAATATTCCGACTATGAGCTTCATGCTCGTCAGAAAAATAGCAGCCAGGACGGAAACTAAAGCAACTCTCTTCTTCTCAGAAATCATTAAATCGTATGACATGTGAATGTTATTTGGCGGTATTAGATTTTTCTGGCAGGTTCATTATTCACAATACAATAATAGGTATTTGGATTTTGATTTTCAATGTTACCTTAATAAAGTCTAGAGAAATGTTTGATTTAGTTAAAGATTATGTTATCATTGATAACTGGTTAAACCAGTTATCAGGTTATCCAGATTTTAACTAAAGTTCTTTGATATTGTTATTAAGCCTTTAATAGAAGGCCATTATTATTATCAATAAGATATTTTAAATGATTATTAAAGGAAGTGATATGAATGGATCAGGGGCAAGACCTAATGCATAAGAATAAGGAGATCAGCTCTGAGGCCAAACCGGTCAAATCTTCGGATGAGGTGCTTCAACAGTTAAATATACAACCTGTTGAAAAGTTGGTTTTAATCGATCAAATAATAGATCGTATAGGCACATTACTGGCTGATGGTGTATTAAAGTCAGGTGATGCTTTGCCAAGTGAAAGAACTCTATCTGAAATGTTGAAGGTTAGCCGCACGTCTGTAAGACAGGCCCTGAAGGCACTTGATGTACTTGGAGTATTGGAGATACGACCTGGGTCAAGGACTTATTTAAGCAAGTCCATTAAGCAATTATTGGTTAACCCGATGAAGTTCATGCTGTTGTTGTATAACGTGACGGCTGCAGAGTTGTTTGAGACAAGAAAGACCATTGAGGTCGAGCTGACTAAACTTGCTGCTAAAAACGCGACGAAGGATGATATTGAGGCAATGAAAAATACTTTAGACAAAGCTGGCATTCACTTAGATGAACCGCGCGAGTACCTGTCTAGCGAGATGGCGTTTCATGATGCAATTATTAAAGCTGCAAGAAATCGGGTAATGGAAGCAATGATGGCTTCGATAAATAACCTGTTGCTTGAGAGTCGCGAGAAGACAGTATTACTTTTTACTGATCTAAACGAATCCTTGCAACAACATATAAAGATATTTGAGGCAATTAAAAAAGGTGACACCAAAACTGCACAACAAGCAATGTTTGATCACCTTAATAAAGTTGAGAAAATGATGGTTGAAGTGGATAAAGATTTTTCGATGAGCAAGGAAATTTAAATTAGCTCTTTATTTGGGCAGCCATAAGAAATGCATCAAATGATTGGTAATTGTTGAAAAAAATGGAGGCAAGGAAGGATGGAATCTCTTTGGAAAACCGATAAGTGGTTTGTTAGTCCCTGGAATTATGAAAATGAAGTAGTTTCTGGATTTAATTTCCCCCAGAAAATACAAATTCACGACACTACGCTCAGGGATGGAGAGCAACAAGCCGGACTTGTATTTAACAAGGATGAGAAGATTCGCATCGCTAAAAAATTGGCAGAAGTTGGAGTTGACCGGATTGAGGCTGGTATGCCAGCAGTTTCAGAGCAGGATGAGTTAGCCATCAAAGAAATAGTTAAAATGAAACTAGACCCGAAAATTTTTGCTTTCTCAAGGTGTGTTTTAAGCGATGTCAAAAAAGCATTAGATTGCGGAGTTGATGGTATCATCATCGAGGTTCCATCCAGCAAACATATAATCGAACAAGCTTATGGATGGCCAGTAGAAAAGGCTATCGCCCTTTCAATAAAAGCTACAAAATTTGCAAAAGAAAATGGTCTTTATACTGTATTTTTCCCTGTTGACATGACCAGGGCTGAAATGGATTGGTTTTTGAGCATGATTGAGCGAGTCTCTACTGAAGGGCACATGGATGCGCTAACCATCGTGGACACGATGGGAGTTCTTTCACCCAATGCAGTCCCGTACTTAATTAAGGAAATCAAAAAAAGGATAAATAAGCCTCTTGAGGCACATTTTCATAATGATTTTGGGCTTGCCGCAGCAAATACCGTGCTGGCAATGGTAGCTGGTGTGGAAGTTGCGCACGCTTCTATTTCTGGTATTGGAGAGAGAGCTGGAATGACAGCATATGAGGATGTTGTAATGATTCTTCGTACCATGTACGGCGTTGAGCTGAATATAAATTTCGAAAAAATATACGAAGCATCCAAATTAGTACAGGAGATATTAGGGACTACATTGCCAGGAAATAGAGGAATAGTTGGTGATCAGATATTTGATGTAGAGTCAGGAATAGTGACAGCATGGATGGATAACATCCTTGATAAGGAGCCGCTAGAGATATTTCCATTTCACTGGGATTTTGTGGGTCATAAAGATCCGAGGGTTGTACTTGGCAAACACAGTGGCAGCGCCTCTATTAGAAGGTGGCTTGGAGATTTGGGCATAGATGCAACTGATGAGCAGGTTAATGACATTTTGGCAAAAGTTAAAACCAGAGCCTATGAGAAGAAAACCCTGCTAAATGAAGATGATTTCAAGCTGATTACATCCAGTGTAATTAAATGAAAAACTGTTGCTGGATTGGCATTTTTGTTGAGGATAAGAAAGATGCGTTTAGCAAAAGAGATCAATTCGCTGTTTGTTCCGCCTCGAAAAGTTGGAATCTTTTGGCTTGGGCAAGCTGGGTTTGTATTTAAAACTCCAAGAAATAAGTTAATTGTTGTTGATGCCTATCTCTCGGATTGTTGCCAAAAGGTTCATGGGTTTAAGAGGATAGTGCCATCATTGATTAATCCAGAGGAATTAAAGGCAGATCTAATTATATGTACGCATGCTCATCTGGATCATTTTGATGTGGATTCTATACCTTCTCTTATGAAAGCTTCAAAAGCATTTTTGGCGGGGCCTGAAAGCGTAATCGAGGAGAGCAAGAAGTTGAACCTTGAAAGCAACCGATTGATTCTCCTGAAGGAAGGGGATAGAAGATCATTTAATGATTTCTCCATTCGAGCTGTCTATGCTGATCATAGCGATCTTGCTCCTGATGCGCTTGGTGTAGTGATCGATTTTGATGGACTTAGCATCTATTACACAGGTGATACCGGGTACAAACCTGAAAAAATAAAACGTTCCTTAGGTCAAAAAACTGATTTGATAATTTTTCCCATTAACGGAAAATTTGGCAATCTTGACCCCAGCGAATCTGCCAGGCTTGCAGCTGATATTGGAGTAAAAGTTGCAATTCCGTGTCATTTTTGGACCTTCATCGAGCATGGTGGGGATCCTATGGCCTTTATGGAGGCCTTGAAAAAGTTTGCACCTGGGTGCAGTTTGAAACTGCTTGCCATAGGTGAAGGATTCATATTTCCAGCTTGATTGAAATTTTTAGTTTTATGCGGTAGAGAGAGGAGTAATATCATGAGAGCAGCTAGAATAATTGCTACAGGCAAGAAGGATAGTTTGTGAACCATTAATAACTCACCGATTTAGGTTCTATGAAATCAATAAAGCTATTGAAATAGTGAGTAGTGAAAGCTCAAAGAGAATCAAGGTTTTGTTAGAGGTCAGCTAGATTGAAAAATAATAAATTTAAAGTTGTTAGACTGAACGCAAATTCATATCCGGTACTTCCATTTGAAAAAGATGAGCTTACTAAAGTTGGAGCAGAACTTGTTTGCATTGAAGGTTCAAGTGCAGATGAAATAATAAGAGTCGCACATGATGCAGATGCGTTCTTTGTTGTATCTGCAAAAGTTAGAAAGGAAGTCATTGAGAAACTACAGAAATGTAGGATTATTGCCAGAGCAGGAACTGGTGTTGACAACATTGATGTTGATTTCGCAACATCAATAGGAATTATTGTTACAAATGTCCCGAATTTCTGCATTAGTGAAATGGCTGACCAAACTATGGCTTTGCTGCTTTCTGTTGCCAGAAAAATTGTGATTCTTGATAAAAGGACCAGAAACTGCGGATGGGGAGCAAGGGTTAGAGAGCACTTGAAAAGGATAAATGGGAAAAGTTTGGGGCTAATAGGTTTTGGGCATATTGCTCGTGAAGTTGCTCTTCGAGCTAAACCTTTTGGCTTAACTGTTTTTGCATATGACCCTTATGTGGTCAAAGAAGTTTTCAATGAATACGGTGTTAAAGAGGCATCACTTACTTATATTATCGAAAATTGTGACTTCATATCTTTACATATTCCGCTAACCAAAGAGACGCACCACCTAATAGGGGAGAAGGAGTTTAGATCTATGAGGAGATCAGCAGTATTGATCAATACGGCAAGGGGTGCAGTAGTTGATGAAGATGCCCTAATACGAGCTCTTTCTGAGGGTTGGGTGGCTGGAGCTGGGATTGATGTATACGAGAAAATAAATGTTTTTGATGAGTCTGAGAAGAAAGTGGATAGCCCCCTGTTTGCATTAGAAAACGTGGTTCTTACGCCGCATGCTGGAGGTTGCTCAGATGAAGCGCTTGAAGAGGTTAAAAAAAAGGCAGTAAACGAGGTAATAAGAGTATTGTCCGGAAAGTGGCCAAAGAATTGTGTTAATCCTACTGTAATACCAAGGGTTCCGCTTACTGAATTATACAAGTAACTCAAAGGAGGGAAATTTTATTTGAATCATAGAGAGCGAGTGATGAGAGCACTTGCACATAAGATTACTGACAGGATACCAATAGATTTGGGGTCAACTCCTATAACAGGAATTCATAAAGATGCATACAAAAAGTTGATGAAGCTATTGGGTATGGATTTTACGAAAGAACCAGTGATTATAAACAAGATGCAACAACTTGTACTACCATGTGAAGAGTTACTCGAGCTATTGGATATTGATGTTAGGGGAATTTATCTTGGGTCTCCAGAAAGAAGCCTTGAGGAGGAATACCCTGGAAATTGTTATCGGGATATGTGGGGCGTTATACGCAAAATCCCAGAAGGAGGATATTACTATGACATATTGGAGTCGCCATTTGATAAGGAAGAAATCTCATTAAGTGAAATTGAGAATTTTTACTGGCCAGATGCTGATGACCCTGGATTTTATAATGGCATTGATCAAAGAGCAGAGGAATTATCCCACAGTGATTTTGCAATTGTTCTAAATATTGGGGCTTTGATCGTTCATATAGGTCAATTTATGCGAGGGTTCAAGCTTTGGTATGAGGATTTAATCTTAAGACCAGAGTTATTACAAGTGATAATGAATCATGTAACTGATACTATCATTCGAATTGGTAAGAATGCCTTTGAGCTAATTGGTAAGTATATAGATGTTGTTTTTTTGGCAGATGACCTAGGCACGCAAGAGAATCTTCAATTTTCACCTGAAATCTATAGAGATCTCATAAAGCCATTTCATTTAAAAATATGTCAATTTATCAGGTTAAATAGTCGCGCAAAAATCTTTTTTCATTCGTGTGGCTCCATATTTCCATTGATAGGAGACTTGATAGATATAGGTGTTGATATTCTTAATCCTATTCAGGTATCAGCCTGGGGAATGGATATCGCAAAGTTAAAAGAGACCTTTGGAGATAAAATCACATTTTGGGGAGCGATCGATAATCAACGTCTTCTTCCTTTTGGCACGGAGGAAGATGTTAAAAATAATGTTTACGAAACAGTTCAAGTTTTAGGGGAAAGCGGCGGCTATATCTTATGTGCCTCCCACAATCTTCAACCAGATGTTCCACCATCAAATATTTTAGCAATGTATGAAGCTGCAAAATCTTTTAAATTGAATCAAGAATAATGATCCCAAGAGGTGAAAGATTAAATGAATGTAGGGCCAATCAATAGCATAATTAGCGACTTAGAAGCTAGGGCAAAAGAGATGAGAAGGGAAATGGTCAGAATGGTTCAGATAGCCGGAAGTGGACATCTCGCCCCAGCTTTATCGTGTGCAGATATAGTTACAGCGCTTTATTTTAAAGTTCTTAAGATTAATCCTAGAGATCCTAAAGATGAAGATAGAGATCGATTTCTATTGAGTGCTGGTCATAAATGTCTTGCATTATATGTTGCTTTGGCGATGACTGGATATTTTCAAATGGAGGCACTAAATACCTTTTTACAGTTTGGCAGTATGCTCGGCGGGCATCCTGATAGTTCAAAAATACCAGGAGTTGAAATATCCACGGGAGCACTTGGCCATGGGCTGCCAATCGGTGTTGGGATGGGGCTTGGAGGAAAACTATTAAAGAAAGACTACAAAATATATGTGCTTCTTGGTGATGGAGAGATTTCCGAGGGTTCTAATTGGGAGGCTGCTTCGGCGGCTAGCCACTTTAAACTTGATAATTTAATAGGAATAATCGATAGAAATGGCCTTTGTGCTGATGGTTATATTAGTGAAGTTATGAATGTAGAGCCACTTGTGGATAAGTGGTCAGATTTTGGGTGGGAGACAAGAGAAATAGATGGTCATAACATGGAACAAATAGTAAGTGTGCTTGAAAACATGCCAGTTAAAAATGATAAACCTACGATGATAATTGCGAATACTATTAAGGGCAAAGGTGTATCGTTTATGGAGAATAGATACGAGTGGCACAATAAAGTACCAACTCTTGAACAGTTTGAGATTGCTTTTAGGGAACTGGCTTAATTAAGAGAATTGGAGGTTTCCGGTATATGTTTGATAAGATGCAGGTTCAGGCTGAAGCTCTTGATTCGATTCTTATTGAATTAGCGAAAAATGATAAAAGAATCGTGGCTCTTTCTGCTGATATGGCTGATAGGATAATCCCAAAATTTGCACGTGTTTATAGAGATCGTTTTTTTAACTATGGTATTGCCGAACAGGGCATGATGGGTACAGCAGCAGGACTAGCGCTTTCTGGTTTTATACCATTTGTAGCAACGCTTTGCTGTTTTTTATCGATGAAGACATGTGAACAGATAAGAACTGATATTGCCTACACTAATTTAAATGTAAAGATATTTGGTATGGGGGGCGGGCTTATGTACGGGACATTAGGCGCAACACATCAAGGCCTTGAGGATATAAGCTTGATGAGGAGTATTACAAACCTTACAGTAATGGCTCCAGCCGATTATGTGGAAACTGTCCACGCTGTTTATTCAGCAGTAAAGCATAAGGGCCCTGTCTATATTAGAGTTGGAAGAGGTAATGTACCGACCATACATCCACAAGGAAAAATTGAAAAATTTGAAATTGGAAAAGCAATAAAATTACATGGTGGGAATGATATTGCACTAATAGCAGCGGGAGTGATGGTTGCTAAGGCACTAGAGGCGGCAGAAGAACTAAAGAAAAGTGGGATTTCTGCCTCTGTGTATAGTATGCATACAATAAAATCTCTAGACGAGGAAGCAATTTTAGAAGCTGCGTCTACGAAATATGGCATTGTAACTCTTGAGGATAATGTGATTTCTGGAGGAATGGGAGAGGCAATATCTGCCGTTCTCTCAAATAAAAAACCGACTCACATAAAAATAATAGGTATTCCAAATATCTACCCAATAATTGGATCACCAGAACAGCTTTACGACTACTACCAAATGAGTCCACATAACATAGTAAAGTCTGTGATGGAAATGATTAGCAATTGAAAAAGTATCACTAATAAGAGACAGGAGTTTATATGAGACGTTTTGATAATAAGGTAACTATGATAACTGGCGCAGGTCAGGGTGTTGGCAAGGCTGTGGCGAAGCTTTTTGCAAAGGATGGCGCAAGCTTATGTCTTGTTGATATTAGCCTTAAGACTGTAAAAAGACTTGAGGATGATTTGACCAAATCTGGAATTAAAGCTTTAGCGGTTTATGCAGATGTTTCTAAAATAACCGATGCGAATGAAGCAGTTAGGAATGCAATTTCTCAATTTGGCAAAATCGATATCCTGATAAACAATGCAAGTGTGTCAGGAGCTAAGCGAATTTTAGATATAACAGAACAAGACTGGGATTATGTGTTTAATGTGAATGTTAAAGGAGCATTTTTTATGTTACAGGCTGTAGCGCGTAAGATGATTGAAAGTGGCGAAGGTGGTTGCATTGTAAATATATCATCAGTTGCAGGAAGACCAGGTGGCCGCCAGTTTCTACTTCATTATGCTGCTAGCAAAGCTGCTGTAATATCGATGACACAATCTGCCGCATTGGCACTGGCAAAAAACAATATCAGGGTTAACTCTATTGCTCCAGGTACTATAGATACCCCAATGTGGCAAAAGGTGGCATCTGATCTGGCTGCTTGCGAGGGATGCGAAGTGGAAGAGATACTTAAGGTGAGACCAGGAGCTATCCCCCTTGGCAGGCTTGCGCAACCAGATGATATTGCAAAAGCAGTTGTATATCTGTGTTCAGATGATGCTTCATATGTTACTGGCCAAACTTTAAATGTTTGTGGCGGATTAGTTATGAGCTAGTAAAAAATATTTATGTGCGTTTGCTTCTGAGGCTTAAAGGAGGCTGTTTTCGATGATTACGGGGTTAACTAAAGAACAGTGCATAGAATTTTATAAAAAGATGCTGCTCGTCCGGAAGTTTGAAGAAAAAGTTGTTGAAATGGTAAATATCAATGAAATTAGGGGGACAACGCACGAATATATAGGTGAGGAGGCTGTAGCAGTTGGAGTATGTTTAGCTCTTGAACCAAAAGATATTATCACAAGCACCCATCGTGGGCATGGTCATATTATAGCTAAGGGCGGTGATGTCAGATATATGATGGCCGAGCTATATGGTCGTATTGAGGGGTATAACCGTGGCAAGGGTGGTTCAATGCATATTGCAGATCCAAACATTGGCATTTTTGGTGCAAATGGAATTGTTGGTGCAGGAGTGCCGATAGCTGTTGGTGGGGCACTGGCAAGCGTACTTAGAAAAACTGGGCAGGTTGCAGTAGCATTTTATGGAGATGGTGGCGCAAACCAGGGTGTAGTTCACGAATCGATGAACATGGCGGCCATCTGGAAACTTCCGGTGATATTTGTATGTGAAAATAATCAGTACGCGGTCAGTACCCCTTTTGCATACTCTTCTTCAGTGGAAAAGTTGAGTGAAAGAGCAAGGGCATACGGTTTTGAAGGATTTACTATTGATGGCCAGGACGTAGAGGCGGTTTATGAAGCTACAAAAAAAGCAGTCGAAAAAGCACGTAGCGGCAAAGGTCCCATGCTGCTGGAATTTGTAACTTATAGATATGCTGGTCACTTTACAGCAGAACCAGTGCTCGGCCTTACCTACAGGACTCAGGAAGAGATCGATTTTTGGAAATCAAGTAAAGATCCGATAGCAATATGGTCTAAAAAACTATATGAAAAAGGTGTCTGGACAAAAGAAGAAGCTTCAAAAGTAGATAAGTATGTAGAAGATAAAATTTTAGAAGCTGTTGAGTTTGCACGTGGGGGTCATTGGCCAAAACCCGGGGCTGCGCTAAACGACATGTATGCGACAGAGCATGATAATATTCCATCGAAGGGGTGGTTTTAATGCGACAGATTCGATATCTACAGGCGTTAGCCGAAGCCTTGCATCAGGAGATGTTGAAAAATCAAGATGTATTTGTAGTTGGGGAAGATGTAAGGCAAAGCCTTCGGGGTATTACAAAAGGCTTTTTTGCAGAGTTTGGGCCCGATCGCGTTATTGATACTCCAATCTCAGAGTCTGGATTTGTTGGCATAGCTACTGGTGCTGCAATATCAGGGATGAGGCCCGTAGTTGAGTTCCAGGTAAGCCAGTTCGTTTTTTTTGCTTTTGACCAACTGGTGGATCAAGCGCAAAAGTTGCGCTATATGTCTGGTGGTAAATTAGATATACCTGTGACATACATAATCCCAGGTTCAGGTGCAAGAGGTGGACTTGCCGGTCAACACTCTGACCATCCTTATCCCTATCTCCTGCACGGCGGGATGAAGGTTGTCATACCCTCAACCCCTTACGACGCTAAAGGTCTTCTAATATCGGCGATCCGAGAAGATGACCCTGTTATTATTTTTGCACCAGTGAGGCTTCTAGCAAAAAAGGGTGATGTGCCTGAGGAAGAATATATCATTCCACTTGGAGTAGGAGAAATAAAGCGTGAGGGTTCGGATGTAACCGTTGTAGCTACCGGGCACCTGGTTGGGGAGGCTTTGAGCGTAGCACAAGGTCTTGAGGATGAGGGCGTTTCAATAGAGATGTTTGATCCGAGAACTCTACTTCCACTTGATAAAGAGCTTCTTAAAAAATCGATAGCAAAGACTGGCAGGCTCGTCATATTTGATGATTCAAACCGAACATGTGGCTTTGCTGCTGAAATTTCAGCAATAGTGGCTGAAGAATGTTTTGATTCCCTTAAAGCTCCAATAAAACGCATAACGCGTGCAGATGTTCCAGTTCCGTTTAGCTTGCCAATGGAAGATTACGTGCTTCCTAACGCAGAACATCTTAAGAATGCAATTAAGATGGTTCTTTCATATTAATTTTTGAGATTAACTCGAAGACCTTAAGAAAGCTTGATGAAGGGGGCAATTAAATATGTACGATGTGCACATTCCAAAAATGGGAATGGGGACAGAGGAAGTAGATGTTATAGAGTGGCAGGTGAATGTCGGGAGTAAGGTAGAGAAGGGGTCTCCGCTTGTTGAGGTCGAATCAGAAAAAGCCAAAATAGTCCTAGAATCTGAAGTATCAGGTACAGTTGTTGAATTACTTTTTAACAATGGGGACACAGCAAAGGTAGGAGATATTATTGCGCGTATTAATGATGATTAGAAGTAAGTGCGGTGTAAGGTTAAAGTCGACATGGAGCTAAACAATTTAAATATTCAAGGATTATTTCAAAAATATGGGTTGATTCCTGTTAAATCCAAACTAGCTATTAATGAAGTTGAGGCTGCCAGTATCGCTGCGTCTTTTGGTTTTCCTGTTGCATTGAAGATAGAATCTCCAGATATTCTGCATAAAACTGATGTTGGGGGCGTTGAGTTAAATTTATATACAAAAGAACAGGTAAGAGAAGCTTTTTCAAGGATAATTGATTCCGTTAAGAATGCAATGCCAAATGCTCAGGTTCAGGGTGTCGTGGTTCAGGAGATGTTATCTAAAGGTTTTGAGCTCATTATTGGATATAACTTTGATTCTGTCTTTGGCCCCACCCTGATGCTTGGAATAGGAGGTATATTTACAGAGGTAATAAAAGATGTTGTGTTTCGCGCTATACCTATTTCACAGGATGATGCAGCACGGATGCTAAATGAACTAAAGGGTGCAAAAATTTTAAAAGGATATAGAAACCTTCCTCCAGTTTCAGAAAAAATGCTTATAAAGCTTTTAACTACAATTGGCAAAATGGCAATGAACTTATATCCAGAAGTGGATTCCTTTGATTTTAACCCGATAGTTGTATGGGAAAACCAGCACAGAGTTATTGATTTTAAGTTTGTTCCTGCAAAGAAGAAAAATGAAATACCAAATTTTGAGCCAAATCTTTCTGACCTTGATAAATTTTTTAATGCAAAATCCGTTGCGGTAATTGGGGTTTCATCAACTACTGGTAAGCTTGGTAATTATATTCTTGATAGCCTTGCTTTTCATGAATATAAGGGAAAGGTTTATCCTATTCATCCAACTCAGGAATCAATAATGGGCATAAAGGCTTTTCGATCTATAGTTGATGTACCTGACCTTGTGGACCTTGTGGTGATTGCCATACCTCTATCCGGAGTTCCAGATATTCTTAAACAATGTAAAGCCAAAGGAACCAAAAATATGGTAATCATATCTGGAGGCGGGAAGGAATCGAGTGGCAAGGATATCGAATCAGAGATTAAGGAGTTAGCCCATAATCTTGGGATTAGAATTATTGGCTGCAACTGTGTTGGAGTGTTTGATGGAGTATCGCGGATTGATACTTTATTCCAGACTCATGATCGTATGGGAAGGCCGCGTCCTGGTCATATAGCCATGATTACACAATCTGGAACAGTCGGACTTGGTTTTTTGGAAGCGATTGCTAACGTAGGAGTAAGCAGGTTTGTTAGCTATGGGAATCGTATCGATGTTAGCGAAGGTGATCTGATTTCATTTCTTACCAATGATCATCAGACAAAAGTAATTGCTATATATATTGAGGGACTTGAGAACGGTATGAAATTTTACAATTCAGCTAAAGCCGCTGTAACGAAAAAACCAGTGATAGTTTTTAAAGCTGGGCGCTCAATACAAGGGGCTAAGGCTTCCACCTCGCATACAGGGTTTTTTGGGGGAATGTACAGTGTAGCTTCTGGAATATTTAACCAGGCAGGGATAATATCCGTTGATAGCATTGAGGAATTGGAAGCATCTGCAAAGGCATTAGTAATGCAACCTCGTGCAAAAGGAAACAGAGTGCTGATGATTACCAATGGTGCGGGTACTACGATACAAGCAATTGATCTGATTTCTAAGGAAAAAATCGAGTTAGCAGAAATTTCTCAAAAAATAGTTAGTAATCTTAAAAAAATATTCCCTCCTTATGTTGTTATTGGAAACCCAATTGATCTTACTGGTTCAGCCACTGCTGAGGATTATGAAAAAGCCATAGAGGCAGTACTTGATGATCCAAATGTAGACATTATCATGCCATGGTTTGTCATGCAGGATACTCCTGTCAGCGAAAAGATAGTATCGGTTTTGGAGAGACTATCATCACTTTGTAAAAAACCGATAGTTTGTGGCGCTATAGGTGGTAAGTACACTCATTACATGGCAAATTTGATAGAAGATGCAGGTGTCCCCGTGCTACTTTCTGTAAGAGAATGGATTACTGCGGCACTAGTATTAATATCAACAAAGTAAAGGTCATAGAATCATGAAAAATTTTATTGCATTATATGGGATATATATTATAATAGAAACTGGTTTAGCCAGTAATTAAGTTATCCTACTATTTTGGGGAGTTAATGAGTTCATATGATAAATACTGTTCATAGAGGGAGTAAGAAAAATATGGAAGAAATGATCACGAATAAAGAAAATGAAACCTATCAGAGGAATCCCCGCACAATCGCTAATTTTTTCCGTCGCCTTTTAACTATACCTGAAGCTGGTGTGCTAATCCCCTTGTTGGGTCTTATAATCCTATTCTATGTGCTGAACCCAGTCTTTCTATCTTTGAGTAATGTGACAACTATGCTGCGAGCCATGTCGTTTGTGGGAGTCATTGCCTTAGGGCAAACTATGCTCCTGATTTCCGGTGCATTTGATATTTCGGTAGGTTCCGTGGCTGGTTTAGCTGCCGTTGTCAGCAGCTATACTATGGTGAAGTTGCAGCTCCCCATTACTGTGGCAATCCTGGCTGGGTTGGCAGTAGGAGCAGTTGTTGGGCTAGTCAACAGTTTTGCAGTGATCAAGTTGGGCGTACCGCCCTTCATTACAACTATAGGTATGTTGTATATTGCAAAAGGCATTTCGTTTTTGATTTCTAAAGGATATGTAATCTACCCGCTTCCAGAGGCGATCAACAAATTTGGCACAGCTGAGCCGTTCAATACTTCATGGAGTTTCGTTATCTTTGTGATACTGGCGGTGATTGCCTATATTGTACTCAGCAGAACCGTCTATGGGCGCAAGCTGTACACGGTCGGCGGCAATAAGGAAGTAGCACGCTTAGCAGGTATCAGTCCGGAAAAAATACTGATGTCGGGATTTATTATTTCGGGCATGTCCGCTGCGCTTGGAGGAATACTGTTGATGGCGCGTATCGTAACCGGCAATCCAACTATCGGCCTAGGTTGGGAGTTGAATGTAATCGCCGCGGTGGTCATTGGTGGTGTAAGTCTGTTTGGTGGGACTGGTTCTATTCCAGGGGCGGTAATCGGGTTGCTCATTATGCAGGTCGTGACGAGTGGCTTAGTAGTAATTGGTACCGATCCTTATTTGCAAACTATTGCGATAGGCTTGATCATGATAGTTGCAGTGGCAATTGATATCTGGCGACGCCGGTCCAAAATGGCTTCCTCTTGAAAAAAATAGGCTCGTCGATTGATAAGTGAAGATACTACGCAAAAGATATGTTATGGAAATAGGCGAGAAGGGAGGTGAAAAAATCTAACCCCAAAGACAATAAGAGAAAAAGGAGGTTAAATTAGTATGAAAGGAAAAACTAGATTACTTGTATCAGGTGTTTTGCTCGTTGCTGCAATCTCATTTGTTCTTTCTTCTTGTGTGCCTGCAGCGCCAACAACTACTACCACAGCAGAGACTAAAGCAGAGGTAACCGAAAGTGCTACCACTGAGACGACCGCTGCCAAGTCTTATAAGCTGGCATTGATTCAGTTTCTAAAGGGACACCCAGTGCACAGGTTAATGCAGTTAGGCTATATAGAGGGTGCAAAGGATAAAGGTGCACAAGGCGACTTATTGCTGACAGACAGCACCAGTGCGGTGGATATGATCCCACTAGCAGAGCAGGCTATGGTAAAAGGTTACGATGGGGTGGTACTATACGCTGTTGATAATAGTTTCTTTCCGACGATAAAGAAGTTCAAGGACAAAGGTATTCCGGTTGTCACACCGCACTTTACCAGCTTTGATCAGGAGGAATCAGGCCTGACAGCAGTGGTTGGTGCGGACGTACCAAAGTATGCCCAAGCGGCAGCGGAAGCGATGGGTGAGAAGCTAGGCGGCAAAGGGACTGTCGCTCTTACCCAAGGCAGCTTTAACGAGACCGAGAACCTGGTCTCTGAGACCTTCAAGAAGACAATCCAGGAGAAATACCCCGATATCAAAGTGCTGGATGCCCAAGAAGAGGGCTTCGATGAGGCTCAGGCAATCGCCAAGGCTGTAGCAATCATCCAAGGCAACCCTGATATTACAGGTGCTCTCTCGACGACAGGCAATGGTCCTACCACATGGGCAAGAGCTGCGGAAGAAACCAACAAGGAGTTGGTAATCATCAGCATGGACTATACACGCCCGAACCTGGATCTGGTGAAGGCAGGCAAGGTCTACGCTCTTGTGGCTCAGCCGCTTTATGATGAGTTCTATGCAGCAGTTGATCTGCTGTACAAAGCACTCAATGGTGAACCATTGGAGTACCGCAACCTGCTGCCGGCTCCGATCATTACTGTTAAGGATCTGGACAAGTACTATGCCTTTAATGATCGGGCTGAAAAGTTGATGGAGTAATAAGTGAGAGGATCTTGAATTAATCTGAGATGGTGGGATCGTACTATGATCTCACCATCTCGACAATTGTGCTAGTATGGCTCAATATAATGTAATGTAAGGTAGCTTTATGAATAATATGTATTTGCTGGAAATGTATCACATAACTAAGTACTTTCCTGGTGTTGTAGCGTTGAACAATGTCACGCTCCGGGTCAACAAAGGCATGATTCATGGTCTGGTAGGCGAAAACGGTGCCGGAAAATCAACCTTGATGAAGATACTCTCAGGCATTTACCCGCACGGTACCTACGAAGGCGAACTAATCTTGAATGGGAAAGCCCTGCAGTTGAGATCTGCTTCCGACGCTCTGGTAGAAGGGATTGGCATCGTTCCGCAGGAAATCACTGTGGTTGACCAGTTGACAGTAGCTGAAAATATCGTCGCTGGCAAGTGGAACAACGGAAAGGGGCAGTTCGTTAACATGCGGGGGATTAAGAATCGAGTGAGGAGATTTTTGGAAGAATATAACATTTCCCTCGACCCGAGTGCAGTGGTGTTTCGCTTAACAGCGGCGCAAAAGCAATTGTTGATGATTGCTCGTGTGTTATATCGAGATCCAAGTGTCTTGATTCTAGATGAACCGACTTCTTCCCTGGCTTTGAACGAAATTGAAAATTTGTTCACCCACTTGCAGGAACTGCGTAGTAGAGGGATAACTTGTGTGTTTATCACGCATAAGCTCTCTGAGATTATCAAGATCACGGATCACGTAACTGTGCTGCGTGACGGCGAGGTGACTGGGGAGTTTGATCGAGAGAATTATAAAGAATTTGATATTATCTCCGCTATGGTTGGTCGACGAATCGAAAACCTTTATCCAACCCGTGACTCACTGATCAGCGAACAAGAAGTCCTGCGTGTTGAAAACCTGACAATCCCGCATCCGACAATTGCCAATCGTAGTATAGTCGAAGGTGTTAACTTTTCTCTACATTATGGGGAGATATTAGGCCTTGCTGGGCTTGTTGGATCAGGCCGCAGCGAAGTTGTCAACGCAATTATAGGAAGAATGAAGTGCAGTGGCAAAATCTACGTTAATGGCAAAGAGGTGTATATCCACAGTCCATCTGACGCCAAACAAGTTGGTGTCGGCTTGATCACGGAAGATCGTAAAAAGGATGGCATACTGCCCAACATGGTGTTACGCCCGAATGTGACTTTGCATAATCTGCAGCTTTTTACGGTGAGTGGTTTTTTGAACTCAGCGAAAGAAAAACGTCTGGCTGGCGAACAGGTAAAAAGATTTGATATCCAAACACCTTCAATAGAACAGATGGTGGTGAACCTGAGTGGTGGCAACCAGCAAAAAGTCATTATTGCGAAGATATTGATGACTAGCCCGAAAATCCTGCTGATGGATGAACCTACCAAGGGTATCGATGTCGGTGCGAAGAACGAAATCTATAAGCTGATGTTTGAGCTCGCCAAGCAAGGCATTTCCATTATTATGATCTCATCAGAACTACCAGAATTGCTAGCAATTTGCGATCGTTTTGTCGTCCTCGCTGAGGGCAAAGTCGCCGATGAGTTTGACCGATCCGAGGCAAGTGAGTATCGCGTGATGATGGCAGCCACTCAGGCCAGAGAGCAGGTTTCATGAAAAATTATTATGCAGCGCGGTAGGAGAAGCTGAGAATCTGTCCGGTCTTTTCTCAAAATAGTCTTGGTGAGAGAAGGACGGTGTGATGAAAAATTTTGCCAAAATAATTAAGGAGACCCGGGTTAAGCCAGGAAGCCTGGCAATTTTTTGGATAGCCCAGGCGGGTTATGTGTTCAAAACACCCGGTGGAAAAGTAATTTATACAGACCCTTACCTGACAGATTACGCGCAGCGAACTCTGCCGGAATACGGCTATGGTTTCAAACGCATTATGGCAACCCTAATCGAACCGGAGGAGGTAGATGCGGATTATGTGATCAGCACTCATTCGCATGCTGATCATTTTGATGCCGATGCAATGCCGATTTTAGCAAAGAACTCGCGCATTCATTTCATCGGCGCTCCAGATTGTCAGGAGTTATATATAAAAGCTGATATTAAACATGATCGATTTACCATTCTTCACCAGGCTGAAACCCTTGAATTAGAAGGCTTTAAGCTATCCGGTGTCTATGCTGACCACAGCGACCTTGCCTTAGAAGCGTTAGGTCTCTGGTTTGAATTCGACGGTATCAAGGTCTGGCAGGTCGGAGATAGCGCTTACCGGCCTGGAAAGTGGCAAGATTTGTTTGAACAGTAGTAGATGTGCTTATCCTTCCCATTAACGGGGCATATGGCAATATGAACGAGGTTGAAGCAGCAAAATTGGCGCGCGATTCTCATGCCTGTATGGTGATTCCCTGCCATTTCTGGATGTTTCCTTTGCATTTTGGGAACCCTGCCGACTTCCTGGAGGCCTGTAAGAGATATGCGCCAGAAGTCATGCCTCTGCTGATGACGCAGGGAGAACTTTTTCTTTATCACAAGGAATGAGGAGATTATGCTGGGAAAACCATTCAACTTAGAAGGCAAGTATCTTCTCGTCACCGGCGCCGGCACTGGGATCGGCCGTGGAATAGCTCTGGAGTTAGCCCGACAAGGTGCTGATGTTGCAATCGGTTACTGCGGCAGCTCCCAAGGGGCGATTGAGACGATTGAGGAGATAAGAGGCATGGAGCGGAGGGCAGTCGCCATTAAGGCGAACCTAACAGAGGTGGCTAACTGCCGACGGTTAGTAGATGAGGCTGTCGAGTTTCTGGGTGGTCTGGATGGACTGATCAATAATGCTGGAATTACATTTACCAAGAACTTCCAGAATGTAACTGAGGAAGATTTTAGCCGAATTTTCAATGTCAATATCCGTAGTCAGTATTTCACCTGTCAACAGGCGGTACCCTACATGATTGAACGAGGTGAGGAATTGCGTAGCCGCTATTCTGGTCGTCCATGGGCTGGGGGTAGCATTGTCAACATGTCCTCTGCGCACGGGTTCGCTGGTTTTGTGGGACACTCCGTGTATGCTGGTACAAAGGGGGCGGTTAATGCCTTCAGCCGGGAACTGGCGGTGGAGCTGTGTCCAAAACATATCCGGGTCAATGTCATTGCACCCGGAACAATTGAGGTACCCAGTTACTTCAAAGCCGACCCCAACTATACCCGAGAAGTTGGAAACAGCTTAGTACCGTGGGGGCGCGTTGGTCTGCCAGAGGATGTGGGTTACTTGGCAGCTTACTTAATGTCCGATGAGGCAGAGTTCATGACTGGTCATGTTCTCTACTTCGATGGTGGATTGACAGCAAAAATGGCCATCCAATACACGCCCCCGGAAAGGGTACAATAGATCTACGTCTTAGTACTCGAATTATTGATTAGCTTTCTTGAATTGCAGGGTAAATATATACAAATGTTTAAGAGCACTATTGAAAGACATCAAGCCTTTTGGAAGCGAATGAATACTGATAGGCCGTTACTTGGGATAAATATCGGCTTTTTTGTCAATCAGCGATTTCCCCACGTAATGGCAAAGATCCCTGAAGGAATAGTAAATCCGCAGGATATTGATGTTAATCTATTTCTAAAAGATTGTGACGATCTGTATCAATCTCATCTTGGCATAGGGGACTATCCTTTTGTGAGTGCTCCGTTTGTTTACATACCATGGCTGGAAGCCATTGCTGGCTGCACGATTGTGTCTTCACCTACTAGCTTTTGGGCTAAGCCATGTGTTACTGACTGGAAGACCTGGCATTGGGAGGAATCCATACATGACAACCCGTGGACAAATAAATTATTGGAGTTAATGTCAGCACTAGTTGAGCATTCTAATGGAAGATACCCGGTAGCACCAACTTTAATGCGCGGACCTGCGGACATACTTTCAGCAATGCGTGGTGGAGCTCAACTGCCTCTGGATATAATTGATGATCCTAGTTTGGTTATGCCTGCTATCGAGATGTGCGCGAATATTTGGGAAGAGGTTGGCAGGGCTCAATTAGATTTGATACCAGAGTCTAATGAAGGGTATATGGCAGGAGATGCTGCTCTTCGAACATGGGCACCAAACAAAATACTCTGGCTTCAAGAAGATGCAATATCATTGCTTTCTCCCCAAATATATCGCGAATTTTTTCTTCCAGTTGATAGACGGCTCTCTGATGAGTTTCCCTGTATAGCATATCATTTGCACGGTTCATCCATATGGGCAGTTGATGAGCTAATTCAATTGCCAGGGATTAATGTCATGGAGTTAAATTTTGAAACGGATTACTTTGGTATCGAGGATATTTTTGATAGCTGGGAAAAGATACTGAATGAGAAGCCGCTGATTATATGGCGAATCTACGGTGAGGATTTTTGGGTATGGCTTGAAAGAGTTATAAAGGATCTTCCGTCAAAAGGACTTTCAATTCAGATCTCAGTCTATAGTATGGAAGATGCAAGGAAAGTAAGTAATGAATTTTTCAAAATTGTGGGCGAGTTTTAGATAAAGGGAAGGTTGTAGATATGAAGATCACATCAATCGAAACTTATTCGGTAAGTGCAACATGGAAGAATTGGTTGTTTGTTAAAGTTTTTACTGACTCTGAGTTATACGGCATTGGGGAAGCGACAATTAACGGGTTTGCCAAAACTACCGAGGTAGCAGTCCATGAGTTAAAGCATCTGGTTATAGGCAAAGATCCAAGACAAGTTACCGCTGTTG
>JAMDDV010000032.1 GCA_023488455.1 Actinomycetota bacterium | reverse complement strand
GTGGCAACCCTGGGTTTGGGTCTGGTGGATTTTCCCCTGGGCATTTTGGTTACCTTGGTGGATTATTATTTTTAAGGAAAAAGAAATCTGGCTTTGGCGCAAAATATAGAGGCCTCCACCCCGTGAAGTTTAACCGCTAACCCTTAGATTATTATTCAAATTATCTTTAGCTGACGGATTCTTATCTAGTGTTTGCCTAAAATCTTCGGGTACCTCTAATTTCCTTTCTTCCTCATCTCTTTCAATTTCTACCGATATAATGTCTCCCTCATTTTTACCCAATTTTTTCCCTAAACCAGGCTACAACTACACCAGCAACAAATATTACAATAAATACAATAGAACCATAAGCCGCAATAAGATCCGAAGCCATGAGGTTACCGAAATTAATAATAAAACCTGCAACATTTGTCATAAACAAATACGCTGCGAAAATGGTGCCAAGTATGCGGGCTATCCAGCGTATTGCCTGGTTATTCTTTCTGATAGTCTTATTTATGATCACATACCTCAATCTAAGTTAGAAGGTTCAATAAAATATTCATTTTTAAGGTCCACCTATTAATAAAATTCTGAATATTTTCTGGCTGATAATGGAATACCCTTAGATATTAATTTCATACCTTTAGCTATTGCCTTGAAAGCATTATTTTTGCAAGTTCTATAAGCTGGTCCTGTGTAAAATAAGGTTTGCCACCTTCACTTAGATTAAAAAAGCTTGAAAGTGAAAAAGCAAGATCACCTTTATAAAAGAAGAGTACATATTTTGCACCTGTCCCCTTTGGACCGTTATATGCTTCATCTCCAACACCAGGCACTGCTTCATTGAAAAATCCTTCCTGTTTTTTCCATTCATCCCATATAAAGGATTTTTCCTGAACTTGTGCAAGAAGAAACATTGTACCGTCAGATTTTGCAAAATTCAGATCACCACCTGCACCAATACTCGGATTATAATCTATAAGTTTTATACCAGTTTCTCCTGATACTTTTTCCACATCAGCAACTGTCAAGAATTTACTTTTATCGAGAATTCCTGCAGTTTCTGTTGCTGAAGTTGTATCATCCGATTGTAAAGTAGCAGTCTCACTTGAATCGGTTTTAGCAGCCTCTGATTCCTGAGATTGAGATTGTTGATTCTCCTTTTTTGATATATCTGAAGTGGCATCCATCAGCTCTGATTCCAAGACAGTTTTAGAGATAGTCTTACACCCCAAAAAGAATGATAAAATAAAAATAAATAGTAAAAATATTAACACGGATTTCAAAATTATTTTCTTCATGCCTCTACCCTTTAAAAAATTATTATTTTTACAGATTACAAATAACAATGTAATTTTATTAAAACATACCTTTAATTACAATAAATGAGGATTACTCTTAACTATTAGAAATCGATGCAATCCTTAACATTAACCTTTTATGATAATTTTAAAAATAGAGTTGTTTTGAATTTTTAGGGAAGTCGGTCTATGTTTTCAAAGCTTAGTTTGGCTGGGGAGGGAGGATTCGAACCTCCGAATACGGGATCCAAAGTCCCGTGCCTTACCGCTTGGCCACTCCCCATCGTTTAATACGGAAAAGCAGTCTGATTAGTATAAAATAGAGAAGATATTTTGGCAAAAGCGTTTATATGCTGACTTTAGGGTGTTAAAAAAGCTGGTGTTTAAAAGCGGGCGTTTGCTGCTATCTTATCTTTATTGCCGCTCAAGATTGACTCGACCAGCTCAAGATCCTCTTTCTTATCAACGTCTATCCCCATCTCAATCTGCTTGCTGATTATTGCCTTTCCCCTGCCACCGATCAGCTTGCCAATCCTCTCCTCGAGAAGCTCAATCGAAAGAGTGCCCCTCAGGGCTTTTATCATGCAATTTATCCCAATTACGCGTGCCATGCCGATCGGATTTTTCCGCTGGTCGAATATTCTCTTAAACAGCTTCACATTGTTCTTTAAAATGAACGGCTTGAATAATGCAGCGTTGCTGCCCGTAAACTTTCCCTCTGCTATCTTGGCATAGGTTCGCTTTGTCGTGGGATATCTATCCAGAACATCTTCCATTTTGTGAACTGGATAATACAGGTCGAAATCCCCCTCTTTCTCGCATTCCATTATAAATGCATCGATAGCTTCAGAGGTTAGCAAAGGCAAATCGGAAGATAAGACCAGTAAAAATTCTGAGTCCAAAAGATATTCCACTCCCATCAGAATGTTATTAACAACCGGCTGATCGGTAAATAAAACCTTATCTACTTTATGTTCGAAGCTTGAACAATCGGTAGCGACTGGGACCGTTACGATTATTCTATTTATAAGTTTGGAATTTCTTGCCGCATCAATCACATATTCATACATTGGCTTACCGTTGATCGGGAAGCGGGGTTTGTCCTCAGCCCTGATGTCCTCGACCTCCCTGATGTTGCTCTTCCCAGCAAGTATTAATGCATCTACTTTCATATCAGCTTAAAACCTGTATATCCGTGCCTCTGTCCATCGTCCTGGCAATATAAACACCGTTGGTAAAAGTTGAAAATCTATTATACACCCTTTGCGCATCCTTTAAACTATGACAGACACAGAAAACAGCTGGCCCACTGCCCGACATAGCCGCCGCAAACGCTCCGGACTCAAGCGCTGCAGCTTTCAGGCCAGCGATCTGAGGATATCTTCGCGTAGCTATAGGTTCAAAGACATTTTCCATATTCACCAGTGCTTCGCCATCCTTGCTCGCATCGAGCTCAGACCAGAAACTTTTGATGTTGATCTCCGCCCGCTGACCACTTTTATCAAACTCGGAATAGATTTCACGCGTGGAAATCTGATCGTCAATCGTGGCAGTTACAACCCAGACTCCCTTGATGGGCTTAAGCGGAGTAAGGAGATCACCACGCCCCTCTGCCATAGCAGTACCCCCTATCAGACAGAATGGGACGTCCGATCCAATATCTTTACCTACGTCCATCATCTCATCCATACTAAGGCCAAGACCAAATAGTAAATTTATCGCCCGGATTGAGGCTGCCGCGTCAGCACTACCACCTGCTAAACCTGCAGCTATTGGTATATTTTTTGTAATATGAACGACAACTCCGCAGTCTATCTTTTCAGGATAGAGCTTTCTGAGCAGCTCAACTGATCTGGACACCAGATTTTCGCTTTCTCCAGGCATCCCATCCCAGTTTGAAGAAACTTCCACGCCGCCCTGGTGTTTCTCGAACAGCAGCAAATCGCACAGGCTGATGCTCTGCATTATTGACTGGATGTCATGATAGCCATCGGGGCGCTTGCTCAGAACGTCAAGAAAAAGGTTAATCTTGGCGTACGCACTTGCCAAAATTTTCATGCTAACTATGTTACTACCTTTAAAAAACCAGGGCAATAAAAAAAAGCATACCTCGATTAACTCAAGAATATGCTTTCAGCGATTAGTCGTATTAACTATATTTAGTAAGCCACGGAAGAATATTCTCGTTCGTGCTATTATTCGTAAGCTCCACAGTTCTCGTCAGGAGATCGACATAGCTGTAGGATACTCTGCTATACCTTTGTCCATCCTCTTTAACCAGCATTACGAACAAGTTCGGATAGATCTCCTTGATAGTGCCAATACGCTCTATTATAACCTTACGGCCCTTGTTAGCCCTAAGTTTCATCTCCTTACCAACAAGATCAGTTAGATCTTTTTTGATCCTATCAATAATTTCCAGGTGCGGACCATCGGAAACCGACATCAAGATCCCCCTTCAAATTTTAAGTTATTATAATACAAAACTTTACTTATTAAGTCAATAATATAATTTGCTCGAATTACGTAAAATTCAGATAAAAATCAAAAAAGAGGGGTAAAATGACCTGGTGAAAGTATAATATTGGTTTTTGTTATCATAATAATCTCATAGCAAGTGAGAGAACCTTTTCTTCAGTAGCTTCTTCTCTCAGAAGCCCTCCTGTAATCTCACCCTGGCACATTACAATGATCCTATCACACTCACCTAAGATCTCCGGAAGCTCGGAGGAAATAAACAAAATTGAAATCCCTTCTTTTCGCAAATTTTGCAAGATTCGATAGATTTCGGACTTAGCACCAACATCAATTCCCCTGGTAATTTCGTCCACTATAAGAATCTTCGGGCTAATAGCAAGCCACCTTGAAATAATTACTTTTTGCTGATTGCCACCACTTAAGTTCCTCACCAGCTGAAAAACGCTTGACACTTTTATATCGAGCTTGCTTACAAATTTCTCGGCAACATCCACAAGCTTTGAGTTTATGACTATGCCAAAATTTGTAGCTTCGGGAATTTTGACAACACCAATGTTGTCCTTGACATCCATGCTAATAAGAAGACCTGTTCTTCTTCTGTCCTCGGGAACCATCGCCAGGCCATGTTTTATAGCTTCATCCGGACTTAATATATTCACCTTTTCGCCAAATATATAAACTTCTCCCTTTTCAGCTCTTGCAAGACCAAATATGGTCTCCGCCAGCTCTGTTCTACCCGCTCCCTGCAGACCATAGATGCCCAGTATCTCACCTTTATAAAGCCCAAAACTGACGTCTTTAAAAAAACTACCCTAGAAAGGTTTCTAACCTCTAAGGCCACACCATCGGAGGTTGCACTGATTTCTTTCTCGTACAATAGCATCCTTGAAATTTCTCTGCCAACCACCGGCCGCACCACATCATTTATCTCAACCTTATCTCTTTCCCAAGTTCCCACATACCTTCCATCCCTAAGGACAGAAATCCTGTCTGCTATTTCAAAGACCTCCTCAAGACGATGGGAAATGTATATGACGGTGGCGCCATCCTTTTTCATCTCACACAGGTTATCAAAAAGCTTATCGGTCTCTGTAAACGTAAGAGAAGATGTAGGTTCATCCATTATCAGAACATCTGCCTTCATGCTTATTGCCTTTGCTTTTGGTCTGCTATTTGGTGAGACCCTTCGTCGGATGCAGAATATGGATAATTATTTAGCAGATTTTTACGTATGTATATGGTATAGAGACTGCTTAATGCTTGACAGCCTTTTCTGTAGGTGCATCATTGAAAATATCATTGAAATCGATTCGTTGATATCATAATAGCGTAACGGCCCAGATTTTGCCTTACCACATTCTTGGCAGGCTTGAAAACTGCTCGCCAAATACTCTATCCGTTTAGCCATCAAATAAAGAAGATTATCGCTGTCCAGCCAGCCATTCCACGGATTGTACCCACAATCGAGCGTAACCCTCCCAAGTGGAAAATGGCTCGGGGCACCAATGAGGCCCAATGTCCGACGCCCAAGAGAGTGTCCGCCCCTTACCAAAAGCCTGCACAGCCAATAAAGTATACTCTCTCACTCTGGCAAGGAGTTGAGCTTCCGGTTTCAATACAATCTCATTAAAGCCAAGCAATAAGGGCCAGGTCTTGGGTAATCCCTCAAGGATTGGATGGTTTGAATCCACAGCCTCTGGAACCGCACCTTCTGGGGTCTCCACTCGGTCATCAAAAGTATGTATGTTGACAGGCAGCGCTTCCTCGATCGGGCTCCGGTAGTACTTAGCCGCCCCGTAAATTCCGGCATAGGAGTAATAGCCTCCACACATGGCCAGTCCACCTTCTTCACCAACCCACTCCTTGAGCAGTTGGAGACGGTTTGGTGTTGACTTGCCGTGATTCCATGTATCTGGATGGAGTAATAACGTATTTGCACCAATGTCACTCAAGAAGACAACATCGTAATTACTTAATTCTTCTTTAGTGGAAGGAAATTCCTGCGCAGCGATGTGACTTGGCATATGAATAAAATCGAAACCTGCATCCACTAATGCCTTCTTCAGGTATTCAACTCCTGTTTCATAGACAGTGCTAGAAAAAAAGTCCCACCCCTTGAAGTGTGTACTGTTGGTTACCCAAGACTCACCAGCTAGCAAAACGCGAATCTTTTTCATGACCAGACTTCCCTCCTTTAACTTAAAAACCAAATCTAAAAGATCGAAAATTTAAGAAAATTAACTCCTCGCTTGGTTACAAATCATACCGACCAACCGATGGCAGTTCAATTATCTAAATTATTATATCGGTTAACAGGAAGATACTTCTACACTGGGTATGCATCAGAGCATCTGTTGATTGACACCACTGCCTTCTTTGGCTAAAGCAATAGCCACATCGCCAACACCATGTGGGCAATCATCGGTAAGAGTATGCCTCCGGCTATCACGATACAACTCCCTGTTGAAGCCAATTGGCCCTCCTTCACATGAGAACAGGTCAGGTAATTTATGACGCTGGCAGGCTGTTGATCACAAGTCCACCACTAACCTCATGGAAGCAACTTTAGAATTACCGGCCGTTTCGAAAGCTCCTTGCGGCCTTCTTTCACGGTGTCTTCCCCGAAAAGATCACGATCCTCTCTCTCGAGGTGGGGAGATGGTGGAGCTACCACTCACTGAGTCATTATCGCACCACTTGCTCCCCACCCACACCTTGATATTTCTTATTTGATCTTCTTGCCGTAAACGACGGCTAGGGAAGACTCATCGCCGTAGCTGCCCCATGTCTGGATGACCTCCTTCATCGCATCGCTGTTCACTACGGCCTGCCACTCTTCCCAGCTATCGACGTCGATATCCTCGACAATCTGGTACGGCGGATCACCCTTGTCCGCTCCTTCGATCTCATAGACCTCGAAGCGGTGAACACCCGGCTGGAATGGTGTCACTTTTTGATCCATACTTATTGACCACTTGCGATACTCCTCCAACGTTACCCCTGGTTTCAGCTTGTACATAACGAAGACCTTCTGCATTGTACATCCCTCCTTTCTAGGTATCTCTTAGATACACGTACCTAAAGAATTGCCCACCGCCAGAAATAAGCGAATTACAGCTCCTTCAAGATCGAGTGCAGAATAATTAGCGATGAAAACGATCCAACACCTGTGTCTGTTGATGTTGAGATAAATCGTAAATTAATCTCCACCCACCTCTGCAGGATCTCATGTCAGGCCATCGAGTATGAGACTAACTACCAAAGTGCCTTTCCACTTGTGCTTTTTACCTACTATTTCCAGAACTACCGCGAAGGGAGCTCCCATACTGGCCACAAACACGAGCCGTATCAAACATGGTGACGATATTTTCTGGAGGTACCTCTGCCTGGATATTCTGCACAGGATTAAAGACAAAGCCGCCTCCAGGGGCAAGATCCGCAACGCGGTGGCATACCTCCCTCCGTACATCTTTCGTTGAACCAAAAGGAAGTACCCACTGGGAGTCGCAGCCGCCCCCCCAGAAAGTCAATGCATTGCCAAACTCAGCCTTCAGTTGCTTCGTATCCATGCCGCGGGCGGTAACCTGCACCGGGTTGAGGATATCAACACCTACTTCGATTAAGTCTGGAATGAAGTCAACGACCGAACCACAACTATGAAAGAACACCAGTGCCGATGAATGGTTATGAATGAACTGACAAAGTTCCTGAAGCCGTGGCTTGACGAGCTGCCGCCAGATCTGTGGATTGATGAGTGGTCCCTGTTGGCAACCCAAGTCGTCAGCCAAGGCAAGGATGGAGATAATGTCCCCTACCTCGCGGAGATAACAGTCTAGGTAATCCAGCCACCACTGTGTGATAATATCCAATAGCCGCTCCACAAACAAGCGATTCAGCAGCAGGTCCACGAATAGTTGCTCCATGCCCCGTAGCCATGAGCAGAAATCTAAGATGATTCCTGCCGCGTCACCACATATTGCGTATTCGGTCGCCCGTTGCAAATGCTCCGCTCTAGCACGCAGATTAGCCCAACGGGCTGGATCCCTAGCGTCAGGCCAGGGATAATGTTCCAGGTCAGCCAATGTTGCATCGCGTAGCGGAGGAGTCCGCAAATCATACCAATGGCCACCTACCTTGGGCATAGCCCACTCAATACCAAACTCGTCCTTGAAGGCAATGAGCTCCCTGCTGCCTTCTGCTAACTCGTAGTGCTCCAGGCGCCACCTGCTCGGCCCCTCTGGCCGCACCCATCGCGTATCAACACCGAAACGGCACAATACTGTCTCGCTTACCACGGCATGCTGCCAGATTTCCTCCAGCGTTTCCACCGGCTCTTCAACTTTCAGATAATCAATGAGATTTTTGTACGCTACAATAGTTATGCCAGTCAGCTGGCCACCAAAATCAATAGGCACTCGGTCAGGTTCTTTGTGAGCTAGCGCGATGAGTACTCGCTCGCGCGGCGTCAGCTCGCGTTTCACCATGTCACTTCCCCCCTTGATTATCTCCGAAGTTGTTCCCGTGGAACCAGGGCAGCGTATTGTGTGCTCCATAGCCATGACAAGAACTCACTCGTATATGCCTCTCGCTCTCATATTGATCGTTCAATATCGTTGAGACTCTTGCTTTCTGGCTTCCCACGACAACGCAGGTTTGTTCAACTGCAATTTAACTAAGTATCGCTTTTCTACTCCACCTCTCCCGTTATTTGATGTGGCCTTAGCCAATGATCCCTTCCGGAAAGAGCTTGCGAAACTTCCAGTCGTGATTTGGGACAATGATATCGGCCTTTGTACGCACCCAATTGTAAGCCTCCATCATCTGATCCATACGCCAGAATGCTCCAGGCGGCCAGTTGAGTTCCAGATTCTTGTAGTTGTACATCAGGTCGCCAACGAGGGCTACCTTCCCTTTGTCTGTCTTCACCATCACTACTTGCCAACCTGGCGAGTGGCCTCCTACCTTGAAGAGTTCCACACCCTCACATACCTTCATGTTCCCATCAATGGCCATTACTCTGCCGAGCACGTTGATCAGGTGCGATGCTAGCTCCTCGTAGTAGAAAATACCGAAAGGTGGAGGGGCAACCACCATGGGGATCTCATCGCGCTGCACAATAAATGTGGCATTTTCGAACAGTTCGTTGTTCATGAAATGATCGAAGTGTAAGTGAGTATGGACGACGATATCAATATCACTGGGTTCGAGCCCAAGTGTAGCTAACTGCCTTTTAATGTCCCATTCCGGGTTCTTGCGACAGATGTAGTCATGGCCATGTGGTTCCCCTACACGGATCAGTTCCTCACAAGAGCCGAAACCCGTGTCCACTAAGATACGCTTCTCGGCTCCAGCGATGTACCATACTGGTACTGGTACCATAACTCCTTCCACGATCGTGCCATCCCGGCGCTGTAGATCATAGCGGTAGCTGTAAGGCAGAACATCCTGGTGCTTCAAATGTGGATGCTTCCCAGAATTGAACAGGCTGACGCTAAGTGGGCTCTCTAGTTCGCCCGTAACCAGATGATGTATCCTTAATCCCATAACACTCCCTCCTCTCTGTAGCAGATGATAGTAATCTCCTTCTTTTGTTTATGGTACCGAAGCGACACGAACAACAAGCTCAGATCTATCACTCTTTCATAGCCCCTAATGACAAGCCACGCACCAGATAACGCTGTACAGCGATGCCAAGAATCAGCGGTGGCAAAAGGGAAATGATGCTAGCAGCCGCCATCTGATTCCAGAGGACCTTCTCATAGGATTGGAAGCTGAGCATACCTACCGTGACCGGCATCTTTGAGGTCCCACTTAATACTAAGCCAAACAAAAAGTTATTCCAACTGAAGATTGCTGTGAGAAAAGCCGTGGCCATGAGGCCAGCCTTTGCTATGGGAAGTGTCACACGAGTCAAGACCTGCCATAGGTTGGCACCGTCGATCATAGCAGCCTCTTCTATTTCTACTGGCACTTCTTCAAAGAACCCACGCAGAATGAGAATAACTAGTGGTAGATTGATGAGTTGGAGAATAAGCACCAGGCCCATGTAGGTGTTGTAGAGATGGAGGCGCCGGTAGATCAGATAGAGCGGGACCAGCACCAGAATAGGAGGTAAAAAATATTGGCTGAGGTAGAAGAAATAGAGGTTCTCTCTGAGCTTAAAGCGAAACCGTGCCATCGCGTAGGCGGCGGGGATACCCAAAATCATCGCCAGCGCGACCGCTGATGGAACGACGATCAGGCTATTCTTGAAGAACGCAAGGAAATCCACCTGACGATTTGCAGTGAATCCAAGCACAGCCCTGTAGCTATCGAGCGTGGCATTAAAGTTAAAGAACTTAGGTACCATAGAGATCACGTCTAGCTCTGTCTTAAGCGAGGTGGCTAGAATCCAGTAAACCGGGAACAGTACGAAAAAGAGGTACAAAGCTACTGGCAGGTAGATTAGCCTGTACCACGGTGATCGTTTCCTCCTAGCCACACCCCCGATCGCTCTCTTTCCTATAGTTTTCATGGCAGCCTCCTTAGGTCGCTGGGTTATCATTCTGTCATCGCCAGCCGCGTCGAGTACGAGCGATAAACACGTTCGTGAAAATTAAGCTAATGATCCATATGATCATACCGTAAGTAGTGGCGGTACTCGTGAAACTCCAGCGGTAGTAATTGAGGTAGGATTGGATACTCAGGGTCGTCGTCGCAATGCCGGGGCCACCTCCAGTAGTCGCGAAGATTATATCGAATGTCGCCAGAGACAGCGTAAAGCGAATGAGAAAGACCAGGGTCAACGTTGGCCACATAAGTGGCAGAGTCACTGCAAAGAAGGAGCGTATAGGTCCTGCTCCATCAACCTTGGCTGCCTCATAGAGATCTATTGGAATACTCTGCAAACCAGCCAGCAGAATAAGGATAGCAAAGGGGGTGAACAAGTAGAAGTCAATCAACATCACTGTAGGCATAGCGAGCTTGGGACTGCTGAGCCACTCTAGTGAACGACCACCAAATAAGCCAATCAGGTAGTTAATGGGTCCTCGTGTTGGCTCAAGCATGATCTTCCACATAAGTGCTCCAATAACTGGTGGGATCATCAATGGTATCAGGATGATAGTGCGGTACACGCTACGCCCCACCAATCCCTCGTATGCAAGTAGAAGGGCTATAGCAAAGCCCACAACCAACTCGCTCAGTGTTGCTCCGCCTGCATAGATCATCGAATTTTTGACGATTGTCCAGAAGTCCCGATTCGTCACCATCTCGATGTAATTATGCAGGCCTACGAAGTGGTACAATGGGCTGGTCAACCTTGCATTGGTGAAACTTAAGTAGACAGCGTAGAAGAATGGATATATGGCTATACCGATGACCAAGAGAAAACTTGGTATAACCATGAGCGAAACGTATTTGTTGCGCAACATATTGCTTTCTCCCTACTCCCTTAGAAGGGTACTAATCCCGCAAATAGTGCTGGTAGCCTTTGCCGGACTCGCTTCCATTTACCTCCAGCAATGTAGAATTAGTGGTTGTCGACCTACTTATTTCCATAAGCAGGTCGACAATAAAAATAGCTTGTTGAGCCTACTTATTCTTGTATCCAGCCTTCTCCATGATATCGTTGGACTCTTTGACAAGCTGATCGAGCGCCTCTTCCGCTGTCGCTTCCTTGGTAATGACCTTTTGTAGGGCCACTGACCACAGTTCATAAATGGTGGGCAACTCTGGATTCACACTCCGCAGTAACTTTGTGTAGCCCTTTTCCATTGTCTCCGTGAAGATCTCACGGTAGTTCCCCCAGCCACTGCTTATCTCGACGACTTTCGGATCCTCCCACACACTCCGTCGAGTCGGGGGAAAATTAATGTACTCTGCCGTAGCCTTGAGCAAAATCGGCTTGCTGGTTGCCCATTCGATAAACAACCATGCAGCATCCTTGTGATAAGACTTCGCGTTCATGGCGAGTGTCCAGGTCCAGTAATCCGCGTTGAATCCATTCTCGCCTGGAGGAGTATGCGCGTAGCCTATCTTACCTGCTATCTTGGAGGTACTTGGGTCTTCCCACCCAGGGACAAATACGTCCGCATCCATCGTCATTGCGAAGCCGCCAGCAGCGAAAAGTGTACGAACGTCATCCCACGTCATTTCCATGAGCCCGGGAGGACCTGCCTCTCGCTCAAGTTCACCCCATAACTCAGTAAATTGCACACCCTCAGGACTGTTCATTACGGCATTTAGATTTTCGTCGAAGTCTCTAGCACCGAATGACGCAAACCCATTTGTATAGCCATTGTACAGGGTTCCCCACTTTCGAGTACCTCTTGAGATGATCCCATAGAATTTCTCATCGGGTTTCGTTAGCTCCTTGGCTGTGGCAACTAACTCTTCCCACGTCTTTGGCACTTCAATCCCGTTCTGCTCGAAGATATCTTTACGGTAGAAAAGGAGTATACTTTCCGAAGTCACTGGGATCTGCCAAACATCTCCCTTTCCGTATGTTTGATAACCGATGTTGCCATCCCAGACATTGGTGTCCCAGGCGATTTTCCAGAAATCATCGGGATCGTACCAAGCCTTATCCGTGAGATTCGAATTCTCGAGGTACGGGGTCAGTGGTTCGAGCCACTTTGCTTCAATGTACTTGTAGAATACATTCCCCGACATGAAGACGTCAAAGAAACCCCCACCAGCTGAGAGATCAATGGTCAGTTTGTTCCAGTACTCCTCATCGGGCAGCACATTAAAGTTGACCTTGATTCCTGTCAATTTTTCAAACTCGGGGATCAATGGGATCAGCGACTGGCTGAATGGATGCTTCGACATGCTAACGGTAATTTGGTCACCCTTTTTCTGCTGCCAGTCGATCTTCGCCTGCTGAAACTCAGCAATGAGTTCGGTTGGCGCTGCTTTCTCAGTAGTAGCTGATGTCTCCGTGGTAGCTGATGTCTCCGAAGTTACCTTTTCGACTTCAGCAGTAGCTGGTGCCTTACAGGCCCCGACTGCCAACATCGAAAAAGACACCACAATAATTAACACCCAGAAAATCAATCTTTTACCTAACATTTTCCCTCCTTTCATCCTAATCTTTTCCTTACTACATCTTAACCCTTTTGCTGTAGAAGTAATGAGCGCGCATCACCTCCTTCATTTTTCCGGTTCTCTCATGAATTATTTTTACCTTTAAAGATCTGATTTGCTTGTGGTATACAAAGTTGACTCTACAGCCTCCACAGCAAAGGCTAGGATTTGGATATATTCCCTTAACTATTAAATCCATACCAAACCATGGCTTCCCAAAACCAGCATCTGCTATGACAAGCCCATCTCCATGGTCTAATGAAGCCATGATCGCAGAAACCGCACTATTCAGAACGCCGCTCTTTTTCATCTATTTCTCCAACATTCTGCATATTATCAGCAAGGAACTTGCAAACCTCATCCAGATAAGGAAGCGAAGACTGCGCTCCGATCTTAGTTACAGCTAGTGCTCCCGCAGCATTGGCCAACCTTATTGAATCACTCATGCTTTTGCCCATCAAAAGGCCATACACAAAACCTCCCACAAATGCATCCCCGCTTCCGGTCGAGTCCACCGCTTCCACGGGAAACGCAATAAACCTTGAAATATTTCCTTTTTTATCAGCCCATATGCATCCGTTATTCCCAAGAGTTATCAGGATATCTCCCAAAAACTTTTTTCTTATCAACTCAACAGTTCTATCTATCGTTTCAATACACTGTTCCCCTGTGCGGTTCACTCCAGCAAGATAAGCAGCCTCCGTCTCATTCAAGATCAAAAAGTCAACTTTCCCTAAAGTTTCATCATTGAGTTCAACAGCCGGAGCGAAATTCAAAACAACCTGTTTCCCTACCTTTTTCGCAAGATCGATAACATAAGAATTTGTACCTTCTGGAATTTCCATCTGAAGCACTAAGATGTCACTATCAAGTAAAATTGCTTCCCTTTCCTCAATATCTTTTATAGAAAGCTTCGAATTCGCTCCAGGTGCGACTACAATTGTATTTTCACCTGTATCATCAATCGTTATATAAGCCATACCTGTCTTTTCATGTTCATCCATAAGTATTCCATCCGTATTAACATTGGAGGTCTCTAAATCCTCAATAAGCTTTCGTCCAAACTCGTCATTTCCAACCTTTCCCACCATAACCACGTTAGCACCAAGCCTGCCCATCGCAATAGCCTGATTTGCACCTTTACCACCCCCTGCAATCTTCCATTCCTTAGCTATTTTTGTCTCCCCCTTATGAGGAAGCTTATTGGTTCTTAAAATAACATCCATATTAAGACTTCCAACCACAAGAGCTCTTTTCATCCCAGACCTTTGAATTAATGCTTCTTCCTTACAGAATCTCTTATTACCAGCTCACCATCGACAATTATCCTTTTAGGCTCAGGCTGTTCTGTGCTACTCATTCTTTCAAGGAGTAACTCCGCTGCTATTTCTCCGATTCTATAAATGGGCTGCCTCACAGTGGTAAGTGGCGGCTTCATAAATCTGCTGATGTAAATATCATCAAATCCAGCCACGGAAATATCATCAGGCACCCTGAAACCTTTCTCCTCCAGTAATTGAATTGCTCCGATCGCGATAAGATCATTACCCGCAAAGATGGCGTCAAACCCTCCGACATTATCAAGCATCTTTCTTGCCATCTCGTATCCTGAATCTATTGAAAAGCTTCCCCAATCGACAAGATCATCGCTGAACAACCCATTTTCGCTCATCGCTTTTTCCCATCCCTCGTGTCTCTTCTGCGCTGTCCTAACATGTTCGGGGCCCATCAAAGCAACTATCTTTTTATGACCGTTGCCAATCAAAAAGTTAACCATCTCATACGACCCCTTCTTGTTATTAACTATAACGAGATCTCGCTTAAGCTCCTCAACCTCCCTATCAACGATGATCAATGGAGATGTTATACGACTGAATACATCCAGATTTCTGTAATCTGAATCAGAAGGAGCTATTATTATTCCATCAACCCACATTGAAATGAGGTCATATATGTAACTCTCCTCCTTCTCAGGATCATTATCGGAGTTACACAAGAAAACGTAGTATCCCTTTTTTGCAAGAAGGTCTTGAGCCCCACGAACAACCTCAGGGAAAAATGGGTTTGTAATATCTGGAATTATAAAAGCAACATTTTTTGTGCTCTTTTTTGAGAGGCTGCGGGCAATCCTGCTTGGAGTGTAATTAAGCTCCTTTATTGCCTCGAGAACCTTAACTCTATTCTCCTTGCTCACAGTGTCGACGTCATTTAGAACATTTGACACAGTGCCCACGGATAGACCTGTTAGTCTTGCTATCTCTCGTATCGTAGCCATTTATTCCCCTGTTTTGTATAAATGACAATTAAGAACTGTCAAATGAATCGGTTCATTTGACAAACAAAATAAAAGCGGCCCAAAAAATTATAAATGAACCGTTTCATTGTAAAATTTACCATTTATTAGTTCCTTTGTCAATCAATTTTTTAAACTTGTTAATTAAAATTGAAAAGTAAACCGAAACCTTGATGCTTAACTATGGAATTCCCTAAAGGATACTTTTGTGGATTCACTAAGGGTGTTTCGCTTCGTCCAGGGACGGGATAGCTTCTGGAGAAAATATGTTCTTTAAAACTGATGATTTGCCTGGTCTGTTGTTTCAATAAAAAAACTTTGTTAAACTATCATTGATTAGCTAGAAAAACAGAGGTTATAAATGCATAAGCTGCAACAATTTACTGCAATAATCGAAAGAGAAGAAAACCAGTACGTTGCTCTATGTCCAGAACTTGATATTGCTAGTCAGGGAGAAACCGTAGAACAAGCTAGAGCTAATCTTATAGAAGCTCTGGAATTATTCTTTGAAACCGCTTCTCCGCAAGAGATTAAAGAACGACTGCATAATGAAGTCTTTATTACGCGACTTGAGGTTTCTACTGGGTAAATTGCGGATTTTATCAGGACAGGAAGTCTGTGAAATTATGTCACAGCATGGTTTTAAAATGATTCGGCAACGAGGCAGTCACATTGTAATGCAAAAAAAGATTGAGGCATCAACGATAACCGTACCTGTTCCAAATCATAAAGAAATTAGAATCGGGACACTTAAATCCATTATTCGGCAATCAGGAATCCCTTCTTCTGAATTTGAGTTTTGAGGAATTTAAAACCTCATTATCCAGTCTTTTAAATGCGTATTCCGATGATTTCATCCATTGATTCTGCTTCATTCCGTCCACTCTCGGAGCAAAGTAATTAAAGGGGTAGCCGAAGCCTATTGCTTTTTATAGAAATTTTAGTAAAGAACTTTTGATTAACAAATTTGATGTACTTATTGCATCATCTAAAAATGTTTATAATTTGGCGTACTAATATTTATTATTAAAGTATAAAAATTTTTAAAATATGAAAAGATTAAACATAACTTTACCGGAAAAGGTTGCTGAAGCAATAGAGGTTTATCGAAATAAAAGTAAATTTATTGCCTAAGCAATAACCGAGAAAATTGACAAGGATAAAAAGGAAAAATTAGACGCACTTCTTATTGAAGGATACAAAAATGAGCAGAGTATTGATAAGAAAATAAATCAGGAGTGGGAAGATGTAACCCTAGAAGGGTGGCCCGGTTGACTAATTATCCCAAAAGAGGTGAAATTTGGTTAGTCCTTTAGACCCCATTGGGATGTCGAAATCCTGTTATAAGTTTTTACAAAAGCCTTTTATACAACAACATTAATGTTTTTGTATCAAACCTTTCAGCTCTTGTATTCTCAGAAAACCCAAGAGCAGTAAGCTCCGCCTCCACTTTCTGTTTTGGGAAATTAAAATTTGGGGATTTCGTCAAAGAATTGGCCAGGGTCTTTCTTCTTGAAGCAAAGCATGCATCAACGAAGTTGAAAAAATCCAGGGTATTCACCTTTTCATCCAAAGACTTTCTTCTCTTTATCTCCACAAATGAGCTATCGACTCCCGGTGCAGGGAAAAAGGAGTTCCTGCTGATATCAAAAAGATTTTTCGGTTCGCTCAAATATTTAATTTTTGCTGTGTACCCAGAATAGTTCTTCTCGCCTGGTTTAGCCGTCATCCTCTGCGCAATCTCCTTTTGCACCGCACAGTGGATTATCATAATGCCTGGACAATCAAGCAATACCTTTAAAATCACTGATGCAGCAATGGAATAAGGCAGGTTCGAAACCATTCTATTTAAATTATTATCCAGAGCGAACTTGCCAAGATCCATCTTCATGGCATCTCCAATCAGTGTCTCTACATTCTCAAAAGAAGACGTTTCTCTTTCAAGCAGCGGTGCAATCCTCTTATCCATTTCTATTGCTAGCACGAACTCGCAGTACCGAGCAAGATGCTGGGTCAAATTCCCAAATCCAGCACCGATTTCAAGCACGCGGTCGCTTTTTAACAAATTTATGGCAGAAACGATCTTTAATAAAACGTTGCGATCAAACAAGAAATTCTGCCCTCGACTGCGGCTGGGAGTTAAATTGCACT
This sequence comes from Actinomycetota bacterium, assembly GCA_023488455.1. The sequence continues at coordinate 41,423 of JAMDDV010000032.1, read as the reverse complement.
CTTCAATTAACCTTTTTATCTCAGTTAAGTCCAACTAACATTCCAGCCCAAAAAGGTCAATTGCGTTCCTTGTGGTTGCCTCCATCAAGTACTTCGGACTTAGGTTTTTTATCCTGGCAAGCATCGATGCCACTTGTGGCACAAACTTCGGATAGTTTGTCTTACCCCTGTTCTCCTGTGGAGATAAATAGGGCGAGTCGGTCTCAACCAACAACCGCTCAACTGGAACCTTTTTTGCTATCGTTCTTAAATCTCCAGCATTTTTATACGTAATATTGCCGGCAAAAGATATATAAAGGCCAAGGTCAAGGCAGGCTTTCAGCAGGCTCTCCCCGCCTGAAAAACAGTGCATAACGCCATTTTTGACTCTGTTCTCGTAAAGCATTTCGATCATATCGTTATCACTGTTTCTGCAGTGAATTATCAACGGCAGGTAAAGCTTATTCGCTGACTCTATATGCCACATGAACAGTTGTTTCTGATCCCCAGGCTCAGAATAGTTTCTGTAATAATCAAGGCCGGTCTCTCCCAATGCAACAACCCTGTCAGATTTAGCGAGCCCAACAACTTCCTGAAAATCTTTGCTGAAGACTGCACTAGCATCGTGCACATGAATTCCGACAGAGGCAAACACGTTTTCGAACTGTGATGAGATCTGAACCGCCTTATGGCTTGACTCGACGCTTATGCCAACGGTGATGATGATTTTTACGTTCTCTCCATCTGCTTCTCTCACCACATCCGCTGGCTGTTTATCCTCGATCAAATCGAGGTGAGCATGAGTATCGACATAAAAACCAAAACCCTGCTTCACTCTAATCTTCCTGATTAAATCCTTCTGAAAGAACTACTTGTTATTATCCTTCTCGATTCTTGGGAATATTGGCTGCCTCTCTCCGATTAAAGTACCTGGTTTGAGCAGCCCCCACCTGCCGTTTGCGGGCAGGGTTGACCTCGATACGTCCTCATTTATTCCCAGTTGATCCCAGATCTTCTGTGCTGACGATGGGATCACGGGAAATACCAGCATGGCTATCAAGCGCAGTGATTCGCAGATTGTATAAAGCACAGTGTCAAGTCTTGCAGAATTTGCGCTGTTCTTTGCCAGGGCCCACGGGGCAGAGCTGTCAACATATTTGTTTATATCGTTGATAAAAGACCAGATTGAATCGAGTGCATCCCTGAAGTCAATCCACTTTATGAACTCATCGACGATCTTCTGCAAATTTTGCCAGCTTTCGATTATCTGGTTCTCTGCTGTTTCATAAGTTGATGACTGTGGGATTATTCCATCTCTGTACTTGCTGACCATGGCTAGCGATCGGGATAGGAGATTCCCAATGTCATTTGAAAGGTCGGAGTTAAAGGTTTTGGTCATCAGTTCATGCGAAAACGAGCCGTCCAGTCCAAATGAAATCTCTTTCAGCAAGAAATACCTCAGCGCATCAACGCCGTAGATCTCGGCCAGCTCATAGGGGTCGAGCACATTACCTTTTGATTTCGACATCTTCATGTCCTCCGCAAGAAGCCAGCCATGCACTGCAACACATTTGGGAAGCTCGAGCCCGGCCGAGAGAAGCATTGCAGGCCAGATTATGGCATGGAACTTTAATATATCCTTGCCAATGAGATGAAAGTCGACGGGCCAAAGCTTATTAAAGCGATCCTCATCAAAAAACACACCTGTTGCAGATATATAGTTAATTAAAGCATCTACCCATACATATGAGACATGTTTTGTATCGAAAGGAACGGTAACTCCCCAGCTCATTGCTGTTCGCGTCACGCTTATATCATTTAAGCCCTGTTTCAAGAGACCAATGACCTCATTTCTTCTGATCTCCGGAATTACAAAATCAGGATTTTTCTCGATGTGCTCCAATAAAGGCTGCTGATATCTGGATAACCTGAAAAAATAGTTCTCCTCCTCTAACTTCTCCACCGGCCTGGAGCAATCAGGACATCTGTTATCAATTATTTGCAATTCCAGATAGAAGGTCTCGCACTCCACACAATACCAACCCTCATACTTGCTCAGGTATATGTCACCGTTTGCATACGATTTTTCAAACCACATCTGGACTACTCTTTCATGTCTTTGTTCAGTCGTCCTGATAAAATCGTCATAAGATATTCCATAATAGTCCCAAAGCCTCCTGACCTCTGCCGACATCCTATCCACGAACTGCTGTGGTGTTATTCCACTTTTCTGTGCACTTTTACATATTTTCTGACCGTGCTCATCCGTTCCGGTCAGGAAAAAGGTTTTATCGCCTTTTATCCTGTGGTATCTGGCACAAGCATCAGCAAGGATGGCTTCATAAACGTTGCCTAAATGCAGATATGAATTAACATATGGAATTGCAGTTGTTATATAAAATGTATCTTTCTTCATCTATTTTTCTCCAGAACCGATATAGAAATCTTATAAGCCAAATTCCTTGAAATATCATATCGCCACACCAGGATTTTCGCTATTTCCCTCGCAGAAAATCCAAATTTTTTGAGCTCAAGTCCAGCCTCTTTAAGGTTAGCCATTATATCATCATTTCTGGTCATTTCGCCCTCTCTCTTCTCTTGGGCACCTGCAATGACAAGTACCACCTCGCCTCTGATCTCCTGGCTGCTGATTCTCTCAAGCACCTCCTCAATGCTGCCTCTTATAACTTCCTCATGAACTTTTGTTAACTCTCGCATAAGCGCAATATTTCTTTTCGGAAAAACGTTCACAAGCATGGCGAGGAGCTTAACAATCCGCATGGGCGATTCAAAGACAATCGCAGTACTGGTTTCGTCCTTTAGCTTTAAAGCCCATCTCTTGATATCTACTTTCCTGCGCGGAGCAAACCCATAAAAATAGAAACTTGAGGTATCAAAACCTGAAAGGACCAGTGCAGGTATCACCGAATCCACTCCAGGAGCCATTTCGACCTTGATGCCCGCCTCAATACATGCGCTTATTATCGTTTGCCCAGGATCTGATATGGCGGGCGTGCCGGAATCCGACACGAGCGCAATGTTCATACCCTGGTTGATGCGATCCATTATCTGCTCGGTGCGCTCCCTTTCGTTGAACTTGTGATAACTGAGCGTTGGCGTCCTTATATTGTAATGATTAAGCAGCTTTTGCGTCCTTCTCGTATCCTCAGCTACTATGAGGTCAACCTGCCCTAAAACATCGATCACACGCAAGGTTATGTCACCAAGATTTCCGATAGGAGTCGCGCAGATTACCAGTTTTCCCTGTTTTCTATCAAAATTTAAAATAAGCTAAACACCCCAGGCATCACAGGTAAAGGTCTCTTTGTCGATGTTCTTGCTGGAAATTCGCGGTATCGATATCAATCTTCGCTTGAACGTGCTCCTTTTCATCATGAATTCTACCCTATCAATTAATTCACGTGAAAAGCCGATTGTCGTCAATTCTTCTCTGTTCTTTTTCGAATCGATCATTACAAAGAGCAACTTGTCAACGTCCTCATATTTAAAGCCTATCTCCTTCTCATCAGTCTGATCAGACCAAAAACCTGCAGATGGCGGCTTGTCGATTATTCTTTTTGGTATATTCAAATAACTGGCAATAGCTCTGATCTGCGTTTTATAAAGATCGCCCAGCGGTTGAATCGAGCCAGCCAGATCACCATAAAGCGTTCCGTAACCAAGCAGCAGCTCCGTCTTGTTGCTTGTACCCAGCACGAGCGCCTTTAAATATGCAGAGTAATCATAAAGGATGGACATGCGTTCCCTGGCCATCTTGTTACCACGCCTTATCCAGTCAACCTCCGCAAACTGAGCGAAATAAGAATCTATCATAGGCGTTATATCGTGCTCGATGGGCTGAATGCCGAGCTCCCGCACGACCTCTTTTGCATCAAGAACTGCGGGTAGCGACTGCGTGCCGTAAGGAAGGATCAGAGCGTAAATATTAGATTTCAGGATGGCCCTTGCGGTTATATAGGCCAAAACGGTTGAATCAAGGCCGCCAGACAATCCTATTATCGCTTTGGTGTAGCCCCTAATCGCAAGCTGGCTGTCAATGAACTCTATCAGCTTTCTTACGGTAAGCTCTTCATCAATTTTTAAATCATTCAATTCTTGAACCTGTACAGCCTTTATTTTTTTATCCAGCCCATCATCTCGCGCAACTTCGGCCCAACCTTCTCGATCAGATGCTCGGATTCGATCTTCCTGAGCGCGTTAAACATCGGCGCTCCCGCCTGATTCTCCAATATCCATTCCTTGGCAAACTTGCCCGACTGGACGTCTTGCAAGACCTCTTTCATTATCTCCCTGGTCTGCTTATTGATGATCTTTTTACCAACAGTTATGTCTCCATACTCAGCAGTGTTAGAAATAGCTTTGCGCATTCCGGCTATTCCGCGCTCATATATGAGGTCTACTATGAGCTTAAGCTCATTGAGGCATTCGAAATATGCTATTTCGGGCTGATATCCCGCTTCCACCAGCGTATCAAATGCAGCCTTAATCAACTCAGTAACTCCACCGCAAAGCACAGCCTGCTCACCAAATAGATCTGTTTCAGTTTCTTCTTTAAAAGTTGTTTCAATCACACCAGCCCTAGCACAGCCGATGCCTTTCGCATAGGCAAGAGCTGTATTGTAAGCATTCTTTGTGTAATCCTGATAGACAGCAGCAATGGCTGGCACACCCTTACCCTCAGTATATAGCTGCCTTACCAATCGACCCGGGCTCTTGGGCGCAACCATTATTACGTCAACATCTCTTGGCGGCACGATCTGATAAAAATGGATGTTAAACCCATGCGCAAAAAGCAGCGTGTTGCCCTTCTTCAAACCATCTGCGATCTCCGATTCGTACACAGACTTCTGGATCTCATCTGGTATTAACATCGAGACCAAATCTGCCTCGGAAGCAGCCTCAGCAATAGTTTTAACATTAATGCCATCTTTAAGCGCAACCTCCTTATAGGGATCATCGGGCAGTCCAACTCGCACATCATACCCTGAATCCCTAAGATTAAGCGCATGTGCATGTCCTTGATTGCCATATCCAATAATGGCGATTTTCTTACTTTTTAACACTCCCTCATCAATATCAGAATCGTAAATTACCTTTGCCATTTCCTTCTCCTCCATAAATTAATTTATACTGATACAAACTCCTCACCAAATTGTCTTGCAAATTCCAGTAGATCAGGCCTGCCTTTCATATAATCTTTGTCATCAGCCCCCCTGAACAAAAGAGTGCCATCCATTTTAACATTAATAGCGTCAAAAAATACCTTTGCAGTCATCAAAACACCCTCAAAAAGGTTCCTGTTATGCGCTCCGCCCACTGCTATTATGGAACCCTTTCTTGAAATGCCGTTTACCTCATCAGGGAGCTTTTCCTTCAGGTCATATTTTCTCTCCCAAAAGCACTGGCATCTATCGATCATTAACTTAGCTTGGGCACTGAAATTCATAAAAAAGATCGGGGAAGCCAGGATTATCCTATTTGAACCATAAATCTTATCATAAAGCGGTTGCATATCATCTTCAATGACACAATGACCGTTCTTTGAACATGTGTAACATTCCCTGCACGGCTTTATGTTCAGTCTATCAAGGACTATCTTTTCCACGTGAGCTCCGGCACCTTCGGCTCCCGAAATCGCAGCATCCAGTACAGTTTCAGTGTTTCCCTTTCTCCTTGGACTGCCCAGAAGGGCAAGAAGTACTATTTTGCTCAACTTTTTCCTCTGGAAATTTTCTGAATAGTTTACCAAAAACTTATATTAACTTCTCGCAAAATAAATTTCTTGGCTTTCTGCTGGCTGGGGCTTGATGTTTGTATCAAATATAATAAATGGGTTCAAAAGCACTTTCTTTTTGTATCTGTTCTTCTATCAAATCCTGCAGAGTAGTTGAGCTAAGAACTTCATTTATTGCTTCGCTAGTCCTGATCCAAAGATCTCGTGCAGCACACCGATCCGCACGCGAGCAAGTAGCAGGATCCTCAACACAATCAACCAGACAAATATATCCTTCAAGGAGTTTTACAATATCCCCAATATTTACCTCTGCAGGATGACTGGAAAGCATAACTCCACCTTTTACCCCTCTTGTACTCCTAAGATAACCTGCAGTGACAAGTTGGTTTACCAGCCTTTCAAGGTAATAAAGAGAAATCCCTTCCTTCTTTGCAATTTCTTTCAGAGGAATGGGACCTTCCCCATAATGCATTGCCAGATAAATTAAGGCTTTTATCCCGTATCTAGACCTGGTTGATAGTTTCATAATTGTTTACTGTCTTAGTATATAGCTTTGAATTGATAGTTAAAGTATTTCTTCAACCAAAATATTCCTTTCCCGTGAAATAATCCACAGCTTCCAGTGTTTCCTCAACATCTTGCCTGCTGTGCGAAAATGTCAAAAACCATGCCTCAAAAAGCGATGGGGGCAGGTAAATTCCGTTTAAGAACAGAGACTTAAAGAAAATCTTGAACATATCGGTATCTTGTGTTTTTGCTGTCGTGTAATTAATCACATCGCAGTTTAGAAAAAAAACTGATCCCATAAGCCCAATCTGTTTGCAAAAAACTGGAATTCCGTTCTGGTTAAATATTTTTTTAATTCCTTTGAAGAGTTCTGACGCAAGCTGGCTATATTTTGCGTACAGGTTCTTATTTTCCTTAAGAAACTTCAAACATGCAATACCTGCACTTGCTGCAACTGGATTTCCGGAAAGAGTTCCAGCTTGATACACCTCTCCTTCAGGCGCGAGCATCTTCATTATCTCGCGTCTTCCACCAAAACCAGCTAAAGGATAACCTCCACCAATGATCTTTCCAAGAATTGTTAAATCAGGTCTTATACCAAATAAATCCTGTACGCCTCCATATCTTATCCGGAAACCGGTGATGATCTCATCAAATATGAGGAGCGAGCCATATTTATTACAAATCCTCCTGAGTTCTGATAGAAAGACTTCAGATGCAGTCACAACACCCATGTTCCCAGCTACAGGCTCCAGGATTATGCAGGCGATCTCTCCTCCCTTCTTCTCAAAAAGCGCCTTTACTTCTGAAATATCGTTATATTCAACAGTTATAGTTAGACGAGCTATTTCCTCTGGAACACCGGGGCTAGAGGGTATTCCATGAGTTGCAAGACCCGAGCCAGTCTTTGATAATAAACCGTCGCTATGGCCATGATAGCAACCCGCAAATTTAACAACCAGTTTCTTTCCAGTAAAAGCTCGCGCAAGCCTGATCGCACTCATGACAGCCTCGGTGCCTGAGCTCGTGAGCCTTAACATCTCAATCGATGGAATTGCCTCGGATATAATCTCTGCAATCTCAACCTCTGCCTTAGTCGGTGCTCCATAACTTGAACCCATTCTTATCTGTCTGCCCGCCGCTTTCACAACCACAGGATGGCTGTGACCAAGGATTATTGCCCCCCATGAACAGACAAAATCTATGTATTTTTTGCCATCCTCATCGAATATTTTTGCTCCTTCAGCCTTTTTTATAAAGACTGGTTCACTATTCACGCTCTTGAAGGCCCTCACAGGACTATTTACTCCCCCTGGCATCTTTAATAGTGCTCGTCTATAAAGCTTACCTGACTTTGTCATGGTTCCACATTGCCAAATCTTTTGCGTGGTACGTAATTACAATATCCGCCCCTGCTCTAAATATCGAGCTTATGATCTCCTCGGTTATCATGCGCTCATTAAAAATACCCTGCTTGCTAGCCATCTTTACCATTGAATATTCACCACTCACATTAAAGGCAGCGGTTGGAAACCTAAAGGTATCCTTTACAAGCTTTATTACATCCAGGTAGGCAAGAGCAGGCTTAACCATCACGATATCAGCGCCCTCCTCAATATCCAGCTCAACCTCTCTTAGGGCTTCGAGCGCATTTGAATAATCCATCTGGTACGATTTCCTATCCCCAAACTGGGGAGCTGATCCCACAGCTTCACGAAACGGTCCATAAAAACCAGATGCATATTTTGCGGAATAAGACATAATGGGAATCATCTCATGACCACTGGCATCAAGCATTTCTCTGATTACTTTCACCCTTCCGTCCATCATATCCGAGGGAGCAACTACGTCAGCCCCGGCATTCGCATGAGAGAGTGCGACCTTTGCCAAAAGCCTGACCGTATCATCATTAATTATCACGCCATCTTTGACAATTCCACAGTGACCATTAGAAGTATATTCACAAAGACAAACATCAGTTATTAAAACCACATCCTTAAAATACCTCTTTATCTCACGAACAGACCTTTGAACAATTCCATGATCATCAAAAGATTGGCTTGCCAGTTCGTCCTTTATGGAAGAAATTCCAAAGAGCAGAAAGGCATCGATGCCAAGCTTCATACAATTTTCTACCTCTTCTAAAAGAGAGCGTATTGTGTGCCTGTAACTCCCTGGTATCGACTCTATGGGTTCCTTTTGGTTGGCAGCTTCATGCACAAATAGCGGATATACAAGTTTTGATATATTGATGTTTGTTTCACGCACAAGTTTTCTCAAGGCTTCGCTCTGTCTTAACCTTCGCAGTCGACTATATGGGTAACCCATCTAGCTAGTACCCTCTATCTGCCTGTTGCCTCTAACATCAGCTAATATAGCTTCAGTCAAACCATCAAAAGTATGACTTTTTGCAACAATGTGCGCATCAAACCCCAGGCTTTTAAGTGTCAGTTCGGTGACCGGTCCTATACAGGCAAATTTAGTTTCTAAAAACATTCGCCCTATATCCATGCCTTCTAACAGCTTAAAAAAGTTCAGGACTGTCGATGAGCTGCTAAAGATGACATAATCTATCCTGTTAATAAGCATTTCATGAAATGTTTTTCCATCTGGTTCTTCGCACACTGTTTCATAGTGATTGATTTCGCGAACTTCAAAACCCGCTTGTACAAGCTTTCTTGAGAGAATTTCATTAGCCCCTTTAGCCCTGAGAAGTAGGACATTTTGTCCTGATCTTCCTTTATCTATTATCAATTCAGCTGTTGCAGCAGAGGTGAAACTTTCTGGAATATAGTCTGCAATTATCCCATGAGCTTTTAATAGCCGGCCCGTCTCTGGCCCTATGGCAACTACTTTTGATCCACTTAACATCCTTGCATCGAGTCCTGCAGCATTCAGCTCATGCCAGAACAATTTCACTCCAGTTGCGCTCGTAAAGACGACCCAATTGCATTCTTCGAGATCAGGCAGAAGCTCCTTTATCCCTGTCTGTGTTATCAGTTTATTTATTCTAATAGTCGGAATTTCAATCACATTCGCACCAAGACTGCAGAATAACTCCATCATCTCCTTTAGATTTTCTTTTGACCTGGTGAGTATTATGGTCTTGCCAAAAAGTGGAAGCTTCTCAAACCAGTAAATTTTTTGCCTTAGCGAAACTACATCCCCAACAACAAATACAGATGGAGGCCCCATTTCTGCATCTCTAGCAAAAGAGGGTGCATTCTTCAAATCAGATATTATCGTTTTCTGTTTACCCGTAGTCCCCCACATGATAAGAGCACTTGGTGTCAGAGGTGATTTCCCGTTTTCAATTAATTTTTCTACTATATGGCTTATGTTTTTCACTGGCATAAGAAATACAAGAGTGCTTGAGCTCCTTGCAATTATCTCCCAATCTATCAGGCTATTATCCACGCTTGCGCATTGATGGCCTGTTATGATGGTAACAGCTGAAGCTATCCCTCTGTACGTTAATGGAATGCCAGCATATGCCGGTACAGCAATAGCCGAGGACAGTCCCGGGATTACCTCAAATCTGACACTTTTTTTAGCCAGGTATTCCGCTTCTTCCCCTCCCCTTCCAAATATAAAAGGATCACCACCTTTAAGCCTCGCCACCGACCTTTTTGATTTTGCCTGTTCGTACAGTATTTTGTTTATCCCATCTTGGGTTATGACATGTAAACCCGGTTCCTTGCCCACATCAATGACCTCAGCCATTGGGTTGAAATAATCCTTTATTTGATCAGTTATCAATCTGTCATGGACTATAACATCAACCACACCCAATATTCTCACTGCCTTAATAGTTAATAAGAGCGGGTCTCCAGGGCCAGCCCCAATTATATAGACACAGCCTTTCCGTACATTCCACATAGTGTAACTGTTCTCTTCTACTGCAAAATTATCCATTTAATTCCTTGAATATTTTTGCTCCACCCATTTCAATTAATTTTTTGGCAAGGCTCGTTCCAAGCTCGATGTTCTGATGTGCAGAGCCATTCATTTCATCCTTTATGAACAGGCTGCCTTCAGGGCTGGACACAAAACCAACTATCCTGATGTACCCATCCTCTGCATCTTTACTATCACTATCACTGTTATTAACGAAATGACAGTATGCTCCTGCTGGAACCTGGCAACCACTTTTTAGCACAGCCAGAAATGATCGTTCGCATTCGACACAAATACGAGTTCTCCTGTGATCTAGAGCATGAAAAATTTCGTTGATTTCCTTATTATCAGAGCGAGCTTCAACCGCTACACAACCCTGCCCAACTGCAGGTATGAAAACATCCTTATCCAGAATTTCAAAAGTTTGATAACCAATACCGAGACGTAAAAGACCTGCCGCAGCAACTATAAGGCCGTCCACAAGTCCACTTTCCAATTTCTTAATCCTTGAATCAACGTTTCCTCTCATATTAATAACCTTAATACCTGAATAAAGATGAGTTATTAACGCCTTTCTTCTTAGACTTGACGTCCCGATCCTGAACTCTGGCGGAAGTCCAACAATACCAATGTTTTTCTGATCAATAGGAAGGTCTGCCCTCGGAATAAATGCATCGGCAGCCTCATCTCTCTCTATGAAAGCCACCACTGTAAGACCATCGGGGAGCTGGGTTGGCATATCCTTAAGACTGTGGACTCCAACATCAATTGTATTTAAAAGCAGTCCCTCCTCTATCTCCTTTACAAAAAGCCTCTTATCAGGATCAACCATTGAAAACCTGTCATTAACCCTGTCGCTGGAAGTAGTTACCTTAACTATCTCCACTTCCATATCTTTTTCAATAGATTTAATCTCATCTGCTACGCGCGTTGCCTGAAGCAGAGCTAATCTGCTGGACCTTGTTCCAATCCTTATAATATTTTCCTTCATTGCTAATTTGTGGTAGTGTTTTGATATCCTTATCGAAGTCAAAGAGAAATCTCAATGCCTCAATATACATTTGGCTATTTGAAACCGGTATATGTTTTAGATTTGCTATGAGCTTATGCACTATCCCGTTGGCAATCGACTTGGTCAAAGCTTCAATTTTTTGTACATCTTCATCGTTAAGATTCTGAAAACGGGAAATAAATTTCTCAAACTTTTGCTTGCGTATTTCTTCTGTTCTCTTTATTAACCACACTACGATATCAACACTGTCTAAGGTGTTATACCACTTTTCAAATTTTCTAACCTCATACTTGATCATATCTGTTACTTGACTAACAAATTTTTGATCCTCGCCCTGCTTTATGTTCATAACTGACTGCAGATCATCGATGTTATACAGCTGTACATTTTCTATTTCAGTAACTGAGGTATCAATATCCCGCGGCACAGCCAGGTCAATGATCAGAAAAGGCTTTCTGTTTATTTTTTTTACCAAGTACATTATGTGATCTTTTGAGATCACCTTGACAGGAGAACTTGTACAGCTAACTATCATGTCAACTTTACCGTTGAGATTTCGAATATTGTCAAGTCTCTCTACCTTACACCTAAACTTCTGTGCGATAGCTTTTGCCTTCTCATAGGTCCGATTTGCAACTATAATACAGCTTATTCCCTCCCGTGAAAGACTTTCCAGCACCAGCTCACTCGTCTTTCCAGCACCAATGACAAGGGATCTCAAACCACTAAAGTCGCCGTATACCTTTTTAGCAATACAAAGCGCAGCATGGCTTACGGATCTTTTCAGAGCGGTAGGCTTAAAATCTGTTTGACACCTTTTGCCAGCATGTATAGCTGACTTGAAAAGCCGACAAAGGAATAGACCTGCTATTTTGTAAACTTCAGCGAGCTCAAGGGTATCCTTCACCTGACCAAGAATCTGTTCTTCGCCGATGATCATTGAATCAAGACCTGCAGCCACCTTAAAGATATGGCTCACACAGCGTACACTTGAAAACAGATAGCAAGAACTTTTTATATCACCTATATTGACCAACTTTGATCTGGCAAGAAATGAGGATGTTTCCTTTTCAAATACACTTCTGCTTTCGCAAGCTCCATACACCTCAGTCCTGTTGCAGGTAGAGAGAATTAAAAATTCGCGCACTTGAGATGCGAATCTACCATTTGAATAAATATCATGTATTTGAGGCTTAGAAAAATAAAGTTTTTCCCTCAGCTCAAAGCTTGAAGTCCTGTGATTGATGCCAAGGACATGGATGTTCATATTTGTCATTTACACCCGTGCTTGTGACGATCTCACCCCGCAAAATTCCTCATAGTCCATCAATTTATTAATGGTCGGATTTTCACCGCAAATCGGGCAACTTTTGTCCCTCGGGACGTTGAGCCTGCGAAAATCCATATCCAGAGCGTTAAACGTTAAGAGCTTACCCACAAGCAGCTCTCCTATTCCCAGGATGATCTTCAATACTTCTGAAGCCTGGATGAGCCCAATTATACCTGCTAACGCTCCTAAGACCCCTGCTTCCTGGCAGCTTGGAACAGCACCTGGCGGAGGAGGTTCTGGAAAAAGACAACGATAACAGGGTCCATGACGTGGGATTATGGTCATTGCCTGGCCTTCAAACCTGAAGAATGCTCCATAAACAAGTGGCTTGAGCACTAAAATACATGCATCATTGGTCAGATATCGTGTGGGGAAATTATCACTTCCATCTATAACAACATCATAATCCTCAATAATTCTATTAATATTTTGTGAATTGAGCCTGAGAGGATATGTCACCACCTCAACATCCGGATTTAAGGCGCATATCTTTTCTTTCGCTGAACCAACCTTTTGTTTGCCCAAATCCGTAGTGAAATGTAGAATCTGACGGTGAAGATTGCTGAGTTCAACCTTGTCACTATCTACAATACCAATTTTGCCCACGCCGGCAGCAGCCAGATAATAAGCAGAAGGAGAGCCCAGACCACCGGCTCCAATCAACAAAACCCTTGATTTTAGAAGTTTCTCCTGACCAATCCCACCAATTCCTGGTAATAGGATCTGCCTGCTATAACGCTCAATTTGTTCATCCCTCAGTCCCATTGACCTTCTCCTCCTGCAATCGATGGGATGATTGAAACTTCGTCTCCATCTTTTAACTCAGTTTTATCACCATTAAGCAACCTTATGTCCTCATCGTTAACGTAAATATTTATGAACCTGCGTACATTACCGTACTGATCATATAGCCGCTCACCCATCCCTGGAAATTTATTTTCCAGATCATCAAGCAGTTCTCTCACCGTTTTCCCAAGAGCCTCAACTTCACTTCTCCCTTGTGTCAGTTTATGCAATGGCTGCGGAATTCTAACATTTACTACCATATTTCCCCCTCTCTGATTTAATGCTCTCTGATCTTAGCTTTTTCCTCAAAAGACTTAACATTCGGTTCAATAACTATTGGCACTCCAGCCCTACCATTAATTGCCTCATAGGTCTTGAGGCCATTACCTGTTATGGAAATGACTACGGAACTATCCTTATCTATATAGCCCTTGTCCAGTAACTTCTTCGTAACTGAGACCGTAACCCCGCCAGCAGTTTCGGTAAAAATTCCTTCTGTTTCAGCCAGAAGTTTAATTCCATCGATGATCTCGCTATCAGTTGCAACCTCTCCCCATCCTCCAGTACGCTCAACTGTTTCCCTCGCAAAATAACCATCGGCAGGATTTCCAATTGCAAGCGACTTTGCAATTGTCATTGGTTTCACGGGCTTTATGAGTTCGCTTTTCTCCTTTATGGCAGTTACTATTGGCGAGCAACCTAAAGCCTGAGCTGCGTGAATTTTTGTTTTTGGTTTTTCTATTAATCCAATTTCATGAAGCTCCAAAAAAGCCTTGGAAATCTTTGTGATTAATGAACCTCCAGCACACGGAACAATCACGTGATCCGGCGTGCACCATCCCATCTGCTCTACGATCTCAAATCCATACGTCTTTGACCCCTCAGCATAATATGGACGTAAATTTATGTTCACAAAAGCCCATGAATACTTAGATGCAATCTCAGCACAAAGCCTATTGACATCATCATAGTTACCCTTAACCGCAACCACATTTGATCCATAGATCAGAGTACCGATCACCTTGCCAGTCTCTAAATCCGCTGGAATGAAGATATATGATCCCAAGCCAGCAATTGCCGCATTTGCGGCTACGGAGTTTGCAAGGTTTCCAGTTGATGCACAGGCCACGGTGTTAAAACCGAACTCCTTCGCTTTTGAAAGAGCAACAGCGACCACTCGATCCTTAAAGGAAAGCGTTGGATGACAGACAGAATCATCTTTGACGTAAAGCTCCCTTACCCCAAACTTCTTCTCAAGGTTCTTAGCTCTTATCAACGGCGTAAAGCCAGAATAGAGCCCATCCGTCGGATCACCATCAATTGGAAGCAACTCTCTGTAACGCCAGAGATTTTTAGGTTTGCTTTCTATCGCCTCTCTGGTCAATACTTTCTTAATCCGATCATAGTCATATGTAACCTCAAGAGGACCAAAACAATACTCGCAAACAAAGAGTGCATCCTTCGGATATTCTCTTCTGCACTCACGACAACGAAGGTTTTTTACATATCCCATTCATTAACTCCTAATCATTAAATATACTTTAGCTCTCAAAAAACTGCTGAAGGCTGAAATAGCGCTCACCGGTGTCCGGAAAGACGGTAATGACAATTTTTCCGCTTCTCATTCCCCTTGCTACCTTCAGTGCTGCATAGCATGCAGCTCCAGATGAGACACCGACGAAAAGCCCCTCCTCTTTTGCCAGCCTCTTGGCCGTCTGAAAAGCATCATTATCGGTCACGGTGATGATCTCATCTATAATTTCCCTGTTTAAAACATCAGGTATGAAACCTGCACCAATTCCCTGTATCCTGTGTGGTCCAGGTTCGCCACCCGAAAGTACCGGTGAACCTGCAGGTTCAACTGCGACAATTCTCACCTTCGGATTCATTCTCCTTAGGACCTCGCCCACACCTGTGATTGTGCCACCCGTCCCGACCCCAGCTACGAAAGCATCAACCCTGTCTTCCATCGCATTAAGTATTTCAACTGCAGTTGTCCTTCGATGAATTTCAGGATTTGCAGGATTTTTAAATTGTTGTGGCATGTAGGCACCTGTCTTCATTACAATCTCCTCAGCCTTCTTGATTGAACCAGCCATGCCTTCAATCCCTGTAGTCAAGATCACCTCTGCCCCATAGGATCTAAGAATATAGATCCTCTCAAGACTCATGGTTTCCGGCATGGTTAAAATAACTCTATATCCTCTTGATGCTCCTATCATTGCTAATCCGATGCCAGTATTTCCAGAGGTCGGCTCGACAATCGTCCCCCCTGGTTTTAACAGTCCTTTTTGTTCGGCATTCTCAATCATAGAAAGACATATCCTATCCTTTACGCTACCACCAGGATTAAACGATTCAAGTTTTGCAAATACCGTTGACATACCTTCTTCTGTCATCACACGGAGCCTCACCATTGGTGTATTCCCAATTAGCTCAGATACATTTTCTGATAAAAGTGACCCTTCTTTTGTGAATAACTTATTAAAAGCTACATGGTCGCCACCGCCCATGTAATATATAAGCTCCAGCTGGTCATTATCCTTAAGGAAAATATCATCATAGTTTTCTTTCTTGATAATTTCACCATTTAGTTCAACGGTAACTACATCCCTGCGGATATTCCTTTTCACAAGAAGGTTTGTTACGCTCATAATATCGCCCAATATCTCCTTTTTGCCATTTACCGTTACGGTTATCGGCATCCTAACCCACCTCTTGGTTTAGTTTTCATTGTTTTAAGTCCCCTTCATAACAAGGACTCTATAGTAATCATCAATCATCTCTATTTTAATTATTTCCTGACCATCACTCTCCAAGCTTCTGGGGACGTTCTCTATTGGTTCACCATCATCAAGGAATAGTTCGAGTAAATCTCCAGAGGAAAGTTCTTCAATCGCCATTTTTGCTCTCACGTAATTAATTGGACACGCAACACCCTTCAAATCTAAAATTTTTTTAGGTTTTACCTCTGTCTTTAAGTCTGAGGGCTGCTCCGTTGTGTTTTGAGATGATTTTATCTCCTCTTTAGCTAACTGGAACTGAAGATTGCTATCCATTGATTGATACAGAGCCTTAATGCGTTCTATCAAATTCAGAATATCTTCCCGTTTCTCCTCAAGTAGCTCTCTTCTGCCCCCAAACTTAAACTGATTTGCAGCATCCAATAAGGATTCGTATCTACCTGCAACCCAACCAGGTTCAATGAAGTTTTCTCTGAATAGCGCAAACGCCGCCATATCATCTCTGGGATCAAGCCCCTTTGTAACAAGTAGGCTCCTGGTGAGATGTGCAATTGAACCATAAAAATCACCAAGCTCATAACACCTCTCAGCTTCTTCTATGTCTGACTCAATCATGTCAATTACGCCTGCCCCGCATTCACCAGCACCTCGACCCTGAAGTGAAAACACCTCGTCGCTTGACCAATCATAGTAATAGCTCTCATCCTCCTCATAAGATGGTATGAACGAATGTTTGGCTATGAGTTCATTGATAATCGATCTACCTTCAAAGTCAACAAAATGATAAAAATCCTGGTAGTGGCTTCTCCTGGATTTATAAGCAGTTAAAAGTTCTACAACAAAATCGGGAACATTTTTTGCCGGCAAAAATCCATAAGGTTCACCAAGTCGGGTGTTGTCTTCTTCAACTCTTCCTCCAACAAAAATTCGGTAGAAGGGTGCGACCTGCCCGTTGATTCTACGAGCAGCACCTGCAAACCCCAGTGTTGCTATAGGATGCTGACCACACGCATTTGGGCATCCGTTTACTTTCAATGAGATCTCTGGAAATTTGACCAGGCGGATCTTTGCCTGATCAAGTCTTTCCGTTATTGCTCGAGTTAAACCGCCTGAAAAACATATCCCTAGCTTGCAGGTCTTCGTCCCTTTACAGGTGGTGATCTGGTAGATGTTATTCCCAGTACCATCGATTAAACCGCCTTCTATTAGCCGGCAATACAGATCATAAATCTCATTATTCTTAATCCACCGCAGGACAAAACCCTGTTTTTGTGTGCTCCTTATGATTCCTTCTCCAATTTGTCCGACAACCTTCGCAAGTCCTTGCAGTCTATCCGCATCTATATCGCCCAGGGCAATAGGTACTTCTACCCAGTAATAGCCATCCTGCTTTTGCTTTTTTACGTATAAATTTTTCCATTCCCCATAACCATTTTTACTTCCCTTCAAATCAAGCTTGAGCCCACACTCAGGATCCAATCTACCTTTTTCTTCAGCTTCCTCTTTTGCTGCTTCGCCTTGCTTAACCTCAAATTCTTCTCTTTTCTCTTCCACATCTCTTATCTCAAGATCTATCAGGCCTTCTTCCTTAACTGCCAAATACTCCTGCTCAAATACATTTTTGAACTCTACAAACCCTAATCTATCAAGCACAAATCTCAGACGTGCTCTGTGCCTGTCCTTCCTGTTCCCATATTTATCAAACAGTCGTTTCAATGCCTCCGCAACATAACCAACCTCATCGACTGATACGAACTCCAGGAGCTTCTCCCCGATACGAGAATATGCTCCCATACCACCACCTGCCCAAACACTAAATCCAATTGTTCCATTTCGTCTTTTAGCTACGAACCCCACATCATTGACGGTGGCAAAAGCACAATCCCTCTTGCAACCAGAAAAAGCTATCTTAAACTTCCTCGGCAGATTGTAGGAGCTCTGGAAAGCTATAAGGTACTCGGTTAAAGCGATTGAATATGGCAGGACATTAAAAACCTCATCCGGACATATCCCTGCAAAAGGACAGGCGGTTATATTCCTAATCGTATTACCGCCACCTCCTTTTGGGGTTAAGCTTACCTTAAGCAGTTCCTTATACACTGATACCAGATGGTCAGGTTCAGCATTATGAAGTTGTATATCCTGCCTGGTAGTAACGTGTATACTAAGACCATGGACCCATGCTATCTCAGAAACCTTTTTAAGCTGGCTTGCTGAAACCCCTCCCCCAGGCACCCTGATCCTTACCATGTATATATCGGGTTGCCGTTGTTCGTAAATCCCCAGGGGAACACGAAATCCCTTGAACCTGTCATGTGTTATCTCTCCAGCTTTGTATTTTTGAACTTCCTTCTCTAATGCCAAAATATCATCTCGAACAGAAAGTGGAACTCTGTAAAATCTCATAACACCACCAGTTCCTCTTCTGTTATTGACCCATCAACAATTCTAAAAGCTCGCATTTCGGGTCTACCAGGGTCTTTAAGCGAGATGATCACGTAAATAGCATCAGAATAAAATGCCATCTCACAATCTCGGCTGGAAGGATAGGCGTCTGTGGTTGAGTGCGAATGGTAAATCCCCATGAGCTCTTTCCCCACCTGCCGCATTTCTTTAAAAACAGTTAACTGCTCCTTGGGATCGATGAAATAACATACCTTCGGGGTTTCAGAGATATTTTTCATCTTATATACTTTTTCAACTTTATTGTCTCTACCAGCTAAAATCCCGCAAGCCTCACGTGGTAATGAACCCTTGGAATGTCTTATTATCTCTTCGAACTGTTTTTTTCTCATGAACATTAAATTCACCTTCCAAGAAAAACCTTCACCAGGATGAAGGCAACCCAGAAAGCTATGAAAGGAGTAATGATCCATGTGAGAAATATTTTTCGGCTCGATGTGCTCTTAAAGGTACGTATGCCTCCGTTCTTAACAGTTCCAATTGCAAACACACTTGCTGTGCCAAGCTGGACAAGTGATTGTGGAATTCCCATAAGAGAAGCAAATATTAAAAGACTAGCTGTGACAATACTTACAAGCGAAGATGAAATAAGACCAAGCGGTGCAATTTCACGACCAATGGTTAGCATATTTTTCTTCCCAAAAAGCAATCCACCCAAACCAAAAAATGGCGCAATTGCTGCCAGCCCTACCACTGGCGATACCAACTTTGCTCCTGTAATTGGGCCAACCGCATTCGCCACATTATTTGAGCCAATTGCCAAAGCGATGTAGCAGCTGCTTGCTAATGCTAGTCCCCTAACCTTCTTCTCATTGCAGAATAAAATTCGATATATATTCAGGTTACTTTGTCGCGGAGGATAAATAATCCTGTAAAGAAAATATGTCAAGGCAAATGAGACAATGGGCAGCAAGATCCAGTATGGCAAAATGGTTATCATAGTCTTAAATTTAAATTGATTTAGCCCCAAGCCCGCACCAGCGATCGCAAAAACAGTTGTCCAACTTGTCGATTGAGGGATATATACGAGATTTGCAACGAAAAGTCCCATCGATGCTGAAAACAGAATTATCAAAGCCACATCCACGGTCATTGAATTGGTCGATATCAGCTTTCCGCTTAGTGTCCTGACTACATTATGACCCAGCAGTACGCCGCCACCAATTACAAAAACAGCATATAATAAAGCTGCCTTTATATATGAAATTAACTTACCACCATAGAGGGCTGCAAATGAGGGAGCAATCCCACTTGCCCCCATGTTCATGGCAAAAAATATAACTGTAAAGAAAAGTAATACATACTTGGTGATTATTAATTCTGACATCCTGTTCTCTGATATTCTTCAATTAGAATTTTTGCCACTTCAGGTCTGGTAAACTCAGGCGGCGGAAGCTCACCAGCTGCAAGTAGCTCGCGAATCTGGGTACCTGATAGATCTAAACGTTCTTCTGACGGATGTGGACAAGTCTTGAATGTTGCGTAGTTTCCGCACCGGCGGCAATAAAATGCGTTATCGAAAAAAAGAGGGGTTATCCCCAGCTCATCCTCTGCAAACTCTGAAAATATTTGTTGCGCATCATATGGTCCGTAATAATTGCCAACTCCTGCATGATCGCGGCCAACAATAAAATGCGTGCAACCATAATTCCTGCGGACAATGGCATGAAAAATAGCCTCTCTTGGGCCCGCATATCGCATGGCTGCTGGGTTTACCCCAAGAACAACTCGATCCCCAGGATAATATCTTTCAATTAATACTTCATAACACCTCATTCTTACTTTTGCAGGTATATCTCCAGCTTTGGTCTCCCCTACCAGGGGGTGAAAGAACAATCCATCAACGACCTCCATGGCACATTTTTGAATGTACTCATGTGCCCTATGCACTGGGTTACGAGTCTGAAATCCAACAACCGATCTCCAGCCCTTTCGCTTAAATAATCTTTTAGCATCCCCAGGATCAATTCGATAACTCACCAGATCATCTGAATATGGTCTATTTATGATGGAGACTTTCCCTCCAAGAAGTATTTCTCCTTGCCCATAAAGAGCCTTAACACCTGGATGCCTCTCATCCTTCGTCCTGTAAACCTGCTCAGCCTCAAGCTCCCTGTCATAGGTGTACTTATCATTCAATAACAGGTCTGCTAATTGATTTCCATCTTGATCGTTAAGCCTTATCTCTTCGCCGACATCAAACCCCTCTGCTTCATCATAGCTAACCGAAAGGGTTATTGGAATTGACCACGGCTGTCCATCGGAGAGCCTCATATCCTTTAATACAGTGAAGTAATCACCTTTACACATAAAGCCATCAAGCGGACGGTATGCACCTATGGCCAAATTCTCCAGGTCAGAAATTTCTCTCCTATTTAGGATCAGGGACTTTTGATTTTTATCATTCATTTATGCAATCCGCATTCCTTCTTGTCTGCTGATTCCCACCACCATCTACCTGCCCTGACATCTTCATCGGGTTGAATTGCCCTTGTGCACGGTGCGCAACCAATGCTGGGATATCCTTTATCATGCAGGGGATTGTAGGGAACCTTGTTTCTTCTGATGTAATCCCATACATCCTGTTCCGTCCAGTCCACAATTGGGTTTAACTTTACGAGATCATTTGTTTCATCCCATTCGATCTTTTTAACTTCAACTCTCGTAATTGCCTGCTCCCGCCGTAAGCCCGTAATCCACGCATCAAGTCTGCTCAAAGCTCGCTTCAAAGGATTAACTTTCCTGACTGTGCAACAGAGCCTTCGATTTTCAACGCTCGAATAGAACTGATTTGGGCCGTGCTCTGCAACCATCCTTTCAGCTTCAATATCGTTGGGGAAATATGGCTGGATTGTTGTGCTATATCTTTGCTGAATAGTATTCCAGGTGTCATAAGTCTCTTGTGGAAGCCTTCCGGTATCGAGAGTGAAAATTTGAGCATGAGGATTTATTCCCAAAATCATATCAATTAAAAGAACGTCCTCTGCCCCAAAGCTTGACGCTAATGCAACCTGATCATTAAATCTGTCGAAAGCCCATTTCAATACATCTTCAGCGGTCTTATCCTCAAATTTCAAGGCCAATTTTTTAATTTGAAGCTTATCCATTCTCCCTCATCCTAATTGTTTACTAAAAAAGTCTATTTAGTCGACATTTTACATTAATCCTTTATTTTGTCAATGCTCATTTTTCAATCAAGTATTTACCAAGGATTCCATCCTCATTATTTGAATTACTTGATAAAATTACGACCAGAGTAAAGCAATCATATTTATCTGCCGAAAATATAATAAAATGAGAGTAATTAAGAAATTAAATTTTCTTCAAAAATTTTTAATTTTTAGCGCAATATCGATCTTCTCGTTTGCTTTGGCTATCTCTCTGATCATTCCCAAAAATGTGGAGAGTTATATTTTTACGAAACATATCTATATAACATCAAATACATTAATAAATACTCTATACCACCACTGGGAACTTGAAAGTTTTAATGCACCTTTCTCTGAAGAAACAAAAAAAGAATTAAATGAAATGATAGCTTTGTTAATTTCACAGGGTGAGATAACAAAAATAAGAATTTTTAACGTTAACAGGATGATATTATTCTCAAGTAATAATGATAACAATGAAAATAAAATAAATAACAAAGATTTTTCAAAAGCATTAAACGGTGAAATCACCCATAAGATCATCAAGATAGATCCCCAGGATAAGTCTTATTTAAAAAGGGGTGCTAATACGACTGATTCTCTACAAATATATTCTCCGATCTACAATCCTGATAGCAAGGTTATGGGAATTTTCGAAATAATCATTAACCTTGCAGACCTAAAATTCGAAATTCTCAAATCCAGATTAATAATAATTAGCACTGTTGTTTTAAGCTCCTTGCTTTTCTACGGATTATTATTTGGAATCGCAAAGAATGCCTCGATTACGATTGTAAAACAAACAAAACAACTTATCAGTGATTTCATTGATACAACTACAGCATTGGGTAAACTCATCGAAATGAGGGATTATTACACAGGTCAACATGTAAAAAAACTTAAGGACCTGGCAACATTAATCGGTGAAAGGATGAAATTTAACCAAAAAGAAATTGATGATTTAAGGATAGCTTCCAGCCTTCATGATATTGGAAAGATTGGCATAGACGATAAAATATTAAATAAACCAAGTCAGCTTACTGAAGAAGAATTCACTAAAATAAAAAGACATCCAATAACTGGTGCAAATGCAATCAGGAACATCGCTAGTCTCAAATCTATTTATAAAACTATCCTTTATCACCATGAAAGATTTGATGGGAAGGGATATCCTTTTGGTCTTAAAGAAGAAAATATCCCAATATCCGCAAGAGTACTTTCAGTAATGGACGCCTTCGAAGCGATGACATCCGACCGTCCCTATCGTAAGGCTATGCCTATAGAAAGAGCGATATCAATAATTAAGAATGAGAGTGGCAAACAGTTCGACCCAGAGGTTGTAGATGTGTTTGTTATTTCATTAATGGAGAGTAAAAAATGGTGGCGAGACTCAGAATCGAACTGAGGACGCATGGATTTTCAGTCCATCGCTCTACCAACTGAGCTATCTCGCCACTACATGCGGTGAGAGTGTATTTTAAATTTTCATCCCAAATACTTCAAGTCTGGATTTGACTTCCTTCAAAAGTTCGGGCTGAGACCTGAGAAACCGTCTTATGACCTTACCAAGGTCGGACTTCTTCTTCGTCTCAAACCTGAGCGAAATAAGCGGCTCGGAAATTGACACCCTGCAAAGTCCCCATCCTTCATCAAATATCACTTTGACTCCATCTACGGTTACCAGATTAAAATCTTTCAGATCATCTTTGAGCTCAGAGAGCACTCTCTTTGCATCCGCTTCATCGAAAGGAATGCGAATATCCGGGGTTGTGCAGTACTCTTTTATCTCATCCGCAAGCTCAGAGAGCCTTCTCCCTTTACTTGAAAGTATCTCACACATCAAAAGCGTGGTAAAAAGCCCATCGTCTCCACCGTTAAGCGAGCGGTAAAAATAGTGCCCCGAAATTTCAGCCCCAAGAAGTGCATTTTCCTTAATAACCCTGGCCTTAATATGAGTATGACCTGTTTTTTCCTGGATCGGTATTCCCTTGAGTCCAAGAATCCCCTCCTCGACTATGCTGGAACTCTTGGTCTCAAAAACAAACTTTTCTTTTTTCTGCTTTGTGAGGTAGTGCGCAATTATCAAAAAGCACTTATCTCCTGAGACCACCCTCGCCCTGTCATCAACAAAAGCCACCCTGTCTCCATCACAGTCAAAAGCAACCCCAAAATCGGCTTTATTATTCTTAACGCACTCCTTTAACTGGAGCAGGTTTTCCTCAACCGCAGGATTCGGGACATGTCCGGGGAAGTTTCCATCAGCTCGACAGTTCAAATCCGTCAATTTAATCCCGTAATCACTCAGAAAATCAGGGGCGATCTCAGAATAACAACCGTTGGAGCAGTCGATACATACGTTGAAATCATATTTGTTTTTATAAAATGAACGAATGTAATCAAAGTATTCGTTTACGCTGCCAACCTCTTTAGTAATGCCTCCACGAATCCTCTCGAAATCTCCCCCGTCGTAAACCTTTTTTATTTCAAGTATCTGCCTTGTGGTCACTGGGATATTGCCCATAACTACCTTAAATCCGTTAAACTCGCCTGGATTATGGGATGCAGTGACCATAATCCCACCAGCACATTTAAATTTGGAGTAAAAATAATAGAATATTGGAATTGGACATATCCCCAGATCAAGAACCTTGCAGCCAGAAAATATCAAACCCTTTATCATCGAAGATTTTAACTTAGGAGTATGCGTTCTGATGTCCCCGCCCACCAGAACTCTTTTGCCTGAAAAAAATGTGCCAAAAGCCTTGCCAAATCTTAAGGCAACATCTTCATCAAGTTCGCCTGGGTACTTACCCCTTATATCGCAATCCTTGAAAATTCCCATTTATATTATTTCTGCCTTGTCTTTCAACTTCTTTAATATCGTCTTTACACTTAGTCGTTTAGCCCAATGATCCAAATAACTCATATCTAATTTTTCAAATTGTACTTCGTAAACTCTTAAGGCATCTGTAAGCAGTTTCTCGCTGCCACCTGAAAGTTTAGCCCATCTGAGCTTCGATAAAATTGTGTCCTCTGGACTTGAAACGTACATGTGGATATCCAAAACATCCTCAACACATTTCCTTGCAAAACATGATCTATCGAATGGGTCATCCCTTAGAACCCAGAAGTCAACTTTGCCTCCCTCTTTAAGAGCAATTAAATTAAACATCCCTTTTTGATCTATTGCATTAACAATACCATTCTCATCCAAATAAAATTCAGAAGGCGGAAAGGCTTCTATCAACTTTTTAACTACAGATTTTTGAATAGCAACAACTATATCTATATCATGAGTCGATCGTGGTTCGCCCTGAAGACTTGAAACTATAGAACCTGTTATCATATATTCTATTTCAATACCCTCTAACGCTTTAATAACTCTTTTTAATAATTCCTGTTGTGACATTTATCCAAGCGCTCTAAAAATATCTTATCAATTTCCTCGTCTTGTAAATTCGGATACCTCTTGCGCAACCCGTGAAGAAAAAGTTGCTTTGTGAATTCTGATAACTCAAATGCTTTTAATAGTTTTGTTTCGGGTGACATTTTCCGAAGCACTTCCAAATACCTGATGTGGTTAGGATCTTTCTTAAGATTCATTTCACCATCCATTTGGACTCACAATTAAAGGCTGGTGTCCAACATATTCTTAAAAATGGCGGAGCCGACGGGATTCGAACCCGCGGTCTCATGCGTGACAGGCATGTGTGTTAAACCAGGCTACACCACGGCTCCTACATAGATGATATTAAACCAGAAGTTTGCAAAAATGGCTACCGCTTCTGAAAATTTTCAAATGGTGGGCGAAACAGGATTTGAACCTGTGACCTCCTGTGTGTAAGACAGGCGCTCTTACCGCTGAGCTATCCGCCCGGTGCCCCCAAGGGAATTCGAATCCCTGTCGCGGCCTTGAAAGGGCCGTGTCCTAGGCCTCTAGACGATGGGGGCGTGGTGAGCCGCGAAGGAATCGAACCTTCGACCCTCGGATTAAAAGTCCGATGCTCTGCCAACTGAGCTAGCGGCCCACTGCTGCTTTTCTATCATATCAATTAAAAAGCCAGGCTGTAAAGTTTATCTATCCTATTAATCTATTAAGCAGGATCTTTATGTAGGCTGCGACGTACAGCTCGCCAACTCCCAGCAGCATGGAAACCAGAACAGGGAATATCATCTGCTTAACTCCTCTTGCCTTCATGTTCCACCACGGCAGCAGAGTGACGACGAGCAGGCTCACGGACACAAAGGAGAAATATATTGAAAATGTCACCAGAGCTGGGAGGATGAATTTGAAGAATGATATATTCAGGTTCAATATTAAAAACATCACAGCTGGCAAAAGATAATACCCAACCCTTTTCCAAATCCCTCTTAATATTCGTTCATCTTTTGATGTCTCCCAGACTTGAAAATTAAGGATCGGAAAGATGAAAATGGGAAGTGACATGCCCGTGATCAAGCCGGTTATCAAGCGAATGTAATTGTTCGTTTCGCGAATTCCCATATAAGATGTAAACCCGTCTACTGCCATTATTATTACGAAAATTATTGCAACCAGAGATATCCACAATCCAGGCAAACCGTTCTGTTTCTTCCTGTGGGTAGCCCAGAGATACATAAACGTGAAGAAGAAACCCAGGTATATACCCGTATCCCTCGCGCAGACAGGCAGGTAAACTCCGCCATAGGATAGACTCCTTAGCTTTATCTGATGACAGACCGCAAATCCTACTGAGTTAAATAATCTATAAAAATTCATAATGACAAATAATACCATCATTTTGACAGTTTCAAGATCACTTTAACAATATATAATAAATAAATTCGAAAAACGTCCTTTCGGCAGGTGCTATAAAGTTCTCACCAATAACTTGAGCAATAGCTGGGAGAAGCTGTTTGTTCCTTATGTTAACTGGCTCGATTCCTCGAACCTCCCTTTCTATGATGTCCACGGACTCATCCGAAAAGCAAGCACCAAGATGGCCGCCTGAAACTGCATAATTTGTGGCACCATCGATTACAGCACTGGGATACACGATCACCGGATCTATTGTTCCTGATATCGAGACCGTATCAACGTCTATCTCAGAGACATCAAATCCACCTTGTCTGTTCAGATCACTGTTTTCCGACATCTGCAAAATGGATGGGTCAAATGGCCCGAAATCAAGCCATTTCCCCTTCGTCAGGCTTGATGTTGCCTTGAAAAACGCCTTGAACAGTATTTCACCACCTGGCCCAAGCTCATGATATTTCTGTGCATATGTCGCACCTATGGCACCATGATTTGGAGAGGCAAGCGAAAAAAATATATCCAGCTCCTTTTCTGCCGATTCTGTGTTATTTATCATATACTGCCTGATCACCTGGCCACCCTGGCTGTGCGCTATGATTATGAACTTTTCATCCTCCTGCATTCCGGTCTGCTTTCTTATGTCCTCAAGATAATCTTTTAAATTGTATGCGGACTCGTTCAAATCTTTTGTCGTATTATGAGATTTGAATTCAGCATTGGGATAGTCATATGAAAATAGAAACATCTGATCCTCTTCCAACCCAAACTGTTCTGCCATCTTATCCTTTAGCTTAATTATCGAGCTCTCATCAGAGCTTGACCCCAGCCCAGATACAAACACAATTTTCTTGTCATCAAAATAGCTTGTCCTCTCCTCTTTGCTCTCAACCGAAAGCACATCCCCATCCCAGTACCAGTGATACGCTTGAGTTAGCTTTGGATATTCTTCCCTCAGATAATTAACAAAGGTGCTCTTATCGAATATCTCTGAATCCGCAAAGCCAAAAACCTGGGAGCCAAATGAGTGTTGAGATAACTGTCCCTGCGAAACATCCTTACCAGTATCAAGCTCTTCCGTGAGATTGATCAAGCCGGTTATATCATTGATATCAAGCATGAAAAGTAGCTTCGGGTCTATATAGTGACCATGATATATAGCTCCGAAATGAAGGTGATTAACTTCACTGGAGGGATCTTTGCTCTCACCAATAATCCCCAGCGTCTGGCCCCTTAACACATGCTGGCCAACGACCACGAATACCTTTGCAAAATTCAGGTAAGTCGTTCTGATGCCGTTTTTGTGCACGACGGCAACCGTCTTCTCCCCAGCTGGAGTCCATCCAACAAAGCTGACCACTCCGTCGCCTGCAGATTTTATCGAAGTACCCTCCTCTGCTTCTATATCTATACCACAGTGAAAATTGGATTCATTAATATCAAGCCAGTACTTCTGCATGTAGTCAGTTATCATGTCTCCTTCAACCGGCAGCTCAAAGGAGGCATCTTCATCCGTGTGAGCCTGATTTAAAGCAGGATTCAATAAAAGAATAAAGGCCAAAAAAAGAAATTCTGCCCTCAATAAAATCATTTATATATTAGCATAAATATATATTTATGCAATATACAAAGATTCCGAACTCCCTTTCTGCTAAAATGGATGGCTTGATGAGAGATTTCAACTTTATTGATCTGAATCTAATGGAATACGATGAAGCACTGGCCTTTCAGAAAAGCCTTGTGCAGAAGAAGGCTGATGGAGAATCCACCGACTACATAATCTTCGTTGAGCACTTCCCCGTGATAACGCTTGGTAGTAATAAGAATAGCGAGCTCAACCTGCTGGTAGAACAGGGAGAGTTGGTAAAAAACGGGGTAAGTATATCCCAGACCGACAGAGGCGGAGACATTACATATCACGGACCTGGACAACTCGTCTGCTACCCGATAATAAATCTAAAAAATTATCGAACCGATGTAAGGTGGTATATAAGCAGGCTTGAGGAGATAATAATAAACATCTGTCTGGAATACGGAATTCAGGCAACCACCAAACCAGGTTTGCACGGTGTATGGGTTAGAGAAGAAAAGATAGCCTCAATTGGAGTCAGGATTACAAAATGGATCACTCACCACGGTTTCGCACTGAACGCAAACACAAACCTCAGCCACTTCGATCTTATAATCCCATGCGGTTTAAGTGGTGTTAAGATGACCTCCATCCAAAAGATAACTGGCAGCAACGTGGATATGCAGGTCCTAAAGGAGATCACAAAAAAATCGTTCAGCCTTCTGTGAGCAAAACCCCGGCGCCTCTGGTAACCGTTTAATAATAACGGCCACCACTACCTATCTCTCGTTAAAACATCAAGTATCTCTTTGGCGACCTTATACGGCTCAGTAATCAACCGCTTGGGCACAAAAGGCAAAAGTAATGCGAAGGCTTTTTTCACCGCATCGGTCATCTGATGCGGAGCAGAAAGGACACGATCTATGAAATTTTCTGAAAATACCTCCTCAAGCCACTTTCGGTTAATATCAACCTTATAATCACATTTCAAGCACCTGACCGATTGTATTAGATCCTTATAGTAGGTAACTTCATGCTCTGTCTCTTCGCCGCACTGCAGACACAAAAGCACGGTCTTATATTCATCGACCACCTCAAGCACCACCTTTTCCTGGATTATGTATTGAAATTCCGTACACGTCCATAAATGCTTCCATAACAGTTTCGCTCAAGCTTGGATGGATATGAATAACGTGCGAAACTGAATCTACCGTCAACTCAGCTGCCTTGGCGACAACTGCCTCATGCAGAAGGGCTGAGGCATGTGCCCCAAATATATGTACCCCGAGTATTTCGCCATATCTCGCATCCGAAATGACCTTCACAAATCCTTCTCTCTCCCCATCGCCTAGTGCTTTGCCGTTTGCAGAGAAAGGAAATTTTCCCACCTTATAATCGTATCCCATCTCCTTGCTTTTTTGTTCAGAAAGCCCTACGCTTGCTATCTCGGGGTCGGTGTAAATACATGAAGGAGCATTTGAATAATCAATTGATTTCGATTCGCCAAACATATTTTCAACCGCAGCCATGCCTTCATGGGAGGCGATATGTGCAAGCATCATCCCACCAATGACGTCTCCGATGGCGTAAACATTCGGCCTCGATGTCCTAAATCGTTCATCAACCTTAATAAAGCCCCTCTCCAATTCAAGACCGATCTCCTCGGCACTGATCCCCTGTGTATTCGGTTTCCTACCGACGGCAACCAGGACCACATCAGCTTTTAATTTCTGCTTTACGCCTGCTGATTCAATTTCGACTTCAGCTGCTGATCCTATAGCCTTCGCGCTCAATACCTTCGTGGAGGTCTTGATATCGATCCCCCTCTTCTTCATGCTTTTTAAAAGCGCATCGGAAATCTCTAAATCCTCAGTTGGGGCGATCTGCGGCAGCATCTCAACCAGAGTTACATTAGCACCGAATATATTGTAAATAGTGGCGAATTCCAGGCCTACAGCCGATCCACCAACCACGACCACAGAACGCGGTATATCCTTCATCTCAAGTGCTTCATCGCTCGTGATCACGACGTTCTTATCATATGCAAAGGCTGATGGCACAAGGGCTTCAGACCCAGTGGCGATGAGAATAAAAGCTCCCTCGAGAATCTGAGCAGCCTCATCACCTGCTATTTCAACCCTGTTGTCAGATATCAGTTTTCCAAAACCTCTATACATATCCACGTTGTTGCTTTTCAGCAGAAATTCAACCCCTTTGCGCAGAGTGGATACAACCTTCTCCTTTCTTTCCATGAGTCTAACGAGGTCAAGCGAACAAGAATCAACTTTTATTCCGAACTCCTGTGACCTTTTGATCAGGTCGAAAAGATGAGAGGACGCAAGCATCGCCTTTGTTGGAATACATCCACGATTTAAACATACTCCACCAAATCTATCCTTCTCGACTATCGCGACCCGCTTACCAAGTTGTGCCGCCCTGATAGCCGCCACATAACCACCTGGTCCTCCGCCCAGTATTATTAGCTCATACCTGTCCAATGCAAATTCCTTTCATTAACGAATAGAATACAACTGATCCTGTTTACGACGAAAATCAAGTAGCAGGGTGTCTTTTAATTCAACCATATCGTAAGTTATAAATTCGTCTTTTCTGATATCTTTTTTAACTCTGGCATCAAAAGCAAGGCCAAGCGGCAAAAGGTTTTCCCTTCTACACGTATCATATTCATCGATTGAGCCATAAACCGTAAATCCTCCAATACCATCCAGCATCTCGCCTGTCCTGATATCTCGTTTAGCAACCGTGACCGCCTCACTATATGGCTTTCCCTCTGCCACGAGGATCGGCTTTCTATATATGGCTGCGTAGGCCATGGAGGTTGGAGTTTCAATATTTGCCAGATGATAAGGTCTGTAAATAGTAAAGACAGGGCCTTCACCTAATTTTAAATAAATCAAATCTTCGGTAACGATTTTTTCATCATGACGCACCACCATGAAAACACCAGGCGCGACATCTCCTATGACAAAATCAACAACTCCTTCCCTGCTTAAAATACCACCATCTTCCTTAAGCCTGAAAATATTTGCCAGGTCTTTAACATTGGCATTTGGAGTATGCATGCCTCTCACATCAGGGACAAGCCCGGTAGCGTTCGAGAGTACTGTCATCTCTACCATCGACTTGGAACCATCAATGAATGCACAGATTAGCCGGGGGTTTATAGCCTGCTTTTTTGCGAACTCAGCGACTGAATCCGGTGTTGCCCTCCTGTCAAGCACATTATTTTTCCCCTTCCCAGCAGCGATTACCTCAAATCCAAGAAGGTCCATGAAGTTATAAATCTCCATTATCGCCCCTGGCTCATCCCCAGAAGTAACCGTGTAGAGGATGCCGTAATCAGCAGCCAACTTCTTTAGCCATGGGCCAACGGTTGCATCTGCCTCGATATTCAGCATCACCAGGTCTTTGCCACATTTAAAAGTCTCAAGGGATATCTCCGCGCCTGCTTCTGGATCACCCGTAGCATCCACGATCATGTCGATTCCCTTGAAGTTACATATCTGCCTGTAATCCATGGAAATAAACTTTTTTTTATCTAAATCTATGTTACCCATACCCTCATCAACGTTGATTATGTCTTGCCTACTCACACCTGATGCAATCAGAGCATCTGCAGCTCTATCAATTGCTAAATCAACCACAAAACGAAGGTTCATGGCCGGAATCTTCGATAACACGACCGCAAGTCCCGTGCCCATCCGTCCTGCACCGATCAACCCAATGTTTATTTCCTTACCCTGCTCTTCCCATTCTTTAAGTGTATTTTTTAGCGAAAACAAAGCCCCTCCATAAGATTCTCAGACATATTTTAGTTTTATACGTTGGATTTCTTCAAAAAGTTAAGAACATCAAAAAAATCACGAAATTCAAAATAGGGCAAATTTCTTTTCTCGCAGAACTCCAGAAGGTCGTTCTTCGCGAAAACAACATCTGCTTTCATTGCTGCACAAAAATCCGAATTTCCGTCTCCCACATAAATAACGTAATCCCCTTCTTTCACCAATACCTCCATGATCTTGTCCTTGCAGTGACCACAAAAGTCGCATTCGCTGCTTCTAAAAGGGTGCCTTATCTCTATGCGTCCGTTTCTGAAAACTACCTCATTGCAATACACGGGCAGATCTGACAGATTATTTCTGGAAAGCAGATCATCAATATAAACATCAAACCCATCGCTGACGACAATAAGCTCGATATCATTTTCTCTGCAATAATCCCTTAATTCATGAATTCCTTTCTCAAGAAAAACGTCCTTTGCAGTTTCTCTAATCAGTTTATCCGTCAGCTTCTGGCTTTCAGCCATCTGTTTGTGAGCAAGAACAGCACCGATCTTCATATCCTCCCAACTGGACACGATCTCTTTCCCCATTTCCCCGTAAATTTTTACGATCAATTTATCAATAAGGTCAACAGTAGACAGCGTGTTATCGAAATCGGTGATTATCTTTACTTTCTTCTTCATGAATTAACTGTTCCTATTTCCAGAAAAACTCCAAAGATTATATACTAATTTTTTTAACATAAAACCCTTCCGACAAAAAATCGCAATTAATACGACAATAAAAAAGAGGAGTAAATTAATACTTATAATACTTTAACAGATTAATTTGAAATAGTCTTAATTACTGATCCAGCGGGTTTCTAATATACGTTCTTTTACTGTCTGACCAGTTCCTTGTAGCCAAGCGGCCCAATCTCTTTTAACCTGATAGTAAAATCAGTGACTACCCTTGCGAACTTTTCGCCCTCAGCAGCGGAAACCCATTCAAGCCTTAACCTTTCCTTTTCCATCCCGAACTGTCCCATCATTTTTGCCAAAAGGGGAACTTTATTCATCGTCTTATAATTCCCCTCTTTATAATGACATTCTCCGGGATGACACCCGCATATCAATACTCCATCTGCTCCCTCAGCATAAGCTTTAAACACAAAGGATGGATCCATCCTGCCTGTACACATGATTTTGATAATCCTGACATTGGGGTCATATTTTAACCTTGATGTACCTGCCAGATCTGCCCCGGTGTAAGCACACCAATAACACAGGAAACCAATTATCTTTGGCTCAAAATTCATATTAGCGCCCCTTCAATCTCAGAAAATATCTGTTCCATCGTATAGTGCTTTGTGGTGATTGCGCCAGCAGGACATGCGGCTCCACAAACTCCACACCCTTTACAGAGAGATTCATTCATAACACAAACTTTATCCTCGATGCTGTAATCTATCGCCTTGAATGGACAGAGTCCAACGCATATCATACACCCCGAACATACCTCAGCAGAGATCTCGGCAGTTATCGGCTCGATAAGTATGCTGCCCCTATCAATAAGCGATAGAGCCTTTGCAGCGGCTGCAGCACCTTGCGCTACAGTGTCTGGAATATCTTTAGGCCCCTGACAACAACCCGCGACAAAAACACCATCTGTTGTCGTAGAAACGGGATCAAGTTTTGGATGTAACTCTACAAAGAAACCGTCCCGACCCCTGCTGATGCCAAACTTCTTAGCCACCTCATTTGCATCCGCTTTAGCCTCAGCACCAGCACATAGTATCACCATATCGACGGGGATTCTTCTCTGGATTCCTATGAACGTGTCATCGCATACTATTACCAATCTTCCTTCTTCATCCTTTGTCTCGGCGACATCAGTGATCTCCCCAACCTTCCCTCTAACAAATAAGCAACCTTCTTCGAGTATCCGGTTGTAAAACTCTTCATATCCCTTTCCATAAGATCTCATATCAATATAGAAACCGTAAACCTGCGCATTAGTCTTCTCCCTGACCAGATGTGCAAATTTCAATGCGGTCATACAACAAAATCGCGAACAGTACTGGTTGTAGTGAGAATCGCGGCTGCCAACACAAAAAACTAAACCCACTCTTCTTGGCAGCTCTCCGTTTTTAAGCGTTATCCTGCCACCCACTGGTCCCGATGCGCTGCTGAGCCTCTCAAAATCCAAACTGGTTATCACATTATCAAATCGACCATATCCATATTGTGTTACTTTCCTTGCATCAAAGAGACTGTAACCTGTGGCGACGATAATGGTGCCAACATCGAGTTCAACAATCTTATCGGGAAGCTCATGGTCTATGGCATTCAACTTACAGAGTTTCTCGCACTCCCTGCACTCTGAACATACTCCACAGCTAAGACACCGCAGCGCCTCTTTTACAGCTTCCTCCTTTGTATAGCCCATTTCAACCTCAGAGAAGTCCGCGATCCTGACCCCAGGTTTCAACTTTCTCATCTTCACCCGCGGTAACTTCGTTATCTCCCTTCGCTCAAGCTTTCCCCATATTTCTTCTTCACGCATATCTATCTGCTTTTTACCAGCCCTTCTATATCTCTCAGGCATCTCAGATCCCTGTATATAAGCATTAATTGCCTGAGCAGCTCTACGACCAGAGGCCACAGCCTCAACATAAGAGGATGGGCCGCTCACCACATCACCACACGCAAAAAGGCCAGGAACACCAGCACTCAACGTGATATCATCCACTTTCATTGTTCCCTTTTTATCGATTATTACACCATCCAACCCTTTGACAAATGAGAGATCGGTGGTCTGGCCTATCGCTATTATCGCTATGTCCCCCTCGATCATGCCCTCAGATCCTTCAATTGGTGTTATATGTAAATTGCCTTCCGCATCAAATTCCATATGCTCTAGATCCAGAGTTCCAACCCCACCAAAAGCTCCATCCTTGGAAATGAGCTTCGTCGGGCACACCGAGTCATGTATTATTACTCCCTCTTCCTCTGCAGCAGCAATCTCAAAATCGTAGGCTGGCATCTCATCCCTGGATTCCAGGCATACCAAATGAACCTCTTTTGCACCAAGCCTCAGCGCCGCACGAGAAGCATCAATGGCAACATTACCACCGCCGATCACTATTACCTTTTCCTTGACCTTAACCTCTTTGCCTTCGTTTATTGATACCAAAAATGGCATTGCCAAAATCACGTTCTCAAGATCAGCTCCCTCAATATTCAACCTCTTGCTCTCAGCAGCACCAGCACTTATCAGAACAGAGGAATAGCCCTGTTTAAATAGGTTCAGGATCTCATCTTTTGAATTAAGAGGACTATTGGTTAATATGTTTACACCTAAATCTCTTATCATATCGATTTCCTCATTGAGGATCTTCTTATGCAGCCTATAATCCAGTATCCCGTATCTCAACATACCACCTGGCTCTGGCATCTTTTCATAAATGGTCACATCATAGCCCATCAAAGCAAGATCGTTAGCTGCAGTAAGCCCCGCAGGACCAGAACCTATGACAGCTATCTTCTCTTTTTTCTTCTCCGCGATTTTTGGAGATATCTTTATTTTCTGCTCTCTTATATAGTCAGCCACAGACCTTTTCAGTGCATTAATCGAAACTGCTTCACCAGCAAGACTTCTCCTGCAGTTGGTCTCACAGGGATGAAAACATATCCTGCCGCATGTTCCAGGAAGCGGATTCTTGCTTCTTATGAGCTCATACGCTTCCTGAAATTTCCCAACCGAGATCAGGGCTATATATCCCTGGATATCCATTTCAATAGGACAGCTTTGCTTACACGGCGTATCCTTTTTATCTATCGTAAAAACATTGGGGATGGCCTGCGGGAAAGGCCTGTAAACCGCTTTCCTATTCACAAGATTTTGATCAAACTCGTTGGGAATCTCAACAGGACACTCCTTAACACAATCCCCACATGCAGTACAGATCGCTTCATCAATATACCTTGATTTCTTTCTAACCTTTACCTTGAAGTTCCCCACGAAGCCCGAAACATCTTCAACTTCACCATAACTCAGCAGTTCTATATTCGGATGCTGTTTTACCGCAACTGTCTTGGGGGTTAATATACAGGCTGCGCAATCAAGCGTTGGAAAGGTCTTATCAAACTTTGCCATATGGCCACCAATGCAAGCCTCCCTTTCCACCAGATAAACCTTCTTCCCCGCCTCCGCCAGGTCAAGAGCTGCCTGAATACCAGCAACACCAGCACCAACAACCAGGACATTTGGATTTATTGGAACCTCTTTCGGCACTAGTGGACCCTGCATTAAAACCCTTTTCACCCCAGCACTTATCAGGGACTTCGCAAGCTCAGTTGCTCTCTCCCCATCATCCGTAATCCACGAGCAGTGCTCCCTGATATTCACCATATTGAATAGATAAGGATTAAGACCTTCAGATTGGCAGGTCCTCCTGAAGGTATTTTCATGCATCCTTGGCGAACATGACGCAACAACCACCCCGTCAAGACCAAGATTCTTTATATCCTCCCTGATTATGTTCTGACCGGGCTCGGAGCACATGAACATGTAATTTCTTGCAATTTCGACGCCAGCAATATCAGATATATAACTCGTGACCTTATCGACATCAACAACGCCAGCTATGTTTGTGCCGCAATGGCAAATATACACACCTGTTTTGTGACCGTTCCCCTCATTCATAGTCAAGCTCGTATCCTTTCAACCACCCTTTTGTAGTTAAAGTTCCTATTTATAGCCAGGTCTCCAATCGAGGCTCCAAGTGCATACCCAATCATTTGAGTGAAATAAATTACTGGCATATCGAAGCTGGAACCAAAAGCTCTATTTATCTTTCTTTGATATCCTTCGAGGTTTATCTGGCACATCGGGCATGTCGTAATTATAATTTCAGCTCCATTATCTGCTGCGCACTTCAATAATTTATATGAAAGCTTAAGTGCAACGTTCTCCTGCGTTGTTAATAGAGCTCCCCCACAGCAGCTTGTCTTCAATGGAAAATCAACAGGTTCCCCGCCGAGTATCTTGATAAGTTCGTCGAGCTTGAGTGGCAACTCCTGATCATCGAAGTCGCACCAGGGCCTGACAACCTGACAACCATAATAGCAGGCAACCTTTAACCCATTTAAGCTGTGCCTCAAAAGATTGCTTAGCACATCTTCTCCAATATCCGTCACAAGGACATCTAAAAAATGCCTGACCTTTACTGTTCCATGATATTCGAGACCAGCTGATTTAAGAATTCCATCAATGCTATTTTTTAAGAGTTCATCTTCCTTCATGTAAATGTTTGCTTTTTCAACGCACACATAACAGGCTGGACAACCTGCTATTAAATCAAGTCCTGTTTTTTCTGCAATTGCCAGGTTTCGCGAGCATAAGACATGAGACAGCAGTTCATTAACTGACATATAAGAAGTCGCACCGCAGCAGTTCCAGTCATCCAGTTCAACTAGCTCAATATCGAGAGCCTTCGAAACAGCATGAAGCGACTGCTCGTAATTATTAGAAACACCTTTTAAAGAACAGCCGGGGTAATACGAAAATTTCATCTGTATTCTCCAAGTTCAAGCGCTTTATCAATAACGATCTTGAATTCCTTTTTCTTTTTTATCCGCCCGGGGAACAATGAAAACCTTTTATTCGCCAAAAGTTTTAAGCCAAAGGGCAGATACTTTATCAGGTTAAGCGGATTAACCCTTAAGAAGAACTTTAATAGAAATTCAGGTTCGTAATTTCTTCCATATTTATTCACAACATTTATGAACGTCTTGGAAAGGAGCGGTTCATGAATATTTTTGGGATAATAGTTGTATTTTATGGAAAGTCTCTTCAGAGCGTACATTATGTCCGTCTGTCTTATCCCCTGAGGACATCTTACAGTGCACTTGTAGCAAGAGACACAAAACCATATTGCGTTACTGGAAAGGACTTCCTCTTTTAAACCAGCGCGCACCATGGCGAAGATCTGCCTTGGAGTGTGATCCATTATATTGGCAGTAGTGCAAGACCCTGCGCAGGCGCCGCATTGAATACAGAGCCTTACTTTTTCGCCACCAGGAATAGCACAGACTTCCTCCAGGAAAAGATTTGTTTCGTCAACATATAGTACTCTTTCCATGAGTACCTTCTTTCCGGATCTAAAAGCCTGCGTTAAAGTGCAAAGTTACCTGCTACAAATAAAATTGCGGATGATTCTTTATTGTTGCTGTAACACTGTTTACAATAATAACAGTATTGTAACAATTTTTAGGAATCTTGTCAAGGGAAATTTGCACACATTTTCCTGTTGGTATAAGCTCATCTAAATTACTTTTAAGAATAATTTGTTGTAAAATTCCAAAAAAGGATAGTGTTAGCACATGTCGATTAAACTTGTGGCCATTGACCTGGATGGCACTTTACTGGATTATTTTTTGAAAATAAGCGAAGAAAACATTGCTGCCCTGAAAAAGGTTAAGTCCAGGGGCATCGAGGTCGTAATAGCAACGGGGAGGGACTTTGCCGACGTTCTTGCCCTTACCGAGGGGATAGACCTGTCCTCTCCTATAATCCTGCAGAACGGCGCGCTCATCAGGCACCCGCAGACAGGCGAGATATGGTTCAAAGAGCCACTTTGGAAAGATTTATCAATTAAAACCATAGAGCTCGCAAGGTCATTTTCGATAGCAAGCTTCATCCACACCGAAGACGAAATAAAGACAGATGAAGATAGGGGAAAGCTATTCGACTTCATCGCAGATCTGTACGTTGAGATCACGGAAGGGCAGGTTAATCCAGAGAACGCAAAAGATATTTCGCTCAAATGGGTGAGCAAATACACCTTTGTTGAGGATATCATCGAGCACTGTGATGAAAATGTCCTAAAGGTTACATTGCTCGGCAGGCCTGAAGTCCTACAAAAATTCCTGGCAAAAGCTCAGGACGAGTTAGGGGATAAAGTATATTTGACCAACTCATTTCCCATACTCATCGAAACCCTGAGCGCAAAGGCATCAAAGGGTAAAGCATTGAAATACCTGTCAGAAAGAATGGGAATTAAAAGAGATGAGATCCTTGCCATAGGCGACGGATCAAATGACAAGGATATGCTCGAGTTTGCCGGCATATCAATTGCAATGGCAAACTGCAGGGAGGAGCTAAGAAAGATAGCAGATTACATCACCTTAAGCTGTGAGGACAACGGCGTCGCAAAAGCACTGGAAAAATTTGTCCTTTAAAAGCCGAATAAATACTTAAATTTTACCTATTGCTTCTTCAGCAGCCTTTCTTAAATCCCTCGTTGACTGAACAATATTACTTGAATGAAAGATTGAGTTCCCAGCAATTAAATAATCGGCACCAGCTCTGGCCACCATGCCGACCGTGTTCAGATTTATTCCCCCATCACAACCAATGCAGGTTCTGAGGCCCATACTATTTAAATATTCCCGCACCTCGGTTATCTTCGGAAGCACTTCGAACATAAACTTCTGTCCACCGAAGCCCGGCTCTACGGTCATCAAAAGAATAAGCGCTAGTTCTCCGACATACGGTCTTATGACATCAAAGAGTTGATCTGGCTTAAGACAGAGACCAGGGGAACAACCAAGCTCCTTGATCTTCTTCAATGTATTTGAAACATCATGGCAAACTTCAGGATGAACCACTATGATATCGCTGCCTGCATTTGCGAACATCTCAAGATATTTGTCCGGATTATCTATCATCAGATGTGAAGACATCATCAACCTTGAGTGTTTTTTTACGGTTGCAGCGAAATCTGCACTGAACGCGAAGTTATCCACGTAGTGTCCGTCCATCACGTCAACATGCAATGCGTCTGCACCGCCCATTTCAACTTTGTCAATATCATCGGCTAAAAAGGCAAGATTAACAGATAAAAGAGAGGGCACAATTAGTATTCCCAAGACTTCTCCTTGTTTTGTAAGATGATTATCCTGTCATATCTCACGATAATACATATTGTATAATTAAAATATTATGCGAGACTTAATTCTAAAACAAAATATAAAATATTCATCCCCAAGTTATTTATTGGGGATTTTTATTTTACGATAAAGGAGCCGATATGCCAGTAGATCCGCAAGAAAGTCTGAACATACTGGAGATGGAGATTTTAAACTGCGAAAAATGCAAGGATCTGTACATGTGCAGGAAGACTTCTGTTCCGGGCATGGGGGCGGGCCGCGCAAGGGTCATCTTTCTGGGATACATCCCGGATATCGATGATTCAGAGGAACAGGGCAAACCTTTTAGCGAAAAGAGAACTTCGAACTTTCTTGATTTCTTACTGGATGAAATCAATCTGAACCCACAACAAGAAGCCTATTTTACCTATATATTAAAGTGCGTGCCAAAAAAGTGCGAGCACAAAGATAGGAGTAAACCAAAGAGTTCAAAAATAAGACTCCTTAGAAGGGATAATAGCTGCGAACTGACTTTGCAACCATGTTCCGGGCAGAGGACCAGCCCAACTGAAAATGAACTATCCAGTTGTCTTGAATACCTGTCCAAAGAGATATCCATCATCACTCCGCATGTGATAATACCTTTGGGTCTAAGCGCGACAAAAATCATATTGAGCAGCTTCTTATCCAGGAAGATCACTTCTAACAACATGCAGGACTACCATATGAAGGTATATAAAAGTCCTTCATTTAAGGTCTTACCAATGCAACCTCTGTCCTGGGGGCTGCGTCATCGAAGGACTTACATAAACGACTTTAGAAACGCGGGCAAGTTCATAAAGCTTGCGTAGAAGAAGGCGACTTTAATTTATCTTTATCCTGGGTCTTATTTAAAATTCTCTGAAAGAGCCTGACGCAGCTTTAAGGTCCTCAGTATATCGCTCTTTGTAATTATCCCGACCAATTTCTTCTCGCTCACGACAAGGAATTCAGAAATATCTTTTGTGCTCATCCTTTCAAGCACAGCGGATGCCTGCTCATTCGGATTCAAGATCTCGTCTGGAGAGATCGGCTTTATTATCTCAAGTACCTTTTTTGCTCCCCATTCATCGCGATGAACGTTTTTCACATCATGAATTGTGACAATTCCATAGATATGGCTCTCATCAGCAACAGGAAATCGACCGAACCTGTAACGCATAAACCATTCGTGAACCAGCTCGTCTAAATATATATCCGGAGAGACGGAAACAACATCCCTTGTCATCATGTCAGAAGCCTTCATAGAGGCCAGAGACTGCCTTATCACCACCTGCTCATAGCTTCCGGCAGCAGCCTGCTGCAGAAACCAGCCGATAAACATGAGCCATAACCCATTGCCCCAGTTCCCTCTGAAAAGCGAGAATATTCCAATCAATATCAACACAAAGCCGAACCCTTCACCAACAGAAGCAGCGATTCTGGTTGACTTTCGCAGGCTTTTCGTCGAATACCATATTATGGCGCGCAGAACCCTACCACCATCAAGAGGGAATCCCGGTATAAGGTTAAACACTCCAAGGATCACATTGATATACGCAAGATATCCAACTGGGACAGAGATGAACTTAACAGAATATACAAACCTGAAAATTAAAAAAATCGCTCCAAAAAACACTCCAAGTACAAAACTGGACAGGGGTCCGGCAATCGCCATCAGAAGCTCGGCTTTTGGTGTATCCGG
>JAMDDV010000035.1 GCA_023488455.1 Actinomycetota bacterium | reverse complement strand
TCAAAAAATCCCTTATTTTTTAAAAAATATTTTAGCTCATGTGAAATTGATTTCTGTAATCATCACCCAAATCTGGCATTTTTAAGCTTGATTTTGATGCGTTAGAAAAGAAGATGCGGAATTGCTGAGGTGCTGGCCTGGAGATAGATTTTAGCATCTCTTGGATTATAATTAATGTGATTATGTTGGAGAGGGGGGAAGATGATGCGAGCTTATATTTTGATCCTTGTCGACGGAGGGACTCTTTCGTCAGTTTTAGAGGAAGTAAAGAAAGTAAGCGAAATAAAATCGGCCGATGCTATTTGTGGTCCCTACGACATCATTGCTGTAGCAGAAGCTTCTGACCTAAACAGCCTGGGCAAGTTCGTTGTAGCCAAGATACAATCTATAGAGGGAGTAAGCAGAACTATTACCTGTCCGGTAGCCGAGCTATAGAAATTGTCCTAAAAAAGACATTTAAATAAATTCATATCTACGTTAATTAGGATTTGAACTGTAAGAGTAGAAAGGTGATTTATTTTCTGATAATACTGATTGAATTTTGTTTAAACCAATTCTGAATGTATTCAATATTCACTTTTTCTGCTGCAATTTTCATTGCGAAACTAACAAGTTCTTCTTGACTGGTCTCAGTTCTAAAACCGTTTTGCCGCAGAAACATGTCAGCAGAGGCAATAGCTGTACGTTTATTTCCGTCAGCAAAAGGATGATTTTTGATAAGGGACTCAAATAATACTGCTGTTTTGAGAAATATAGCAGTGTAGGCATCATTGCCATTAAATGAGGCTTGTGGTCTGGCGATAGCTGACTGAAGAGACCCCATATCCCTGATTCCATGAATGCCACCAGTTTCCTGTATGATTCTGAAATGGATAAATAGCACCTGCTGTGGGGATAGATATTTCAATTATTTTGCTAAGGTCTCTAATGCTGGTCTATACAGAGCGATGAAATCGTCTAACTGTTTTTGAAACTCCTGGTCTATCTGTGAAAGAAGACTATCATGTACAGGTGAGACGATCATACGCTTGTTTTCAACGTCAATTTCTACATCAACGAAGCTACCATCACTTAGTTCAAGAGCATCGAGCGACTCTTTTGGCAACGCCAAAGCAATACTGTTTCCTGTCTTAAATATTTTTCTTTTCATAGGTACTCTATGTAATTACAATGTATGTACATTGTATATCAATTCGGTCCATTGATCAAATTTTTTACCTTAATTAAACATTCATTTTACAAGTTAGGGCTTTGTGATTAAGCTCTGTGGTTATATTTTATCTGGGATCATATTGAAGCCTTCTTTTTTGGCCGCCTTCCAGAAGCGTGCATCCCAGCAGGCAAATGTAACTGGATTCTGGAGTCTGTGTGATAGGATTAAGCTGG
Source organism: Actinomycetota bacterium (assembly GCA_023488455.1). The sequence goes on along the minus strand of JAMDDV010000035.1, from coordinate 59,187 downwards.
ATGCAAGATGTATGGCATCTAATGCTTTGATCTTGTGAATATCGGTCAAATCTCCCGCCCTGTATAGGATTGATTCAGAAATGTCTATTGTGTAGTAGGTCTCCCAATCGACTTTAAAGTCTCTGATAACTTGGTGATAATTTTTTTCGGTGATCGCACCTTCATCTCTGTTCCGGACGAATGCAGCGCTTGACTCTACATAAGATATTTTTGAAGTTGCAACTACATCAGAATTATTTACAAGGTTTCGAATAATGGTAAACCCTGTTTCTTCTATGTAGAGTTTTACAAGAGCACTTGTATCCAGATATAGGATCATCTTCTATCTTCAATAACGCGATCAGCCGTTGTTTTAGTTCCTTTGAGATGGACTGGAGCTGTTGCGCCACGTGGTTTTCCTCCTCCCCATGAAGCAATGCCTTCTTCAATCATTGTAAGTAATTCTTTTTGATGAGGGTATTGAATGGGGATCAGCTTTGCGATTGGACGATTATTCTGAGTAATTATGATGCTATCTCCATCTTTTACTTGCTTTAGATATTTACTTAGATTGTTTTTTAGTGTTTTTACGCCCACTGTTTCCATGTCTATATATTATAATAATAGTGGACACATTTTATATGATAAGTAGACACAATTCAATTAAGTTGCGGGATTGGATTCGTTTGGATTGAATGATTTTTAAATATGTAATAAAAAAGATCAAAATAATGTTCACTTGGTGCTGGTTATAATAAAATAATTGCAAACTTCTTGAATAAATTTATCGGAATAAAACTTTATGAGGATACTTCATTCTGCGGATGTTCATTTGAGCAAAGTTGGAGATGAAAGATGGCAGGCGCTGAAAGAGCTTCTTTCTGCGGGCAAGAGGGAAAAGATAGACCTGCTTATCATAAGCGGAGACCTGTTTGACCTCGATGTCGATGCAGAAATGCTACGGCCTGATATCAGAGAACTATTCTCAAACAACAATTTTGAAATACTGATAGTTCCTGGGAATCATGATAAGAACTCTTATTCGCCCAGTCTGTATTTCGGTGAGAATGTAAAGGTTCTGAATCAAAAACCCTATTCAGCTATTGAGTATCCAGATGCGAGGTTGATCGGTTTTCCGTTTGAGGATATCGATGATGATGAGCTGATTGCTAAAATAAGAAGTTTGAGTGAGGTCTGCTTGCCCAACAGGAAAAATATTCTGATTTTCCATGGTGAGCTTTTGGATTCGTTCTATTCACCGGATGATTTTGGCGGTGAGGGTACGCGTCGATATATGCCTGTTAGGCTGTCCTATTTTAGCGGTCTTGGTCTCGATTATGTGCTTGCGGGCCATTTTCATTCACGTTTCGATGTTAGAAAGATCGGTGATGAGTCTTATTTCATCTATCCTGGTTCTCCGGTTTCCATATCAAGAAGGGAAACTGGTGAGCGCAAAGCAAATATTTTTGATGTAGGTCATGTTCCTAAAGAATATTCTTTAAGCACAATGTATTATTGTGATTTAAAAATAAGGATTGATCCGTTTAAGAATGGAAACCTTGAAGAGCTTATAGATGGGGAACTGAGCCTTGTTCCTGACAACGCGAAGCTGCTTCTTGAGATCTCTGGATATGCTGATTCGAACGAAGTAGAACTTAAGAAGATGATAGATAAAACCATAAAGATAAGAAAGATCAGCATTGAGAATTTTTCTTTTTTAGTCAGGGATGTGGGGCGGATATTTCAAAGTGATCTATACAGGTCTTTTGAGGACAGGTTGAAAGTTAGCGAGCATGATGAGGACATGAAAGCCGAGATCTTGAATATGGCGATTAAAGCTATGATGGAGACAGATATTTGAGGATAAGGGAATTCTTAATTCAGAGATATGGCCCCATAAATGATTTTGCGTTTAAGGAGAAATCTAATTTCACTCTGTTTTTTGGCAAGAATGAGTCCGGCAAGACCCTGGCCATAGATGCGATCATTAAATTTCTCCTGAACAGGAAGGGAGATCGCAAGATATTTGATAGACTGGACAGGGTGGAAGAGGAGCCGCACGGCTATCTTATTATTCAGGGATTCGATGGAAGAGAATTCAAGCTTCCAGAAAAAGGCGACATTACCAGCCTTTTTGATGTGACGGCGTCAAGTGCAAGGAACATATTCGTGATAAGGAATGCTGATCTGGCGATCTCTGAGGAAGAGAAGGTTTTTGGCGATGTAACCGAGCGGCTCACGGGGTTGCGCACACGTGAGATTGTGAAGATAAAGAAGGTGCTGCAAAAGCTTGGAAGGCTGACAAATCCCACCAGCGATGCTGGCCTTTCAAATAATCAGGAGGCTGGAAGAGCAAGGAGCAAGGTCGATTCCGGAAGAGAGCTGATTGAAAGGATAGATAACCTGTTGATAAAGAGCCAGGAAGAGGGGCTCGACAGGATAGAGGAGGAGATATCGGCTAAAAAAGCCGAACTTGATCTTGAAAAAGTAGGGGTTAAAAGCCTGGAGGATGCAAAAAACAGGGAGTCCTACGAAAGGACATTAAAAGAGATAGGAAACATCGAGCGAGCTATGGAAGCTCTGCCTGCAATTGAAAGTTTTTCAGCAGATGGTCTTCAGGCGTGGCGGGATTCGCTGCGAGACATTGAGAGGGCAGAGCAGGATCTGCACAGCAAGACTAACAGACTGGGTAAGCTGGAAACAGAATATGATGAGAGAATTGCGATTTATGCTGAAAACACCCGCAAGTTCAAGGGCTCCGAGGAGATCTATAAAGGGTTAAATCAGAAGCTGAAGTACAAATTAGCCCAATTTGAGGAGATCGAAAAGGTAGCACCTGGGGTAGGTAAGCCATGGTCGCCGATGATCCCGTTGATGATTTTAGCTGGTATCATTTCAGTGATCTCATTGATATTGTTTGCCTTTTTAAGGCCAGTCTTCTTGCTAATTATTGCTGTTTTTTCTCTTGCTGCGCTCATTGGTTCAGGCATTTTTATCATGCTTCAGCTTTCAAAAAATGGGAGATATAGAAAATTGCAATCGGAGATTTTGTTTGAAGCAGCCCGACTTGGCTTTGAAGCGGAAAGAGTGCTCGATGTCATGAGTAAAATTGCTCAATTCGAAAATGAACATGCTTCTAGAAGAACAGCACTTGATGAGGAACATAAAAAAGTTACTGAGATAGAGGCAGAAATCGGGATTTTGAAGAAGGATGTTGAGAATAATATAACTCTTATCAATAGCTTGAAGGAGAATATAAGTGAGATAAAACTCAAAAGTGGCGCAGAAAGCCTCGATGATTACCTGCGAAAGTTTAATCTGAAAAAGAAGTTTGATGTAGGGATGAATGCGAGCATGAGCATTTTAGATATGCTGCACGGAAGCAATGGTGAAACGCTGGAAGACAAGATGAAGCTCTGGAAGGAAAAGTTGGCTGAGCTTGAGGGCTATAAGGGGAAAAGCGAGGGATTGATCTTTAATTCTAAAAATTACGATGAATCCAGGCTCAGGATCAAAAATCTTGAGGATGAAATAGAAAGTCTCAGGCAAAAGCTGATGGAAACCAAAATAGGTTTGAGCGATGTAGGCAGGATTGCCTCTGATGTCGTTGGTGGAGAAGAGGTCTATTGTAATTATTTCTCTGACCTTATCAACGTGAAAGAGAGAGTACGGTCAATAGTTGACATTTACTTGAAGGAGATGCAGGTGGCTCAACATGCCATCAGGATTTTTGAGGAGATATCTGCTGACGAGAGCCAAAAGGTGAAAGATCTATTTGGAGAGGGGAGTAAGGCTACAAAATATTTCAAATATATTACGGGTGGGGATTACGTGAACGTGAATTTTGAGCCGGATGGAGACATAGTAATTGTTGAACGCAACGATGGTGTCAGGTTCAGAGCAGGTGATCTATCCCAGGGCACTTTTGATCAGCTATATCTTGCGATAAGGTTATCGCTTGCGGATATTGTTTTAAAGGAGGAGCCCGGCTTTTTTATATTCGATGATCCATTTCTAACTTCAGATGAGGAGCGACTTATAAATCAACTGGATGTTCTGCAAGAGCTTGCGAAGAGCGGCTGGCAGATACTGTACTTTACTGTTAAAACGGAGGTTATAGATAAGCTCTCATCAACAATTAAAAGAGGAAATGTTGATAGAATCGACCTTTCCCCAATTTATACTCATGCACAGGCTTCTTGACTAAAATATACAAATGAGTACTTACTTATCTCAGAACGTTTACTATTGATGCATCAAGCTCTGGAAACCTCAACAGCCAGTTGAGCCTGTCCTCTTTAAACTTCATATTCATCTCTTCCTGCTGTTCCTGGCTATAGAAGTTGTCAAGGTCAAACCTGCTAACGTCAATTCCAGAGATGTTTGTTGGGACTTCGTACCCCCAGAAGTCATCCTGCTTCCAGGAGATCTCATCCCTGGCCATCATCTCGATGATTTTCGCAGAATCATAGACGCTTATCTTCACACCTTTGTCCTGATCGCCCACCCAGCCAGTGTTGAGCATATAGCATTTTATGCCTGGATTTTTTTTCATTATATCGAGGAAGATGTTGCCCTCCTCGGCTTCCGATCCGATTATGAACGGATTGGTGCCGACGACTCTCAGTGTCCTTCCTGCTTGTGTGGGGTCGCCAGCGGATGTCTCAATTGACTCACCAAGCATAAATGTCGCTGATCCCCATTGTGCGTTCAGCCTTGCTACTGGTGGGACTATATCGTATCTCCTTGTTATGAACACGATCGCATCTATTCTGTCCAGATCGATCCTGTCATCAGTGAACGCAACATCGGAACGCTTCACCATACACCTGCCGTTAGATGTGAGCGTCTGGTCGAAGAAGTCAACCTCGCCCGTATCAGGCTTGACAAAAACGTTTTCAAGGATTGCCCTCGGTGATATGGCAGCAGCATAAAGCAGCGGCTGCGAGTGGGGCTCAAGCCCATCGGTTTTGACGTAATAGGAATCTTCAGTTCCGATGCAGCTTCCATCAGGTCGAAGGATGACCACGTCGTCCTGTCTGATAGTCACACCTTCGGGGTGTTTGAGCCAGTGCGAATGACATGATAGGGAGGTCTTTCCCGTTCCGCTCAAGCCAAAGAATAAAAAGCCCGTGTCCTTTAAAGCACCATTCTTTTTTACCTTGATTATTTTTGCTCCAGCATGAAGGCCAAGCATTTTCTTTTTTTTGTAAATGTACATTATCATGCGCAGCATGCTTTTTTTGATCTCACCCTTGTAATCCGATCCCAGGATTATCGTTAATCCGTGTGATGGGAATACCCACACCTTCCTTTCCGGCCAATCAGGTACAACTATTGTAGTCATAACAGGTTCCTTGCCCTCTGGAAGGAAGAGCGTGTTGCCCCACATCAGCGGGAGTCTTGCAAACTCAGAGCAGACGTAGATTCTGCAGGATACCTTATATTCTTCGGTCATGCACATCGTTCTATCCAGCTGTATCATTTCTCTCGTTTTTATATGATCGAAGACCTGTGACAGCAGTTCGTGATCACTCTGACTTAGTTCCGAGTCCTTTATCTCGGTGAATTTCGCGCTCCTGTTTCTTACTCTTGTGATCACAGCCAGGTTGCCAAACTGGGTTATCATGCCATCCTGGGCAAGCGCAACCCGACGAAGCTCCTTATCAGAAGGATTGTCTATAATTTTTTTTGGGCTGAAATCAAAACCTAAGTACTTCATTTTCTTCTCTTTCCTTATAGTTAATGCCAGAAATCAAAAAATGGGAAACCCTTTTAAAATAATTAGATAATTATATTTGTTAAATCTTGCAGGTCAACAGACGATGTGTTTTTAAGTACTTTTTTGACTAATTATTTTGACTCTAAAACGTTAAAGTGTTAACTTTGATTTCAAGGTGTCAGATGGGACGGCGAAGGTAGGAGTTATGTCTCAAAAACCATGATTAGCAGTAGTGGTGCCAATGTCAATGCATAATAGATACTCATTCATTTTATATTTTGATTTTGAATTAGTTTGAACCTCGTGCCCTCTTAGCTTTTTCCATTAGATTAATTACTCTTTCTTTCTCGACCTCATTCCAGGTAATCCCATCTCTCTTTAAGCTTGTACCAACTACTACTCCATCAACTGCTTTTATTATTGGTTCTATATTGTCTACGGTTACTCCTGTATTAGCGACTACTTTTGTATCCGGGATAGTTTCCTTTACTTTTTTCAATGTGGGTAAACTAACCTCTCCGCCTGTGATGCCACCTGATACACAAATAATATCCGGCAGCGATGAGAAGACGACGCTCTTAGCTGTCTCCTCTAATGGCCTGGTTTCAAGTATGGTCGAGAATTCCGCATTAATATTGAAAAGCAGGATTATATCGTCAGCATCTATAACACGTCTGAATCTAAATGTTTCTCCACAGTCGGTGTTCCATAGCCCAAGGTCACCAGCGAAGACACCAGTAAAAATTTCTCTCGCGAATTGTGCTCCTGTTGCTTTGGCTACAGCTAAAGTGGCAATAGGATCCCATAATACATCAACTCCAAAAGGAACTCTAATTGCTGGTGATAGCTTGCCAATTATATAGCTTATGGCGGCGATGGTGGCTGGATTAGCCTTTAGCTGGTAAGGACGATCGTTTTCATTGCCAAACATAACAGCGTCAATTCCACCTTCTTGAAGTGCAACTAAGTCATTTTCTAGTGATTTCAGTATGCCCTTTATTCCTGCTTCTTTGTCATAGAGCGGACTACCAGGCAATGCTCTGAAATGTACCATGCCAATTACGGGTTTGTTCGTCTTAAAAGTTGATTTGAAAGTTTCTTCTTTCACGATGTCTCCTTTTTAGAATTTAGACTTTAGTGAGGTTTACTATTTTGTATTTAATATTTTTTAGTTCAAAAAATTCTAAATAGTCTTTTGGTATACTGTCATCAGTTATCACATAGTCAATCGGGTCCCATAAGCAGACTCTACAAAATGTATCTTTGTTAAATTTTGTGGAATCTGATACTAAAATGACTTCGTCACTATTGCGGATTATTAATTGTTTGATGGGCACTTCTTCAACGTTTGCATTTGATATGCCGTTTTCCTTGCTTGCACCATCAACTCCTAAGAATGCCTTCTTTGCTCTTAAATTTTCTAAAACATATTCGGTGTATGGACCATATAAAGAATATAGATGTTTTCTTAATGTTCCTCCCAGAACTAAAACATTGATATTTTCTGTTGTACATAGTTCATCTGCTATTTTAATGTCGTAGGTGACTACAGTGAGATTTGTAAGTCTTTTAGTCCGCAAGCTCTGTGCTATTTGCAGGGTTGTCGTTCCAGAGTCAAGAAATATAGTCTCTCCATCGTTTATTAACTCGCTTGCGGCAGTTCCTATTGCATGTTTTTTCTCAACGTTCAGATACATTTTTGTTCTATATAGAGGCTCAATGGATGAGCCCACAACGTTTACGTCAGCTGCTCCTCCATGGTCAAGTCTTACTAAGTTTTGCTCACTAAGGTCTTTCAAATCCCTTCTAATAGTAATAGGAGTAACTTTGAACAACTCTTGAAGTTCTTTGTTCTCAACAAAGCCTTTTTCTCTTATTAATTTTAATATTTTCGCTTGTCTTTCTGCTCTTATCATATAGTTAAAGTATTAGAACATTATTTTTGTACTTTTAGTTGACTTTTATTTTTATTTACTTTACAATTAAAAACAATAAATGTCAATATTTTGTTCCTTTGGTTAATAAATATGTAATTAATAAATTAATTAATAATTGTTCCATATTTTAATTAAATTGAAAGAAATTAATCGATGAAAAATATTTCGAAAAACTATACAGGGGAGGTGAGGCTTCTTTAACAGGTTCTTGTGAGACAAATTCACAATGTTTGGTCAAAGGGAGGGAATTAGATGAAAAAGTATTTAAAAATGCTAGTTGTCTTGGCTGTTTCGGTTTCAGTGGTGTTTGTGTTTTCTTTAGCTGGATGTAAACCTGCTGGTACTGTTGCAACGGAAACCGCTGCACCGGCCACGGAGACTGCAGCACCAGCTTCAGAGACTACAACTGAGACAACTGGAGGTGTCATTACAAAGGCTTCAAAGGAGTGGGTAATAGTGGATGTGCCTAAACTTGCGCCTACGCCATATTTTGATAGAGGCGCACAAGGTTTAAAAGAGGCATCAGAAAAATTTGGAATAAATGCCTACCAAATAGGAGCGATTGATTTTGATTCGAGTGCACAGGTAAAAATTATAGAGGACCTTATTGCCAAAAATGTAGATGCAATATTGGCATGTGCTATAGATCCAAATTCAATGGTTCCTGTCCTTAAAAAAGCAATGGATAGCGGTATTTTGACTATGGCATACAGTTCTCCAGTGGATGAATCTGCTATAACCTGGGATGTTAGATCTCTTGATGACAAAGAATTTGGAGAACATATTTGGGATACCCTTGTTCAATTTATGGGGGACTCTGGAGAATATGCAGTTTTGACAGGTCAAATAGATACTCCTGATCACACTATGTGGTTTAATTATGGTACAGAGTATGCAAAAGTTAAGTACCCAAATTTGAAGCTGGTTACTGAGAGAATACCCACGGATGAAAAATTAGAAGTAGCATATAGTAAAACTATTGATCTATTAAAGACATATCCTAATTTGAAGGGTTTTATAGGTCTAGGAGCTGGAAATCCGCCGGGAATAGCAAAAGCAATTAGGGAAAAAGGTCTTGCTGGAAAGATAGCAGTAGTAGGTACAGGATTACCATCAATGAGCAAAGAGTATTTAAAGGATGGTTCGTTAAGTATTGCTTCTTTATGGGATCCGAAAGGTATTTCTATTGTTGCAGCATATGTGGCTATGTTAACTTTAGAGGGACAACCTGTTACTGATGGTATGGAGGTTCCTGGATTTGGTAAAATTAGAGTAGATGGGAAGGTAATAATTCCAGGCAGTTATACGGACTTTACTGCAGAGAACGTAGATGATTATCCTTTTTAAAGGTTGTAGATTCTAACAAAACATGCATCTGTAGTAAATAAGGTCAAGTGGCGAACTAATATCTAGTTCGGCCACTTGACCAAAAATATAATAAGTATTTCTTAAATCTATTTGAAATATTTTTACAATTCATTCCTATTTACTGAGGAGTTTCTAGTTCTTTGAACCAAATGCTATTGACTGTTGAAAATTTAAATAAAACTTTTCCCGGGGTTAAAGCTCTTAAAAATGTGAATTTAGTTATTAATAGGAATACAATACATGGTCTTGTTGGTGAAAATGGTTCGGGTAAATCTACCTTAATCAAAATTATTGCCGGGGTGTTACAACCAGATCCGGGAGGGAAAATACTTATTGAAGGAAAGCCAATAAATTTTTTGCATTCAATAGATGCAATGCGCAAAGGAGTTGCAGTTATATTTCAAGATTTTTCATTATTTGAGAACCTGTCTGTTAGTGAAAATATCTCGCTGCCACAGATTATTGAAGAAAGTCGCCATATTGTAAATTGGGGATTGGTAAAAAAACAATCAAGGGAAATTATTAATAAGTTAGGTATTGATATCGATATGAATACCATTGTTGGTAATCTCTCAATTGCTAATCAACAGGTAATAGCAATAGCTAGGGCCATAAGTGGTGATGCTAAATTACTAATAATGGATGAGCCAACATCGGCGTTGTCACAGAATGAAGTTATAACATTTTTTAATATTATAAAGAATTTGATGAAAAGTGGTAATGTATCAATTCTATTTATTAGCCACAAACTAGATGAAGTATTAACCATAGCAGATGTTATTACGGTAATAAGAGACGGTAGCATAATTGGTACTTACGAAAAGGGCGATATTGATAGCAAAAAATTAATTTCTCTAATTACCGGCAAAGAAGTTTCAGAAAAAAAGTATATTCCCGAGGAATTTGGAAATTTAATTTTAGAGGTTAAAGGTTTAACTAAGTTAGGTAATTATAAAGATATTAGTTTTAAATTACATTCTGGAGAAATTTTAGGAATAACTGGATTATTGGGTTCTGGAAAAACTGAATTAGCAAAATCTCTTTTTGGCCTGAACATGCCAACCTCGGGGGGGATATATGTTGAGAATCAAAAAGTAAAAATTGGTTATCCTGCTTTAGCAAAAAAATACGGCATTGCTTATATCTCTGAAGATAGGAAAAATGAAAGTTTAATTATGAGTCAATCCGTTATCAGAAATTTGATTATTACAGTTTTACAGAAATTGTTAAATAAGTTTGGATTATTAAATATTAAAAAAGGGAAAGAATTAACTGAATATTGGATCAAGAAGTTAAATATCAAAGTTCCTTATATGGAAATAAGTGTATTGAACTTATCAGGTGGAAATCAACAAAGAGTCTCAATTGCTAAATGGTTAGCTACGAAACCAAAAGTTCTAATATTAGATAATCCTACAGCGGGGATAGATGTGGGCGCGAAAAGTGAAATATTTGAGATACTTCATGATTTGGCTAAGAAGGGCATTGGAATTCTTTTGATATCACCCGAAGCATTAGAAGTCGTGAATAACTGTAACAGAATAATCATAATGAAAAAAGGGAAAATAGTAGCGGAATATGATTCTAAAGAAGTTACAAAAGATGAAATCATGGAAAAATCAATATTGGGTTAGAAATTTAGATGGGTAAATATGAAAGTATTAAAAAATAAAGAAATTTATATATTATTTGTAATTATTTTTTTTACGATTATTATTACTTCATTCAACAGGTCATTTTTTAGTTTTGAGAATGTTAGTGATATTTTAAAAACAATCTCAATTCCTGGTATTCTTGCAATGGGAGTTTTTGTTGCCGTTCTTTCTGGAGGGGTTGATATTTCTTTTGGGGCTATAGCAACAGTTGCTATGTTTATAGCCGGTAAATTTATGACAGTATATGGAGGTAATATTTTTACCTCTTTTCTTATTGGGACTACTGTGGGAATGATTTTAGGCGCAGTTAATGGTGTATTAGTATCGAAACTGAAGATTCCTACAATTATAGTCACTTTAGGTACATTGAGTATATTTAGAAGTTCTTTATTTTTAATAACTGGAGGAGTTTGGATATATGAATTACCAGAATGGTTTATCGAATTTGGGAGAATATACATTTTAGGAATACCAATACAAGCATACTTCTATATTGTTGTTATTATAGTTACATTATTGATATTGAAATATACAACGTTGGGTAGAGGAATTTACGCAATAGGTGGTAGCCAGGAATCTGCATTTAGAATAGGTTTCAATATATTTAAAATTCAAATGTTTATATATATTTACATAGGGTTAATAGCCGGAATTGCTGGTGTATTAAATATAACAATTGCGGAAGTTGTTGACCCCAGGTCTTTTACGGGAATTGAATTTCCAGTTATTGCAGCAGTAGTTTTGGGTGGCGCTAGTATTCAAGGTGGGACAGGGACAGTTTTTGGAACTGTCTTGGGAAGTCTTTTTGTAGCTATTATGAATAGGGGATTAATATTAACGCGAGTTTCTTCATTTTGGCATGAAATTATCATCGGACTGTTAATTATGATAAGTATCAGTATCGATGCTATTCAGAGAAGATATATTGAAAGTAAAAGAATAAGAGTTAGTTTCGATTAATTAATAATAGAATGCGGGGTTTATATGGTTCGAAAGCATTTTAATATTATATTGCTTTTAGTTATTTTTGCTATTGTTTTTACTGCTATGTCTATTTTAACTCCTGAAAAATTCTTAAGTTTTAGAAATTTTCAATCTATGGCTTATCAGATACCGGAGTTTGGAATACTTTCATTAGCAATGTTTTTATCAATAATATCGGGCGGTATAAACCTATCGACTGTAAATACAGCGAGTCTCTCTGGGGTAGTCGGAGCGATATTATTAGTTAATTTTGCGGCAAAGCAGACGGATCAAAATGGTGTTTTAATCTGGATCATTGTTACTATTTTTGCAATGATTGTGACATCGCTTCTTTGTGGTTTAATAAATGGCTTTATGATAGGTGGAATTGGAGTTTCACCGATTTTAGTTACTTTAGGAACTCTTACTTTTTTCCATGGCATATCATTAAGAATCGCAGGTGGGACTGCGGGGGGAGTTACTGGATTTCCGCAGCAATTTCTATGGATAGGGAATGCTACGATATTTAAAGTACCGGTTCCTTTTATAATTTTTATTATTACAGTGATTATTGTTTTTATAATTATGAAGACAAGTTATGGGTTTTCTATATATATGATAGGTTCTAATCCTACTGCTAGTATGTTTTCGGGTATAAAAAATAAAATTGTTATATTGAAAAATTATGTTTTCTCAGGATTATTATGTGGAATCGCTGCAGTAATAATGATATCTAGATATAATTCTGCAAAAGCTGATTATGGTTCATCCTATTTGCTGCAGAGTATATTGGCTGTAATTTTAGGTGGAACAAGCATTGCAGGTGGATTTGGAACAATACAGGGTTTAATCTTAGCTATCCTAATTTTACAAATGATTTCCAGTGGTTTAAATATTTTTGGTTTAACAATTGGTAAAAATGTTTTTTTGGTCGATATAATTTGGGGCTCACTAATAATCATAATAATGGCTATAAATTTTTTAATGGCGAGAAGAAATAATACTAGCATAGAAAGGATGTAACTGAAGATATGACGTCAAAGGAAAGAATCCTTTTTTCGCTAGATCACAAAGAGCCTGATAAAATTCCAATTGACTTTGGCGGAGTTCACACCAGTTTGCATGCTTATGCTCATAAAAATTTGAAGAAATTTTTAGGTTTAGATGGACCCGATACTGAGATCCAGGAGATTTGTCAACAGATTGTATTTCCCGATAGAAGAATATTAAACATGTTTGAGGTGGATATAGTTGGAGTTTATCCTAAGCCACCATCTTTTTGGAAGTTAGAGATTGAACCAGAAAAAGATGAATGGAGAGATGAATGGGGAAATGTTTGGGTAAGGCCAAAAAACGGATTTTTTTATGATATAAAAAAACCAGCAATGCAAGATTTTACATTAGAGGATTTGAAAGAATATGATTTTCCTGATCCAAGTGATAAAGGAAGAATTAAAGGTTTAAAAAATGAGATTTTAGATTTATATGTTAATTGCGATAAAGCAATAATATTATTTAACTCTACTGTCGGTTTTTGGGAAAATTTATGGTTCTTAAGAGGATTTGAGCAAGCTTATATAGATTTGGCTCTAAATAAAGATTTTGTAGAAGCTCTTTTTGATAAATTGTTGTGGTGGAATAAATCTTTTTGGGGGTTAATTCTTTCTGAAGTAGGAGATTATATTGATGCTGTTCAAATTGGTGATGATCTTGGGAGCCAGCAAGGACCAATGTTCAATCCTAACCTTTATAAATCATTGCTTAAACCTTATCACCAAGAACTAATCAAGTTTATTAAATCAAAAACGAAAGCAAAAATATATTTTCATTGTTGTGGCTCGATTGACTGGGTGATACCTGATTTAATAGATTGCGGTGTAGATATACTAAATCCTGTTCAAGTTAATGCTGAAAATATGGATTCAAAAAGGCTTAAGGATATCTTTGGAGAAAAGATATCCTTTTGGGGCGGAGGGTGTGATCCAAGAATATTGCTTCAAGGAAATATTGCTCAAGTGAAAGATGAGGTTAAAAGAAGAATAATGGATTTTGCGCCAAATGGTGGATTTATATTCGCTTCTATCCATAATATCCAAGCCAATACACCACCTAAAAATATTATGGCAATGTTTGAGACAGCTATTGAATGCAGGAATTATTGATTTTTTAAAAACTTAAATGGTTAAAGAGTATTTTTTAGGTATTGATATAGGAACGTATAATTCAAAAGGTGTTTTGGTTAATGAGAGCGGTAAAATATGTGCTCAGTCAAAATGTAGCCATAGATTAATTATCCCTAAGTCAGGCTATGCAGAACATGATCCTAATATATGGTGGAATGATTTTGTATTTTTAGCTAGAGATATTTTGTCTAATTCTGGTATTAGTAACAAATATATTTCTGCAATTGGTTGTAGTGCGATTGCGCCAGCGGTATTACCATTAGATAATTACGGGAATCCTCTTAGGAATGCTATTTTATATGGTATTGACACAAGATCAGTTAGAGAAGTTGAAGAATTAAATAATTCAATAGATGAAGAAAAATTATTAAAATTTTGCGGTTCATTATTATCAACTCAATCAGCAGGTCCTAAAATTTTATGGTTTAAACGTAATGAACCTTCATTATTTGAAAGGGCAAAGAAAATTGTTACTGCAACTACATATTTAACTTTTAAGTTAACGGGGAAAGCTGTAATTGATTACTATACTGCAGCAGCTTTTAGTCCCCTATTTGATTTAAAAAGAAGAACGTGGACAAATGAATTATATTCTGAAATTGATATAGATTTGTTACCCAATTTGGCATGGTCACATGAAGTTATTGGGGAGGTCAATGAAGAAGCATCAAGGCAGACAGGCTTAAAAAAAGGCACTAAAGTTATAGCAGGTACAGCGGATGCAGCGGCAGAAGCATTAAGTGCTGGAATTATCGAAAAAGGCGATTTAATGATAATGTATGGAAGCAGTGGGTTTTTTATAAAGATTGTAGATGAAATTATAACGACAAAGAATTTATGGTCTTCAGTTTACATTGTACCAAATAAATATACGATTTTAGCTGGGATGTCCACAATTGGTTCACTAATGGAATGGTATAGAAATTTAATAAACGAAAGTTCATACGTGGATTTGGATTTAATGGCTGAAAAAATACCTGTTGGTTCAGAAGGAATTATAATATTACCTTACTTCAGTGGTGAGAGGACGCCGATTAATAATCCAAAAGCAAGAGGGGTAATTATAGGTTTAAGTTTAAGTCATAATAAGAATAATATTTTTAGAGCGATATTGGAGTCTATAGCTTATGGCATAAAGGATAATGTAGAAGCTATAAATAGAAATTATCCCTATACAAATAAGATAGTTGCTGTTGGTGGGGGATCTAATTGCTACATTCTATTACAAATAGTGAGTGATGTTATAGGATTACCTCAATTTGTACCCAAAATAAATATTGGAGCATCCTATGGGGACGCATTTTTAGCAGCTTTAGGTATAGGCAATTTTAAGTCTATAGAGAATATCATGCATTGGATTCAATATTCGAAAGAGATACAACCAATCCCAGAAAATTCGAATAAATATAATGAGTATTTTAGAATTTATAAAGACTTATATAAAAAAACTTGTGAAATAACAAATGAATTAATAAATATATCTAATTTGTAATAAGGAGTATTTAAAAGTGAACGAACTGATTGAATTGAAGAAAACACTTAAAGATCTAACTTCGATATGTGCACCTTCGGGTTACGAAGAACCAGTAATTAAGTATATAGCTGATAGAGTTAAAGACTTAGGTATTAAGCCTGAAATAGATCCATTGGGGAATGTAATAGTTCGATTAGGTGATCCTGATGGTAAGCCAAAAGTAATGATTATTGCACATATGGACGAGGTTGGTTTAGTTATCCGAAAAATAAGTAAAGAAGGCTATTTAATGGTTGAGAAAGTTGGAGGCATACCTGAGATAGTGCTATCCGGTTGTAATTTAGTGATTATAAATAAGGAAGGAAAAATGATAGAAGGAGTTGTGGGTACTAAGTCCCATCACGTAACTCCGATCAGTGAAAGATATAATGTGATACCAATTGACAAAGTTTATATTGATATGGGTTTTTCTTGTTATGAGGAAGTTTTAAATGCAGGGATAGATGTTGGCAATATTCTAGTTTATTCTAGAAAGTTCTTTGAAAATGGCCCTATAATTTTTTCTCCTGCGATAGACAATAGAGGGGGCTGTTTAATACTTTTAAGACTTATAGAATTACTTAGAGATAAAAAATTTAATCCAGAAGTTTTCATCGTAGCAACAGTACAAGAAGAATTTAATTTAAGGGGTGTTCTGCCAGCTGCACGTAAAATTAATCCAGATTTCTCAATAGCGATAGATGTCGTGATTGCAAGTGATACACCTGATATAGACAAAACAGATGTTTCATTAGATAAAGGTCCTGCTGTAAGCTCTTATAGCTTTCATGGAAGAGGGACTTTAGGCGGTGTTATTCCTAATCCTAAGTTGAGAAAAATAGTTGAGGAATATGCAATTAAAGCTGGTATTAATGTACAGAAAAATGTTTTGTATGGTGGTCTCACGGATGCTTCTTTTTTACAATTAGAGGGCAATGGAATTCCATCTATTGAGTTGGGTTTTCCTACCAGGTATACACACACTCCATTAGAGTGCTGCAATATGCTAGATATTTTAAAACTTATTAAGTTATTGGAAGGTTTTGTTTTAGATCTACCAAATAAAGTAGATCTCTCGCGTTATTAATTTTGTAATTAAACTATATTTACTGTCTTATGACCTTGATCTCTTTCTGGACAAGCCAGTTGTTTTTTTTGTCCATTCCCACAATGGTTAGGATGTGTTCACCCTTACCAAATTTGATTTTATCCTTAAAAGGTCCTTTTTTGTCCAATTTTTCAAGTTTACCGTCGAGATAGAAAGCCACTCTTTTGATCTCTGGCGTTGTGTCGACAAGGACGGTATATTTTCTTGGTACAACTGCACCGTCTGCGATGTTATTGAAGGCAATATCGGGTAGTGGTTGTGACTGGGTTGGAGCGTTCGTTATCGCAGAAAGGTCCGCGCTGCTCAGGAAATTAATTATGCCGTTGAAAATCCCAGCTGCAATTAACCCTCTGAATCCAGCATCTTTAAGTAGATTTTCTTCGTTAGGGTTTGTGATGAAGGCAGATTCTACAAGTACTGAGGGCATAATTGTGTTTTTTGTGACATAAAGATTGCCTTCCTTAACTCCTCTTCTTCTGAGTCCAATAGCATCTACAACTCCGCCAAGAACAGACTTCGCTAGAGCACCAGAAAGGGCAGATTGAGATGGTGTGTACCAGGTTTCAGTACCGTTAGCCTCAGGATTTGTGAATGCGTTATTGTGTACGCTTACAAATAAAGTTGCTCCACTGCTGTTTGCTACAGCCACCCTGCTCTCAAGTGACGGGTTAGAATCATCAGCTCTGGTCATCACCACAGCATATCCGTTTGCCTCAAGCAGGCCTTTCAACTGGAGGGCTATATCGAGGTTGACTTCCTTTTCGGTAAGTCCACTTGGGCCAGTTGCTCCCGGGTCACCGCCACCATGTCCAGGGTCAACTGTAATTATGATTGGCTGGCCTTCCTGTGCATTTGCAAGACCGCTGATAAACAAAACTGAAACAAAAACACTCAGTAAAATAAATAATGATATTGTTTTTCTAATGAATATATGTATCATCTGTATACGGTAATCTCCTCTTGAGCCAGTATATTGTTTTTCTTATCCATTCCTACGATTGTAATTGTGTGCTGTCCCTCACTAAATCTAATCCTTGATGCGAACGGTTTTTTCTTGTCGAACTTCTCAAGTGTGCCGTCCAGATAAAATATAACCCTTTTCACATCTGAAGTTGTGCTTATCTTTACCGTGTAAGTTTTTCCCACTTTTGCGCCATCAGAGATGTTTGAAAAAGATATGTCCGCAATGTTTATTGTCTGCGTGCTGGATGAGGCCAGGTTACTGCTGCTCGTCGTCTGATTATCAGCGGTGCTGAATATGCCTACCCTGATGGTCTGGCTGTTATCATCGAATATCCTGGACAGGCTTATGTTTGAAAAGTAGTATTTGATGACGTCTTCATAGCTATAGCCCGCTTTTACCCTCTTTTCTGCTCCAAACATGCTCATGCCGAGTCCGTGTCCAAGCAGCGCAGCGCTGCTTGCGTATGGCGGGAGATCGTATGGCTCGGATACTGATTGGCACCAGGGGTAAAGTGTGCTTGACCTTGTATTGCCATCCGATTTGGAGTAGAAGGGCGTCTTTGCAACTGCTCCAGTTGGATTATAAATTACGCATATGCCGTTTGTGTTTAAAACAGCATTACTCAAGTTGCTACCAAATGTTTCCCTGTAATAGCCGATGTACCACTGGCTCGCACCCACATAAGGTTTTGCAAAGATGGTGGAGGAGGAGATGTCGAAGGGTTCGTTGCCAAACTTTCTCCAGGTAATCTTTTCTGCGTATGCATAACTTCGATAGACGATTACAGCGGCCATCAACGCGTCCAGATCTCCTCCTCCGTAGTTTTCGGGTTCTTCTCCGATGCCACTTAAATAATCCCTGAATGAGAGCTCGTTTATTACCCACAATCTATTGGATGTGTTTGAAAACTTGATTTCCAGAATTCCGCGATATCTGCTGTAACCAACCGATCGCATCTCCTTGACCTCCAGGATGGTTCCATTGATGGGGATGAACCTTACGTGACCCTGCACCTGACCATTGAAGCCATTTTCTGAAGAAATATAGTATTGGCTCTGAGAGTAGGTCACCTTTACATCTTCCCTGGCTGAGAAAGTTGCGATTATATTGCCATTTCCATCCTGTGCCTGGAAGCTGCTATTACCTGTAATCGTTACTGAGGGGCCAGTAACGCTTTCCGCGTTGGCAGTAAGGCCTATTAACAGTATCGGTATGGTTGCCAGAAATATTGATAATCTTTTAATGATTTTCATTAATTCACCTGTTCTTTTATTTATTCTGCTCTCAAAGGTTTTTTCCTTTTAAAAGTGCATCAAATGGTTAAAAAATGGGATCATTTATGGTAAAGTCAGCTAAAGAATTCAAGTGGTTATAATGAAATCTGTAGATGTTGGCAGTTCGGTCTTGACGATTAAAAAAGGTGATATAACTGTAGAGGACACGGACGCAATAGTAAACGCGGCGAACTCTAGCCTCATGGGTGGAGGAGGAGTTGATGGAGCAATCCATCGTGCAGGTGGGCCCGAGATCCTGGAGCAGTGCGTTGAGATCGTTAAAAGACAGGGCAGGCTTCCAGCTGGACGGGCCGTGATCACTACTGGGGGAAAACTGAAAGCAAGATATGTTATTCACACTGTGGGGCCAATATGGCATGGGGGCTCGAACAGTGAGCCAGAAATGCTCAGGTCATGCTATGTGAACTCGCTTAAACTTGCAGTTGATAATAATTTGAAGGCGATTTCATTCCCTTCCATAAGCACAGGTGCTTATGGATATCCAGTTAATGAGGCCTCGTGCATTGCAATTAGAGCCATCGTTGACTTTTTGAACGAGAATGTTGGCATAAAAGAGGCACGGATGGTACTTTTTGATGATTTCACTTATGACATTTATCTGGTGGCACTAAGTGAGATAATCGGTTTACCGATTGAGTAAATTAGAAAGGGGGAGCAATGCAACTTTTTTGCAGTGTTGAGATAATAAGAGCGCTTGAGGGGGTGAAGTTTCCGGCTAGTAAGGCAGAGATAATTTATCAGCTTTCAGCGAAAAAGGACATTTCCGAGTCAGCGATTGTGCTGTTGAACCAGCTTGATGACCAGACGATTTTCAAAAATGCGAATGAGATATGCGAGAATATCGGCATAGTTTGCGACATAGAAGTTTACAGCGTGATAAAGGATTTAAAGTTCCCTGTGCGCAAAGAGGAGATACTGCTGCATGCGCAAGAGGAAAAATCTTCAGATTATGTTATCTCCTCCTTATCAAAGCTTTCGGGTGAATTTGTATATAACAGCATAGATGACATATGCAAGGAACTTGCCTGAACGTGTTAAGCGGGTTGTCAGCTCGAGGTGAATTCATTGGGTGACTGGATAAGATGTCGGGTTCCTGGTACGTGTGGTGAGCTGGCACAGGGCTACATGAAGGATGCGAACTTCCTGATAACCTGTCCTGTAAATATTTATTCTCATGTAAATTTGAGGCTCGTTAAGAATGGAGGCAGGGCACATTCTCAAAGTAAGTGGAAGGCCAACCTGGCGCTTAAGAAAACTTTTGAACTTTATAACGAAGAGCCTGGCTTTGAACTAATTATCGATTCCGATATACCTACAGGTAAGGGAATGGCGTCGAGCACTGCTGATATAGTCGGAGTGTCCTTTGCAGCAGCTTGGGCGATTGGTGAGGATATCTCTGCTGAACAGGTAGCGAAGATCGCGCTTTCAATTGAGCCAAGCGATGGAACTATGTTCCCCGCAATATCGATGTTTGATCACATAAGCGGCACACATCATGAAGTGCTGGGAGCTCCGTTTGATATCTATCTTGTGATAATAGATGATGGTGGATTTATTGATACACGGGAATTCAATAAGATCGATTATACCGAGATAAGAAAGAGGAATGAAGGTCTCTTGAATACATCGGTTAATCTGATAAGGGAGGCACTTTACGAGAAAAGCTATTATAAACTGGGACTGGGGGCAAGCATAAGCGCATTTTGCAACCAGGAGATTTTGTATAAAGAGCAGCTTGAGGAGATTGATCAATTTTCTCGTCTCTTTGATGCAAGTGGTATATGCGTGGCGCACAGCGGGACAGTGATCGGGGTTATATTTCAACCTGATTTAAAAGCTGTAAATAAGTTCATCAAAGTGTTGGAGAAAAAGTATAAAAATGAATTTATCTTTAAAGTCGCCAGGCTTGTAGGTGGGGGTGTCGAAAAATATTGATTGAACCCTCTCAACATGGTGGGAATCTGAGGTTCGCCTCCCAGAAGTACGGACTGAAAGAGGAAGATTTTGCGGATTTCAGCGCTAACTTAAATCCGCTTGGTCCGCCAGCGCAGGTTATTGAAGTGATAAAAGATAACATCAGTAAGATATATTCTTACCCAGATACTGAATGCACTCAATTGAGGAAGAGAATATCTTCGTTTTTTGGACTTGCTGAAAGTAATGTGATAGTTACCAATGGTGCAAGCGAGCTCATATATCTTGTTTGCGAGCATTTTAGCGGAAGAAAAGCTCTGTTGATAGAACCAGGATTTTTGGGGTATTTGGATGCCACCAGGGCGTTTCGCCTCAACGCTGCCTTTTATTTTCTTCGTGAGGACAGAAATTTTGCAATGAACGCTGATGATTTTATGAGCAGTGTCGAGTTTGAGTCGGCTGATATCGTGTTCACGTGTAATCCTAATAACCCTACTGGCACGATGATTTCTCACGATGAGATGACAAAGGTGGTTCAGGGCTGCGAGAAAAGTGGAGCATTTCTTGTTGTTGATGAGTCCTTCGTGGAGTTATCGGACTTCCCAGGTGATTCGGTTATAGGGCTCGCAAGGAAGTTTAAGAATCTGCTGGTGATAAGGTCCATGACCAAGTCTTATGGACTTGCGGGAATAAGGCTGGGATATGGGATTTCAAACACAGATATTATCGAAGACTTGCTGAGAAAGCAGCCAACCTGGTCCGTTAATTCTCTGGCGCAGTTAGCAGGAGAGGTGGCACTTTTCGATTCAACCTTTTTGGCTAGCTCAAGGGAGTTCATAGCCTTGGAGAGAAAGCGACTTTTTGAAGGTTTAAGGAGACAACGCATAAAAGCGTACCCCTCTAGTGCCAATTTTGTTTTGTTCAGGCTTCTAAATAACGTAAACCCAGAACTTTTCGAGGAATACCTGGGGCGCAGAGGCATAATTATAAGGAACTGCTCAAATTTCGTTGGGCTTGGGGATGGCTACTTTAGAATTGCGGTAAGGACGAGGGAAGAGAACCTGAGTTTGCTTGCTGTCATTGGCGAATTTCTGCATGATGCTTTTTGATCCCCTAACAGTTTCGTTATTACTTGGATACCTGCTTGACCTTATGATAGGGGATCCCGTTTATCCGCTTCACCCAGTCAGGGTCATCGGCAGGGCAGCGAACTCACTTGAAATGCATCTTAGAGGAAAGTTCGGGCGTGAATTTTTAGCTGGGTTAATTTTTGCAGTGCTGATAGTTTTTGCCTCCACATGCATAACATGGGCAGTGGTCTTCTTGTCCAGTCTGATAAACCCTTATCTTTCGCTGGCATTCTCAACCTTCTTTATCTATTCGTCAATATCGGTGCGGGACCTGATCAAGCATGCCTTATCTGTTAAGAATGCGCTAATTCAAGGTGATGTTGTCCTTGCAAGAAAAAGGGTATCGCTTATGGTCAGCAGGAGGACAGAGAACCTCAGCGAGAATGAGATCATCTGCGCTGTTATTGAGTCGGTATCGGAAAACACAGTAGATGGGATAATCTCACCATTATTTTATGCTTCGATCTTCGGTGCGCCAGGGGCAATGGGATATAAAGCTGCGAGCACGCTGGATTCGATGATCGGCTATAAAGATGAGCGGTACATTAATTTTGGTAGAGCTTCGGCGCGGTTGGATGACGCCCTTAGCTTCATACCTGCCAGACTGTCGGTGATGATTTTTACTTTTGCTGCGCTTTTGTGCGGCAAAAATCCGATCCGCACGATCAGGATAGTTTTTCGTGACAGAGGCAAGAGCGCAAGCCCAAATGCAGGAATACCCATGGCAGCGATTGCGGGTGCTCTGAACATCAGGCTTGGCGGAGCGTATGATTATGACGGCAAAAAAGAGGACAAGCCTGAGTTTGGGGGAGATAGAAGGGAACTCAGGTCCAGTGACATTGATAGCTGCATTCGCCTTACATATGTTTCTTCGTTTCTGGCTTTGTTGCTGGTAATATTGTTTAGAATCGGTATTCTTACTCTTTTATTACCTCGTATACGGCCATGATGTTGTCGCGGTAGCTGCCATCAGGAACGAACTTCTTTTCAAAGAATGCACCGCCGATTGTAAATGCCCATGCCTTGACGTCCATTGTCTCCTGAAGCCGCTTGAAACTATTTATGCTTCCTGCCGATACGATGGGAACTTTAACGTTTGTTATGACCTCTTTTATCAACGCTACCGGGTCTCCCGTGTACCTATAGGCAAGGAGGTCAAAGCCGTGTACACCGCGGGCTTCAATCCTTTTTGCATCAGCTACTATCTCCTTGATCGTGCCGTCGAGAATGCTTGGGTGGTCGTAGATTTTTCCGCAGAATGGGAAATATTTCGTGTTTGATCTATTTATCAGTTCCAGGATTGAATCGTAATAGATCGTCCCCATGAGGTAATCGAAACCGCACTGTATCGCCAGCTTTGCTGACTCAATGCCTTCTGCCTCGCTGTAGCGTACGACCTCAAGGAAGGTTGTCTTGCTGGCTTTTTTCATGTTCTCAACGAGCTGCTTCATCTTATCTACAGGTAGTCCTATGTCCTTAAAGCCCCAGAAATCCACTGGCAAGTCTTTGTGCTCATCAAAAAGCTTGATTGCATTGTTCACTGTCACATCGTTATGGGTGAGCATGATGATCAGTTTAGGTTCCATCGTTATTCCTTTCTGAAAAGATGTACCAGGAAAACTATGAAGGTTGCGATTGCCGAGATAGCAGAAATTATCAGCGCAACCAGGATTATTATCCTTGCTATCGGGTTGTTTATCCAGATGAATACTATTTTCGCCCAGCTCCACATGAAGTCGGTGAGATGGCTGAAATCAAACGGAAATATTTTATAAAGTTGCCACAAAACCCACGCTGAGAAGAAAGCGCTTCCTGCCTGCAGAAATCGACTTGTGTTCCTGTGACCTATTACAGCTGTGAACAGCGAAACGCCGACTCCAACCCACAACATTGCAAAAAAATAGTTTCTTATATTTCCCTGAAAAGCTGCGGTAAAAAATCCCGTTTCTCTTGATTCATGCAGGAAAAAGAAGTAGATTATCAGGGCGCTAAGGACTGCGCCAATTATGTTACCAATGCGATCGCCTATTGTAAGCCATGCTCCTCTTTTTGCCATGTTCACCTCGATTTAAGATTTTTAGAATAATGATAGTGCCTTTTCGACAATATTCTGCACCGTAAATCCGAAATTTTCGAACAGAATTCCTGCCGGAGCAGAAGCGCCAAACCTGTCGATTGAGATTATGATTCCATCATCGCCAGAGTATTTGTACCAGCCAAAGCTACAGCCTGCCTCCACAACTATTCTCTTTTTCACCTGTAAGGGTAGCACTGATTCCCTGTATTCATCTGGCTGCGATTCAAAAAGATTCCGGGCTGGCATGCTGATAATTCGTGCGTTAATCCCTCTCTCCTGGAGGGTTTTCCCTGCCTCAAGGCATAAGTGTACCTCAGACCCTGTTGCTATTAGCAGGATATCGGGTGTTTTCTTCTCAGGTTGCCAGAGAACGTAAGCCCCTTTTTCTAACATGCTTGCTGGTGCAAATGAGCTTCGATCCAGAATTGGCAGGTTCTGCCTGGTTAATACAAGTGCAATCGGCCCCTTCTTATTTTCGATGGCTAACCTCCAGGCTTCTACCGTTTCTGTTGCATCTGCTGGCCTTATCACCGTAAGTCCGGGGATTGCTCTGAGCGCGGCTAGGTGTTCGACCGGCTGGTGAGTTGGGCCATCCTCTCCAACTCCTATGCTGTCATGAGTAAATATGAAAATGACAGGTAGCTCCATCAGTGCGGCAAGCCTGATTGCAGGCCGCATGTAATCGGAGAACACAAGAAAGGTGCCGCCATAGGGTATTACGCTGCCATAGACAGCCATGCCGTTTAATATTGAACCCATCACGTGTTCCCTGACGCCGAAGTGTATGTTACGGGAGCCGTAATTTTGAAATTGAAAATCTTTTTCCGATTTAATATACGTGTTATTCGATGGCGCAAGATCTGCGGAACCACCAATGAGGTTCTTCACTTTTTCGGCAAGGGCATTTAGAGTCTTTCCCGAGGCTGCCCGCGTCGCTGTCGGTTTGTCCTGTGGGCTGAAGCTCGGGAGTGCGTCCTTCCATCCCTCTGGCAATCTTCTTAAGAAGAAGTCTTCAAATTCTTTGGCAAGTTCAGGAAATTTATTTTTGTATCTTTCAAAGAACAAGTTCCATTCATCTTCAGTATTCATTCCGATCTCAACCGCTTTTCGGAAATGCTCAAGCACTTGCGGGGGGATGTAGAAGGAAGGCTCAGCAGGCCAATCAAATGCTCTTTTAATAAGCTTGATCTCGTCTTCGCCAAGAGGTGCTCCGTGCGCCTCTGCGCTATCGTGTTTATTAGGACTGCCATTTGCGATATGTGTACGTGTGATTATCAGTGAAGGCCTGAATTCATTTTTCTGTGCGATCCTTATTGCATTTTCTATCTCCTCGATATCGTCGCCGTTTATTCGCTGGACGTGCCATCCATATGCTTTGAACCTCTTATCGACGCTTTCAGTAAAAGCAAGTTCAGTGCTTCCTTCAATTGATATCTTGTTATCGTCGTACAGGTAGATGATGTTTCCCAGGTGAAGGTGACCGGCGAGCGAGGCAGCTTCATGTGAGATGCCCTCCATCATGTCGCCATCTCCAGCAATTGCGTAGATGAAGTGATCAATTATCTTGAATTTAGATCTGTTAAATTTTTGTGCGAGGAACTTCTGTACAATTGCCATGCCAACACCGTTTGCGAAACCCTGACCAAGCGGCCCTGTGGTGGTTTCAACACCTGGAGTCAAGCCGTACTCCGGATGTCCTGGAGTGATGCTTCCCCATTGGCGGAAGCTCTTTATTTCGTCGAGGGAGACATCATATCCTGTAAGGTGAAGCATGGAATATAAGAGCATTGATCCGTGGCCGGCTGAGAGTATGAACCGATCTCTGTTCAGCCAGGAGGGATTTTTGGGATTGTGCTTTAAAAATTTTGTCCACAGCACATAAGCCATAGTTGCTGCCCCCATGGGCATTCCAGGATGTCCTGAGTTCGCTTTCTGCACAGCTTCTGCTGCTAAAAGTTTTATCGTGTTGATGCAAAGTTGGTCTAATTTCTTGCTCAAAACCGGGCTCCTTTTTTGCCAATATTTTACAGGATTTATGTCGGATTTTTTTAAAACTTGCAGATAATTAGGGAAATTATTTAATATATATGTTGTTTGACATTATCCAGATGTGTCCATGTCTGCGACATTCAATACGATAGTTTCCTGGTGAGCCTACTTTAAAGATGATATTTTTGGAATGACGGTATTTTTTGTAGATCTTACCGTTTTTAAGTACGCATATCGCTGCTTTTTTGGGGGCTCTGGCTTCGATGAAGTAGTCATTTGAGAAGTTTGCCCTGCTTCCAGAGGGGAGATATCTTGGGCTATTCGATTCTGGACATGCAAGGTAGAACTCGAATCCATTTGCGTCGCCATGTCTGAAATCAGAGTTGTAAAACCTGTGTTCTCTGATCGCCTCGATAACCTGTTTTTGTGCGATAGCACTATCCTGTGATAACGGTTCATTTAGCAGGATATGAACTCTTAATGTGTTGAACAGATTGGTATATGGGAATATTTTTATCTCTTTTTTCATGAATCTGGCTGGGAATCCATGATTATCGGTAGCAAATATTCCAAAAACCTTTCTTTTTCGGTTTAATTCATCCCATAACAATGTTGTTTTATCTGATGGTCTGTTTACTCTTATATCTGGGAATAAGAATCTAAACAGCTTATTTGCTTGTGAGAGTCCACTTAGCCATTGTGCCATGTAATTCCAGATTTCGATCCCGTCAAACTCCTGTGCATTCCATTGGTTCCATTCATGCGATTTAAATTGTGGGAAATTTGTACCACTGTCATACGGGTGGGCGATTATTCCAATCCCACCATTTTCGCTTACCTCCTTAACGTATTCCAGTGGGGGGATATTTCTGGTAACCTCTTTTTTCAAGTCGAGCGCGATCAGGTGGTTTTTATCTCCTTCATCGCCTATTTCATAACCTACAAGGACTAGGATATCGTCGAGGTATCCACTCAAACCGTCTCTCAGGGGTTGGAGAGTTCCATGGTCGGTAACGATTAAAAAGTCTAAACCAGCCTTCTTTGCTGACATTGCGATCTCTTTAAACGTACCGGTCCCGTCCGAGTAGTTGGAATGAAGATGAAATGAGCCTTTGTAATGATGTATGTAGCTGGATTTATCCTTTTTATCCATCTTGACTAAAGGATGAGTGATTTACTTTGATGTGCTCCAAGTTTTTTAAGTGCTTTCTCCACTGAAGTATTTGAGTAACAGTAAGCGCAGCCGTGTGGACACGTATCATATGTCCCGATATCGGTTGATTCGATGCAGCCGCAACCTTCTCGCGTGGGCTTGTGCTTCTTATTGAGCGGACCTTTTTTATTTCTGAATTCATAGCTGTTGATGTTTACGCACTGTGCTTTGAGTATACCTTTGCCGGTCAGGGATTCATCGCAGCAGTTGTACATTTCAACTCCATAGCTCTCAGCGATTTGTGCAAGTGATCTTGAAATGTCAGTTTTTTCTTCGAGGTCTGGCTCCCAGTACAGGAAGTTATATTTACTTGCAGCTCTTGCCAGGTTCTGGTTGGTTTTTTTATAAAAAGTGGTAAACGAAAAGTAGCATCGTCGGGTTTTGCCCTTCAACTTCTTGCAGAGATTTTCAAAGTTTCTAAAATGAAATTTCTTGTCGGTTTTGGTGGTAAGGATGATAGGATCATATCTCCAGTGAAATTTGTGCGCACCGAACAGCTTTGCAAGTTTTGAGAACTGTTCCATGGCGACTTCGGTTGAAGGAACATAGGGATCGAGCGACTTTGGATAAGAATTGATGGTGAAATGGCCATAAAATTCATAACCTTTTTCGAATAGCTCCTGCATTGACGTTATGAAGTTGCCATAATCCCTTGACCAGAATACGAATAATATAACCTCATCAATTGTCAACGGAACGCGATAAATCTGTCCACCGAACGGATTTTTCCATAGGCAGTAGCCGTCCTTTATTCGGTTTGTTATCCATTCGTGATAGAAGGCCGGTATATCAGTTCGCCTGGAAGCGGATATTATTCGCATTTTTGTTATCGTTATGTGTTGACAATGTTAGATCACTTTGATGAATTTTAGTTTAATATTTTGATTATTTCATATCTATTCCTTTATTATTTTAATAAAATTTATTAATTATGAGATTGGAGGGGGTGAAGATGGAGAAGGAGATTGGTAAGGTCGACGATTACTATTCCAAGATTGGGGTTATAACGCTTGAGTTAAAGAATACACTTTCAGTGGGTGATAAGATAAGGGTTAAAGGACGCGCAACCGATTTTATTCAGACTGTTGAATCGGTGCAAATTGAGCACAAGCCCGTTTCCAGTGCTAAAGCAGGTGATATGGTCGGCATAAAGGTAAATGAGCGCGCAAAAGAGGGCGACCTGGTCTTAAAAGTCACGGATGATGAAAAAGAGATGTCCAAGGTGTAATACCCAGCTAATCAAAAGTTCAAATTACTGTCACAGGTGTGGTGAAAGAGTAACCTCATTCCCCGAAGGATTTGTTGCCGCCGAAAAGTCCACGGAGCAGGGGTTGCTCGTAGCTATGCCAGCTGAAGAGAAGACGGAGGAGATACCTTTGCCTGAGGCTGGGGCAGCGGTTATTCCTCAGCCTGAGCCTGTTGTTCAGATTCAGCCACAGGCAGGATCATCGTCTGAGGAAACGTCATCGGTTCCGGCTGATGTAAGCACACCAAAAACACCGCAGGGGAGCAATTCCTGTTTGAAGACATTCATAATAGTACTAATTGTTGTAGTCGGGATTGCGATAGTGGCACTTTGTGCTTTTGGCGGGTATTATCTGTTTAAAAGCGACCTGATTAGGGGTCTCTTCGCTCTCTTGTCCTTTTGATTTATCATTTCTCTTCTGGAACCTCGTAAATAAGGGTTTCCGGGTAAAATGCTGCCCATGCAAACCAGAAGTAGATGCTGTGCTCGACGGTCTGCAGCTGTGCGCCCTGCAGCGGACCAGAGGTAGCAACCCCAGTCATACTCCAGGTCGATCCGGTCTCGGCATCAATTATGTCTTCTTTTGATCCTTTAAAATTGAGGGTCTTCTCATCAACCGTTCTATAAAAGACAGCGGCTGTTCCGACATCCTTTGATTCGCCAATGTTTTTGCTATCCAGGACAGATATCGTCGATGGCGAGAATAGAACAGTTATATCTTTCCCTGCAAATGTGTAATTTATCACCCCAACTTTGCTCAGGATGGAGAAGGGGAAGGCTATGCTTTCGCCATCCGACTGTATTCCAACTATCCTCTCCATTGCAGGAAATCTGTCGTCAAGGGATCCATGAAACAGGAAAGGAAAGCTATTCTTATCGTCATATGCAATGTAAGGGGTCTGGTTATAATCGGTTGATGGGCTGTTGTTATTTGAGAGGACAATTCCATCCGGGTAGCTCTCTTTGAAGTCCTTCCAGGACGTTACCAATGCAGGTATCCTGTTTAATTGAGCACCGCTTAAGTCGCCGACAATTGCCCTTCCGGTTAGCTGTTGCCATAGTGTTTCCGTTTGCCTGTCCCACATAAGGAAATTGCTATTTCGCACAAGACCAGATGTTCCGAAATCAAGAGTCTGTTCATTGACCTCTCTATTGAATACGGCTGTTGAGCTGGTGAGCGGACAGAATGTAACTGCAACAGGGGTGCCCTTTATCATGTCATTTACGACTTCATGCCTTATCATTATTTTCAGCGGATATGCCTTTGCTATATCTCCCATGACCAGGGTTATTATAGGTTCCTTATCCATGATCCAGGTGTTAGCAGTGGCAACTGGTTCAGATACTGGGTCATCAAGAGGCATGATGCCGTCACGGGCAGAGCCGGTGGTTGTTAACTCCGTCAGGTCAATGCTTTTTTCAAGCCAGTTGGTCTTCCAGTCGTCGAACAAGATCAAATTTTCAGCATCTGAGCTTTCTGTAGCAGTATCGGTTTGAGATGTCGATGTTTCAACTGACCCGATTTCCTGAGGCTCTTCAATGATGCTCCTTAATTCTGAACATGCGTTCACGCTGAGGACAACGGCTGCAAGCGTAACTGAAATTATCAGCGGTTTAATTATTTTGAAAAACATTTAACCTTTTCTAATCAGATACTTTTTTCTTTTTTTAATATTAAGTCTAATCTCGGATAATATCATTCCCAAAAATATTGGCGCGCAACCGGTGATATATCTGAAATTATCTGTTTATTGCGAATACTGTGCAAGAAATCTTAGCCCCTTTGCTTTAAGTAAATTATGTTATAATCTCAAAATATTTTGAAAGAGTTTATTCCTGAATCTTTGTAATATGTATTGTAACATCGTTAATATTTAAAAGAGGTTAGATATGGGGAAAAAAGAGGTTGCTGATAATAGCACTATCTCGGATTTACTTATCGAGGATCGAATATTCTATCCTCCGGAAAACTTCAAAGAGAATGCTAATGTAAAGGATGAAAGAATTAGGGAAAAGTCAGATAACGATTTATTGGGGTTCTGGGAAAATATTGCTTCGGAACTTAGTTGGTTTAAGAATTGGGATAAAGTGCTTGAATGGGCACCTCCTTTTGCTCAATGGTTTGTCGGTGGAAAATTAAACGCCAGTTATAACTGCATCGACAGGCACATAAAAAATGGTCTTAGGAATAAAGCTGCTATCATCTGGGAAGGAGAACCTGGTGATAAACGGGTTCTAACCTATTGGAATTTATACAAAGAAGTCAATAAATTTGCAAATGTGTTAAAGTCCCTGGGAGCAAAGAGAGGGGATCGAGTTGCCATCTACATGCCCATGATCCCAGAACTTGTCATCGCGATGCTCGCGTGTGCCAGAATAGGGGCAATTCATACGGTAGTTTTTGGCGGATTTAGTGCAGAATCCTTAAGTGATAGAATCAATGATGCCAATGCAAAAATTCTTATAACTGCTGATGGAGGTTACAGGAGAGGGGGTCTTATCCCACTCAAGCATGATGCTGACTACGCATTGAGGGAAACTCCATCCATTGAACATGTTGTCATTGCCCAAAGAGGAAATTTTCCTCTGAGAATAAAAGAGGGTCGTGATCACTGGTGGCACCGGCTCATGCAGGATGCTGCTCCATATTGTGAACCAGAACAGATGGATTCCGAGGACATGCTTTTTACGCTTTATACTTCCGGTACAACCGGTAAACCAAAGGGAATAGTTCACACTACAGGCGGTTACCTGGCGGGGGTTTATGCGACGACAAAATGGGTCTTTGATATTAAAAACGAGGATGTATTCTGGTGTACAGCTGATATTGGCTGGATAACCGGTCACAGCTACATAGTATATGGCCCCCTTTCTCTTGGAGCGACCATCATGATGTATGAAGGAGCACCAGATTGGCCTGAGCGAGATAGGTATTGGCAAATTATAGAAGAGAACGGTATCACCATCTTTTATACAGCGCCCACAGCTATAAGGTCATTTATGAAGTGGGGAACCTCTTATTTAGAGGGAAGGGATCTCTCATCTCTTCGCTTACTTGGAACTGTAGGTGAGCCCATTAACCCAGAAGCATGGATCTGGTATTACGAAAATATTGGTAAAAAAAGATGCCCAATAGTAGATACCTGGTGGCAGACCGAAACTGGAATGATAATGGTAACTACACTTCCTGGGATTGACCAGATGCGACCTGGTTACGCTGGTCTTCCATTTCCTGGAATTAGAACGGATATCTACGATGAAAAAGGCGATTCTATCAAGTCCGGAGGTGGCTACATTGCCATTACCTATCCCTGGCCGGCTATGCTTCGTGGGATATATGGTGATCCAGAACGCTATTTTGAGCAGTATTGGAAAAAATGGAACACAAAGGCCTATTTCCCAAGCGACGGTGCAAAGAGAGATGATAACGGATATTATCTATTCCTTGGCAGAGTTGATGATGTCCTCAATGTAGCAGGACATCGAATCGGCACCATGGAGGTTGAAAGTGCTTTAGTTGACCATGCTGCAGTGTCTGAAGCTGCTGTTGTCGGAGCCAGTCATGAAATAAAGGGTCAAGCAATAGTTGCATTTGTAACGTTAAAAGAAGCTGTAACTCCGTCAAGGGAGATTGAGCGCGATTTAATAGAGCACGTTTCTAAAAAGATTGGATCAATTGCAAAACCCGAAAAAATATTTTTTACTGCAGAGCTCCCAAAGACCAGAAGCGGCAAGATTATGCGAAGACTGCTAAAAGATATCGCGGAAGGGAAAATCCTTGGTGATACTACCACACTTGCTGATGAGAATGTCGTGAGCCAACTAAAAAAACAGTACGAAGAGCAAAGTATTTGAAATTAACTATGTCACGAAATCTCCCATTTTGGATGATATTTAGTTTGCCTGATTTTAAAGTGTAAAGGAATTATCGCTAAAAAGGTTGATAACTTGGTAAAGCAAAATTATTATTTAAGAAAACAGGATTGGAGAATAAAATGGCTGTAATTACTCTTTCCAGACAGAAGGGTTCGAACGGATATTATATTGCGGTAAAGGTTGCGGAGCTGCTCGGATACAGGAGCGTGGGCAAAGATGAACTCCTGGAGCTGACGAAGGAATACGGTGTACTGCCAAGGCAGTTTGAGGCACTTGACGAGAAGAAACCCGGCTTTCTTGTAACTCAATATCAGGATGAGTATATTCGTGCAATGAATAAGATCATCAGGCAGGTTGCACAGGAGGATAACGTCGTCATGAGGGGGCGGGGTTCTGAGGTATTAACACAGGACTTTAAGAACGCGCTGCACATAAGAGTAGTCGCTCCAATCGAGCTGAGGATTGAGAGGATAAGGAATACCTATAAAACTCCATACAATGAGGCAGCCAATATGGTCAAGACAAGCGATGAAAACCGCTCGCAATACATCAACGTTTTCTATTCCGTTAACAGGAGAAGGCCGTTTCCATACGACCTTGTCATTAATACGAAGTACATAGATGTGGACTCAGCTGCTGAGTACATTACCATGATCGCTAAAAGTCTGCCAGGAAGACAGGAAAAATACGAAAAGGAGATGTTCTCCTTTCCGCTGTAGCGAACTTAATTGTTAGGGTGGAGTAAGGAAAATTCATTTCGACTTTTTAGTTGCTGAGATCGGCAGCACCATAACAAAGGTAAATGCACTTAATTTAGTTAGAGAACCTGGTGAACCTGATTTTTTCCTGAAGTTGATCGGGAATTCCAGCCATCCCACTACTGTAACTGATGGTGATGTCACGATTGGATTAAATGAGTGCCTGCAGAAGCTGGCTGCTGCATTGGAGCTTCAAGATAAAAAGGAGATTAGCTGGGGAAAATTTCACGCTTCATCAAGCGCTGCTGGTGGACTTCGGATCACAGTTCATGGACTTGTCATGGATATGACAGTAAGAGCGGCGAAGGAGGCCGCGCTTGGGGCAGGCGCTATTGTTAAAAAGGTAACTGCGGGACTGTTGAGCCAGAGTGATATTAACGAAATTGAGTTGATACACCCCAATCTGATTATATTAGCTGGCGGCATCGATTTCGGTGAGAAGGATACGATAATTGAGAATGCCAAGCTTCTGTCAACAATAAAAACTCAGGCACCGGTGATATTTGCCGGCAATTGTGCGGCCAGGGATGAGGTTGCTTTTTTATTGAGGAGTGCCGGGAAAAAAGTCTTGATCGCTGATAACTGTTATCCAAATATAGATGAATTTAACATTGAGCCAACGAGACATGCTGTGCAGACAGCATTTGAGGAGAATATCGTAAAAGCATCAGGTATGGATAAGATCAGGGAGTTGGTGGACTCGAAGATCATCCCGACGCCTGCTTCAGTAATGAATATTTCAAGCATGCTTGCGGACAAAATCGGTGATCTTGTTGTTATAGATATTGGAGGAGCGACGACCGATGTCCACTCGATTACAGAAGGTTCGCAGAGGATAAGGTCATTAATGCTCTCTCCTGAACCAAGAGCGAAACGAACTGTTGAGGGCGATATTGGTGTATATATAAACCTGAAAAACCTGATCCTGGCTATTAAAAACCAGTATTCAAACGATAGAAGGGCAATTGAGCTGGTGGGGAAAGTTGGCGATCTTGTTGACCTTGAGCCGCTGCCGCATGACGAGGAACAGGTTAAGTTATATGGGGAACTGGCCAGGTATGCCTGTTTGATTGCTGTGGACAGGCATGCCGGAGGCATAAGGGAGTTCTTTGGCCCTTACGGTAAGAAGCGGATGGCCTATGGCAAAGATTTGACGGCAATAAAATATTTGATTGGCACCGGTGGGCTATTGTCGAGAAATAGATATGCTTCCAATGCATTGGAAGCTGTGATCGAAAGACAGGCCTCAAACAGGCTTTACCCACCAGCTGATGCAAGAATATTGATTGACGGTATGTATCTGTTCTCAACCCTGGGTCTTCTGGTGGATGAATATCCCCGGGAATCGATTAGGCTTGCGTGTGAAAGTTTGGGATTAATGCCTGGGAAGGAAGAACTGAATTGAGTTATCCGAGGTTATATATCGATAAGCGCAAGGTATTTGAAAACGCAAGGTTTGTGGTCAGTCTATGCAAGAATCTGGGGATTCAAGTCGTGGGTGTTACAAAAGCCACGTGCGCTAACAGGGATGTAGCCCACGCAATGCTCGCTGCGGGGGTGAGTTCCCTTGGGGATTCCCGGATTAAGAATCTTGCTAAATTAAAAAGGGAGTTCTCAGGCATAAAGACTATGCTTTTGCGGATTCCCTCGATATCTGAGGCAGAAAAGGTCGTGGCTTATGCTGACTGTAGCCTGGTTTCTGAGATCAGTACAGTGAAAGAGCTTAATAGACAGGCCCATATCCTTGGCAAGAAGCACGAAGTGATATTGATGATCGAGCTCGGAGATTTAAGGGAAGGGGTTATGCCCGAGGATGCGTTTGACTTCCTGAAGGAGTGCAGCAGAGTTGATGATATAAAAGTTGCAGGTATCGGTACGAATCTGGCGTGCTATGGAGGATTGATCCCAACGGTTAGAATACTGATGAAGCTGGTTGAGATAAAGATCAAAGCTTCTATTAATTTCGGGATAGATTTGGGGGTAATATCAGGAGGCAGCAGCAGCAGCCTGCCGCTGGTTTACGAAGGGACGATACCAGGTGAGATAAACCAGCTCAGGATAGGCGAGTCGATTCTGCTTGGAGTTAACGTAGTCGATAGGAAACCGTTTTCAGGGCTACATCTTGATGCGTTTGTCATTGAGTCTGAGGTTATTGAGTTTAAGAAGAAACCTTCGAAACCAGTCGGGAATATCGGTCAGGACGCTTTTGGCACCGTCCCGCTGTTTGATGATAGGGGTGAGATGTACAGGGCCATCTGCGCAATAGGACGCCAGGATACGGTTCTGGAGGGATTAACGCCCCTGGATCACAGGCTTGAGGTGTTAGGTGGTTCAAGCGATCATCTGATTCTTGCAGCGACGGGCGGACTGGATGTTAAGATTGGCGATATCGTCCGTTTCATCCCGAACTACAGCGCATTGCTTGCGGCCTTCACGTCTGATTACGTGGAGAAAGTGGTAATTTAGCGTTCTGGTTTTGAGATATAATGGTATGGTAAATTTCAAAGGAGATGGGGAAATGAATTACGGTCTGGCGTTCAGGTACCTTTTTGATGATAAAAAGCGCGTACAGAAGCTGCTTCTGGGCGGACTTATTGCACTTGTGCCCATTTTAAATTTTGTAATCGGCGGCTATCTGATTCAAGTGATAAGAAATATCAGGGATAAGCTTGAGTATCCTCTGCCCGAGTGGGGGGAAGAGTTCGGGGCAAAATGGGTTAGAGGTCTTCTTTTGTATGTGATACTGTTCATATACATGATCCCACTTGTGATCCTTCAGATGATTCCTGTGATGATAATCGTGCCCATGATGCTCACGTCGATCAGCACGGGAGCTCTAGCTGGAGCCAATCAAAATGCTGCTCCTGAAGCGTTAACGGCACTTTTTGGCGGATTTCTGGGTACGATGGGGTTTGCTTTCGTGGTTGCTTTTGTAATTTTTTTCCTCATCTCATTTGTCTATATGCTTGCGTTTTACTATTTCATTAACTCCGTCATAACCCGATTCGCCATGACAGGTGAATTCAAGGAAGCATTTAATTTTAGAGAGCTTTTCAACTATATAAAAATTAATCCAAAGAAATACACACTTACCTGGCTGGTAGTAGTTGGGACTTTTATCGGAGTTTATATCGCTGTTGCGTTGGTTAATGTGATAGTAAGTGTCATCGGTTTTATTCCTTTTGTAGGTTGGTGTCTAAATATACTTCTTATCCCGATTGTAATATATGCAATGGGCGTGTGCATCTTCTATGCGATGAGCGTACAGGGCAATCTGCTGGGTCAGTTATATAACGCGAACACAGTTTAGACATAGAGAGTGAAAAGGTCAGCTTGGTTTGTTAATAAGATTCTAATATAAGACAGCGTCCAGGAACGCCTTTGTCCTGGGATGTTTGGGTTGCTCAAATATTTCTGAAGCTATTCCTTCTTCAACAATCAGACCTTCATCCATGAATACAACATGCGATGCGACCTCCTTTGCAAACCCCATCTCGTGGGTCACGACGAGCATGGTCATACCGCTTCTCGCAAGATCTTTCATCACGTCCAGCACCTCTTTCACGAGTTCCGGGTCAAGTGCTGATGTAACCTCGTCGAACAGCATTGCATCGGGGTTCATCGCAAGCGCACGGGCAATTGCAACCCTCTGTTTTTGACCACCGGAGAGCTGGTTTGGGTATGAATCTATCTTATCCTTAAGGCCAACCTTTGTGAGCAATTTTACGCCGATCTGTTTAGCTTGCTCTTTCCTCATCTTCAAAACCTTGATCAGCGCAATAGTAACGTTTCCAAGCGATGTCATGTGTGGAAAAAGGTTGAAGCTCTGGAATACCATGCCTATCCTCTGTCTTACCTTATTCTTATTTACTTTGAGAGCCGTGATCTCCTGACCTTCGAGGTAGATTTTTCCTGATGTGACCTCCTCAAGCAGGTTTATACATCGTAGGAGAGTACTCTTTCCTGATCCGCTTGGACCAATTATTACCATCACCTCGCCCTTGTTCACCTCGAGGTTTATGCCTTTGAGGACGTGCAGATGGCCGAACTTCTTGTGCAGATCAACTATCTTTATCAACCTTCACCTTTTTTAAGTTTCTTTTCCATATAACTCACGAGTCTTGTCAGGGGAAGTGTTATGATGAGGTATATCATCGCTGCTGCCGTTAGTGATGAGGGATTTAGCTTCCAGGTCATCATTTCCTTGGACGTCCTTAGCAGCTCGGCGATCGCAATTACCGACAGGAGAGAAGAATCCTTGATCAGGGCTACTAATTCATTGGTGAGCGGAGGCAGAACCCTCCTCATAGTTTGCGGGATTATCACATATCTCATGGTTTGAATGTATGACATACCCAGCGATCTGGCAGCTTCTATCTGTCCTTTATCAATTGATTCAATGCCGGCTCTGAAAATTTCGGACACGTATGCCCCACTGTTCAAGGATAGAGCTACGATGCCCGCAACAGGAGCTGGAAGGTTTATTCCAACATAAGGAAGTGCATAATAGGTAAAAATAATTTGCATTAGAAGTGGGGTTCCCCTGAAGATATCAACGTATGCTATGATGAGCCAGCTTATCACCTTAACTTTGCCGACGCGTATTACCGAGGCGATGAGGCCTATGACAATCCCAAAGAACTCTGATGAAGCTGAAAATATTATCGTGAGCAGGGCTCCTTTTAGCAGGAAGGGGAGTACTTCCTGTATTATTCTTATCGAAAAATATTTTTGTAATAGATCTTCTATGCCCTGCATTTATCAAAGTTAAGGGTTATGTCGCATTCTGGCAATAAAAAATTGGGCGGGTTACCCCCGCCCAATTTCATAAACGATGATTATTTCTCCCCAAACCACTTTTCGTAAATTGAATCATACGTACCATCGTCAAATAGGCTTTGAAGAGTACCATTTACTGCTTTCAAGAGTTCGGGTGTGTCTTTTGCAAAAGCTATGCCCAGTTCTTCATTCGTAGTTATCACAAATGCGACCTTTAATCCTTCATTATTCACTGCGTAAGCGTATCCAACATAGGAATCGCTGATTACAGCGTCTATTCTTCCGGTCTTTAGGTCTTCAAATGCAAGCAGTATGTCATCGTATGTATTAACCGTTAAGCCCTTGATCTCCTTGGCTGCAAGCTCACCGGTTGTACCGATCTGAACTCCAGCTTTCTTCCCATCCATCTTTTCAACTGAATCGACAAGTGCATCTTCGCGCATCGTCACTGCCTGATCAGTTTTGTAGTATGGAATGGAGAAGTCCATTTCCTGCTTTCTTTCATCAGTGATCGTAATTGATGATATCGCTATATCGAATTTATGCGCTATGAGAGCCGGGAATAGGCCGTCCCATGCAGTGTTTTGATAGTCGAGCTCAAGATTTAACTTATCGGCGATGGCCTGAGCCATGTCAACATCAAATCCAACTATCTTATCTCCCTTAACGTATTCCATCGGGGGCCATGTTGCATCGCTGCCGACCGTTAACACGCCGGGCTTAATGGTCGGGGGTGGTACGATTTCAACTTCTTTGGTTTCTTCAGCTTTTGTCTCCTGTGCTGCTGTTTCCTGTGTCGTTGTCTCCTCTGTTTCGGTAGTCACCTGTTTGGCACATGAGGACATCAATAGAGTAGTGAAGAGCAGAAAAACTCCAACTGCAAGCAAAACCTTGTTTCTCATGAATAAATACCCCCTGGTTTCAAAGTTTCTATTGGGGGTATTATACAATATTCGTCTTAAATTCAGTCAATTTTTAAAATTTCTGCGGAATTGCAGTGTGCGCACTTCATGGGTATGACATCAGCCCATCCGTCTTTGTCGTTCATATAATATGACCAGGTGAAGGTCTCATCATCATATTGTGTGATCTTTGCCATACCTTCTTCCTTTACTCTTCCTTCGAACTGATCGACGTTGCCACATTCCTTGCACTTATACATGCTGCCTCCATTACGTAATTACAAGTTATTATAGGTTATTATATTCAAATGTCAACGATAAAGTCGGTTGAAATGCGAACATGTGTTTGATATAATTCTGAATCACCAGCGTGCTTATACCGGGCGCTTTAATAAAAGATGCGGTAGTAAGAGGGGCAGATGGAGATGCCGGAAAGAAGGATTTTACACGTGGATATGGACGCGTTCTTTGCTCAGATAGAGCAAAGAGATAATCCAAAGCTTAGGAGCAAGCCGGTCATAGTTGGGGGCCCCCTTAACCGCGGTGTTGTTTCCTCTGTCTCATATGAAGGAAGACCATTTGGAGTGCACTCGGGCATGCCGCTTTACAAGGCAAGGAGGCTCTGCCCATTCGCTATATTGCTTCCTGTTGACATGGAGAAGTATCTTCATGCGTCAAGGATGATCAGGAACATATTTTGCAGGTTCACACCACTTGTGGAGATGGTCAGTTGTGATGAAGCTTACCTTGATGTTACCGGGTGCGAACGACTTTTCGGGCAGACTGTTGATATGGCAAGAAGAATAAAAGCGGAGATAATGGCTGAGCTCAACCTGACTGCTTCCGTCGGTGTTTCGTACAATAAATTCTTTGCCAAGCTGGCTTCGGACATGGAAAAGCCCGATGGACTGGTCGTCATACTCGACAACTTTAATGACAAGATCAGAGAGATGCCGATATCGGCACTTCATGGCGTGGGGAAGGCATCGGAGGCAAAATTGCTGCATATGGGGATAAAGACGGTTGGGGAGCTGGCAGCAACACCTCTATCATTAATAGAAAGTGCGCTTGGCAAATCGGGCAGGCAACTTCACAAGATGGCTAATGGGGTGGACGAGAGGCCGGTGGTGCCGTTCAGCGATCCTAAATCGATTGGCAGGGAGGTTACTTTTGGTGAAGATCTGCAGGCGGATGATGAGGCCGTGATCGATGAGCTGCGGTTTTTGAGCGAGCGCGTTGCGAGGAATCTTCGCATGGAGGGTTTCAAGGCACTGACGATTACTATTAAGATCAGGTATTCCGACTTCAAGACAATTTCACACGCTGAGACGTTGAAGAGGCCAACCAATGTTGGAAAGGATATTTTTACAGTAGCATTATTGCTGTTAAGTGAATCCGTCACCCGTGAGCAGATGCTCAGGCTGATCGGGGTTTCTGCCTCCAACCTGATACCATTTGACGGACTGGAGAACATTTCCATTTTTGGCGATGATGAGAAAGCGGATAGGCTTGAGGAGGCGCTCGACAGGCTTAATGCCAGGTTTGGCGATAAGGTCAAAAGAGGCAAGGTAATAATTAGGAGCGAATATTTTTCCCATTAGTGCGATGCGAGAGCAGGAAGTGAGAAAGTCGTATGGATTTACTCATGTTTTTCTGCAAGCGACTTGAGAGTATCCCTTTTCCACTTATAGCTCCTGATGATCATCAGGAAGAAACGCCAACTGTCGCGCACAGGTTTTATTCGGCTTTCCCTTTTCTCAAAATATATAGTTGATATGGGGACGTGTTCAATTTTGAACCCCTTCCAACTTGCTCGCATTAAAAGCTCGTTCTCGCTGTCAAATCGCCTGGTTTTTAATATTATGGATGAAAGCACTTTTGTTGAGATATATCTGTAACCACATTGAGAGTCTTTTATCAACTGATGGGCTCTTCTTGAGATAATCTTTGATGTGAAGATGTTTGTAAGAAGCCTGTGAAAAGGCATCCCTATTGTGTTTTCCATCCGATTGCCGAGGATTATGTCGGGATCGCTGTTCTCGAGAATGAATAGAAAGTTATTCAGTTCAGAAGGAAGGTGCTGCCCGTCGCCGTCCATAGTGACGACGCCATCATATCCATGTGATTTTGCGTAGTTAAAGCCGGTCTTGAGTGCTGCTCCCTTGCCCTGGTTTCTATGATGTGAAATTACTTTGGCACCATTTTGCTGTGCAATCCTGACCGTATCATCGATGGAACCATCATCAACGACGATTACGTCATCGATTATCTTTTTTATCTCCTGGATTATATTGCCTATGGTATCCTGCTCATTATAAGCAGTTATCAGCACCGCTATCTTTTTTTTCATATGGCTTCAAGTATTTTGCATAAGCATGCTCTGCGCTGTAACCCTCACAAAATATGGATCTTATTGCGGAGGTCATTGCTTTTGGATCTTTGTGCTCGAATATATTTCTTCCGATAGAACCACCCAACCCCCCAGCATCTCTTACATCCTCAACTATTTCTAAAAATTCAAGATCGTTTAACTTTGATCCTCCTGCAATTATAACTGGTACCTCAACGCATCTTATTATTTCCCTAAAGCTGTCCTTGCTACCAGGCCAGTTGACTGCTACTACATCTGCTCCAAGCTCCTCGCAGAGCCTTGTGGCATATTTTAAAAACTCTAAATCATATTTCTCCCTCAGGCTTTCTTGCGTATTATAAAACCCTGGAAATTCAGCCTCAGCAATAAAAGGCATCCCGACCTTACTGCACTGCTCTGCTATCAAGCCCACCATCTCAATTACCTCAGCATCGTCATCTGAGCCCAGGAAAACAAACGTTATTACTGCATCAGCTCCCAACCTCAACGCCTCATCAACACTGCTGACCTGTACCTGGTAATTAGGTTTTGGGCTCCTTGCTGCTGTTGCACAAAGTTGAATTACAAGCGAGGTAGTCGCCCCAAACTCATCTTCGCACAGCTGGGCATAACCACTGCTCAGTATTGCTGCATTTGCTCCCCCTGCAAATGCCTGTCTCAATTTATCCCTGGTATCATAAAGTCCTTCCAGCATTTCAGGAGATGTCAGACCATGTGATGGTGCAAAAAGGATCAGTTTACCGTTATTGCTAAATAGTCTTTTAAGCCTAATCTTCTTTCCTGTTGATGACACTGCTACTCCTTTTTAATCAAATATCCAGCTTTTGAATTTCTCTGATTGTGATATTGTCAGTTACAAGTACGTTAATATATTTGCTCCTTATCGCACCGAGGATAGCAGCAGCCTTATCAGTTCCTCCAGCTACTCCGATTGCATAAGGTATTGACCTCAATTTTTCTATTGGAATAGTGACCAACCTCTCCACCATTTTTTTGTCGCAAAGCTTTCCATTAACATCATAGAAGTTTGAAAAAATATCACCCACAGCGCTGTTCCTTATCAGAATATCAAGATCTTCAGTGGTGATTTCTCCTGCCTTTAGTAGATCAGTTAAAAATTCAAAATTTACCAGACCTATCCCAAAGATGGCTATTGTAATCCTATCGAATAACTGAAAAGTCTTCGATATTGAACTGTTTGAGACTATTAATTTCCTAACTTCTGCACTATCGACAAGGTTTGGCGCAAAAAGTAGGTGCGGTTTGGTATCAAATCTATCAGCGAGCTGTTTTGTCAGGTCGTGACATATCATATCAATGGAAACAAGGTCGCTGCCACTAGTCATCTGTACGACTTCTATCTTTTTGTTGATTTTTAACGGGAGAGCATCAAGAACTTCCTTTAGTGTTGACCCCCATGATACTCCAAGAACATCACCATCAGCGAGGATTTCGTTGAGTAAATTTGCGCCTGCCTGACCCAGTTTTGATTTCAATTCCGAATTGGAAAGCCCCTTGTTTTCCACAATTACCGCTCTTTTAAGTTTGTACTTTTTTTCAAATTCGTTTTCGAGATCCGTCATTGTTTCATAGGGCTCGAATATTTCAATCCGTACCACACCATCCCTTTTGGCTTTCTCAATATTTCTAGCTATTCTGTAACGTGAAATTTTGAGCTTTTGGGATATTTCACCTAAGTTTAGCCCGTCATTGTAGAAGAGCTTACATATTTTTATAGTTAGTTTAAGTTCTTCTTCCATCGTTCCTTTTTATTGAATTAAAAAAGCATTCTACTTCTTTTTAAGTCTAAATTTAAGATATTCTGATCTTATTGGATGGAATATTGATATCACTTTTGAATCTTCCAGGTTGATGCAGCCGTGAACTACATTTGAAGGGACATACCATGAATCTCCCTCTTCCATCGTCATTGTCACATCTCCAATCGTTTCCTGGACTTTCCCATATACGCAGTAACATACCATCTCTTCTGGATGATTGTGCATTGGTGAACATGAGCCTTTGGGTGCTGTCTCCTCTGATAAAAGGAGCCCTCCACCGTAG
This sequence comes from Actinomycetota bacterium, assembly GCA_023488455.1. The sequence goes on along the minus strand of JAMDDV010000035.1, from coordinate 16,181 downwards.
GCGAGTGTTTTTAGAATTGCTCCGCCTTCTACTTCTCTGGACTTAATATCAGAATTCTTAAAGAACATTCATGACCTCCTGTGGCTATTTCTCATCGTTAAGAATTTTTTATATTTTGCTTAAATCTTTTAACCGCCTCCTGTGCGTCAGGTGCATATTTAGCACCGATTTCATTAGCCCAATCTTCTGTCACTGGTGCTCCGCCGATAAAAAGAGTGCTTTTTCCAAGGATTCCCTCTCTTCTTAAAGCAGTTGCACACTCTTTTTGTTTGGACATAGTCGTGGTTAGAAGCGATGAAAGGCCGATAATTTCTGGTTTGTTTTCTTTTGCTGATTCAACTATTGTGTTGATCGATACGTCGACGCCGAGGTCGATCACATCAAACCCTTCTACTTCGCTTAGAAGGATTACTAAGTTTTTTCCAATCTCATGAAGATCTCCTTCAACTGTTGCCATTATTATCTTACCGATTTTTGATTTTATATCGTTTTTCCTTAAAAAGGGTTTTAAGGATTCCATCCCGATCTTCACCGTTCTAGCGCTCAGCATCAGTTGGGGTAAAAATATCTCCTTTTTACCGAAGAGATCTCCAACTGCTTGGATGGAAGTAGTCATAAAGTTCGATATATCAAGTGACTTGATGCCAGATTGGAGCATTTTTCCCAGGACTTCTTGAACATCCTCAAACATTCCATTTCGAATTATCTTATCCAATTGCTGCTTCAAGCCATTATTCAAAAAAATCACTCTTTAAAAATGTGCATTATTACACTCTTTTAAAATATTATATCATTTGATATATTTTGTTAATAACTAATTTTAATTAAGCAAGGATTGATTTTAAGTAGAAATCATGCAGGAGAGAACGTAAATGAATGAGGATAAAAGTGTTTTGAGGATTCATGAGACTTCTTTGCGCATTTTGAGAGAAATAGGGATAAGGTTCAATGAACCAAAAGCTCTTAACATATTGGGTGAGGCAGGTTTCGATGCTGATATGAAATCTGGCATTGTAAAATTTGATAGCGATGTTCTCCAAAATATTATATCGAGCTCACCTTCAGAGTTTAGTGTCATTGCTGCTGCAGACAGTAAGATTGATTTTAAATATAAATCTAACACTCCTCTTTTCAGAACTGCTACAGGATCCATAAAGATTATGGATTTCGGAGCCAACAAAAGAAGAGACATGAATATAGTAGATTTTGATAATGCCCTTAAGGTTTGCGGAGGGTTAAAAAACCTGGACTTTTTAGGAGCTATGGTTTATCCGGCAATTTCTGATCCCAGGGTGAGAGATATTTTTGTTTTTAAGGAGTTGTTAAAAAAGTATAACGGTCATTTTTTAGCTCAACCGTATACAGAGTTAAACTTGCAGTACATGATTGATATGGAATTACTCGCAACTAATGGAAAATCAACTTCAGAACATATCTTTTCTGTGGTAGTGGCATCAACGACTCCTCTTAAGTACTCACCAAACGAGATAAAAATCATGATAGAGTGTTCAAATCATTCAATCCCCCTATTTATAATTTCAAATCCCATTATGGGAATTAATAGCCCTGTAACTTTGGCAGGATCTCTTGCTCTTCAGCATGCAGAAACAATGGCCGGTGTTGCACTCGCTCAGGCAACATCAGCCGGTGCACCAGTTGTTTATACCCCGCGGCCATTTACGGCTAACATGTATTCGGGAGCCGGACTTCAAGGGAGCCCTGAATTTGTAATTGCTTCAAAATATTCAAAACTTCTTGCAGATATTATTAAGTTGCCCGTGGATATTATTGGACTGACGACTGATTCAAAAACTACAGATGAACAGTGTGCAATAGAAAAGACCATGTCATGTCTTGAAATAATGGAGTCGTCTCCTTCAATCATTTCTGGTCTTGGGGCACTTGAGGCAAATAATTCTTTGAGTTTAGAACAGCTGGTTATAGATGATCTTATTGTGGGTATTGTTAAAAGAATTAGACAAAGCGTGGGAGTTTCAGATGAAACACTTGCATTTGATATCATAAAAAAGCTTTCTTTTAAAGCGGACTACCTTTCAGAGAGACATACGATCGAACACTTGAAGGGTGAACATATGATTTCTGATCTGCTTGAGAGAAACTTTGGCGAAAGTTGGGAGATGCTCGGTTCACCCGATATTGTAAGGATTGCACATGACAAAGTCTTAACAGCTTGTGGGGATAGTCTGATACCGGTTTTGAATGAAAATATGATTAATGAGCTTGAGAGCATATTTTTAAAAAGTTGTAATACAATATTGACATAAAAAGGTGAAATGTTATTATAAAAAGTGCGAGTGTACACATTTTTTAATTGAAAGGGGGGTTAAACAATGAAAAAACTTTTTTCCGTTGTCGTTTCAATGACCTTGGTTTTATTGGTGTTGTTTGGGATTTTTGGATGTAAACCAGCTGGTGTAGCTCCAAAGGAAACTACAGGTGCTGAAGAGACAAAAGCGGAAGGAGCTACCTCTGAAGCTACTGAACAGCCATCTGGTGAACCGATAAAACTGACATTGTGGGACTGGCAAAATGCAGAAAATTACTTAAAAGCTATTGGGGATATTCTGGATCTGTACAAGAAGAACCATCCGGAACTCAACATTGAGTTTGAACATAAAGGATTGGCCTATGATGAATATACGCAGCAGATCAAGACAGCCCTGACCGGTGGTACAGCCCCGGATATTTTTGAGGTGTATCCAGGAGCCGAATTAATAGAAATGGCAAAAAGTGGAACCCTTGTCAACATCAATGCGAATGTAATGGGTGATGAGGAGTGGAAGAAGTGGTTGGGACCTTCGGTCGATCTACCTGAGAACAAGTACAACGGTGAATTATACCAGGTGCCTGTAGATGTTTTTGCTGAAGCCATATATTACTATAAGGATTTTGGCTCTAAGTATGGATTAACTGAGCCGAAGACTTTGGAAGATCTGATCTCCATGGTTCCACTTTTGGCCAAGGACAACAAGGTAGTTCTGATATCCGGCCTTGCAGATCAGTGGTTATTATACGAGCCTTTTTACTGCTATATTCAGCAGCAAACTGGCGGTAAGAACTTGATACAGGATGTGCTTGATGGAAAAGCTAGCTGGACAGATCCTATCTTTGCCAATGCTATAAACGCTATTAAGAAAATGTATGATGCTGGGATCTGGAAGAAGGACGTATTATCTCTAAATTATAACTCTGATGCGATTGGCCAGTTCCTCGGCAAAGAAGGGTGGGGTTTCTGGGAAGCAGGCGATTGGTATATCGGAACGATGAATAAAGAGGACCTTGATTCTGATAATATTGGCATAATGCCGTTCCCAGTTATCAATGAAAATGCTAAACCAATATATCTGGTTGGTACAGGTCTTTCTTATGCCGTTGGTGCGAATGCCCCAAATAAAGAAGTAGCTATTGATGTAATAAAATTTTTCTCAAGTCCTGAAGCATCGCAAATCTTCATATCGAACTTGATTCATCCTGCTGGTTCAGTTGAGGGTGCAAAAAGCGATATACCGCTTTTTCAAAAAGGGCTAGAAATTTACGCTTCCAGTGATGTTCTAAAAGGTAGCCCTTACATAAATCCAGATGCTGACCTTACGAAAGCCATAGGAGATGGTATCACTAACATACTTCTTGGCAAAGAGACCACAGACGGTTTATTGAAACAGTTAGACGAGATGACAAAGGAAAAGATTGGTGAGTAGCTTAATTTACTGCATCTTATCCTTTAATATTTAAAAAGTATCGATGTAGGGAACGTTATGGTGGCCCGGAGTTTAAAACTTCGGGCCACCATAACAAATGTAGATATCAATTGTTGTTTCGACTATGAATTGGGAATAAAAGATTTTGAGAATTCAAGTAAGTGGAAGTAATGCAAAATTAAATATTCAGCCTTATGTATATATAGCTCCAGCACTGATTGTTTTTGTGATTTTCATGTTTTATCCAGTTGTTTTCACCATTGCTTTAAGTTTCTTCAAGTGGAATGGATACAGCAAAGTAATATTTGACCAATTTGTTGGAATCAAGAACTATTTAAATCTTTTGTTAGATAAAAGTTTCTGGGTTGCCTTTAAAAATACAGCATATTTTGTTATTTCAGGTATTACCTTTCAACTGGCTTTGGCATTGTTATTCGCCCTTATTGTATATTTTGGTAACTTTAAATATTCAAATATCATAAGGGCAATTATTTTTTTCCCCGGGATACTCTCATCAGTTATTGTGGGTTTAGTATGGAAAAAATTCTTTGTTTATGATGGGCTAATAAATCAGTTCCTTCAGGTAGTTGGCTTTGGTAATTTAGCATATCCGTGGTTATCAAATATATATCTACCCATCTGGATTATAGCTTTTGTAAATATTTGGCAGTGGACCGGCTATAATCTTGTAATTTTTTATGCTGCGCTTCAATCAATAGAGCATGAACATGTTGAGGCTGCTTTTATTGACGGTGCTTCACTGCCCCAGGCTGTAATTAAAGTTGTTATTCCGCAGCTCAAGCCGATAATAGGTTTATCGGCGATTTTAAATTTTATTGGCGGGTTTAGGGTCTTTGACCTGGTTTGGGTATTAACAAGGGGTGGCCCTGCCCATAGTTCTGAAGTTCTTACGACCTTAATGTTTTATTTCTCGTTCGATCCATCAGGACCAAATAGGATGGGTTATGCGGCTTCGGTAGCTACTATTTTAATGATAATAATAGTTATATTTTCGATAGTTAGAATCAGAGTATCAAAAAAGACGGAGCAGATTTGAAGAGATTATCAGTTTCTGGATATATCTTTACGAGGATTATGGTAGTGTTCATTATAATTTTCGTGCTTTTCCCAATTCTCTGGATACTATCACTTTCCCTAAGAACACCAGATGAGGTTTTTACTGCTTATGCTTTCCTGATCCCAAAACATTTTACCGTTAATAATTATGTGGAATCGTTTGCCTACGTACAGAAATGGCTTGGTCTAAATTATTTACAGATGTTTAGAAACAGTATAATAGTAACGACACTGTCTCTGCTTATATCAATTGTTATATCCTCACTGTCCGCATTTGGGTTCAGTAATTACAGCTTTAGAGGCAAGGAGTTGTCCTTCACGATAATTTTACTCAGCTTTATGATACCTGTTCAGGTGCTGTTAATACCGCTCTTTTTACTTTTAAAAAAGTTTGGAATTTTGAATACCTACTGGGCACTTATCTTTCCGTATATTAGTTTTTCTATTCCAATATCCACCCTGATACTAAGGAGATTTTTTGAAGGAATACCCAGGGAACTGAAAGAAGCTGCAAAGATCGACGGGGCTTCAGACTTTAATATTTTTTTACGGGTTATATTGCCCTTATCCAAACCTGCACTAGCAACGAGTATTATCTTTTTATTCTTAGAAGTTTGGAACGAATTTTTATATGCGCTTGTTTTCCTGCACAAGGATGAGCTTCAAACCATTCCAGCAGCAATAGCAAAGATCGGTGGAGGAAGATTCATTATCCCATACGGGCTCTATGCTGCATCGATTATGATAACTACGATACCAGTTATCATAATCTTCATGGTCTTTCAGAAGTGGTTTATAAGGGGTATTACTGCTGGTGCCTTAAAAGGATAATTATGAAAAAGGGTATAGATGGCAAATAAACTATCTTCACTATCGTCCAGAGAGCGGGTCTTAAAGTCAATTAAACACGAGGAGCCGGATAGGGTTCCGATAGATTTTGGTGGAAAAGATATTTCTATACACTTTGATAGTTATGCAAAGTTAAGAAGATTATTGTGTTTAGATAACATTAAGCCGTTTATGCTCCAATTTGCTCAGGGCATAGTAAAACCACATGAAGATGTGCTTACCCTATTTAATGTAGATGTTGCGACTTTTAGACAGGGAAAGCCAGATTCATGGGAGTTGAAGTTTGAGGATAATGACAACTATTTTTACGATGAGTGGGGGGTTAAGTACAGGAAGTCAAGCGATGGGATGTTTTACGACTATTGTGAGCATCCCATGAAGGAACTTTCAAAAGAAAAGATAGAGAAGATAAAGTGGCCTGACCCCGAAGACCCGGGGCGACTTCGTGGAATCAGGAAACAGATTCAAGAAGAGCAAGAAAAAACTGGACGCGCAATTGCATTGCAGATTGCTTCCGGATTAAATACAGTTCACTTTATGTTAAGGGGACTGGAACAATCATTTATTGACATAGCAGAACAACCCTTTCTTGTTGATGCTCTGATGGAGCAATGTTTACAATGGCAGGTTGAGAGTTGGAGACTGGCTCTTGATCTCGTTGGAGACTTAATAGATGTAGTTGAGCTTAATGATGATCTGGGCGGCCAGGATGGACCTCTTTATCCTCCAAAATTTTATCGTGAGGTTGTAAAGCCAAGGCATGCAGAACTTGTACGAGAGATAAAACGCAAGACTAAAGCTCATTTTTTTATTCATTCATGTGGATCGATATATGAATTTATACCGGATTTGATTGAGTGCGGCATTGAGATAATAAATCCGGTTCAGGTTAACGCACGTGATATGGATAGTGTAAAGTTAAAGAGGGATTTTGGTAAATATTTGACTTTTTGGGGAGGTGCGTGTAATACCGTTGTGCTGCAAACAGGGAGCCCAGAAGAAGTGATCAGTGAAACAAAAAAAAGGATTGAGGATTTTAAGGATGGTGGAGGATTTGTTTTTGGACCAATACACAACATCCAGCCCAGGGTTCCTCCCGAAAATATAGTTGCCCTCTTTGATGCTGTTAAAAAATATGGAGTGTATTAAGTTAATTAATGGAGGAACGGATGGATAAAATCGGTTTATCTGAAAGCAAATATTATAGAAATAAGTACAAGTTTGATGAAAAAATAAAGAGACATAAAGATTTTTTGTCCAGAAGAGAAGTTAACAGGCCACTTATAAGTTTTTTTGTCGGTGATTATTTTTTCTTTAATCGGTATCCGAGTGCATCGAAGTTAAAGGGTTTAAGAGATTTAAAACCATCCGATATTAATCCATCAGAATATTTGTCTGATTATCAAATGTTAGCTGAACTTACAAATTCCTGTCCAGGAGATGCTATCTGGACTGCAGCTCCATTATGGGGTGTTCCATGGCTGGAAGCAATTATTGGCAGCAGGATAGAGATTTCTGAAATTACGGGAACCTCCCGCGCTATGTCAACCGAGAAAACAGATAGAATTATCAAGACTCGCGATATAGAGATAAATAAAGGTTGGCTTGATAAATATTTAGAGTTCACGTCTTTTTTAGCAGATCATTCTGATGGTCTTTTCCCCGTTTCTTCATCACTCCTGCGAGGTCCCGCCGATCTGCTTTCTGTAATTTTTGGCGAAACGATGGTGTATAAATTTTACGATGTTCCTGACCTCATCAGTGAGCTTGCTCTGAAGTTAGCTGATTTGAGCGCGTATGTTGCTTTAAAACAAGCAGAACTCATTCCTGAGTTTGAAGGCGGGTATGGAAGCTTCTTCAGAAATATTTGGGCTTCAAAGCGATGTGGTTGGATCCAGGAGGATGCTGTCTCGTTATTGTCACCTAAGATTTATGAAGATTTTTTAGTCAATGTTGATGAGAGAGTGGCTGAAGCTTTTGACTTCCCGTTTTATCACCTTCATAGCTCTGCTTTATTGTCACTTCCTTATCTATTGAGGATTGAAAATGTTTCGGTTATTGAAATTTTTATGGATCTTGCTGGTCCTCGACCCGTTGAGTTCATTGAGAAGTTTAGAGAGGTTTTGGAAACAAAATGTTTGCATATTTTTCTTGAAACCGGGATGGAGGAAGATGTGAAATTACTCTTGAAAGAACTCCCTTACAGTGGATTATCTATCCAGATAAAAGTTGGTGGATTGGGACAGGCCCTGAAAATAATGGAACAAGTTATGGAGATAATAGACCGATCTGAACAAGGGGTTTAAAAAGTAAATGAGAAATAAAAAAAACAGTTTAAAGAGGTTTATCAAATTTCCATATAATGATTTTGAAATAAGTGAGCCGGCTGCAAAGCTTGTTGAGATAACCAGGCTTATTTTTGATAGAAAGCTAACTGATTCATGCGGTGGGAATTCGAGTATTCGTCATGAAAATAATATATATATAACGCCTCGATTTTCAGGAGAATATTTTCACTGGCGACTATCACCCGAGAATATAATTGTAATGAATGAAAGCGGAGAGTTGATAAAAGGAGAATTATCGAATTTGTCAAGAGAGAGCGATCTACACCTAAGGATTTTTCATGAATTTTCCTGGGTCAACGGTATTATTCATGCACATCCTCAAAACGTAATAGCATGTGAAGTTAGGTATGGAGAAATTCCGGCTATAACGCACATGATGGCCGCAAGAATGTGTAGAACAGTTGAAAAAGGGAATCCAGATTTTAAGGATCTATCACCCGAACAGAATGAAGACATAATTAAAATTTTTAAAAAAAGAGATTCTGGTTCTGATCCTCAAGCACTTGCAGTAATACTTCCAGGGCATGGATTAATAGTTGCAGAAGTTAATATCTTCAGAGCTTTCTCTTTACTCGAATCTATAGACGTTAATGCTTATGCGCTGCTCTCAAAAGGGTCTTTAGGATGATTACTCAGTTCTGATAGAGTATAGCTTTCTGCTCACATTCAGTAATGTCGGATAAAGTTCTCTGTATAGCTTCAGTCTTTCCTGAAAAAAGTTTGAAAGATCAGCATCAGGCTCGATCGTTTTGGAGATTGAAATCATGGAATCAGCTGCTTCACCAATTGAGGAAAATTCTTCGCTGCAAATTGCAGCAAGAATAGCAGCTCCAAGCGTTCCCGACTCCAGGTTATAAGGAACCTTAACTGATCTGTTTGATGCCGATGATTTCAGTTGACAGTAAAAGTCGGATTGTGCCAGTCCGCCTGTCACTCTTATCTCGTCACATTTGCCAAAATTTTGCTCAACTGCTTCCTGCAAGAGCATTCCTTCAAATATTGTTCCTTCAACGACCGCTCTTGCAAGGTCGCAAGTATTTGAGCCCCACCTGATCCCAACAAAAGCACCGCTGGACGAGGGATCTCTGGCGGGCTCGACGGCAGAACCGCTGCCTCTTAGATGTGGAAGAAAAAATATCCCTTTTGCTCCAGGCTTCGAACTTTGTGCAAGTTTTATTAAAATCTTAAATGCTTCACTCCCTTTATTGTTATCAGCAGTTAATTTTTTAGAAAAAACATCTCTTGCCCATCTGATTGATAAACCTGCAGAACTGTGCGAGCCGTAATTGAAATATTTTCCAGAAATGTGAGGATAGCTGACCAGTTTTTTTCTGATAGTATCGTGGGTAACAATTTGTTCGTCAGACACAAGGCCAAAACATTCTACGGTTCCAAGCCCATCAAAAGCAGGTCCTTTCTTAAAAACACCTGCACCCAGTGCGGCACAATTTTGGTCCATCCCGCCTGCACAAACAGATGCATCAGAAGGTATCCCAGTTTCTTTAGAGGCTTGTGGCGTGACATCTCCAATATGTGCATCTGAGGGTTTTGCCTCCGAAAGAAGGTTGATGTCTATATCAAAAGCCATGCACAGGCGATGTGACCAATTTTTCAGTTTCACATCAAAAAGCATCGTTCTGGCCGCCATTGTGTAGTCAGTGTAAAGATTACCTGTAAGCTTGAAATTTATATAATCTGTAAGACATGCAAATTTATGGACTTTTTCGTATATTTTTGGCAGGTTTTGTTTAAACCATAATATTTTCATCACGGATTGACGACCTGATAGATCCATTCCAGTAATTTTCATGAGCTCTAAATCGGTAAATTTAGAAGTAATCAATGTTATTTGAGGTTGATAATAGCCATCTCTTCCATCGTCGCTTTCAATAAAGTTATAGAGGGGTTTAAAATCTCTACCTAAAGCGCAGATTGTTTCGCCGACTCCCGATATACCTACAGAAACAATATTTGTCCTATTAAAACTATCAATTTTTTCAGCTTTCCTGATTACAGCTTTAGTGCATTGGCAAACCCTTTTCCAGAGTTCTTCGGGATCGATCTCCAGAATTTCAGGATGGTCTGGGTCAACTTGAGGAAAATTGTATTCCCTGTTTTCCCCGGCAATGCATTTTCCACTTATAGTGTATATAACTACTTTGCAATTTGAGGTGCCAATGTCTATACCAATAAAAAATAAACTTTTCACTCTTTGATTTTGTTAATTTAACTTTACTTTATTCTATGTGAGAAATAAAATATTTTCAATATGTGCGTCATTACACAAATTTTAATAGGGAGTAACAATGTCCGTAAATAGTTTTGAATTCATAATGCCACGCATTGTATCTTTTGGTGCGGGAATAGTGGAGAAATTGCCAGGTTACATAAAAAATTTTGATGCAAGTAAAGTATTGGTGATTACCGATAGATGGATCTCAGGCACAGATTTCTTCAATAGAATAATAAATCTTATTTGTTTAGCTAAAATAAACATATCAATATTTGATGAAATTGATAGCGAACCAACAGATATCCAGGTTAATAAGGGACTTATCTGCGTTAATGAGTTCAAGCCAGAACTTGTAGTTTCGGTCGGTGGTGGCAGCGCAATAGATTGCGCGAAGGCTATTTGCGTGCTAGCAACAAATAAAGGTGAAATAAATGACTACATTGGTATCGAGGGGGTATCAAAGGATAAGCTGCCGTTGATTGCTGTCCCAACTACAGCTGGTACTGGTAGTGAGGTTACGAGGTTTACTATAATCACTTCTGTGGCTACGAATGTTAAGATGCTCATCGCAAGTAGAAAAATTATACCTGAGGCGGCTTTGGTGGATCCGGAGTTAACATATACGATGCCAAAGAGCGTTACGGCTTGCACAGGTATAGATGCGTTAACTCATGCTATAGAGTCTTACATATCAAAGAAATCAAATCCTATCTCTGAAAATCTTGCAATATCAGCAATTAAAAGAATTGGAAAATTTCTTCTAATTTCCTACAAAAACCCTGAAGATGAACAAGCCAAAGAACAGGTTATGCTGGGTTCATTGGAAGCAGGACTTTCATTTGGGAACTCATCGGTAGCATTGGTTCACGGGATGGCAAGGCCAATTGGTGCCTATTTTCATATTCCACACGGAATGGCAAATGCTCTTCTTTTACCCTTTGTCATGAAATATTCATATAAGTCTTTGCCAGCAAAGTTCGCGGCAATAGCCAGGGCTCTTAATGAAAATCTTGCCGATTCTTCTGAAGCAGAGGCATCATCGGAAGCATCAGATCTTGTTAAAGATCTCTGTCTTGAGCTTGGAATTCCAAAAATGAAGAGTGCTGGGATAGATGAATCAAAATTTAATGAAGTCGTAGAGCAGATGTCAAAAGATGCTATTGCAAGTGGCAGCCCAAACAACAACCCAGTAGTTCCGCAACCCAGTGAGATTGTGGAGCTGTATAAAAAAATATATGGAGATGATTACGAAAGCATTGATTGAGGTATCTTATGAATGCTAGAAAGATATTCCTTCCAGCAAGATATTATTCAACTGGTATAGAGGCCGATGGCAGCTATGATCATAGATCGTTTGGCTACAGGTATGAAAATTTAGAATTGGACCTTAATGAAACCGTATTTTTTTTAATCGACGTGTATGGACTTGGATATTCCAGGGGAGAGCCGGAGCCCATTCGTCCACCACTTTTAACAAAAAAGATGTTTCAGCTTGAAAAGGAAGTTGTAAACAAAAATATATCACCTGCACTTGAGGCAGCCCGGAAGGCAAAGATGAAAATAGCTTACGTGACTAACTATGATCCGGGAATAAATTCTAAAGAGAGTGAGTTTGCTAAGTGTATGAAAAGGTCGTATATGATAGATATTACATCCGAGTTTAAACCCGGAGAGGTAAGTATTGAATTCTCTAAGGCAATGAAGCCTAAGAGTGGTGAATACCTGGTTAAAAAACAGATGTATTCTGGATTTTTTGAGACCTGTTTAGATTCACTATTTAGAAATCTCGGCGCGAAAAACCTGATTTGTGTTGGCTTTGATGGTAATATCTGTTTGCGTGAGACGTTGGTTGATGCTTTCTATAGAAATTATCGGATAATCTTGCTGCGTGATTGTACTTTAAGCTGTGAGTTTCCGGAAACTGAAAAAGACCTCCTTATAACCCAATATTCCATTAAATTTATTGAATGGAATATTGGATATTCATCCACAAGTAAAGAATTTATTGAGAACTTGAAAATTTTAACGTAGCCAATCTTATTCGCTGTAATGAATGTGCATGCTCCTGGGTGTTATAATTAGCTTGATTGAGTGGAGCATGCATTGAAATTAGTAAAAATATTTTTATTTTTGTTCTTTTGCGCTTTACTGATCTCCTTTTTATCACCCGATAACGCACTGGCTGATCAACCTGAATCCAGGGTGGTCTTAGTGAATATAACAGGAGTTATCGATCCTGCAATTGCTATTTTTGTGGGAAATTCAATAGATAGAGCAGCGGAGATTAATGCTCAGGCCATAGTTATGGAGATGGATACACCCGGTGGTCTTGATGCTTCCATGAGGACGATTATTCAGAAAATCATTGATGCTAAAGTACCGGTTATCGTTTATGTTTATCCGATAGGAGCAAGGGCAGCTTCAGCAGGGACTTTTATAAGCTATGCTTCGACGATTAGCGCGATGGCCCCTGCAACATCTATTGGTGCGGCACATCCGGTCTCTTTCTCTGGTGAAGTTTCGAAGGAGATGGACCAGAAAATAACGAACGATGCGATATCCTATTTAAAAAATTTAGCCAAGATCAGAAATAGAAATTCTGAAATCGTTGAAGACTTTATAAGAGAAAGTATATCTTTGACATCAGAGGAAGCTCTGGGGAAAGATGTGATTGATATCATCGCCGATGATTTAAATGACCTGCTTTCAAAATTAGATGGTCGTGAAGTTGTTCAAGGAGGTAATAAATTTGTCTTGAGAACTGCAAACGCAGATGTCGTGGAGATTGAAATGTCGCTTGCGTTGAGGCTTTTGCACGTTCTCGCGGATCCAAATATAGCATATCTGCTCATGCTGTTTGGAATTTACGGAATAATTTATGAGTTCGCAAGCCCGGGCCTTGGGTTTTCGGGCATAGGAGGAGCTATCTGTTTAATACTGGCTCTGTATTCCTTTCAGGTCCTCCCTGTTAACATCGCAGGGTTAGCGCTTATAATACTTGCAGTGATACTTTTCATAGCAGATATTTTTGTTCCAACGCACGGCATATTGACAGCAGGGGGCATAATTTCCATGATCTTCGGTTCGTTGATGTTAATTAATTCTCCGATACCTTATTTACAGGTGGCTCCTGGCTTGATTGTGGGCATGGCACTTGCTACTGCGGCTTTTTTCTTTTTTGCAGTTAGGGCGGTATATAAAGCGCACAGGGCAAAGCCAACAACAGGACAGGAAGGGATTATCGGTGAGGTAGGAGAGGTTAGAGAGGACTTAGATCCAGAAGGATTGGTTTTCGTTCAGGGCGAGCTCTGGGGGGCTATATCTGATGGAGAAAATATATTAAGAGGAGAAAAGGTGGTGGTTAAAAAGGTCAATGGTCTTAAGCTAATAGTAGGTAAATTAAACAAAAATAAGGAGGATGGTTAAAATGACAGGGTTTGTGGGTTTTATTATATTAATGGTTGTTGCTTTCATTCTTGTATTCTTCATTCTGCTTCCATCAGCAGTTAAAGTATTGCGTGAATACGAGAGGGGAGTGATTTTCAGGCTTGGGAGATTAAGAGGTCCAAAGGGACCGGGATTAATCCTGATAATCCCGTTTATTGATAAGATGATAAGGATTGAGCTGCGGACGGTTACGCTGGAGATACCGCCGCAGGACATTATCACCCGCGATAATGTACCGGTAAAGGTGAATGCAGTTGCTTATTTCAGGATTTTTGATCCATCAAAATCGATAGTTGCAGTTCAGAATTATTATCAAGCTACCACGCAGATTTCGCAGACTACACTCCGGAGCATTCTAGGGCAGTCAGAGTTAGATGAGCTGTTGGCGCACAGGGAAATGCTCAATGAAAAGCTGCAGAAGGTTATCGATGAGCAGACCGAGCCGTGGGGTATTAAGGTTTCAATCGTTGAGATAAAAGATGTTGAGATACCTCAGGATATGCAGAGGGCAATGGCGCGTCAGGCTGAAGCGGAAAGGGAAAGAAGGGCAAAAATAATAAACGCACAAGGTGAATTCCAGGCGGCTGAGAAGCTGGCTATGGCAGCAGATATAATCTCCAGGAACCCTGCAGCTCTGCAGCTCAGGTATTTGCAAACACTTGCTGAGGTAGCCACTGAAAACAATTCCACTACTATATTTCCAATCCCAATTGATTTAATTAAGCCATTTATGACTGCCTGGCAGAGTAAATCGAAAGAAGAAAAGTAGCAACTTTATAAATTTTAAGGTTGACAAATAATGGTGATAAATTTATTCTTGTAAGAACAAAATAATTCATATTAGTTCATATTAAAACAGCATTTAATTTAATATAAGCAGGATTGGCTTTAGTCTATACTGAGGGGGATAGATAATGGGATACAAAAAAGGAGATGGAAGAATTCAAATTGGTTTTATGCCTCTTGCTTTAGAATCATATTGGGATTCGTTTCCGGATAGGAAAATAAAGGCAGAAAGTTTCGCAAAAGAACTCACAGAATATCTTTCCCAGTTTGGAGAGATTTGTCAAACGGGTAAACTTATAGATTCTCCTGAGCGATCTCATGAAGCGCGTCTTCACTTCCAGGCTATGGACGTAGATGTGATAATTCTGGTAGAGGTCACTTATTCAACTCCTGATGATATCCTGCTTGACATTAAGAAGTTTCCCAGGCCAATCATACTCTGGAATACGCAACCAACAGAAACTGTCCACCAGACTATGAACTTTGATGAGTGGATGATTAACCACGGAATAACAGGAGTTCCTGGCGTTACTAATCTAATGAGTCGCGATAAGATCCCGTACTGGTTAATATCCGGTCATTATCGGGAAGAGCATGTGAAGGAAACTTTCACCAGAATTCTAAAAGCTATTGAGGTCACAAAGAGGATATGGGGCTCCCGGATTGGGATTATTGGTCATCTTTATCCCGGGATGATGGATTTTAATTACGACCCTACCATGATGTTGCTAAAATTTGGCGTTTCAACGGTTAATGTTAGAGATCAAGAAGTATTAGCAGCTTACAGTGCTGTGGATGAAAAGGGAATTCAGTCTTTGAGTAAAGAGTTACACCATAAATATACTGTCAGCGGTGAGTTTAGGGATAAAGAATTCTATAATTCAGTGCGATTAGCACTTGCCATGATGCACATTGTAAAAGAGAAGAGACTGGATGCTGTATCTATTTACTGTCAGTCGGTGTTTAAGAACCCCGAGATTGGTGTTACATCATGTCTTGGGAACTCTCTTTTATTACAGGAAGGAGTTCATGTCACCTGCGAGGGAGATGTTCCAAGTGCACTCGCGGGCATGATTCTGTATGAATATGCTGGCAATTCGCTTTTCTCAGAAATATGGAGCAACGATTTTGGACAGGATCAGATGTTGATGGGGCATAGTGGTCAGATGAACCTTGCTTTCTTTAAGGATGACACTAAATCTGTGACCTTGCGCAGACATCCCTGGTGGGAAGGTCGCTGTGGAAGAGGTATCTCCCTGGAGTTAAAAATGCCCCCTGGAGAGATGACAATGGTGACTATTAGCCCAATTGCAGAAGGTAAATGGCGAATGGTGGCATCAGTGGGTCAGGTCTTGGATAGAGACCCAATACCTCTTGGGGCTCCAAATTTTTGGTATAAGATGAAGAAACCGTTGCCGCAATTTCTTGACGAGTGGATGCATGCTGGTGCTGCCCATCATGTTGCTATGGCTTATGGGGATTGGATTGATGATCTTGGAAGGCTTGCTGAGATAATGGGAATCGAGTATGAATATATTTAACTTCTTTGAAATACGCTCAGATTTTTATCAAATTTACCCTGAGACTGGTTCTATCCCTTTATGGAGCCAGCAATTATGCCCTTTATAAACCATTTCTGAAAAAACATAAATACTATGAGAATTGGTATGACAGAGATCATTATGGAAGCAGAATATATTCCCCAGGGAATTGGAAATTTTC
>JAMDDV010000034.1 GCA_023488455.1 Actinomycetota bacterium | reverse complement strand
CTACAGCATTAGTTATCAGATTGCGCCAAGAAGACTGTCTCCTTCAGGTGACAGATGAAAGACGCTTCTCCCTTCTCTAAAAGAGTTCTTGATATTTAAACAAAAAGTGTATATATTTAGTACATGCGTAAAACATTTCAGTATAGGCTCTATCCTACAGCCAAGCAAAAGGCATGTCTTCATGCTTCGCTTAATGCTTGTCGGTGGGTGTATAACCAGACACTTGCAACCCGCAAGAGGGCTTGGGACGAACTAGGAGAACCTCTGTCTCTGTACGACACCAGCAACCTTCTGGTTTCCTGGAAAAAAGATAAACCAGAGCTTGCCAATGCCTTTTCCCAGTGTCTTCAAGATGCCCAATTGCGAGTTGACCTTGCTTTTAAAGCTTTCTTTAAACGTGTAAGGCTTTCGAAGAAGCCAGGGTATCCGAGATTTAAGGGATACGATAGATATGATAGCTTCACCTTTCCTCAAAGCGGATTTAAACTCATTGATAATAAAGTAAAGCTGTCGAAGGTAGGATCCGTAAGAATCAAAAAGCATAGAGAGCTTCATGGTGTGATTAAAACCCTTACCATTCGTAGAGCATCTACCAGCAAATGGTATGCATGTTTTTCCTGTGAAGTTGAACCTAAACCACTTCAAAAAACCAATGCAGTAGTCGGTATTGACGTTGGCCTCAAATCTTTTGCGACTTTCTCTAACGGTGAAAGAATTGACAATCCCCGTTTTTTTAAAACTGAAGAAAAGAATCTGGCCAGGGCTCAACGAAGACTTAGTAAAGCTGAAAAGGGTACACCAATAAGACATAAGCATCGAAAGGTTGTTGCACATATTCATCTCCGTATTGCCAATAAACGTAAAGACTTTGCGCACAAGCTCTCCTATATATTGGTTAAGGAATATCACCTGATTGCTTTTGAAAAACTCAACATTAAAGATATGAGAGAAAATGGATTTAAGGGAATTAGAAAAAGTATCGGAGACGTAGCGTGGAATCAATTCGTACAATTCACGACCTATAAGGCGGAAGGAGCCGGTAGAGCTGTTGTATTTGTTGATCCACGCAACACAAGCAAGAGGTGTTCTGGGTGTGGACAGATTGTTGAAAAGAAATTGTCCGATAGGATTCACTCTTGCTCTTGTGGTCTTGTGCTTGATAGAGATCACAATGCCTCCATTAACATCTTGGCCCTGGGACTACAGGGCATTGGTTCGTCCAAAGAAGCTGTCGGCTTTAGCTGACAGAGTAGTCACGAATCTTCCTCTGGTTACTTACAACCTTAGGCACTTCAGGTTTATTAATGAGATTCGGGTAATTTACCCCTTGGATTCGACTTTTTAGCGACTGTGAATACGGAAGTGCCCCAGGGCAGGGAAGTAAGTCTAATGAAGCCCCTTGGGTATGAGCGACTTGAAGAGAATCTAAATTGTCGAAAACAAATTAGACTAAAATAGATTCTACTATTGACACATTAGAATGTGAATCTTAAACTAGTCTAAACAAAATTAGACTAATTTCAATTATACTGGGTTGGAGAAATATGAAGTTCATAAATCGCGAATCTGAACTGGCTTTATTAAATACTGAATGGAAATCAGATGAGAGTAAGTTTGTTATCATCTATGGGAAAAGGCGGGTTGGTAAAACAGAGTTAGTTTTGCAGTTTATCAAGGATAGGCCGCACCTTTACTTCTTGGCTGACAAAATACCAGATAACATTCAGATCAAAAAGTTTTCTCAATCGGTGGGCAACTTCTTTAATGACAGTGTTTTAGCTCGACGAGGTTTCGAAAACTGGGAAGAAACTCTGAAGTATATTGCTGAGAAAGGCCAGAGGCTTGTTTTGGCTATTGACGAGTTTCCATATCTGGTTGAGTCCAATCCAGCTATTTCCTCAATTTTTCAGAAAGCTTGGGATCTTTATCTAAAAAATTCGCCTGTTTTCTTGATTTTGATGGGTTCTAGTATTTCAATGATGGAAAAAGAAACACTTGCCCATCGGGCGCCACTCTACGGACGCCGAACAGGGCAACTGTTAGTCAAACCATTTCGTTTTTTGGAACTAAGGGGAGCGTTCCCGACTCTTGAGTTTGAGAAGCATCTAATAATTTACTCTTTTGTCGGGGGTACTCCTGCTTATCTTATTCCATTTTGGGAACGGAAAGACATCTGGAAAACTGTGGAGACAGAAATTCTGACCAAAGGCAAGGCGCTTTACGAAGAAGTTGAGTTCTTATTGAGAGAAGAACTCATGGAGCCCCGAAACTATTTCGCTATACTCAGAGCGATCTCGTTGGGAAAGACAAAATTCGGCGAAATTATGAATGAGTGTGGCTTTGACAAGGGGACGACCTCGCGCTATCTTGCGATTTTAAATAATCTCCAGATTATAAGGAAAGAAACGCCTGTTACCGAAAAGTTTCCCGAGAAGAGCCGTAGGGGAATCTATTTTTTTGACGATAACTTTTTTTCTTTCTGGTTTAGGTTTATTTTTCGACATAGAGATCGCCTGGAGATGGGTGATACCGGGTTCGTTATCTCCAAAATTAAAGAAGAGCTGCTATCTATATTGGCTGAGAACTATCAGCGTGTTATCGGCGAGATTTTTCTAGGCAGCTCTTTTGGTTACGCGGTGCCGCGTTTCCAACACTATGGCCGATGGTGGGATAAAAAAGAGGAAATCGATCTAGTGGCCACAAATGATGAGTCTAACGAAATTCTATTTGGAGAGGCCAAGTGGTCGCGCCGTCCGATCGGAATAAATATCTACGAGGATTTGAAACGGAAAGCATGTATAGTTGAGTGGAGAAAACCAGGGCGAAAAGGATATTACTGCCTTTTCAGCCGCAGTGGGTTTACCCCTGAAATGCTTGAAGTGGCGAAAAGAGAAGGCATCTTTCTATTTTGGGAAGACCGATTATTAACTTAGTGGTTTTGCTTCCCAAATTATATATGTCAAAACTAACCAGGTTTTTGGGCGACTGCAAATACCGAAGTGCCCCAGGGTAGGGAAGTAAGTCTAATCAGGTTTGCCTCAGTCTTTAATATGAAGTATAGGAGCTCGTTTATTATTTTTGTTGGAACTTTTATATCGGATGTCTCTTTGTCGCTTTTCTTTCTTATCAGTCGTGTGGTTGCCACTATGGGAAAGAGAAAAAAGTCCCAGTAGGTTAGCTTTAAAACCTTTAATTTGGTTTCGAGCAGGAGATGTTTTACTTCTTTTTTCGTAAATCTTCTGGCAGTTTCTATTGCACGATCATGCGAGCTATAGAGAAAATTGAATGCGGGAAGGTTTATTGCAAATAAACCTCCAGGCCTTAGAACTCTATAGATTTCACTCAATGCTTTTTTGGCGTCAACTCCTTTATGGTATAAGACGTCCATGCACGTTACCAGGTCAAAGGATTCATCATCGAACGGTAGGTCGTTAACTGAGGCCTGTTTTATGCTTTCTAACTCCCTTAGCTTGCAGAATGATATAGCATCTTCAGAGTAATCGATCCCGATAACATCATGATCACTGGAAAGGATTTTTAAGAGTATTCCTGTACCGCAGCCTACATCCAGCACTTTCAGCTTGTTTGTCGGCGCGTATTTTTTTATGGACTGCAGCGATATTTTTCTCAGGCCACGATACCACCAGTGCTGTTCTTCGGCCTCGAACATTATCCTGTATTCGTCTTTTTTCATCTCGTGTTTTTCTCAGCGAGGCAGAAGATGCGAGCTGCTCCAGCCTGGTGGGCACTATTTGTTAGGCGCGATTTGCTCAAGTCTTTCTTCTCTTATTTTTTGCAGGTCGTCTGCTACATTAACATCCAGTAAGGGCATGGAATTGCGCAATGCAGTTGCTCTCTGAAGAGCTACTTCTCGCTTTACAAACTCGTCTTGTTCTTTTAGTTTTTCCAATCCAAGATTGACTATCTGGCGCGTTACATTGGAGATACTACGACCCCATTGCTGGGCAACCTCCTCAATTCTTCGACGCTGTTCAGCTTCTAACAAAATTTGTGATCGGTGAAAGCGCTCCATATTCAATGTCCTCCTTTATTTTTGTAATATACACCTACACATACACGTTATCAAAAATTTTTTATAGATCTTGAGAATAAAAGTATACAAATAGAGAAATTGTCTTTTTACAAATTTATTATTGACACCATTCTTAAATAATAGTAATTTAGCTCCTGAGGTGAACTATATGGCAAGAGAAATAAGCCCTGCTGCCAAGCGACCACGAATTAGTATTGACGTAGATCCTGAAATTCGCCGACGCATTCGGATAGCTGCAGCTCGAAGAGATCTTCTGGTGAGTCAGTATGTGCTTGAGGCTATCAAGGATCGTTTGAAACAAGATCTCGGAGAGCAGGAGGAGATGGAAAATCTATTAGCCCTGAATGCTAAGACCGATCCAGTGTTAGCTGAATTATGGGACAACGAGAAAGACGCTGATTATGACCACCTATCGTAGAGGTGAAGTGGTTCTAGTGAGTTTTCGTTTTACAGATGAGGCGGGAGTCAAACGCCGTCCTTCTGTGATAATAAGCACCGATACCTATCATAGAGATAGGCAAGAAGTAATAGTTGCTGCCATAACCAGTAATATCAACAGGCTTCTGGTGGGCGATCATTTTATTGATGGCTGGCGGGATGCAGGGTTACTACATCCTTCAGTTGCTACTGGCATCATCCGTACGGTCAAGCAAGAAATGATTCATCATAAGCTGGGCGATATGCCATCTGTTGATATGCAGGCTATTGATGATGGATTACGGCAAGCAGTGGGTCTTTAAATAGTGTGAGGCAGTGTGATTATGGTTGACAGAAGTAAATTGGCGTGACAGGCGGTATCTTACTAAACAGATTGCTCCGGTACTTGTTGAGGAAGAGGATAAACTGATAATTGTGACTGTGTATGTATATTATTTTTAAGAGGTGATTTTTATGAAAATATCTTATGATCCAACGGTGGATGCTTTGGATGTAAGATTTATTGAGGAAAAAGTTGAGTGCGAAGTAATTCATTTGAGTGATCAGGTATCAATAGATATAGGACCTGAGGGCAAAGTCGTTGCCATAGAGATATTAGATGCAAGCGAGCTGATTCCGGGTTTAACAAAAGAAGGAATCAAAGTAGAAAATCTCTTATCCAGAACATAAGGATAGGCTAAAGGTAGTTTAAAGTTAACATAACACCCCTAGAAATAATTCCATTTTTTTGGAATGCTTGATATAGGTAATAATAGCTGGCAAACTATAAATAAGTCATTTCACTTTTTTAGCTATATGGCAAAAATACTGAATCCGATTTTGGTACAAGATACATTAGTCAGAAATAATCTGACAGATTTGGTAAAGGGAATTATTTGATAACAAGAGAAGCAATCAAAACATATGCAACAAAATATCCGACAATTGAATTGAATTTAAGTGTATGTGTGGGATTTGCGGAGTTTTTGGAAGAGATATTGATTCAGATATAGTGAGGGATATGGCGCTGGCGATGCAGCATCGGGGTCCTGACGATGAGGGCTTCCTGGTTAAGCCAGGCGTAACGCTTGGTCATAGAAGACTTTCGGTTATCGATCTCTCAGAAAGAGCTTCGCAGCCGATGAGAAATGAGACTGGAGATGTCTGGATTGTGCTAAACGGTGAGATTTACAATTTTTCAGACCTTCGCAGAGAGCTCATTGAGCTTGGTCATAAATTCGTCTCCGATTCTGATACCGAGGTTGTATTGCACGGGTATGAAGAGTGGGGTCAGTCATGTCTTGACCGTTTGCGGGGTATGTTCGCCTTTGCGGTTTATGATGAGAGAAAGAACGAACTCTTCATTGCAAGGGATAGACTTGGGGAGAAACCCATTTATTTTATTGAAGTGGACGGGCTTTTTGTATTTGCATCTGAGCTTAAGGCGGTATTGAGTTCGGGTCTTATTAAAAAGGAAATAGATCCGGTTGGACTTCACCATTATCTCTCGTTCTACAGCATTCCAGCACCTTATACGATAATCAAAGGAGTTAGCTCGCTTTTACCCGGGCACAAGATTACAGTATCTCAAAGCAGCAGGAAGATAGAGCCCTACTGGGAGCTTCCTGAGCCTGATGCAGGTAGCTCAAATAAGGTGAATTTTGCGCAAGTTAAGGAAGAGCTCAGGGCTTTGATGTCCGAGTCAGTTAAGATGAGGCTTATCAGCGATGTACCGCTTGGGGCTTTTTTGAGCGGGGGAATAGACTCGAGCATTGTGGTTGGTCTGATGAGCTCTCAGCTATCAAATCCCGTTTGCACATATACAGTAGGGTTTAAGGGAGAGGGTAGCGAGATCAGCGAGTTGAAGTTTGCAAAGATTATTGCTGAGAGGTTTGGCACAAGTCACAGCGAGGTTGTTCTAACTGGCAGGGACGTTCTGAACGATTTAGATAAATTAGTATCTGGTATTGATCAGCCAAGCGGTGATGGAGTCAATACCTATTTTGTGTCAAAGGCTGCGCGTCAGAGCCTTACGGTTGCGCTCTCGGGGCTTGGTGGTGATGAGCTTTTTGCAGGATATCCTCATTTTTTGAGGTTTCACTCCCAGTATCATGATGAGAACAGCGCAAACAGAATGTTTTGTATTTCAGGCAAGAAGGTAGCAAATACACTGCCAAAGAGGATCAGAAAAAAGCAACCGTTTAAAAATATTCGTTTTTATGGTGAGCCAATAAACAGAAAGTATGCATTATCTCGTTCGGTCTTCTGGGAGGATGAGAAGGTGTGTATTTATTCTGAAGGTTATCTTAGTACAAACAAGGATTTACTGGTGGATTCATCAAATTACTACGATAACGTCGGGACGTTTCAAGATGATGTCATAAGGTCGATTTCCAAGCTTGAGCTTTTGGGTTACATGCCAAATACCCTTCTTCGCGATACCGATTCAATGAGCATGGCGCATTCTCTTGAGGTAAGGGTGCCACTAATCGATCATAAATTGGTTGAATATGCATACGCTCTGCCTTCAAATTTTAAGTTAAATAAAGGTCAATCCAAATATATCCTGGTTGAGGCTTTTAGGGATCTGATCCCAAAAGAGATACTTGCAAGGAAGAAGACTGGTTTTGAGATACCAATGGGCTACTGGCTCAAAAATGAGTTAATAGAGGTTGCAGAAGATGTTTTCTCAAAAAGGTCAATAGAAGAAAGAGGGCTCTTTGATTTTAATGAATTGAACGGTATATATAAAAGGTTTATCGCTGGTCGAGCTGGCTACATGTTGGTCTGGATGTTTGTAATCCTTGAACTCTGGATGAGGAAATTCCTGTAGATGATAAAGGTTTTGTATTTTCATCATGAGGGTGGAATTGGAGGGGCGCCGCAAAGCCTCAGGTTTTTAATAGAAGGTCTTCCCAGGAATAAGTTTGATCCAATCGTCGTCTGCCTGAAGGATGGTCCCGTTGTTGATCTGTTTAGAGAATCAGGGGCACGCGTAATAACAGGCAGGGGAATTCATGACTACAGCCATACTTACCTGGATTGGTATGGTATCAGCTCCCCCGTGAGATTTATTACCAAATTTTTGAACTTCTTCTCAACTGTTGTCGGGGCAAAAAAGATCATCGCTGATGAAGACCCTGACATCGTGCATCTGAATTCGTCCACGCTTTCAGCCTTTGCCATTGCAGCGAAAGCATCAGGCAAAAAGGTGATATGGCACATAAGGGAACCGATAGCAAGGGGATATTTTGGCGTAAGAAGGGCAATTCTGAGGTGGATGATCAACAGATATTCAGATCAGGTTATCGCTATATGTAATGATAATGCAAGGAGACTAAAGTCAAGTTCAAAAGTCAACGTTATTTACAATTACGTTGATTTCGACTTTTTTGACAGAAATCTTAATGGCAAAGTTTACGGGGATGAACTCGGTATTCCCGAAGATGGCAAGGTCGTCTTGATGCTGGGCGGAACCTCGAAGCCAAAAGGTACACTCGTATTTCTGGAGGTTGCAAAAGAGATACTTAAGGTGAGAAGAGATTACTATTTTATCCTTGCGGGGAACTTTCCGGATTTTTCAAGATTAAGTGGATTAAAGAGGTTTGCTAATAAACTGCCATGGGTGAATAGGTACAATAAGAATGTTGTTAAGATCGCTTCCACATTGCCTAATACAAACTTTATCTTATCTGGTAGCGTTTCCGATGTCCCACTGCTTATTGCAGCAAGCGATGTAGTGGTATTCCCATCAACCGTTCCGCATTTTCCGCGACCCTTGATTGAGGCAGGGGCGATGGCAAAGCCAACCATTGCATCGAATCTGCCCGGTCCGGATGAAGTTATAATTGATGGAGAATCAGGTCTGTTAATTAGGCCTGGTGATGTAAATGAGTTAATTGCTGCCATAGAAAAAGTGCTAGGTGACGACGATCTTACCAGGGCAATGGGCGAGCGAGCATATGAGATTGCGCTTACCAAGTTCAACAAGGAGATAAACCTGCCCCGGATAGTAGCGATATACGAGGAGTTGGTTGCAGATAAATGAACATGATTAAAGAAAGAATTAGGCTTCTGCAGATAATCCCCAGAAAGAACATACCCTCGGTTATATTTAGAGCTGTCAGGAGAATATTTATTAAGAGATCATATAGGAAAGTTCGCGTTCCTGAAATAGATAAGGTGGACTTAAGTCTGGTTTTCAGTTCTTCTGCCGCCCAGGTAGTAGCTGAGCTTTTCGACGACTCCAAGCCTCTTGAGGAGTTTGATGAGATCCCGATTTTCGGAAATCCTGAAATGAGTCTGAGGTTAGATGATTTAATATGGAGGGGATGGGAGGACATCCAGCTAAGCAGTGTTGGTTCGGTGGTGTCAAAGGATAGGCGTTTTATCTGGGAGATCTCGAGACTTCAGTTTTTGCCATTAATGGCTAGATATATAGCTTCTTCGAATTCAGAAGCAGGGCACATTTTAGAGGAGCAGTTGCTTGGTGTGGTAGCAAGCTGGAGGTCAGCTAACAGGTTTCCCCTTGACGTTAACTGGGAGAGCCCGCTTGAGGTTGCTATAAGGTTGATGAATATCCTTGTCACGGGTGCAATACTGAGCAGGCAGGGTAATTTGGGTGATGCCATAAAATATGAATTGTCAGGACTGCTCTCTGATGGTTTTGGGTATCTTCAAGACAACCTTGAGTTTGGGGACGGGTTGCCGTCCAATCACCTTATTGTGGAGGCATGCATTCTGTATATCGTCTCGAGGGCTCTTTCGCTGAATGAGACGGCCCACAGAGCTCTGAAAATTATAGAGGAGACGCTAGAAAACCAGGTCAGCATAGATGGTCTTCTGCTGGAATCCTCTCTTCCTTATGCAGTTTTTGTACTGGAGGCGTATCTTCTTTTTGCGCTTGTTTATGGAATGAGCGAAGAAATTGAGGCTGATCCTAAATTATTGAGCAGAGCGGGGGAGATGTACGATTCGTTGGCTTCATTGGTTGGGGAAAATTTGATTGTTCCCAGCATGGGTGATGACGATTCAGCCAGGGTTTTGAGATTTGACTCTATTTCCACAGATGAGCAATCAGACAGAAGCTACCTGAGGAAGATTTATGATGAGGTCTTTTCTGGGCGGCATGAGGTAGCAGGAGAGAGAGATGGGCTGAGGGGAAGGTTTTCGACAAGCAAAACTTTAAGTCCAGATGGTACTGATTTATGGGTTGATGAGGAGGCTGGGTTTGGGTCACTGAGTAGAGGACTTTGCAGGGTAGTCTTCAGATTTCCAGGCAGCAGGGAGTTTAAGATCGGGAGTCATGCACACAGCGATTATCTATCTTTTTGTCTCTATTTTAAGGACAGGAAAGTATTTGGCGACCCGGGTAGCTTTCTGTATTCGGATCATGAAGTCAGGGTTGTATTCAGGAGCGAAGAGAGCCATTCCACGATATCTTTGCAGGGTTATCCCCAGAGAGAATACCTTAAAAATCCGTTCATATCGTTCGCAAACAGCAGGATGGTATATGATCTGGACAGGGCAGGGGATAGCTTTAGAGTTGGACTATTTTTCAGAGAAAGACGAGGTAAGTATGCAAGGGTAGAAAGGCTGTTCACTATTGCTGATGATACATGTGTCAGGATTACCGATTTCGTGTATTCGAATATTGTTAATCTAAACCTGAAGTGGAGCTTTATACTATCTTCTTATTTAAGAGTAGAGGGCATTGATGAAGCTGACCAGCAGACGAAGTCCGTTCGCATAACAGGAGATGGACTTAAAGTTATATTTAAATTACCTGCTCTTTTTGATGTCAATGTAGATGAGATCAAGTATTCAAGATACTACGGCCATGTAAAACCGTCTCAGCGGATATCGCTTATTCCTGAGAGCGGTCTCTTTCATTCTGATGCTGCTGGAGCTCCGACTCCACTTTCCTTCGAAGTTCGTTTAGAAACTTGAGGTTCAGCATTTCACAGGAGTAGCAGCCTGTTCTAACCTTCTCCTCACTTGACACTTTACGGTTTGAGACAAGCTTTCTTGAGAACTGATATACCGCGTTATTCCAGATTTCGCGAAAGCACTGCTCGTTTATGTTTCCGAAATCGTTTCTTGGGAAGCCAGTAAAATGGTAGGAACAGCACGGTGATATCCCGCCATCCCAATTTATCACCACAGTTCTATATAACCATGAGCAGACGGTCTGTTCTTTGTAAAGATTTGTGCTCTGCCCGCTGTTATCCATGTATCTAATCCTGTCGTTTTGGGGTACCCACTCTTCGATTTCCTCTTTTGTTGGCGGGGAGATGAAGCTAAAAGGAGAGAATCTGATCACGTTAACACCAATTTCATCTGCGATTTTCTTTGCCGTTTCTATTTCATTTTCGTTATGGCGCATGACCAGGTACTGCCACTCGATTATCGGATATCTGGTCTTCATCTTTTCCTTGATCGCTGAGATCATTTTTATATTATTTATCACTTTATCGAAATTTCCGCCAACTCGGTATCTCTGGTAACTCTCCTGATTTGCGCCATCAAGGGAGACTATCAGGTGTTCTAAACCTGATGACACTATCTTTACTGCCTGTTCTTCGCTCAGGATATTAAGGTTGCTACTTATGGAGACCCCAATGTTTCTATCCGTTGCTTCGCCGATCATCTCTTCAATGTTCTTCACCATGAACGGCTCACCCTGCCCGTATAGCAAGACTCTATAAGCATATTTACCTAATTCATCAAGGATCTTCCGGTAAGTGGAGAATTCCATGACCCCGAATTCCCTCTGTCCCATTTTCCTGCCCGTAAAGCACATAGGGCATCTCAGGTTACATTTGTTGGATGGGTCTATTTTGAGGATATAGGGGAAGCCTGTTAGACGGGTCCTTCGCCTTGCAAGTTCGTATTCTATCGTAAGGAAATTTTTTAATTTTTTGGGGGTGTTGTGTTTCAGGAATGATAACGCGAAGCTCCTGAACCTCACCAGCTCTCCTGGTACTCTTATGTTAAGGCTGAAGTCCATATCTCTTTTGCTCTTTGACTAAGTTGAGTAGTTCAATTTCGAATTTATTGATGATCGCATCTCTTCTGAAAGAGTTAATATATTCCTCATCTGGCTTTAAGTCCATCTCTTTATTGAGCAGCTTATTTACTATTTCGTGTAGTTTCTTTTTTATCTCGTTTTTGTTATTTATATCAGTGGATATGCTCAGTCCTGCCCTTTTTAGGACTTTTACAGTCGAGGACTGCTCATCCTCGACGAGCAGCAGTACAGGTTTTCTGGCTTTTAGGTATTCAAATGTCTTACCTGATAAGGTCCCTCTACCTGGCCCTGGGATTAGAAGCAGGATGTCGGAACTCTGCTGTAACTCGATGCTCTCATCTCTTGTCATTTGGCCCAGCATCTTTAAGTTCTCACCGAGTTTTATGTTTTGTATTTCGCGCAGAAATCCTGGCTCAATGCTTCCTGCAAATACTATTTCAACCTTTTTTTTGAATGACGGTTCTTCGATCAGCAGCTCCTTTAGGGCTTTGAGAAAAGAAAGTGGATTTCTCGCCCCATAGAAGCTTCCAGTGTGTGAGATTATTATCTTATCGCTGCTTTTTTTATCCTGTGTCACTTGGGTATCGTTTGGTTCAAATCCGTTGGTTACTGTTATGAACTTAGATTTTTTGACTTCAGGGTGGAGCTCGATAAGTTCCTCTTTCATCTCATCTGATACCGTGATCACAAGGTCAGATCTTCTTAATACTTCGCTTTCGAGTTTGTAGTTTCTGCTTTTATGATAACTGGTGGGGTATTTTATGAAAGGATTTGCTGACCAGTGATCGCGCAGTTCAACAACCCAGGGACAGTTGAACATTCTCTTGAGTTTGAGTCCGATCAGGTGATCGCTTGCAAATGGTGATGTCGAATAGATGATATCGATATTTTTTTGAGCATCTATTTTTCTTGCCGCGTTAACTGCATAAGGTCTCCATCTGATGAGGTGATCGGGTATGAAAAATAGCGAAGATATCTTTGAGAGGATGCCCGTCGCACCAGCATTTGCAGCGCTGGTATCTTGAGTGGATTTTGCCATGATCATTTTTTTAGCAAGGTGACTTTCCATTAACAGCGAACCGAGGATTTTCGTCCTGAATATTCTGAACTCCACGGGCAATAACTTGCAAAGCGATTTATCAACACTGAACGGATGATAGTCGGGCAGTGTGGTGAGCAGGCTTACATCCCACTTTTCTATATCGATGTATCTGAGAAAACCTATTATCCTGTAAACACCTGGCGATGCCATTGGCGGCGCTTCCCAGGAAATGTATAAAATATGGTACTTTCCCATCTAAATTATATTATCGCGGATTTTGATGGTGGCTTCGGTGGTCTCGATGATCTCCTCAAGGGTTGGACAGAGGTTATCCTCGCCTCTGAGCAGCTTTAGAAATTCAACCAGTTCATTGAAGTGGCCCTTGTCCTGTGCTTTTAAGGCGGTTATGTGTTTCTTCTTTCCAAATATGGTCAGGCTCCTGAAATCATCAAGCACATAAGAACTACTCTCGCAAAATATCTCGATATTTTCCTTATTCTGCGCTGCACCGCCAAGTGTCGTGTAAGTAATGTTTGCGATGCTGCCATTTTGAAATGAAATTGCGATTGTTATGTTGCTTTCGGGTTCCAGCTTTTCGTTATCGCTAAACACCCTTTTAAATGAGATGTCTGATATCCTCGATTTTGCTATGAAACTGCAGTAATCGATGAAATGGCATATCTCACCCACGACTCTTCCTCCACCGATCTCTTCGTCGCGAGGCCAGCTATCGATGGGCAGCATGCCTGCATTGATCCTGTATGAGATGACCATTGGTGTTTGGGGAGGATTGAGGAGATCAAGAAGCTTTAATGTTAGCGGGGAGAATCTTCTGTTGAAGCCAACCGTGAATACTCCGTTTGATTTTGCGGCTGCATTTTTCAGTCTTTTTAGCTCATTAAGATTCACTGCCGCAGGTTTCTCAATGAGTACTCCGATATCTCTTTTTAACAAGTCGATCGCTATTTTTGCGTGCAGGTCATGTCTTGTGCTTATTATTGCTGCCTTTATGCCTGGGTCTTCAATAGCAGTTAGATAATCTGACGCTACCCAATGTACATTAAATCTTCGCGCGAGCTCTTTTGCCCTCGCCTCGTTGGTATCGATCAGATAGGTAAGGTCGAAATCAGGGATTTTTACGAGGTTTGGCAGGTGATAGGATGTCGCAAAAGCTCCAGCTCCGACGAAAGCAAGTTTGATCGTGTTCGAATCGATCTTCTTTTTTTGCGTTGTTCTGGTCTCGATTTTTCTTAGCTCGCGAACATCTTCAGGATAGTGGATCACCGCTGTTATTGCATCCTGTTCTTTTATCTTCTGATAGATAGTTGCAGCGTCGTCTATTTTAACTTTAAGACCGATTAGTGGGCTCAACATGATCTTGTTCTGCGACAGGAGATTTAAAAATGATTTCATATTTCTGTTCTCGGTCCACCTGATGTATGAATAGGGATAGTCAACGCCTTTCTCCTCATATGCGAGATCATATCTTCCGGGTCCAAGTGAGGTTGACATAAGGATATCGAGCTCTTTCTTGTATATTTCATCTCGCTCTGCGCTTATATCAATGCCTCCTACCAGCACTATCTTGCCCTTTTTCCTGCAGATTTTGGATGCAAAGTTGAGCACATCGCCGTTTCCAGATGATGCTGTGACTATTACCGCATCCGCACCTCTATCCCATGTCAGCGTTCTTGAGTCGATGTCCTGTTTCGCGGGGTTTAAAGTCAAGTCAGCACCCAGTTTTTTTGCGATTTTTAGCCTTGAATCCTTGATGTCGATGCCAAGGACATGACATCCACAAGCCTTGAGTATCTGGACTGATATCAGTCCGAGCAGGCCGAGGCCAAGGACTGCAATATTTTCCCCGATCTGGGGGTTAAGCCTTCTTACTCCCTGAAGCGCGATGGCACCAATCGCGGTAAAGGATGCGTCCTCCAGCGAAATGCCATCCGGGACCCTTACAGCCAGGTTTTCAGGGACAGCGACCATTTCAGCATGATTTGCGAAACTAGCTCCTGCACAGGCGACTCTGTCGCCTGGTTTAAAGTTTCTTATCTTTGAGCCGCACTTTACGACAGTGCCCGCACAGCTATAGCCAAGTTGCTGGGGTTCATCCAGTACTTTTTTTATTTCGCTTGCTGTTCTCTTGGCTCCTTTTTCAACCCCCATCTTTAACGCATTTTTAATGAGCTGTGGATTTTGCAGTGCCTTTGCGATTAAACTTTTGGACTGTGACTGTAGGATCGCAAGCTCAGTTCCTGTGCTGACCGCTGAGTATTCGTTTCTTACCAGCAGCTCCTTTTCGGAAATAGAGGGGTCTGGAAGTTCCTCGACTATTACTTTTTTATTTTTTATTAATAATTGTTTCATTTCTCTGTTCCCGGTTATCAGTGGTTTGTATTTCATTTCCCAGCTCTCGATTATCGGTGGGATTTGTATTTTTATTTAGCTTTTCCTCAAGCAGGGCAAGTTTCTGAGCAAGTGTTTTAGCCTGGTTGGAAAGCCTTGAGACTTGAACCGTCATCTGGAGGCTCAGCACGAGTAAGAAGAATAAGCTAAAGAAATACAATATATTTTCGATGAACGAGAAGCCCAGAAATCTCCTGAGAAAGTTCAGTGTCTGCGGGAAGATGCTGATAATGATCATCACTATGCCCACAGCGATCCATAGAAAGGAATACTCCTCCTTTAGTTTGGAATTCTTAATCAGATAGATGAGATATACAAGGAATATTACGCTGGCTGCCAAACCAAGTATATTTTTTATCTCAAATTCCATAGTCTTTGCTCCTGATAAGTTCTCTTTTTCTCAATAACATCATGAATATTGATAACGTCATGATGTAGATATAACCCAGCGGTCTTAGACCGCTGTGGATCGATTTGCCTGATATATTTTGATTCATCCTGACCGGCACCTCTTTTACCTTTAAACCTGCGTAATGCGAAAGCAGTATCACGTTTGCATCGGGGTACTTTTGTGGGTAAAGCTCTGTCGTGAAGAGGTTTATGGCTTTTTTGTTAAGAGCTCTGAATCCAGAGGTGGGATCCGTGATTCTAGACCTCATAAATATGGAGCAGATCAGCCCGTACAACCGCATTCCAATCCTGCGAAAAAAATTTATGCGGTAACTCGCCGTGCCCAAAAATCGTGAACCAAGTGCAATATCCGCTTCATTGCTCTCGATGACTCCGCTGAGTTCTCTTATTGAAGTTGGGTCATGCTGGCCATCCCCGTCAAGCGTTACAACGATGTCGTAATTATTTTGCTTTGCGTATATGAAGCCAGTTTGGCGCGCAGCACCGTCTCCTAAATTATAAGGGTGCTCTAAAACAGTTGCGTTCTGCTTTTTGGCAAGTTCTATTGTCCTGTCGTTTGAGGCATCGTCGACGATCAGAATGTCGAAGGTGGGCTCCAGCTTTTTTATGCCTTCTATCACGACGGCTATGCTCTCCTCTTCATTATATGCAGGGATTACTGCTAGTTTTTTAACCAATTTCCCCTTTTTGTCTTTATTTTACCTGATTGGCTCATCTTTAATAATTCTAACAATATTTTCGATAACTTTGAGATAATATTATCCAATTTATGAAGACTAGTGAGTTTATTAAGAAATATTACATTTGGCTCCTCCTATCTTTTTGCATTGCAGTAAGGGCGCTGTTAATCAACGTAAATTTTGCTGAGGTTGGTGATTCAAACAATTTCTTATTGCTGGCTGATCAGATATCTAAGAGGATATTTCCGGCTTTTACGAATAGGTTGCCTCTGTATCCTCTTCTTCTTGCTGCCGGGGTCAAATTTATGGATGGATATCTCTGGGGCAGGATCTTGTCGCTTTTATTTTCAGTCGGCAGCATTGTCGTTTTATACAAATTAGCTATTGCTTTATTCAAAAAGAGGGAGATTGCTGTTATCGCATGTCTTTTAACTGTGTTGAACCCGATCTTCTCCCAACATTCAATGAGGGTATATAGCGAAGTTCTGTTACTACTTCTTGTCCTGGGATCCTTTTATTTTTTTTATAGGAAAAACTTAAAGCTCGATTTTTTGATAGTCGGCTTCCTTACAATCTTAGCAACGATGACAAGATATGAGGGGTCTTTATTGTTTGTGGTGTTCCTCCTGTCTTATGTGATTTTAAAAGAATGGCGAAAATTGATTTATTATTCCGTTTTTACACTCTCCTTTTTTATAATAGTGCTGGGCTTTATATATTTTAGGAGCGGTGTCTTACCCAGTCGTTTTCTGGAGGGAGTTTTATTAGTTTTCAGACCAAGGGAATATAACCTGGTACCCACCTATTTAGTTCATCTGCTTTTCATTAGCGGCTTCCCGATGTTGGTATATTTTGAGGTATTTGGTTTTTCTCATCTAATCAGGTCATTTAAGAAATTTGCGCCTCTGATTTTATATCTGGGCCTCGACCTTTTCCTGATTTATAAGGTTCATCCGGGGGCGCGCTATTTTTACGTACTAGTGCCAATCTTTAGCCTGGTGATCGCATACTCGATTGTTCAGGATTTCATAAAGAACAGGCTGATTTTTTTGGTTGTTAATGTTGCCTCTATTGGTTTATTTATTTATTTAGCTTTGACGGTGAAACCGTTTTTTGTTTTTGGGACAATATACAGCAGCCTGGTCACGCTGCTCTTAAGCCTGGTGATGCTTTTGATTTGCTGGCTTTATAAGCAGCCTAATGGAGGTAGGATTGTTAAGAATTTAGTCATTGCTATTGTGCTGGTGTCCCTTTTTAATCTATCCTCATCCATAACCTGGCATCGTCGCTATGACTATTACACAATTGCTCAGGCCTCCAGGTATCTTGCGAATGTGAATGGCAGGGTAGCTTATTACGACGATTCAGGAGTTAGCGCCTGGTTCTTGAGAGATAATGGCGTTTACTTCAACGAAGAATTGAACGATGATGAACAGTTGGCGTGGCTTAAGGAAAATAATGTAAAATTTGCAATCTGGACGAACGAATACAACGAAGGTAGTGAATTAACGGTTTTACAGTCAAAATCCTATTCTGATAATTTCAGACTTGAAAAAAGCTTTAGCGTGAAAAAGGAACAGTGGCTTGCCGCTATTTTAGGAAAATACGGTTTAGTCGATGAGAAATATCTACCCGTTTCCATGCTCTATGAATCCGAAATATATGAGGTAAGGTATTAATTGATCAGCCTGGTGCTTCCGCCGGACAGATGGAATGATATGCGGTTTCCTGTAGGATTACTCTCGCTTTCTGCAACGCTAACTGCAGGTGGCTTTAAGAATATAGTGCTTGATAGTGCTCTTCTCCCAGTAAACCATAAAAGCAATTTTACTGACCGTGATGAACTAATTCTAAAAAAGATAGTAGAGATCGGATCAAAAATTGTCGGTATCAGCAGTTTTATCCACGAGCAAAATTACGTTGCGTGCTTGATTCAGAAAATTAAATCACTTGATGAATCAATTTTTGTCATGGTTGGTGGCCCACAGCCAACGGTCATGCCCGACTATTTCTTGCGTTCAGGGGCAGACCTTGTTGTGAGGGGTGAGGGAGAGGATAGGATTTGTAGGATAGTTGCTGAGATCAGCGACGGGCGAGATTTTTCGAGGTTTGATGGTGTTAGCTTTATTGAAGATGGAAGGATAGTTTCAACTAATCCATCAATCTTGATACATGACTTAGATAATCTTGAAATGCCTGCGTATGAGAAGGCAAATATTGCCCATTATTCTAAAATAAGCTCCAAGGTAATCAGGGGGGTGCCGCTTAAAGTTGCTTCAATTATGACTTCGCGCGGATGTCCGTTTTCATGCAGTTATTGCATGGGCAAACTCATAACGGGAAGGAATGTTCGGTTCAGAAGTTCAGAAAAGATATATGAAGAGGTAAAGTATTTAAGGGATGTCCATGGATTTGAAGCGATTTACTTTTTAGATGATACGCTGGGTGTGAGCAAAACCTATGTCTCTGAAATATGCCAGATAATGAGGGAACTCGGAATGCTGTGGGGAGCGCAGGAAAGGGTAAACACTATCAACGAGAAGAGTTTAAGGGAGATGAAAAAATCAGGATGCATCCAGCTTGATTTTGGGATTGAATCAGGGTCAAACAGGATTTTGAAAGATATTGCTAATAAAAATATTACTGCTGATATATCGCTATCTGCGCTTAAGATGGTAGAAAGAGCAGGTCTGAGGTCGCTATCCAATTTCATGATAGGTTTCCCGACCGAAACACTTGAAGAGATTATGGATACTTTTAAGCTTGCTAAAAAGGTGAAGTCTAATGAATACTTTTTCTCGATATTATTACCGTTACCCGGCACTCCAATCTGGGATATGGTTAAGCCTGATTTCTCTGAAGAAGAATTTCATAAACTGAACTTCATTGGCGGTAAACTACTTGATAAATATAACAGGTCAGAGGTTAAGGACCTTGAGAAGTTAAGGGTTAAAATTACCAACTCTCTATATATTCGGAGCAGGGTAAGAAAAACATTGCAATATATTTTCTTTATATCAATCCTCCTTAGAAAGAACAGGGGATTGATCTTTAAGAGGATACTTGTTGATATCAAATATGAATATTTTCTTTTTAGGTCGCAGTTGATCTTCACACTTAAAAGATTCAAATTTTTACGAAAGCTAGCCCAGGGCCGGATTAACTTAAGCTCAGGTGTAGATGAGTAAAACAGATTCAAATAAGCAGCTGGAAGCTCTTCAGTTCCTGGGAATCACCACCAAGATAATTTTAATGCTCATAAGTGTTGTCCAGGGAATGATAGTTATTCGTTTACTATCCATCTCCGAATATGGGCTGGTTGGAATTGTCCTTGCTGTTTCAAGTATCGTTGGTGTTTACCAGCACCTTGGTCTTGGAATTGGAACGCTAAGGGAGGTAGCTTCCGCAAAAGGTAACGATGCTGTGTCCAGGGTATTTTCGACGTCCTTCTTTGCCAGGCTTTCAATAACCCTCCCAATTGCTTTTATTTTATTCCTGTTAGCGGATAAGATTGCCTTAAATATTTATCATAGACCTGAAATCATCTTTGGAATAAAGATAACTGCATTTGTAATACTTGCTAACGGTATTCAGGAGATCGGTTTTAATGTCTTAAACGGTATTCAGAAGTTCAAATTCGTATTCTTACTTCAGATTTTGAACTCGATATTGAACCTTATTCTCGTCGTTGGTTTCATCTACTTCTGGAATTACAATGGATATTTTATAGGTAACTTGATAGCGACGATCATATTCTGCATACTTTTTATTATCTTTACTTATCTTGCAATGGGAAGAAGAATAATTTTCCCAAAGAAGAGTGAGTTTATTGAGATATTCAAATCAATATTTACTATTGGGCTCTTTATCTATCTTGGGAAGATCTTTTTTGGCCTTTTCAATCAGTCGGGAATACTTATTTTTGGTTATTTTGCAAGCAATGATGAAGTTGGTTACTTAAGGTTTGCTATAACGTATGGGAGCTATATCCTTGCATTCTCAAATGCTGTAAATCACATAAATATAACTATAATGACAAAAAAGTTCCTCCAGGATATAGATTCCTTTAAGAGGGATTTCATTGAGAATTTTAATACTTTCTTCTACATGACCTTTTTTGTTATCACCATTATGATTCTTTTTTCAAAGGAGATTATCCAGGTACTCGCTGGGAAGCCGTATCTTGTTGTGCAGCCTATTGTGATTATTTCGGTTTTTGCGTTTTTTGTTCACATGTTATTCGAGATACTCTGTGGGTCAGTTTATATATCATCAAAGGATCTTCGCGGTTATTTAATTTCATATGTAATCCTCGCCGCGGTTAGTACTTTGAGCATTTATTTGTTTGTAGTTCTAGGTTTTGGCAAGGTTGGCGTTCTGATAGGCATGTTGATTGGTACTTTTGCAACTTTGCTTTTCAGTATTTTCAGGATCTGGAAGATGCTGAATATGTGGGTGTTTAATCATTATGCCCTAATTATCGTGGTTATCAGTATCCCATGTATTATTTTT
The DNA here is from genome assembly GCA_023488455.1 of Actinomycetota bacterium. The sequence continues at coordinate 133,204 of JAMDDV010000034.1, read as the reverse complement.
GGGATGATAAATGTAGGTGTTTGGTATAGGGTTGCTTTGTTTATCATTTATTTTGCTGCGTTCTGGTATTCGACCAGGAAATTCAAAATATTTGACCTTTTTGAGATATTAAAGTTGTCACTGGTCAAGGTAAGGAAATCCCTGGGAAAGGTAACTTAAATTCAGGTTTTATGAACATATGTCATATTGCTTCTACCTTTTTACCGGTCGTTGGTGGCGCTGAACTCGCAGTGCATTATATTGCTAAATATCAAGCCTATGACAATCGGGTCCTTGTTATTGCTCCAAGAGATAAAACTGGATCAGAGTTTGAAACAAATTATAGCCTTATAAGATTTCCGATCCCAAATAATCCGCAACTGTTTGAAGTAGTGTTAAGCAAGTTAATATATCGATATGCTTCAAGTTTCAATGCGAATATTATTCATGCTCACATGGCTTACCCTGCAGGTTACCTTTCAACTTACGCAAGTAGGAAATTAAAAATACCGATGATAGTTACACCTCAGGGTGCAGATGTGCAGGTGAACCCAGAGATAAATTACGGTTTGGCCCTTAATAAAAGACTTGCTAAAAAAATTAATTTTGCGCTGCAGAGCGCAGACGCAATTGGCTCAATAAGCAGGTCGATCAAAAATACGCTTCTAAATATGGGGGTAGCCGAAAATAAGATACATGAAATTCCAAATGGAGTAGATGTCAATTCTTTTGAAAAGAATTTTTCAGATGGAGATCTAAGAGAAGTTATTGATGAGTATGGGCTGTCAAAGTTCGATAAGATCATCATATCTGTTGGAAGGAACCATCCCAAGAAAGGATTTAATGTATTGATTGAAGCTGTGGCAAAACTTTTGAGAAGCGGATTAAATGTCGGGTGTATTATCGTTGGCAAGGATACTGAAAAACTGTATCCCCAGGTTCAATCCCTTGGAATTACAGGAAATATTATATTAACAGGACAAATACCTGCAGTAAGGGGAAAGAGGTTTTCACTTGACAGCATTCCTGATCCAAAGCTTTTAAAATTATTCAAACTTTCTGATATCTTTGTACTTCCTTCATTGATAGAGGGTTTTTCTCTTGTTGTCCTTGAGGCAATGGCAGCAGGACTTAGTATTATAGTCAGTGATGTCGAGGGTTGCAGAGATGTGGTCGAAGATAGAGTATCAGGAATGCTTGTGAAACCAGGTAACGCAAATGATCTCGCTGATAAGATTAAACTTTTGATTTCAAATGAAAATTTAGCAGATAGACTCATAAAAGGATCGATTCTGAAAGTGAAGGGTTATGATTGGGAAAGCATATCATGTGAATATGTCAAATTGTATGAAGATTTAACATAAAGGGTTACGAGAACATTATTTAATGGGAAAAGAAATTAACATTAAAAGCAATCTTTTTATAGCACTATTTTTAATAATCATTTTCGTTATATCGCTTTTTATGAGGATTTCTGGGAATGATTTTGGCCTTCCAGATGAGTTCATGGCTGATGAATCATCTCCTCATGTAATCTCCGCAGTTAGGGTGCTGCAGGTTGATAACTTTATGGATCTGTTAAAGGTGAACACGGGAGCATACCCAAGGCTTTATTGGTATTTCCTTGCGATATTTTTCAAGATAGCTTCAGTTTTAAATTTCCCTTTTAATTTTCCCAGGATCATGACGGATGCTACAGAATGGTATCCTATGATGGTATTCATAAGGGCAAATGCTTATACTTTTTTTGTAGTATCAAGGTTTTCGACTGCCTTTTTTGGTGCATTGATACCAGTCGTTGGGTATTTTTTAGCAAGAAGGCTTTTTTCTTTGAGGGCAGGCATTCTCGCATCCGTCCTTACATCGTTTGACTTTTTGCTGGTTAAGGACAGCCATTATGTGTATCCAGATACTATCATGGCACTTTTTATAGTCCTGGGGTGCCTGTTTGCTGTCAGGTATTTTGATGAGAAAAAGACATTTGATATCCTGCTTGCCTCGTTTTTTGCAGGATTGAGTGTTGCGATCAAGTACAACGGCTTTTTTATTTTCTTGCCCATACTATTGGCACTGATCTTAAAAACTGATTGGAAGGCCGGTTTTGGCAAGATATTAAGATTTTTTTTAATCCTTATTGCGTGTCTAGCAATTTTTCTTGGCATTTTTGTTTTTAGCAATCCCCTGATAGTAACTGACTTTAAGACCTTCATTGAGGAATTTTGGAACGTGTCGCACATGTATGCAGGTGGCATGTTGGGTAAGACTGGACCATTTGGCTATCACCTGTTTGCTTACAGGTGGACGAGCACATATGAGCCGCTTAATGTGAATACACTTATTTATGATATGAATACAGTTGCCCTAATTTTTGGGTTTGTCATGGCAATTTATTCTTTTTTTGCTAGAAAAATAAAGGTTGTTTTAGTCTCATCTTTTACCATTCTTTATTACCTGTTTATTGATCTTCAAAAAATTAAGGAGACCAGACAGGTAATAATACTTGTTCCCCTGTTGATTGTTTTGTGCTCGGGCTTGGTGTTTGATGTTGCAGGTAATAAAAGGAAGTTAAAAACTGCATTGTTAAGCATTTTGATTATTTCTTCATTATTTACTCTGAGCCGTTCAATTTACCTTGATTTTCTACTGAACCAGAAGGATTCAAGGATATATGCTGCTGAGTGGATCAGGGAAAACATACCGGCAGGAAGCAAGATTATTTTATATGGCAGTTACACATCAGGTCCTCCAGTTGATAAGCCTGATTATGATAGAGAATATTATCAATATCCTTACTACAATTTTAATGATGCTGTTAAGAATGACCGCGCAAAACCCTTGCAGGATTTTATTGCCGATGGGGTGGAGTACCTCATACTGAATAGCTATGATATGGATAGCCACTTATGCAAATCAACGCAAATATATTATCCGCAAACATATGCTTCCTATAAGGATTTTTATGATTCGATTGATAAGGGTGCAAGGTTAATTTATGTTACAGATGTAAATAGGTCTTTACATCCTGGACCTGTGATAAAGATCTATAAATTGTCAGGTGGTTAATAGTCCGGTAATATCAAGTACTTTCCTTGCCTGTATTTCCCAGGTGAAGTTGTTTTCAAAGTAGCTTTTTCTTATTGCCTGAAGCTCCAAATTTTTACCTTCGTTAAGTGCATCAGTTATTGCTCTTGCGAGGTCTACAGTGTTGCCTTCCATGTAATAATATGCATGTTTGCTTAGATATGATCTGATCTCTTTTAGTCCAGTGGTTACGATGGGCTTGCCAGTGGCAAGATATTCGAATAGCTTTATCGGACACCACCACATTCCAAATTTTTCGTATAGATCTCTTCTATCAATGTCAAGATTGGTGTTGAATGGAGCTACTAGCACATCGCAGATGTTGAGATAGTAGGGGACGAGTTCATGATCTATCCCCCCGACGGGGACTATTCTGTTCTGCGAGATCAACTCCTGGATTGGTTTGTCGTCCATTTGAGCAATCTCTTCTTTACTGCCTCCAATTATGAGAAGGGCAAGATCGTCGCTTTTCATGGGGCTTGCTTTACTTACTATCTTTGCCTGATTCGCTAAGAGCGTTTTAAGGGCATCCAGCAAATCGCTTATTCCGTGCCACGGCATCATCGCACCAAGATATCCAATTATCTTTTTGCCTTTCAGGTTGAACCGATTGATGATTTCGCCCTGGAATTTTTCATCATTTCGCATGAAAAGCTCGGCATCTGCACCGTTTGGAATGATGAATATCTCTTTTTTATATCTTTGTCTGATAATTGCTGCCAAATTTTCTGTCTGTGTGATGACGAAATCAAACTGGCTCAGATGAAATTGATCTATTTTTTCCAGAATTTTTCTTATGAATTTCCTCTTCCTGAACCTGACGTCCAGCACAGGTGTATTTATCTCGATGGCGCATGGGATTTTTAACATTCGTGATATCAGGCCAGTGGAGAACCTTGAGAGCTCGTATCTTTCGTAAATCAGGTCGATCTGGTTCCTTCTTTTTGATAGATAGCTTAGCTCCTTGAAAAAATTTATTAAAAAGCGAGGAAAGTTTGAGATCCTGGTGGACCAGTCGGTGGTGTAGATTTTGACTCCATTTTTTATAAAGCTGGCTGGTCTGTCACCCGATGGCTTGAATATGGCAGTTACATCATGCCCCAGCTTTGAAAACGCTTTAGCCAGACCGTAGGGATGAGTAAAGCCTGCATCGCTATCACCAAATCTATTGTTTGAGGCAATTAGTAATATGTTCATTTTGCTTTTGCGATTACACATATCCTTCTTTTAAATAAGTCTCCGAATCCATTTAACGACATCAATCTTTTTTCAATTGATTTCAGTATCGGGATGTGCGTAGGGAGAAAATATAGCTTCTCGACATCGTAGCTGTTCTCCTCCAGCATGCTTCTGATGTTGATCATGTTGTTAAGTCCTATGTGGGACTCATCTTTTTTAACAAATAAGCTTTTTGATTTAACTCTTTCGATGAAATGGGTTGGATATGGAGAATAGATAAAAAGCTTACCCTCGCTGTTTAGCAGTCTTCTGCATCCTGAGAGCATCCTGTTAAACGCATCTTCTGGCAGGTGTTCGATGAGATCGGCACATATGATCTTGTCAAATTTTTGATCCAGAAAGGAGAGGTCTGATACATCTCCTTTTATGAATTTTGCTGAGCCTCTGCCAAATTTTTCGAAAAGCTCCTTTGCGATCTTTATGGAATCCTCTGCGAAATCGGCCCCGATGCACCTTGCCCCGTACTTCGAGGCCTCGATGCAGACTGAGCCTATTCCTGTCCCCAGGTCCAGTATATTATCGTCTTCTCTGGGCGATATCAGCTCAATTATGTTTTTAATCCTGTTCTTCCAGAATAGAGAGGGCTTTGATATGTAATTTTTGACGTGTCCACTAAAATATGATCTGTCGTATCCTTCCTCTGACTTTTTCATGGGTTCAGTTCCCTGATATCACCTCTCTGTAAAAGTTTAGCTCCTTGACCGAGGTACTCTCCCAACTGAACTTATCTGCCCATCTTCTTGAATTTGCTTCAAGCTCCTTCCTCTTATCCTTATCGGTGATCAACGTTTTCATTGCTGCGCTAAGTTCATTCACACTGTCTGGGTTCACGAGGATGGCATTATAATTTTCTCTAACTGCTTCCCTCAGGCCAGGAATATTCGTTGCGACGATCGCCTTGCTGCACGCAGCAGCCTCCACTGCAGTTATTCCCCAGCCCTCATATCTTGAGGGCATGCAGAAAAAAAGGCACTTTGATAGCAGTTCAAATTTAGTTTGATCATCAATATCTAAGAGTAGCTTAACGCCATCTTGCAGTTGCAGACTTGAGATAGTTTTTTTGATCCTCTGAACCGTTTTGGCCGGACCTCGGCCTGCTATCTGAAGCCTGATATCTGGGGCGTCTTTGATAAGCTCAGCGAAAGCCGCGAGCAGGATGTCAAGTCCTTTCATGTATATGTCAAGTCTGCCAAGGAACAGTATGTTTTTGCTGCTCTCTGGCTTTGTCGCGAAGAGCCTTCTGTCTATTCCATTGGGTATGAAGGTCACCCTTTTTTTAGGAAATCTATTCTTTAATTTCTCTTCCAGCTCCTTGGATACGACGATGATATTGTTGTAGCTTCTCACTCCAAGAAACTGTGTAAGATGGGGGATAAAACCAAATATTTTGAATTTCCTAAAACTGTGCTCACCGAGTATATGGTGCATTATTGCCACTCTGGGCATTTTTGTTTTCTTGAAGAAAAGGATTGGAGTCAATTCAGAAAAACTGACAACAATGATGTCAGGATTTTCTGCTCTAATGTATCTTTTTGCTGAAAAAGTGAAAGTTAGCCTGCTGATGAGGTTGCCCTTTCTCGATCCACTTCTTACGATTTTCAGGTTTCTCTCTTCATGATTTTTTGCCGATGGATAGTTGCCTGTTATGATAGTAATGTTGTCGCCATCAGGAAGGTTTTTCGCGGACTCCATTGCTCTGACGCTTCCGCCGCCGCCGCACCATGGGTTATTTATATCATCGTAAATCAAATATAGTATCTTCAAGACATTTCCTAATTTTACACTTTGTATTTTTGATTACATTAACTAAGTTCGTCTAAGAGGATAATTTCCACATCTGAGATTTGTGCTTTTGGTATTTTTTTATCATTTGTAATTAAATATTTTGCATTTGAATTTTGTGCAGTTGCAATTATTATTGAATCTGCCAATCCCAGGTTTGTATTGCTTCGTATCTTTGCTGCGTACTCTGCTATTTCAAGCCTAAAATCTAATATATTGATGAACGGATTATTTTCGAAAAAGGCGCGAACATTTGTGGCCAGTTCTATATTTTCTTTCTTTAAAATTTCAACCAAAAGTTCGGTATAACTGATAAGGCTTATAATAGCTGTAGAGTTTTTTCTTCCGATGGTGTCCAGGATGATAGTAGTTTTTTCTGAATATGGTTTTGTATCCTCAAGATGATAAATGAGAAAAGGTGTGTCTAATGCAATGGTTGTATTTAATGTGAAAGAACCTACTAAATCTTGAACTCTCTGTCCCAACTATCCCTTTCTTTTTTTAGGTTGTCGTCGATTTCTTGTTTAGTCTTACCCCATGTTCCCCTTAATATACCTCGAGTAGCAGTTCCTATATTACTGGTTGGTACTAAGATAATTTTACTCCCATCTTGATAGATGGTGAGGATTGAATCATCCCGGAGTTTCAAGCTATCTCTTATCTTTTTGGGGACTACAATTTGCCCTTTCTTCCCAATTCTTACTTTATTCAAAGATTTCATACCAAATCACCATTAGTATGATATATTTGATATCCGTATTTTGCAAGTTCTAGGATGATAATTACAATTTTTCCTGTTAAAAAAAGAAGATTTTATTTAAAATTGTTAAACTTAGAATTAGTGAGAACTTCTTAAATTAAGTCTGGGGTGTGGATGAATATACTTGTGACTGGTGGAGCAGGTTTTATTGGATCGCATCTGTGCGAAAGATTGCTTGCTGAAAAGAAGCGTGTGATAGCAGTTGATAATTTCATCACCGGCAACAGGGATAATATTAAAAACTTCATAGATGATCCCAACTTTTGGTTTATTGAACATGACATTGTAAAGCCAATAAATATAGATGAGAAGATCGATCTGATTCTGCATTTCGCAAGTCCCGCGAGTCCAATTGATTATGCCAATCTTCCGATTGAGACTATGCTCGTTAATTCCATTGGAACCCTTAACATGCTTGAGCTGGCATGCAAGAACGACTGTAGGATACTAATCGCATCTACATCTGAAGTTTACGGTGACCCAGATGTAAGCCCACAGAAGGAGGAATACCACGGTAACGTGAATCCAATAGGGCCAAGGTCGTGCTATGATGAATCCAAGAGGTTTTCGGAGGCACTGACCATATCCTATGGCAGAGTCCATGGGATTAAATACACCATAATCAGGATTTTTAATACTTATGGTCCACGCATGAGGTTGAACGATGGGCGGGTCATACCCAACTTTATCTCCGAATGTTTGAATAACAGGCCCATTACGATCTATGGCGATGGCAAGCAGACACGTAGCTTCTGCTATGTAGATGATTTGGTTGAGGGTATAGATGGGGCAGTAAGAAGCGAGGATACTATTGGCCAGGTCATCAATCTTGGCAATCCATTTGAAATAACAGTTTTTGAGCTGTCCAGGTATATCAAGACGCTCTGCAATTCTTCTTCTGAGATAGTCTTTATGCCTCTTCCTAAGGATGATCCTTTGCAGCGAAGGCCCGATATTTCAAAGGCAAGAGCTTTGCTTGGATGGGAACCAAAGATATCGCTGCAGGAGGGCTTGAGCAGGACAATCGAGTTCTTTGCTAAGAATCACGCTGAATATGTAAACGTTGATCTGAGTGCTTTGAGGTTAAAAAAGCTCTCGATAATCATGCCTGTATTTAATGAAAAAAATACTATCCTCGAAGCTATCACAAAGGTTAAATATACCGAGGTGCCAGACCTTGAAAAGGAAATAATAGTGATTGATGATGGATCAAATGATGGGACAAAAGAGGTATTGAACAACCTGGATGATCCCTCAATTAAAATTATTTTTCATGATAAAAACAGGGGTAAAGGTGCTGCAATAAGGACTGGTATCTCGGTCGCGACTGGTGATTACATAATCATGCAGGACGCAGATATGGAGTATGACCCTCATGATTACAGGAAGATGTTGAAGCCGATCATCGATGGCAAATCACAGGTCGTATATGGTTCGCGTTTTACGGGAGAAAGAAGGGACATGCTTTTCTGGCATATGTTGGGGAATAAGTTACTTTCACTTGTGACTAACATTTTATACAACACCACGATATCCGATATGGAGACAGGCTATAAACTTTTTACTAGGGAGAGCCTTGAGGGCATAACGCTTAAATCAAAGAGGTTTGAGATAGAACCGGAGCTGACAGCGAAATTTTGTCGAAAGGGGCTCCGCATCTATGAGGTCCCGGTGTCATATGCGGGGCGGGAGAAGAAGGAGGGTAAGAAGATATCCTGGCGGGACGGCATAATAGCCCTCTGGACTCTGCTCAAGTACAGGTTCGTTTCCTAATGTACTGTGTTGCTGTAGATAGTATTGATTTCGTTTGTAATTCTGTCCCAGTTGAAGTAGTTATTCGAGAATTTTAATCCCGCTTCTGATATCCGCAGCGATTCTTCGTGGTTTTCTATCACGGTCATTATTTTATCAGCAAGTGATCGTGGGTCTTTTTGTTTTGCAAGGTATCCGGTTTTACCGTACTTTATTACATCGGTGATCCCGCCCACATCGCTTGCGACCACCGGCATTCTATATGAGAGTGCTTCCAGAAGCACGACACCAAGCCCTTCTGTCTCTCCTCTGCTGTCAACTATTGATGGTAAGACGAATATATCGCACTTTTTGTAGAGTTCTTTCAGTCTTGAATTTGGTACCTTCCCCTCGAAGATGACATTATCTGTTATGCCAAGCTGGCGGGCCAGGTCTTGTAAGTGGGATGACTGATTACCGCTTCCGACAATGTGTAGTTTGACATCATAGTTATCCATGAGCAGCGGGATCGCTTGAAGGAGGTAATTTAATCCCTTTCTTTCTATAAGTCTTCCGACAAACAATAGTCTCCATTTATCCGAGGTTTTTTTGGGTGATCGGGTTTTTTCCACTGGCGGGAACGTTGATCCGTAAGGTATGACTGATGAATTCAGCCCTGTTATTTTCTGCAACTCTGACTTAGTATATGAAGATATCGCAATGATTTTTGCTGAATGCCTTAGCAGCTTTCTTAGCAGGATTTTCAAGGGCTTGACCCTGTTTGTGAGCACGATCTCGGCGGTGTAAAAGGTGGATACAAAAGGTATCTTCTGTATCTTTTTTGCAAGATATCCAAAAATTGCATGCGGCATTGGCCAGTGCACATGAATCAGATCAAAACCCTCTTCTTTACAGAATTTGAGGAAAGTAATCGCTCCAAAAAATAGGTAAAAAAGGGGAAGCGGCCAATAGATGGGGTTTCTCATCTTGTTCGTCGCCCCCTCTTCATGGGTGAGGGTCTCAAATCTTTTAAAAAAGTAGCGGAATCTTTTAACCGGGATTCCTGATATCTCGTGATCCTTTAAACCTTTATAAGCAGGAGAGAAGACTTTTACTTCTATGTTCTGCTCTCTTAGCTGTTTGAGCAGCTCAGCTAACCAGGGGACTTCAGGATCATCTTCGCTGCGTGGGAAAGTTGATACTACGTGGCATACCTTCATCAGTGAGAAAGTCTGACTTTTATCGAATAGTCCGGCTCAGTTTTTGAATAACTTCTTGCGATCATCTCGGCGAGCAGCCCTGTAAATATGAACTGAAAACCAAGGGTCATGAGCAGTATACCGAGCATGAGAAGAGGGAACCTGTTCTGGATGTTACCTGTGCTAATCCTAAGATATGTAATGTACGCATTTATACCAAGTCCACCTGATGCGAAAATTATTCCTGTGGTTGTGAAGAAATGAGATGGTCTCTGCATAAAGTTGGTAATAAATAGCACTGTGATGAAGTCTATAAAGCCTTTGATGAATCTTCCTACCCCGTATTTGGACTTCCCGTGTTTTCTTGGCCTGTGGTTTATCTTTATCTCACCAACCATGAAGCCACGCTGCGCCACAAGCACGGGGATGAACCTATGCAGCTCACCGTATATGTTCAGATCATCAACAACATCTCTTCTATAAGCCTTGAAGCCGCAGTTGAAATCGTGCAGCTTTATGTTAGTGAACAGTGAGGTCACCACGTTGAAGATCTTCGAAGGGATGATCTTTACCAGGGGGTCATTTCTTTTGAACTTCCAGCCGGATATGAGGTCAAAGCCTTTTTCTATCTCTTTAAGGAATCTTGGTATCTCGCTTGGATCATCTTGAAGGTCGCCATCCATCGTGATGATGATGTCACCAGATGTATCCTTAAATCCTGCCATGAGCGCGGAGGCCTTACCGAAGTTTTTTCTGAATGATATCACCTTGATATTTTCCCGTTTTTTGAACAGGTCTGTGAGAAGTTCCAGGCTGTCGTCTCTGCTTCCGTCATCAACAAATATGATTTCGCTCTTAATATTCATACCGGAGAGCACTGAGCTTATCTCGTTATAAAGATCTTCGATGTTTTCCTTTTCATTATAGACAGGAATTACTATTGATAGTGTTTTATCCAACTAAATCTCCGTCTTCTTCATCCACTCAAAGGTTTCCCTCAGCCCTTCTTCAATCGGAGTTCCTGTCTCAAAGTTTAACCTATTTTTTGCCTTTTGGGGGTCTCCAATTAAAAAATTTAGCCCTTCTTTCCCTGGATTATATTCAACTTCGATGTCGCATCCAAGGTTTGATTTTATACTTTTCAGGATATCGTTTAAGGTTGTGAGCTTACCTGAGCATATATTAAACAGTTCGAATGAATCGGGTTCGTAATCGATCGCCAGCAGTATTGCGTTTATCGCATCTTTTACATAGAGAAAATCCCTTCCCTGATTCCCGGTGCCGTTCACCACTATTTTCTGTTTTTTCACTGACTGGCATAAGAAAGTCTGGACAGCCGAGTTGTAAAACGGTCTGCCTCCAGGGCCGTAAATGTTTGAAAATCTGAGCGCCAGGCCTTTTACAGTACCCTTGATGCAGAACTGTTTTAACGTCTCCTCTGCATATAATTTAGAGAGTCCGTAAGGGGTGAGCCCTATATTCTGGCTCTGCTCATCGTGCCAGAACGGTTCTTCAGTTGTTGAATATATCTGTGTCGAGGATGACAATATGACCTTTGGTTTTGAACCGTTGAAGTCTGAGATTCCCTTCAGAAGGCAGTATGTGCCAAAGATGTTAACCCTGAAGATTTCATCCTGGCTTTCCCTCATAGCGCCAGCCAGATGTATGAAGACGTCCTTGTCCTTCAGGAATTCCACATAGGTTTTGGGTTGGAAGAGGTCTTGCCTTTCGATGTCGAATATCTCTACCTGGTATCTATCCCTGCTCCTGTTCAGCTCGGCGATGAGATGAGTGCCAATGAAGCCGGTTCCTCCGGTTATGCCCAATCTTATTGGATATTTCTTCTCAGCCATTCTCTTGTCTTGTTGATTCCCTCTGTGAGGCTTGTCTCTGGTTCCCAACCAAGGAGCTGCTTTGCCTTGGAGTTGTCGCATAATAGTTTCATTATCTCACTTTGTGGGTGTATATGTGGGACGTGAATGATTTCTGCTTCTTTCCCTGCAATTAGCGATGCCAGATCGTTTATGGAGATGTCCTGTCCAAGTCCTGCGTTGATAATTTCTCCGTGTGCGCTGTTGCTAAAGGCCGCCCTTATTATGAAGTCGGCACAGTCCTCGACGAATAACAGATCTCTTGTCTGAGTCCCATCTCCGTATATCTTTAACGGTTCGTTCATCAGGCTGCTCCTCAGGAAGATCGCGACCACGCCGCCCTCACCGTCTGCCCTTTGAAAAGGTCCATATGTGTTAAATGGCCGCAGAACCGTAACGGGTAATCTATATGCGTGGAAATATGAAGTCGCCAGGTTTTCACAGGCAAGCTTCATGCCCGCGTATGGAGATCTTGGCAGGGTTTCTGAGCCTTCGTTAATTGGCTTGTCATCTTTTGACTCAGCATACACCATGCATGTACTGACAAGTACGAGTTTTGTACTGTATTTTCTGCATGCTTCAAGGATGTTGAAAGTACCTATTATCTCATTATTGAATACGTCATGTGGGTTATCTATGCTCTGCTGGACGTTTATCCTCGCCGCGAGGTGAAAGCAGATATCAGGTTTGAATCTGGAGAACATCCTTTCTACTGAAGGCTTGTTGGAGATGTTTTCTTTCTCAAAATTTAGGAGATTTGAATGTTCTTTAAATTCTTCGATGTTGTGCTCAGACCCGCTGGACAGGTCATCGATTATGATGCAGCCAATCCCTCTATCAAACAATTTTTTAACTACCCATCTGCCGATGAAGCCCGCCCCGCCGGTCACCAGAGCTTTCATTTGAGGTGTTTCCTGTACCACTGTATTGTCTCGGTGAGGCCCTCCTCAAGGCTGTACCTGGGCCTCCAGTTAATTTCGGTGATGGTGTTTGATATATCAGCATGCAGCGCGAACAGGTCAGCAGGTCTACCCTTCTCAAAGATTACCTTGGATTTCGAATTTGCGAGCTTAATTATCATCCTGGCAAGATCCTTTATATTGACCTGCTTTCCGGTCCCGATATTGAATGTTTTACCCGAGAGCTCCTTGTTCTTCAGTATCACCTTCACGTAGGCGTCAGCAGCATCGCGAACGAACATGAAATCTCGCGTCTGATCTCCGCTGTTATGAACGATCAGCGGTTCATCTTTTATTGCTCTAACGATGAATTCTGGAACGACTGCAGCGTAGGTCCAGAGATTCTGGTTTGGGCCAAATGTATTGAAGTTCCGTATGATGACCACAGGGTAGCTGTACCATTCATACATTGCTTTGCAATGTTTTTCTGCCGCTAGCTTGGTGACCGCATATATGCTTCTTGGATCAGTAGGGTGGTTGATATCCATCGGGAAATATTTAGGGTTACCGTATACCTCGGGCGATGATGCGTAGACCAGAAGTGGTTGGTTTTTCGTTCGGTATAGCACCTGCAGAAGGTTGAAAGTCCCGTATTCGTTGTTCATGAAATATTTCTCGGGGATGAACATGGACTCCGGGATGGAGACGAGTGCAGCAAGGTGAATTATCGCATCAATGCTGAACTCGTCGAGCCTTTTTGTGGTCAGGTTCTCAAATCCCTCATGGATGAGGGTGAACTTCCTTTTGAAATTTTCGTTTTGATAGAATATATCCTCGGTTATGAAGTTTCTTGAAAAGTTATCAATTCCGATTACTGCGCTGATGTTTTCGTTGTTAACAAGGCTGTCAACTACATGAACACCGTAAAGACCAGCTGCACCGGTTACAAGTACTCTCATTTCACTCCAGTATAAGTTTATTTATCTCAGGAAACCTGCTTATATCATTATAGAATTCTTTGAGGTTTCTTTCTGCTTTCTGGTACGGTTCCTCTGATCTCTTGAATATATATCGCAGGAAAACCTTCACGCTCATCCTGAAGACGCTGAAGCCATCCCTTATGCTTGCACCCTTTTTATAGAAGTCGATTTCAATGGGATATCTGTTATCAATTTTGTATTTAAGGTATGCCGGTATCATTGATATCTCCTGAGCAGCAGCATATCTATAGCCCGAGTAATAGCTCAGGATCTGGGGAATGAGGCTTGCTTTTATTAATTTTAATCCCGACATTGAGTCATAAAAAAGCTTGCCGGTGAGCAGTGTTGCGATGAACGATATTCCCATGTTTCCTATCTTTTTGCTAAATGGGTATTTCGAGAAGTCACGACGAGTAAGAAGGAAATCCAGGTCTTTTTCCCGCATGTATTTGAGCAGTTCCGGGATGTATTCGGGGCGGTGCTGACCGTCCGTGTCATATTTTACTATCACATCATAAGGTTTTATAAAGCCCTTACTTAAGAGTTTGCATACTACCGACATCCCGAGCTCTTTTGCTTTTGCAATGCCCTGATTTTTGGAAAATGAGATCAAAAGCGAGTTATTGTACTTCTTAATCCAATCCAGGATGATGGATTCTGATGAGTCCCTGGAGCCATCGTTAACTATTATGAAGAAGTCGATGCCGCTCTTCCTTGACCTCTCCAGCACGGAGGCTATGGCTTTTTCTTCATTGTAAACCGGTAGCATGGCGACTATCTTTTCCATCGATTTTGCTATTCTACAACTATTTGATTTTGTTTAACAATAAAGCTTTTGTTTGAGTTAAAATTTTAACCTATGATGGATACGGGGGAGAGATACAAGGAATCACAGCAGAAATGTGGTCAGAGGATAAGCCTCAAGGGGGAGGAATATATTGAGTATAAAACTCGCCCCTTCACCAGTTTTGATTTCAAAAAAGGTGGTATAGATTTTAGCGTTAATAAAATCATGCACTTCTGCCTGCTGCTGCAGATGCTGCCGATTAGGAAGGAAGATAGGATACTGGATATAGGTGTAGGAGGCGGATGGACATCTGAGTGGCTTACCAGGTGGGGACATGATGTGACCGCCACTGATCTGGTCGAGGAATACATTGATATAGTCAAAGAGAGGGCAGATGAGCTAAATCTGCCCAATTTAAAGGCCATGCAGGCAGATGCTGAGGACCTCCCGTTTGATGATGAGTCCTTCGACGTCGTTCTGGTTTACGATGCTCTTCATCACTGCCCGAATTATAAAAAGGCGGTCTCAGAAATTTATCGGGTTCTAAAGAAAGGTGGATGGTTCGCCGCAGCAGAGCCGTCGACAGCGCATATAAGGCACTGTTCGGATTATCAGAAAGAGACAGGAATTTTTGAGGGCGGATTTAATCACTTTAAGTTAAAGAGGGAACTGAAAAAGTTGGGATTTGGGAGGGTTTATGTCAGGCTCAACCCAGTTTTTTATAAGAGCTATGTGCCGCACAGGGTCATGAAGAAGGTGGGGCTTGGTTTTACCGGGCTACTGCAGGATTTTATTATGAGACTTCTCTCACCTTTGACCTTCATCTTGAGGGTGAACAGGGAGAGTTTTAAGATTTCAGCGCAGAAAAAATGATTGCCAAAAGCCGTTTGAACTATTTTGAGATATTGATTTTCGCGATCGTCGCGATATTCCTGCTCATCTCTGCTTATAGATATGATATCCAGTCAGCTGGAGTTTATGGAGATCTGTCCACGTATCTGATGGAAGCGCAGAGCATTGCGTACGACTTTGATATCAGATACGAGCAGAAGGATGTGGAGCGGTTTTATATGGACGGCTGGCAGCAGGGTCCCAGGGGCCTATTTCTGCTCAAGTCCCACGGAGACTTTTTTTATGCAAAGCCCTATATATTCCCATTTGTGCTCTCGCCTTTTGTGCGAATTTTTGAATCCAGAGGGGTGACGATATTTAATGCGGTCTGCTTCATATTGATCGGGCTGCTTGGATATCTATACTCAAAGAGGGTGGGGAAGGACTGGCATCGCATCCTGTTTCTTTTCCTTTTTTTATCGTTTTCAACAGCGTATATCTTCATATATTCCACCTATGCTGATCTCTTCATCGCGCTGGTGCTGTTCCTTGCCGTATTCTTCTGGGTATATCCTTTCGATAGAAGGTATAAGAAAGGGGATCTACCCAAAAATTTAACCAGCAGGTTTATGATATGGGGTGGGAACTACATAATCTCCTCGATATTTTTTGCGATATCGATCTACCAGAGAGTACCTACAGCAATTTTTGCTGGTCTGTTCTTCCTCTGGATGCTTTTAAGGCGGAAGTTCATGCTATTTGCCTTCTCGATCCTTGCGTTTTTACTCACGCTGGCGGTGTGCATCCTACCATTTTACTTGGTCACTGATAATTTGACCCCGTACACGGGAAACAGGCTCTACGTCAGGACTCCTGATGCGCTTACTGAGGAAAATCTTGCAAGTGAGACCCCAGAGGGTGTCCAGACCGATGCAAGCGTGGAAGGGATTGCAAAAACTGCTCTCACAAGACCCTTAGGCTGGGGATCCGGATATGTTAACAGACTTAATATTTTTTACTATTTCTTTGGCCGCCAGACTGGTATCATCTATTATTTCCCCTTTGTCTTAATTTCTTTGATCATCTGGTTGTATTCAAAAAGATGGAGGCTTTCAGATATTTTTATATTGGTTTCGATCATACTTTACTCTGCAATGCAGATGCTTCAGGGACCTGCGAACTATTATGGCGGCTCAACATCTTTTGGCAATAGATATTTTTTACAGGTCTATCCTGTTATGCTGTTTCTGACGCTGGACCTGGACAAGAAGAAGTTTGTCATCCCGTTTCTAATAGCTGGTGTTCTGATTGGCAGCGTTTTTCTTGGTCCATATCTTTTAAATCCCAATGGCGTTATCCTTGGTCATTCCAGGATAATGATGGAGGCGCCTTTTTCCTGGCTTCCTGTGGAGAAGACTCAGGTGAACAATATCTTCTGGGACTATCCGCCTTCCAGGAATACCGTCGCAACTGGGGAATACACTGTTTACAGGATCAATACGGGGTCTTTTGATTTTGAGGATGAAGGTTGCTGGATAAAGGGTAGATCGACTGCCAGGTTTTTGATAAAAACTCCACTGCTGTTGAATGAACTGAGCGTATCCATTAAGAACGGCCTGGTTAAAAACAAGGTAACGGTCTCTTTCGATGGCGCCAGCTACCGGATGGAGATGGAACCAGGACAGGAGTCAACCGTAAGATTCAAAATAGATAACAGGGGCAAGAAGCTTATTCTCACAGATTATTTTTACGAGTTGAGGGTCGTCTCAGATAATGGATTTATCCCAAAGGTCATCGATCGGATAGTTGAAGATGGACGCAGCCTGGGAGTTTACATGTTTTACCCTATTGTTAAGGGTGAGGGTGCGGGTTGACGAGGGTGAATAAGAAGAACAAGGTATTTCTCATTGGCAATGGCCCACTTCCGATAGAGGAAGGAGTAAAAACCAACGCACTGGGCGTAAGGACGTGCCAGATTCTGGAAGCTCTGCTCGTCTTCGATTTTGATGTCATACTTTTCATGCTGGACCCTGACTGCGATGAATTGCAAATATCCACTTCTGTTAATGCATTTGGGAAGGATTATAATCAGGTCAGGATGGGTGAAGCTGATTTTGAAAAAAATGAAGTTTTCATCGACATTTTCAGGAGCCAGAAGCCAGATTGCATTGTCGCGAGCACTTTGTACCCCTGTTACAGGGCGGTTTCGATTGGACTTGATGTGCCGATCTGGGCAGATCTCTTCGGTCATTCGATGACGGAAGCACAGGCCAAGGCTTCTAAGGATGGAAGTGATGAGTTCATATACAATTACTGGAATCAGGAGAGAAGAGTGGTTGAGTCCGCGGATGTTTTTTCCACGGTGTCGACGCCGCAAAAGTATGCTCTGATTGGTGAGTTGGGCGCGCGCGGACGGTTGAGCCATCTTACTGACGGATATGATTTCGTCAACGTCATGTCCATTGCAGCAGATAAGGCTCAAGAGTATTGGGTTTCAGAGCAGGGAAGAAGCCAATCGCAATCTAAAGAAGCACCTTTTCTCTTAAAAGATAGTGAGGATTTTGTCGTGCTCTGGAGCGGTGGATATAATACCTGGGTCGATGCAGATACGCTGTTTAGCGGGCTTGAGATGGCCATGAGCAGGGAGTCATCAATTAGATTTTTGTCCATTGGCGGGGAGATAAAGGGACAGGACGAAAAGACCTATCCATGGTTTGTAAAGAAAGCTAACGAGTCCAGGTTAAGGGACAGGTTTGAGTTCAAGGGGTGGGTGAAGAATGAGGAGGTAATGAAATATACGTTATCCTCAAATATCGGAGTTAACGTGGAAAAAAATATATATGAGGTCATGCTCGGGAGCAAGGCAAGGGTTACCAACTGGATCTCGGCAGGACTTCCAGTGCTGACAACTGCTATATGTGAGTTGGCGATTGATCTTGAGCGCAGCAATGCTGCCTTGACGTTTGAGCCTGGCAGCGCGGAGGATTTCGCTGATAAACTGGTGTGGGCGAGCAGAAACAGGGATGAGTTGACCGAGATGGCGGTAAAGGGGAAAAAGTTCGCGGAAGATCACCTTTCAGGGGAGAAAATATATTTGTCGCTGGTGAACTGGGTGAGGAGCCCTGGATTTGCTCCTGACAATGGCAGGAGGGTCAGGTTTGAAAGTGACAGGGATGAGCATGTATCCGCCCTGGAAAGAACTTTATCCGAGATGAACGCGTACTACCTCAATATAATCCGTGATCTTGAAGGGAAGAGATCGAGCAAAAAAAGCAAATACGATTTTTTGTCTAAATTGTTAAGGAAAAACAGGGATTAAGGATAAAATGGATTTTCGCGTAGAGCTTCCCACTGTCTCGGTGATAATCCCGAACTTTAACGGAAGGGATTATCTTGATGAATGCCTTAAGAGCATTTTTTCAGCCAGATATCCGCATGAAAAGCTTGAGGTGATCGTGGTCGATAATGCCTCAACTGACGGTTCAATTGATTTCGTCAAGAAAGAATTTCCTGATGTGAAGATTATTGCCAACGATAAGAATATGGGGTTTGCACCTGCAATTAATATTGGGGCTGGGTCTTCTAAGGGTGAATGTCTTGTCATCATGAATAACGACCTGAGGGTTCACGAGGACTGGTTAATTGAGCTGGTGGCTGCCATCAGTTCGGGTGGAGAGGTGGGATGCGCAGGGTCGCTGGTATTGAACCGGGACGGGGATAAGATCGATTTTGCTGGTGGCGTGGTCAATTTTGAGGGTAAGGGCTTTCAGATCGGCTATGACGAGAAGGTTGACGACTACTTAAGTAAGCTATCCAACTCACCTTATCCAAGATACCTCTTCGTTAATGGGAGTTCGTTCATCGTAAGGAGTAGTCTCTTTGATGAAGTCGGCGGAATGGATGAGGATTTCTTCGCTTATTACGACGACATAGATTTTGGATGGAGGATATGGCTGGCTGGCTACTGCGTCGTCCTGGCTCCAAAATCAGTTGTCTATCACCGTCACCATGGTACATCTGACAGGTTCGCACACCCCAAGATCCGGTACCTCATGGAGAAGAATTCGCTTTCCACGATATATAAGAACTATTCTGATGAGAATCTGGGCAAGGTGATGTTCGCAGCTCTTTTGAATATTGTTAACAGGATAGTTCATGATAGAAGAGCTGAGGTAAATGATTTCTTGATCGGTACCAAGGAGAGGGAAGATCAAAAAAATAAGAGTTACGTGCTAACGGCTGAGGAGTTCAGTTCGCTTGCTGCAATATCCGGTTTTCTGCAAAATCTACCGGGGGAGATGGAAAAGCGAGGCAGTATACAGGCTTCGCGCAAAAGGGATGACGGGTTCATATTCAGCCTATTCAAAGCAGAGCACGCATCCATCAGCCCGGACAAGAAATATCAGGATGATCAGGTTCAGATCCAGAGGGCTGCGGGGATATATCCGATGTTCGATAAAGATTTGAAGAGAAAGATACTCATCATCTCTAACGAGGTCATATCTGATGAGCTTGCTGGGCCTGGCATCAGGGCCTGGAATGTTGCCGAAACGCTGTCGAAGGAGTTTTTCGTGAGGCTTGCAGTTCCAAATAAGACTGATCTTAAGCATGAGACTTTCGAGATAGTTCGCCTGACGCAGGAGAACTTCGGCGAGTTTGCGCACTGGGCTGACGTGGTAATGGTGAGCGGGACCATATTCGCGCGTTATGAGGGTCTGAAATATCTCAAGAAGCCGCTTATCGTCGATCTTTATGATCCATATAACATAGCTACTCTTATTGAGCAAAGGGATAAGGCCATGAATGAAAGGCTCAAATCCTATGAGGAGATAAAAGGAATACTTATGGATGAGCTTTATCATGGGGATTTCTTCATTTGCGCTAACGAACGCCAGCGGGATTACTGGATCGGCATGTTAACTACTATTGGAAGGGTGAACCCCGTTCTTATTGATTATGATCCCAGCTTGAGAAGATTTATAGATTTAGTGCCATTTGGGCTGCCCTCATATCAGCCAGTGCGAAGGAAAAGTGTGATAAAGGGGATAATCCCAGGGATAGATAGCGAAGATTTTATAGTCATCTGGGGTGGTGGTATTTACAACTGGCTTGACCCGATTACGATGATAAGGGCGATGAAGATAGTAGCTGAGAAGAATAGCAGGATTAAGCTTTTCTTTTTGGGCGTAAACCACCCAAATCCCGAGGTAAAGGAGAAGCGCATGGTCAATGAAGCAGTAAACCTGGCAAAGAGCCTTGAACTTGAGGGTAAAAGTGTCTTCTTTAATTACGGATGGGTTCCCTATGACAAAAGGGCGGACTATCTGCTGGACTGTGATGTGGGTGTGATTTCGCACTTTAAGCATCTTGAGACGAGGTTTTCGTTCAGGACACGACTGCTCGATTACATCTGGGCTGGTCTTCCAATAGTAACGACAGGCGGAGATTCGCTTTCAGAACTGGTAAGAGATGAGGGAATAGGCCTTGTGGTGAGCGAGGAGAGTCCCCAGGAGATGGCACAGGCTATACTGCAGCTTGCAGGGAACCGCGATCTTGTTCGAGAGTTCGCGCAAAAGTGCCTCAGCATCGCGGACATGTTTACCTGGGAGAAGGTGTGCAAACCGCTTATTGAATATTGCAGGGATCCCGTAATGACTTCCGTTAAGTCAGAAGTAAGCAAGTCATCTTCTCAAAAAGCTCAGGACAGGAGCCCATCGATTTTAAGGCGATATATTGGTGCGGTAAAAAGAGAAGGATTCATCCCTGCAACCAGAAGGGCTCTTAAAAGGATCTGATGCTGTCGTCTCACCGTATCAGCAGGATAATTGAAGCAATCCTGATAGTGGTAATACTGTTCTCTTCGATCTTTATTCGCTTATACAAAATTGAAGATGATACGATTAACCCTGATGATCCGATCTGGCAGAGCCGCATTCTATCTTTTCTTGAGCAGTTGGAACAAGGTGATCTTATGGCATTCTCGCAGAGCGCTCACCCTGGCATCACCCTGCTCGTCTCTGGTGGTCTTACATATTACCTGAGCGGATTCGCTGCATCCGATGAGTTGAGGTCGATTTCACAGGAGACGCTGATTTCAAACGACGAGAGTGTAAAGCTGATGAGATATCAGGGTAGCCTGCTGGGAAAGTTAAACGTCGCCATATTCACAAGTTTGCTTTTGCTGATTCTATATTTTTTTTTGCGCAAGATATTTGAATTTAAACTTGCTCTACTTGGCTATGCATTTTTAGCCATTGACCCCTATTATGTTGCACATGGCAGGGTCTTACAGCTCGATTCGTTGCTTTCTACTTTTTTACTGCTTTCGGCGGTTGTTTTCATCGCTTATCTCATGGCGAGGAAGCACTATCTTTTGCTTCTTTCAGGGATGTTTGGAGCGTTTGCTTTCTTAACACGGAGCCCGGCAATTTTCATGGTTCCGTATGTTTTTTTCATTGTGATCATCGGAGCCATCTATGAAAAGTACGCCATGAGGAGAAGCTTCGCTGAACAGCTGAAGTTCGGGATGAGGGATTTCTTTATATGGCTTCTGTATTTTCTTGGATTTGTTTTTATATTTAACCCCGCACTCTGGGTCTCGCCCGTCGAGGTGGTGGAATCCATATTTGGAAGGGCATCCAGTGTTGGTTTCAGGGAATATAACAGCTTTTTCCTCGGTAGAGTAACAAATGTACCAAATTTGATATATTACATGGTCGCGGTGCCTTTCAGGATGACCCCAATAACATTGTTATCCGTTCCCTTATGGATTGCAGCCATCTTTGGGAGGAAAGTCCGATTTTTTGATAGCAGACGAAGGAAAGCGGTTCTTTTTCTTGCAATATTTGCCTTTGGCTATGCTATTGAGATGAGCATCCCTGATAAACGAGGGGAGCGTTATCTTCTTGCAACAATCATTGCTCTCACCCTGCTTTCAGCGGTCGGTATTTACTGGTTATGGGAACGGTTAAAAATTGCAGGAGCTGGTAAATGGATGAGTAGCAGGCTAAAGATCAGGCCCGTATCGGTGCTGCTGATCCTGGCTTTCATCTGCATAGCCCTGACTGGTCTTCTTGATGCAGCGGTTAACCCCCACTATCTGGCTTATTACAATCCTCTGCTTGGAGGAGGAAGAGTTGCATACAGGACTATTCTTGTGGGTTGGGGAGAGGGATACAAGGAGGCGGCTGACTATTTCAATGCAAAGCCTGATGCGCAGGATTTGAACATCTCTTCCTGGTATGAGTCATGCATGATCCCATTCCTGAAGGGGAATGCTTATCCGATAGGTCAGGTTGCCGATGGGGGACAGCTCGACTACGTCGTTCTTTACATAAACCAGATTCAGCGCAACAGGATAAAGGAGATGGTGAAGAAATATTACTTTGATTCCAAACCCGAGAAGATAATATGGTTTAACGACATCCCGTATGTATTCATTTACAAAAAGTATTACCCCGTTGATCTCGATGAACAGAAAACAGCGGTGTTGAATTTTTATGATCAGGTTTCAGACCAGTGGTGCACGAGGAACTGGGGAGCAACTGAGTCAATGGGCAGATGGGGTCTGGGCAAATATTCGATCATTTCCATCGATCTTGATGACGGATCCAATTATAAACTGATCATCCGTGTTAGAGCTCTTGAGGAAGTTGAGGAGGATCAGAAGCTCAGCGTGATCTTTAACGGTGTTGAGGTGGGCAGGTTTAATATAAAGAGCAGCAGTGAGCCTGGTTTTGAGGAGGTTGAGATGGACATTTCATCCGAGATAGTGGAATCGGGTCCTGATGAACTCAGGTTTGAGTACGGATATTTTAAAAAGCCATCAGATCTTGGGCTTGGCAGTGACGATAGGGAACTTGCGCTTTTCTTCAATTCAATTCGAATTGAAGAGAAGGAATAGGATGTTGAGTTATTCAACTTGTTGACGGTTTCTCTTTATTAACCTCAGGATTATATAGAAGATCATCCCCGATAGTATTGAACGTGCAACTCCCAAAAGTGTTTCCTGTGAGAGGATGCTTTTTGCCCCAAGCCCCATGTTTTGGGTTAGCGATGAGATTACCTGGCTCAGGCTTGGACTGGCCATGAAGTACTGTGGATTGATCGGAGAGAAAAGATAAAGCGTGAAGACCGACCAGTCGCTGTAGATTGCTGAGTGTAAAAACCAAACTGCTGGTATTGCCCACGCAGCCCATCTGGATTCTTTCGATTCTGCCATGAAAAGCGCAAGCCATGGGACTGTCCAGAAGAACCAGTGCGTACTGAATGGAGCAAGCAGAAAGTAGGTGAAGATTATCAGCGATGAACCCCTCACCACCGAGAAGAACCCGTACTCTTTTTTGTGCAGTGTCCATATGTAGATTAAAGTCAGCGCAAATATGAAAAGGTATATGTGATACTGCCCAATCTCCAGCCTTGGCAGCAGGCCAAGGCCTATGAAGCCGCCTTCAGCCAGCGACTCGATCACGTTGGAAGCTGGGAGAGCTTTGTAGAAAAACGGTCCAGAACCAAGCAGGTTTGCAAAAAGACTATATGCGACAGTGGGAACTACGGCCAGGGCAAATGAGGTGATCCTGGCGCCCCACTTTTTTGATATGAGCAGGGGAAACAGTGGGAGCAGCATCAGAAGATATGAGCGCGATGCTATTGCAAATCCAAGCATGAGACTTGAAAGATATGGCCTCTCTTTTTTGCAGAAGAGAAGTGATGCTATTAAGAACAGTGCCCCGTAGATCTCAAACCTTCCGTAGATGTAGATCGCATATAGTGAGATGGGGTTAAACATCCAGAAGCCAGCAAGCCAGGGTGCATGTTTTTTATCTTTGATTAACCGGAGCAGCATGAAGAAACACAAGAAATCGCCGATGAGGTAGGGCAGTTTGAGCAAGAACAGCGCACGGTATGAGTTCGGGCTGTCAATAAACCTGATGAACGGCTCATTTTCAACGGTGGAGGCTGATCCTGCTTGAGATGGTAGTTTAAATATCTCACCGTGATCAGGTATAAAAGGGGCAAATATGAACAGGAATGCGGCGTCGATATAATGCGGCAAGAACTGGCTTGTTACTGCAAACGGATTACCGCCAAAAATTATATATTCCGCGCGTATGTGCTCGGATAGGAAGTCGTTGTGAGCAGATATCGGCATGAATATCAACCTGATGACAAGGCCAATGAGCAGGATTACCACGATCTTCCTTAGATATGGTCTATCGCTGGCTATTTCATTTGTAAACAGAAGTTTAAACAGCTTAAGTTTCAAACTAACTCCTCACCAGGTACATCGCGATGTTTGACAAAATTAACAGAAACACGATGATCGGGTATCCGATTAGCCTTGCTTTTTTGTGGTCAAAATCTTTCTTTTTTGGGAAGATTATCACGGCTTCCAGTATTAATGATGCAATGATGGTTACATAGATGGAAGTGAATATGGGATCACCGGAAAATTTTGCAATCAAAAAGTTGATCGGTGATTTCCTTAGAAAGTCAAGCACTTTACGGTCTATCTCCCAGTTTTTCTTTGTGAATATTAAATATTATTTTCGATATTCTTGCTTAAATTCTTTCTTTTGAGCAGGAAATAAATTAATAGAGTTGAGACGATTCCAGCAATTGTGAACGGAATGCTTTTATAAAATTCCCTTGGATGATATTTAAATATCACTTCATGCTTTCCTGCGGATAGCTTTACAGCTCTGAAGTTGAAGTCAGCGCGGAGTATTGCGGATTTAACCCCGTCCACATAGACATTCCAGTCCTTATCATATGAATCAAATAGGACCAGATATGACTCGTATTGTGCATCTGTTAGGATTTTAACCATGTCGGGCTGGTAGTGCTCCATTGTAACCTCTGTGCCAAGCGAGCTTTGATCATTAGTTGATATTTGATCGCCGCCTTTCAGTATCACGACGTTTCTGTAGTCAAAACTTTCATCAAAGAGTGTATTAATAGCTGCAGTGCCATCTTCGATTGGGATCGAGTTATAAAAAAGCCTGGCACGCGGAAAGGCATCGAAGTTCTTGAATATCTTCATCTCTCCATCGTAGATCTCCTGTATGCTGCTAACCTCATCCACTGAAGCGAGCCTGGGGTTCCCCCATGCCGGGGAGTCATTTAGATCGTTGCCTATCGGATCGGTTTGAAACAACAGCTCAACTTCCTTCCCTGCATATTCAGATAGATCGAGACTTTCATAAAACCAGTGCCTGTCCTTATCGTTGTTTATCGGGTCAAGTTTTTCCTCGAAGATGATCTTCGCCTCGCCTTCGCTCCTTACGAATACCTTGAAGTAAACACCGTCGCCTTCTTTGCTATCCCAGGTGTTTGGATCAAGAGTGCGGTAAAATTCAAGTATGGTTTCATCCTCCGGTATGGTTACCCATATACCGAAATAGGATTTCGGTGGAACGGTTATCACGGTAACGTTGTGCTCCTGAAAGTTCCAGACATCCTTTTTGTAATCTGCCGGCTCGCCCTCTTTGACTTTTGTAGCATCGAACATCTTAAAAATGTTGCCATTGGTCATTATTTTTGAGTCTGAAAGGATATATTTTACGTTGGTCAGGTTTAAAAATCGCTCATTTAGGAATTTGACATTTGCCTTTCCGTTCGTGCTGGCCGAACCAATTTCTTTGGGAACGGATATGAAGTCGCGGTACTGAGCTGGCAGGATGGGATCGTATCCCTCTACGCTTTCAAGACCGTATATCCAGAACGTGTCTGCCGGCATTACCTGACCTATGGTCAATATTCTGAACTTCTCCTCATCATTCATTATCTTTTCAAGGCCAGGAGTGACAAAGAAAGTCCTATTAAGGGGAGTTGCCATGCTGAAATCCATTCCTGACCAGGCAAGGTCTGTAAATATCAGGATCATTGATAGGGTTAATACCCACTTCTTGAATCTGTCTGTCCAGATAAACAGGCCCGTGATGGCTGCTGAGGCCAGGATTAATCCCAAGTATATGAATATTCTTGGACTTTTCATTTCGCTTGTGCTGATTAAACCCATGAAATGCAATCCGTAAATGGCCATGAAGACGACGAGGGAAGAGATGATCGAAAATATGATTATTTTTGAAAAAAGTGGACGTTTACCGTTTATCTCTTTCCCCATTAGGTAGTCGAGTCCCAGTCCTGAAAGCAGCGCGAGCGAGAATGGCAGCAGGGCCAGTATCCTCTCTATCGTTCCGAACTTCAGGAAAGGTACCAGTGTCAGCAATATAGTGGTGAATGGGGTTTTCATCGTCACAAGGAACGAGAACACGATGAAAGCAAAAACTGAGATTACAAGTGTCCTTCTTTTGTTCAAAAGTGAAAACGGTGCCAGGAAGAGAGTAAGAATACCTGAATATTTTAATAGCTCGGTTATATTTCCATGTATTCCCGCGGTCTGCTTATACTTGTAAAGCAGTTTGGGGAATATCAGCGTGGTCAAAAACGAGAGGTTGTAGCCTACCTCCATCTCGCGCACCTGCTCCGACCTGATGGATTGTGAAAGGCTCTGATAAAATGGCCAGAGAAATGCTGCCCCCACTACGAGCGCAAGAGCAATGCATAATATTAAAGCGTAGAGCGGGAATACTTTTTGTTTTACGCTTAACTCCAGCCGCTGCTTTTTTGCTATGAAAGAGTTCAGAAATTCCCCTGCAGCTACAAAGAAGAGCAATATCATCGTGTATTGTGGTGTTTGCGGTATGCCCGAAAGAATTTGCAATCCAAGAAATAGTGCTGAAAGTGAGACAAATTTAAAGTCTTTTGCGCGAATGCCCTTGTAAAAAAACATGATTATGAGCGGGATGTAGAGTTCGCCCTTTATGTGGCTGGTGAATTCAAGCCAGGTGACCGCATTGCTGTTGAACATGAACACGATTGCTACAAAGTACGCCACCGTTTTACTGGTCCTCAGGCTTCGCATTAGAAGATAAGTAAAATAACCCGCGAGCGTTAAATTTAGAAAGCTCGCTATGTTCACAGCTATCCTTAAGGGGAATATGTAGTACGGTATCTCAAGGGGGTTGAATACCTGGGTCATGAACCGCTGCTGGAAAGAATATCCGCAAAATGAGTATGGGTTCCATGATGGCAAGGCGCCTGCTAAAAGTGTTGTTTTAACAAAGTATTTGATTGGGAATGCGATCAGCACGGCATCGCCGAGTTCTGGATTTACTGTCTTTCCTTTGAACAGGTCCTGGCCTGCGAAATAGTAGGACCACGGCAGGCGAGATGCATTTAAAAGATCAGCCGGGATAAAGGACTGTCCCTGAAATACAGCGGGATAGAAAAATATGCAGACAAGCAGTCCAAGTATTAAGAATGGGATTATAAATTCAGAGAAGACCTTTTTCCCAGCAATGCTGCTAACTGAATTTTTTAATTTTTCGCCTGAAAATTTATGCATCTATTTCTTGCCCTTCATTTTTGAGCGCATCTCTATAAGTGGTGAAAGCATCCCTGAGTAGAGAAACCATGTTGCAGCCTGCCGGGTAAACCTGTTTCTGCCCAGGAATCTGAAGCTGTAATCTATGAGGTCGCGCGGTTTTATTTTCCTATCTTTTGGTCCAATCTGATAACCATAGCTTGGCACACGCAATCCTCTTTTTGACCTGTAAATAATTCTGTTCTGGGCGCGCCTCCTTTTTTGCCTTACCATTTGAGTCTGGCTCATATCCAGATATTCCTGTTTCATCTTTTCAATGTGCAGGTAACCCTTTTCTGCCAATTTTTTGAGGATTTCTTCTGCCCGATCTGTTCTTGAAAGGGTGATCGTCCATCCGCTCTCATACAACCATCCGCCCTTCTGCTTGATCCATGGATCTGCGAGCGAGATGTCAGAGAATTCGCATGACCCATCTATGCACATCAAACAGCGCTCGATGTAATAGAGGTGGCGCAGGTAGACAAATGCACCATCTTTAATGTTGGAGGCATGAAGCTTTATCTGCCTGTCATCTTTCAAGGTGACCTCGATACCGCCTGGCCAGCTGCCTGCCCTGTACTGAAGTTTTTTGACATCGTTTTTCCTGATCTTTTTTGTGTGCAGTAAGTCTGGTGCCGATTCCTGTGACAGGGTAGAGCAGCAGTAAAGGCCAATGATGAAGACGAGGTTTTTTCGCATTCGCTTATCGATCAGCAGCCATTTTTGCAGGGCGTGAACCTGACAGGGCAGTCCAACAAACGCGAAGCGCTCATCTTTTTTTCTTATTTCGGAAAGTACGACGTTGGGTGCCACTATGGCATATTTCGATTGCGCCGCATTTAATATTTCTTCTCTCGACCTGGCAATCACGCCAGTTGGTCTTGTCGGATCATCCGCCTTCATGCCCACAACCACAGCGGCGTCTATCATTTGCTCTTCGAGAAGACCAATTAATATAGCAGTGGCTACACCTCCACTGCTGCTTCTATTTCTTATCTCTTCTTCGCAGGCATGCGCAATGTAGATGTTCTTATAACATCCATTTACATTTTTGGGGTCGAACGAGGTTCCGAAGAGATTTTTGTGAAAGTCCCGAAAGTTGGCCTCCCTACCTGGGCAGACTTTTTCGCATAGAAGACAGTTGTTGCAGTCTTCCCTTCTGACGATGACGGGGAATAAGCTATCTTTATCAAGCTCATATACCCTTTTGGGGCAGATCGCAATGCATGTGCCGCAGCGCACGCAGAGATCGTTTCTAATTATGTCTTCTATATAGTCGATTGAGTTCATACAGGTTTCATAATTTTAACCGATAGTTTCTTTATTTGAACCCATAAGAACCTTTTTGAGGTAAAATTACGCAAATTAAAATGGAAAATTTGGAAGAGCCCCGAAAAAAAAGATTTAATCTCAAAAATACCATCACTTTTATAATCCGTTTAGTCATCAGCGCAGCACTGATTTGGTTTTTGTTCATCAGGATAAAGTGGCAGGAGCTCTTTGCAACGTTTTTAGATGTGGATGTCGTCGCCATCCTGCTTTTGATCCTTTTTTCTGTTCTCCTGATTCTTGCCAGCGTTTTGAAGTGGCATTCACTGCTCAAGAGTAAAGGTGTGAATGTGTCGATAGCCAGGCTTTACGGCTTATACGTGGTGGGTTATTTTTTCAACAATATCCTCCCATCAAGCGTGGGAGGTGACGTGATCCGCATGTATGAGTTAGCGAGAAAGACCAAAGATCAGTCCGAGTCAGTTGCATCCGTGTTCATGGAGCGTTATATAGGCATGGCCGCGCTGATCCTTTTTGCTGCGATCGCATTTACAATCGAGGTGCAAAGATTTTGGGGTTCCCCGATTTTTTATCTAATAGTGTTGATGCTCCTGAGTTTTATGGCGGTGCTCTTTATATTTTTTAATAAAGGACTGCATAAATGGTTTGATGACAGGATCAAAATCAAGCGTCTGGAAAGAATCAAGCAAAAGGCCAACGAGATACTTGAAAGCATCTATCACTATCGTGCGAACAAATGGATAATTATCTATAACTTTTTCCTGTCTATAATGTATAACTTAATAGCGGTATTGAACGTGATGGCGGCCTTCTGGGTGATAAAACAACGTGTGCCGTTTTATTATCTCTTGATAGGTGTACCAATAGTGCTATTGATATCTGCAATACCTGTATCGCTTGGAAACTGGGGGTTTAACGAGGGCGCATATGTTTACTGTTTTACATTTTTCGGTATTAATCCTGCTTATTCGCTGTCAGTTGGCTTTATTTTAAGGATAAAATCTATAATTACAGGCATTATTGGCGGTGCCATTTATATTTTCATGAAAAGGAGATAGTTGTCTAAGTTATCCGATTTTCAGGACGTCTATATCGGCAAGAAGGGACCTGGTTCGTTATTGAAATATGAATTGCTAACTCAAATTTGCTGTCAGGCTCCGGGGGCATGTGGGCTTTTTTTAAGGTCGGTTTTCTACAGGTATTTGCTGGGCAAGATTGGTAAGAAAACCTATGTGGGCAGAAATGTTACACTGCGCCACCCGCACAAGATCACGATCGGCAGGGGAACTATCATCGATGATAATGCTGTTCTTGACGCAAAAGGAGATGCCAGGTCGTCTCTTACTATTGGGGATAACTGCTTCATATCCTCCTTTTCGATATTGACGATGAAGAACGGCAAGATCAGCCTGGGTGATAACGTCAGGGTGGGGACATTTTGCCGTCTTGCCATATCCACGAACCTCACGATAGAAGATGATGTCATGATAGCCTCGCACTGTTACATCGGAATTGAGAGCTATCGATACTCGGGGCACCAGGAGATAAAGAAGATGGGTAAAGAGTTGAAGGGAGGAGTACTTCTTAAGAAGGGATGCTGGATAGGTGCAGGCTCGATGATCTTCGATGGGGTTACCGTGGGTGAAGGTTCGATAGTTGGTGCAGGCTCGCTTGTAATGGACGATGTGCCGGACTACTGTGTCGCATATGGCTCACCTGCAAAGATAGTTAAGAAAAGGGTTGGAATATGAAGAAGATAGTCCTGCTTGGCTCATCTTCAGGCAGGAATGCTGGTGACGCTGCACTCATCGAAGCAATAATGAGCGACATCGTTTCCGAGGCAGGCGAGGTGGAATTTTTGATTCCCACGATAAAGCCTGACTTTATAAAAAGAAGCTATCACGGTCTTCCTGTCAGGCCAGTATCAATGTTGCCCTGGCATCTGAGCGTAAAAATGATCGGCCTGCCGACATTTCTTGCGATAAGAAAAGCGGATGCTGTCCTGATATTTGATGCAATACTTTTTGACAAGAGTCTCTATAATCCACTTTTTAACCACGTCACGGCGCTTGCCCTGTATATTCCCTATGCTAAAGGGAAAAATAAGCTCACGGGGCTTTATAATGTCAGCATAGGGCCTTTTAACATGAAGACAGGCCTTAAACTATTAGAGAGGATTGTGAGAAATTGTGATTTCATTACTGTCCGCGATTCTGACTCCGGTAGGTTACTTGAATCAGTTGGAGTGGATAAAGAAAAGATCGTTCAGACATCAGATGCTGCGCTAAATGTTGGGAGTGCTGATGATGTGAGGGTGGCAGAAATATTAAGCAGTGAAAGGATTAAGCTGGATAAACCACTTATCGGGGTGAACATAAACTCCTATTTGGGTTCATGGCTAAAGGGCAGGCAGCATCAGGTGAACAGGAAGGAGTTCCTGAGCTCTCTGGCTGGAAGTTTGAACGAGATTAAATCGACTGCGGATGCTAACCTGGTTTTCTTTGTCACCCAGGTCATGGATCAGAGTATTACGGAGGATCTGATTTCAGGGCTTGCAAATCCAGATGAGGTTGGACTTGTGTCAAATGTAAAATATTCATGTAACGAAATCGCTGGCGTGATGGCCAGACTTCACTACTTCATGGGTATGCGCTTGCATTCGATAATCCTGGCATGCTCCGTTTTCACGCCGGTGATGGGCCTGATCTATCATCATAAGGTCAGGAGTTTTTTGTCTGAAATTGGATTTGAGGGCTCGAAGCTTGAGCTTGAGGAGGTAGTTAGCGGCAGACTGCCTTCATTTTTTATGAACCTGTGGAGTGACAGGAATGAGGCAAAAAAGAGACTTACGACTAATGTTTTAGGGTTAAAAGTTGACGCAAAGAAAGCCGCGACGCTTTTTGCCCAGAGGATCACCTGATATGCTTCTGCGGACAGTTTATTTTTTGATTACTTTAATGTGAGGAGATACCATGCCTGAGAAGAAGATTTTTAGCACTACAAGAGCACCTATCCCTAAAGGTCCTTATTCGCAAGCGGTGATTCATGATGGACTTTTGTATATTTCTGGTCAAGGTCCGATCGATCCCAAATCGGGCGATGTCGTGAGAGGAGAGATTGAGGATGAGACAAGGATTACGCTTGAGAACATAAGGGCAATAGTGGAGGATGCGGGTGCCAAAATGAAGGATGTTATAAAGGTCACGTGCTATTTGGCTGATATGAATGAGTTCGCAAGGTTTAATGAGGTATATAAGGGGTTCTTCACCGATGACCCTCCTGTCAGGACAACAGTTCAGGCGGGGAGACTGCCGCTAGACTTCAAGGTTGAGATAGATGCAGTAGTTGCAATAAATTTGTCTTAAAGCAAGTAAAATGTTTATTTAATTTCTTTATTTGATAGAATATTGCATCAATTAAAGGAGATTTGGTGTCTTCGCTAAAACAGTTTAATCCAAGTAAGATACTGCAGCATCTCGATAGGGTGAACGACTTCTTCAAGAGTAAAAATGTCTATCCGGTCACGGTTGAGATAGACCCAAGCAATGTATGCAATCACGACTGTATATGGTGTACATTTGAGCATTTCAGGGGTAAAAGCAACGCTGTGATGCCCGAGGGTTTGCTGCGAAGGACGCTCATTGAGCTTAAGGAAAATGGGGTGAAGGCGATTGTCTGGACTGGAGGTGGCGAGCCCCTGACGAACAAGTGCCTCTTCCCAATGATGGATTTTGCCCGTAATTTGGGGCTGGAGATGGGTTTATTCACAAACGGAGCACTGTTAAATGAGGCAAACTCCAGACAGATCGTAGAGCAGTGCACATTTATAAGGGTCAGCCTGGATGCAGCGACAGGGGATACCCATGCCAAACTTCATAGGCCAAGGAACCCCGAAGCTGACAACTTCTATAAAATTCTAAAAAACTTATCCTGCCTTGTCCGTCTGAAGAAAAAAAATCACAGCAGGATCACCATAGGGACGTCTTTGCTTGTGAATGACGAAAATTTCCATGAAATTTTCCAGGCCGCAAAGCTTGTTAAGGAATTAGGAGTGGACTATTTTCAGATTAAACCTGTTGTGATCTTTGATGGTACGCAACTGGATACCAGCATATTCATAAAGGCCCAACCGTTCATTATGGATGCTGAAGCACTTGCCGAAAAGGGGTTTGATGTATTTTCGCTTGACTATAAGTTCAAGGATCTCATGGACCCAGAACACAGTTATGGGCGGCAGTACACTGAATGTCTTGGGCATTCATTTATCGGTACCATTGGTGCTGACGGGGAAGTGTATTTGTGCTGTCATCTGCGCGGGATGCCCGAGTACAGTTTCGGTAATCTCCATGAAAAGAGCTATGTGGAGATATGGAACGGGGCGCAGCGCCGGGAAGCCATAAGAAGGATTGATTTTAAAAAGTGCCAGCCACTCTGTAAGGCACACGAGATAAATAAGATTTTGCATTACATTAAGTACCCCGAACGCCATTCCAATTTTCTGTGAGATAAATTTGTTGAATATCGATAATTTGTTTACAAGAGGAGCACCTTGGAAAGGATATTAATAACCGGAGGGGCAGGTTTTATCGGCTCGCATACAGCAGATCTCCTGATTAAAAACGGTTACGAGGTCAGGATATTTGATAATCTTGAAGAAAAGGTACATAAGAAAACCAGACCTTCCTATCTCAATGCGCAGGCTGAATTCATTGAGGGCGACGTGAGAGATTACGATGCCGTCCAGAAGGTGTTGAGCGATGTTGATGTTGTGCTGCACTATGCAGCTGCAGTGGGCGTCGGGATAAGCATGTACGATATTATAAATTTCACATCCACCAATTCGCTGGGCACGGCGAACTTGCTGGATGTCATCATCAAAAACCGTGATAGGATCAGGATGCTCATCGTGGCGTCCTCAGCTTCTGTCTATGGAGAGCTTGCGTATCGATGTGCGGAGCACGGTACTGTCTATCCAAAGATGAGAACGATAGAACAGATGGATAAAAAGCAGTGGGAGGCAAACTGCCCCATCTGTGGTAAACAAACCACATATGCTTTAACCAGAGAGGACAAACCAAAAGAACCAACAAGTATCTACGGCATTGGGAAGAATGATCAGGAAGAGATGTGCCTGCTCATTGGAAAAACCTATGGGATACCGTCTGCTGCCTTCAGGTTCATGGCTGTATATGGGCCAAGGCAGGCGTTATCAAACCCGTATACTGGAATCGCACCTATCTTTATCGTAAAGCTGCTGAAGGACATGCCGCCAATGCTGTATGAGGATGGCAATCAGGTAAGAGATCTTGTACATGTAAGAGATGTAGCAAGATTGAATTTGATGGCAATCCAAAAAGGTGACCTGAAGGGTGAGGCATATAATGTGGGGACATCCAGACCTTTGAAGCTGGCTGATTTTGCAAAAATTATTGCAAAGAGTATGGATAAGGATATTGAACCGGCGCTCTTTAACTCTTTCAGAAAGGGCGATGTAAGGCACATTGTTGCTGACATAACGAAGGTCAGACAGGATTTGGGGTGGGAACCCGTTATTCCAATTGAAGATGGAGTTATGGATCTACTTGATTACGTGCTCTCACTTGACAGGAATGAGCTTATAAGGTTTGTTGAGGAGCACATGACAACAAGGGAGGTTGCTGAAGGGAAGGGAATGCGAATTTAATTTAATTAAGCAGGCTTTTATATATCCCGATAATGTGTTCTGTTGATCGCATCCAGGTCCAGTTTTCCACAACGTATCTCCGAACTGATCTCTTTAAATAGGAGAGCCTCTTCTCGTTATGAAGTAAGCCGTCAATGATTTCTGCAAAACTCTGCGGGTCGGGACTCTTTGAATAGGTGCCGTAGTCACCCATTAGTTCCCTGTTCACAGGTGTGTCAATTGCCACTACCGGCAGCCCTGCTGCCATGTAGGAGAGCACCTTCCCGTTTGCTTCAGTTGCGGAGCTCTTTGCGGTCAGCCCAATCTCCCCTAAGCAGAGGAATTGGGGTACCCTTTCCTGTCCAATTCTCCCTGTCAGTTTTACGAAATCAGAAACCGCAAGGTTTTTTGCCATTTCGCGGTAGTACTCAACATTGGGAAATCCGACGATTAAAAAGATGAAGTCGTTACGCTTCTGGGCTAAGTACTTCATAGCCTCTATCATGAGGCCGATACCCTGGTATTTCGTCAAGATCCCCAGGTACAGCAAGATCCTCCTGTCGTCATCCAGTCCAATCTCTTTTTTTAAGGCTGACACGTCATAACCTGGTCTGATTAGGTCTGTATTGACTCCGTCGTCAACCGTGATGACTTTTTCTGGCGGGAGACCGAGGATTTCAACGAAATATTTGCTGCCCTGGTTTGAGCTCGGCAGCAGAAGGGCAGGCATCCTCACAACTGTCTTTTCCACGAATCTCCAGAATGCTGCCATCAGGCCTCTTTCCTTTACGAATTTGTGATCGACCATCTCCTTGAACATGCTTCCCTGCATATCCGCTACCACAGGTATTCTTAACAGTTTTCCTATGATCGAACCGATGAAAGCACCTTCGTGCAGGTGAGCATGGATGATTTTGGGTCTTTCTTTTAATCCTCTGAAAAGGCATAGAAAGAAAAGCAGGAAGTCAAGAAATATCTTCGTCCTTGAGGGGCCAGCTTCCGTTTTTTTATAAAATGGTATCCGAGGTGTTCTATATATTGGAATGTCATCGGTGTTTTTGCCGAGGTGATAAGTGCATATGAAGACGTAGTTCCCGAGCACTCTGAGTGCTTTTGATTCTTCGTATATGCGGACATGGCATCCTCTATCCGAGAAGTAAGGTGTTGGTGCAATGACCATTATCTTAAGTGGTGGTGAGCCTTCCATTTGGTAAGAAATATACAATAAATTTCATGAGTTGCAATTAAATGTTATATTTATGCTTCGTGGGGAAATTGATAGCTTGAGAGAGACAATTTGGACTTTAAAATAGTTATAATAAGGCTGTTATACGCTTCTATATTTGTTATTTTTTCAAGCTTGATCCTTTTTTTACTTATCTGGTATGGAAGACGAAAAAAATTCAAAGGGAAAAAAGAACAAGGTTATAAGGAAGGTAATTAATTACGTCATCCTGACGGCTGTTTCTGCTGCGCTGGTTTATTATCTTCTTGACAACATAAATATTGGGGATATATGGAGTTCAATTCGCAACATCAATATTCCGCTGTTTATCGTTGCGCTTTCGCTGTCAGTTGCTGGTTTCTACCTGAGGGCCTTCCGTTATAAGATCTTGCTGGGCAGGTACACCGTGGGAGTTAACGACCTGACCCTTGTCACCGTTGCCAGGGATCTTTTTACGGATGTACTTCCTGCAAGGCTGGGTTCGCTGTCTTATATTTACATACTTGTTCGCAAGTATTCCGTACCGCTTGAAGCTTGCATGTCCACATTCGTTGTTAGTGCTGTGCTGGATTCGATTGCAATTATGCCTATACTATTTCTGGCGATCGCCATAGTTGGTTCGCAAAGCTTTAACATCTTTCCATCTTTTTATCTGATAGTTTCAGCGTCTGCATTTGTGGTATTCAGCCTGATTCTGGTCTTCCTTGATCGATTAGTCTGGCTTGGGATAAAAATTCTTGACCGGTTTTTTATAAGGATCAAGCTCAGAAAGGCAAGATTTGTTGATTATGCGATGAATAAGCTTGTCTTTATGAACGAGAACATAGTGGAGATCAAGTGCCGCAGGATATACCCGCAGGTATTTGGGCTCACTATAGTTATCAGAATATTGAAGTTTGTCGTTTATTATATCCTGCTGCTGTCGATAGTGGCAAGCATGGGGTATGGGACAGCAGAGATCAGTTTTTGGAAGTCGTTTTTGGGCACGGCAAGCGCTGAGCTCTCAGCCACGCTGCCCACGCATTCGTTTGCGGGAATCGGGACGTATGAAACGAGCTGGACAATTGCTTTTATCCTTCTGGGTTATCCGAAAGAGTTTGCAATAGTATCAGGGTTCAGCTTTCATGTCATCAAGTTGGCGTATAACATAGTCTTTGGACTTATAGCAGTACTTATTATCCTCTTTATTCAAAGAAGATATCGGACAAAAAGTATAGAGGAAACAGCATAGCATCAGCCATGGGCGTATCTATTTTTCTTACATCGGGATTCAAGATTTTTTTGTAAATATTCTCTATCTTTTCCACTTTCTTGTCCCAAGAGAATTCACTCACTACATGGTTTCTAACTCTGGGTCCGAGCTCCTCAATGAGTTTCTGGTTTTTTAATAAGTTGTCAATTTTAAGCGCCATGTCCATTGCATCATTGTATTTGCAGTAAATTCCGTATTCCCCCATGAGGTCTTTGTTTATTTTTGAGTCAAATAGAACAACCGGAAGGCCGGCAGCCATGTAGTCCAGGACTTTAATATTCGCCTCGGTTTTGGATAGTTTGGCGGTGACCCCAAAGTCTGCAACACTCAGATATCTGTTCATCTCAAAGTGGCTTATTCTTCCGGTAAACTTCACTATATCTGCAATGTCCAACTCATCTGCCATCTTCTGGTAATGTTCAACCTTTGGAAAACCGACGATTAAAAAGAACACCTTTGATCCCATCTTTTTTAAGTGCGCCAATGTCTTGAGCATGAGATCTATTCCCTGGTATCGAGTCAGCACTCCCGTGTAGATTCCAATTTTTCTATCCTGCGGTATACCGAGGTCTGCAAAAAGTTTTTTATCCTTTTTGATTGGCCGAATCAGGCTTGTGTTGGTTCCATCGTTAATCGTATCGATTTTTTCCAGCGGCACGCTGTGTTCCTTGTGGAAATAGTCGGAGGTAAATTCAGAGCTCGAAATTATGAATCTGGGCATCTTCAGGATAACGTTTTCAACCGATTTCCAGATTTTGGACATCATTCCATTCTGTTTGAAGAAATTGTGGTCGATGAGCTCGCGATATAGGCTTCCCTGCATATCAGCTATTGCTGGAGTTCGCGTGAGCCTACCTACGATAGAGCCGATTAATGCGCCTTCGTGCAGATGTCCATGTATAATATCAGGCTTGAATCTGACGGTTCTAATCAGGGCTTTAAAGAACAACAGACAGTCTATGTAGATCTTGTGGTACGATGGGCCAGCCTCTGTCTTTTTATACCAGGGAATATTTGGAGTTCGGTGGATCTTGACACCCTCCGCATCCTTGCCGAGGTGATATGTAACCATTTCGATCTGATGACCCAACTTCACGAGGCTCAGATATTCTCCAAGTATCCTGGTGTGGCATCCTCTGTCAGAAAAAAATGGGGTTGGTGCAATGAATAGTATCTTCATTTCTCTCCTTTCACCCTGGTCATGACCTATTCAAGAATGTCCTTTATGAAGTAGATGGGTTTGCTTTGAGATTCGTGATAGGTGCGCATTATCATTTCGCCAATTAAACCAATTGAAAAGAACTGCAGGCCAAGAAAAAGCAGCAGGATTCCTAACAGGAGCATTGGCCTGTTTGCAAGCGGTACGTTGAAGAAAAGCCTTTCAATCGTCAAATAAAGGGAAATGGTGAAGCCCAGTATGAAGCTTACGATACCGAGCAGCCCGAATATCTGCAGCGGTTTTGTCGAGTAGGTCAGCAAAAACTTGAGCGTGACGATGTCGATTATGACTTTTATTATCCTGGAAAGCCCGTACTTTGACTTGCCGTGCATGCGCTTCTGGTGAGATATGGGTACCTCGGTTACCTTTATCCCGATCCTGCTTGCAAGGGCGGGTATATAGCGGTGCATATCTCCATAGAGCTCTATGTTTTTGATCACATCGTGTCTGTACGCTTTGAGCGTGCAGCCGAAGTCGTGCAGGCTAACGCCGGTTAGTCGGGAGATCAGCCAGTTAGCGGTGCGGGACGGTATTGTTCTGATGATGATATTATCTCGTCGGTTTTTTCGCCATCCGCTTACAACATCGTATCCATTATCGATCTGCTCAAGTAGAAGCGGGATGTCATCTGGGTCGTTTTGCAGGTCTGCATCAAGCGTAACGACTACTTCGCCTTTTGCATAGTCAAATCCAGCAGACATGGCTGCGGTCTGGCCGAAATTTCGTCTAAAACGTATAATCTTGAATTTATGGTTTCTCTCGTGGACTTCTTTTAGCTTGGAATAGGTGCCATCGCTGCTTCCGTCATCGATCAGAATGACTTCATAGCTTTTATTCAGTCGATCCAGGACATTCTCTAACGCCTGATGGAGCGTTTCCACGTTTTCATCTTCATTGTAAACAGGGATTACAATGCTCAGGTCAAGCTCACATCTGTCTGTTTTACATACCACTTTACGAACTCGCTGATTCCTTCCTCGATTTTTATCTTGGGATAATAGTTTAATATATTTTTTGCCTTTGTTATATCCGCATAGGTAATATCGACATCGCCCTGCTGGTGTTCCATCCACTTAATATCTGCCTTTTTACCAAGCGCGCCTTCAATCAGTCTTACAAGCTCGATTAATTTAATCGGGTTGGAATCACCTAGGTTAATGGTCTCAAAGCCCAGCTTTTTGTCCAGGCAGCTTTCTATGCCGTCAATTATGTCTGAAATATAGGTATAATCCCGGCTGCTTGAGCCATCACCATAGATCTCTATCGGCTTGCCAGAGTCAATGAGCCGCGTGAATTTGTGTATTGCCATCTCGGGGCGCTGTCTTGGCCCGTAAACCGTGAAGAATCTCAGGGTGATACAGTTGATATCGTATATTTTGTGATATGTGTGGCAGAGGAGCTCACCTGCGCGCTTGGTCGCTGCATAAGGCGAGATGGAGTTATCGACTGCGTCGTCCTCAGAAAAGGGCACCTTTCTATTATTTCCATAGACTGATGAAGATGAACCGAAGATGAACTGCTCAACGTTGTAGCTCTTTGTCATTTCAAGGAGATTGAGGGTGCCCCTGATATTCACCTTCTCGTACAGCAGCGGTTGTGATATCGATGGTCTCACTCCTGCTCTTGCTGCCAGGTGAATAATTTTACTGATACTTCTTGTGTTGAAGAGCACCTCAAGCAGGTTAGTGTAAAGTATGTCTCCCTCGACCAGTTCGAAGTTCGGCTGCTCTAACAGCCATCCGATATTTCTTCTTTTAATCGACGGGTCATAGAAGTCGTTAAAGTTATCAAGGCAGGTCACGTTAAGGCCGCGCGTGATAAGCCTTTCGCAAAGATTTGAGCCGATGAAACCGGCTCCTCCAGTGACCAGAATTGTATTTTTGTCCATTATAGTATGCGTGATTTTAATAGAAATTTGATATGCTATACTAACACAAAAATCTGGTACATTCTTATCTTTATTGGTGATGATTTGAGCCGCATCTTAGTCTTTGGGATGTCTCCGCTTCCTATTGAGCCCACTAAAAAGATCTATGGCACTGCGATAAGGACATGGCAGATGACCAAACCTTTAATAGATGATGGCCACGAGCTATTTCTGGTCTGCTACAGCCTGGTGGGAGAGGGTTCAGGGGACAAAGAGTTGCAGAAAAGCAAGCCCCGGAAGATGAGCTCGACGAAAAATGAGTTCATGCTCCTGGCTCTTGATAAGGAAAGTTTTGAGGATCAGGACAGCCTGAGAAAACATGTGGAGGAGTTTACACCAGATGCGGTCCTTGGGGTTACCTTTTTCCCATCGTATGTGGCGAATTTTCTGGTAGGTGAGAGACCGTTCTGGGCTGATCTTTTTGGACACGTGATGGGGGAGGCACAGGCGAAGGCATACTCAGCCCGTGATGATAACTCGCTATTTCACTTCTGGAATCAGGAGAGGAAGATAATATCCAGGGCCGATGTTTTCTCAACTGTTTCCAGAAGACAGCGCTTTGCGCTAATAGGAGAGCTGGGCACGGTTGGAAGGCTGAATTCAAGCACGGCTGGATATGAGTTTGTGCATCCCATACCGTGTGGAACGGATTTTGATACTATTAGCGATCCTATTCCAAGAAAACCGGTTGGTCTGGATTTCAAAATTGGTGATTTTCTGGTGCTCTGGAGCGGGACATATAACACATGGGTTGATGAGAAGACGTTGTTTAATGGACTCGAGGATGCAATGTACAAAGACCCTAATTTGATCTTTGCATCAACTGGAGGTGGGGTCAGTGAACTTGGAGATGACACTTATCAGCGGTTTCTTGAGCAGGTGAACTCTTCTCCTTACCGAGACAGGTTCAGAATACTTGGGTGGTTGGATAGAGAGGAGTTGTTGTGGCTATATGAAAATTGTCATCTGGGACTTAATATGGATAAAGCCATATATGAGGTTGAGCTTGGAAGTAAAAACCGGATTATTGATTGGCTGAAATACGGGCTACCGGTTTTGAGCACAAATGTTTGTGAGCTAACCGATGAGCTTGCGAGCAAAAAACTGTGTTTTACTTTTGAGCCGGGGAGTCCTTCGTCCCTCGCAAATCTATTGTCTTATCTATCTGTAAACAGGGACCTGCTAACAAAAACTGCAGCGAAAGCACACCAGTATGCTGAAGTAAATTTTAATTTTAACCATACGTGCAGGGAACTGTTGAAGTGGGCAGCTCAGCCGGCGAACTCGCCTGATTTCGGCAGGCGGAACGCGATGCTTGATGAGGAGAGCAGGGCTTTTTATCTGCAGATTAGCACTATTGAAGATCAGAAAAGGCTGATTGCCCAGAAGGATGAAATAATTGCTGAGTTACGCAGCTTGCTTGGGGAGAGGATGGTCCCACGATTTTATGCGTACTGCAAAAAAGCGATAAAAAAAATTGGAGCACTTTGGAAACCGAAACCTCAGTAATACTGGTTACGTACAACAGCGCGAGTACGATATCAAAGTGTCTTGAATCGCTATTTAAACAGGACGATGATTCCTTTGAAGTTTTAATAGTTGATAGCTGTTCCAGCGATGATACGGTGTCTAAATTAGGCGAATATAAGGATAAGATCCGGCTTTTCCTACCGGGCAAGAATCTTGGATACTCAGGAGGAAATAATCTTGCTGCAAGATATGCGAAGGGCAAGTATCTGATCTTTTTGAACCCCGATGTCATCGTAAAGGAAAACTGGCTTAAAGAGATGATTTTACCCGTCAGTGGAGATGACACCGTTGGGGTGGTGGGATGTCTTATATATTACCCTGATGGCGAGACGATTCATCACGCAGGAGGGCTCTTCCTTAGCAATGCGATCACAAAACACATGGGAGACGGGGAAAGGGAGTTAGAGCTCAGTAACGATGGGTATCTGTATCCTCAATTTGTAACCGGGGCCAGTATCCTGGTCAGAAAAGTTCTATTTGAGCGCCTGGGTGGATTTGATGTTGGTTACTTTCCTGGCTATTTCGAGGAAGCGGAGCTTTGCAGCAGGGTGAGACAGCTTGGCATGAAGGTTCTTTTGACCCCTCGTGCAAAGGCGATACATTTTGAGTCTTCGTCCACGGGAAAGTTTTCGCAGAGGTTCTATTATTATTATCACAAGAACCGCATCAGGTTTGTCATTAAAAATTTCAGCCCGGCTGGTTTTTTCAGGAAGTTCATTCCTGCTGAGTCAAGATGGCTTAGTAATGGCAGGACTGTGGATCAGAACATCCCACTGATAAAATCTTACATATGGAATTTTTTCTTTTTACCTTGCACGATGATTTCAAAGTTGAGGAACATCCTGCAGGTCAGGAGTTTTAATAGGGTTAATACTCCAGTCAGGTCAAGGGATATTTAACAATGAGAAGAAACACGGTTTTCGTAACAAAAGAACTCATATCGGATAGGATGGCAGGTCCTGCGATAAGGGTCGTTGAGCTGGCAAAGGTTTTGTTGGGAGATGTGGATGTTGCCATTGCGACGTGCGCTTTGGACAGCAAGGATTACGCTGGAGTGAAGCTGTTTAGGTTTAATGAATCAGAGCCTGGTTCGCTTGTGGAGATAATCCGCAATTTCGACTCCATCATTGTTCAGGGCCATATCAGGCAGTTCCTTGAGGCAATCTATAAGTATAGCGGTGCGATGGTCGTGGACCTTTATAACCCATTTCAGTTTGAATCGCTTGAGATGTTTTCAGACCGTCCGATGGGTGAGAGACAGAATATCGATCTGATGAACTACGACGAACTGAATGCAGCAGCTTTTTTTGGTGATTTTTACATCTGCGCAAGTGAGAAGCAGAGGGATATGTGGATAGGATATTTGGGCGCGCACGGGAGGATAAATCCACTCACATATGGGGACGACTGTTCAGGCAGGAGGCTGATCGATGTGGTGTCCTTCGGTATCCCTGATGAACCACCTGTGCACCGTAAAAAAGTGTTGAAGGGAGTCATCAGCGGCATTGAAGCCGGTGATAAAGTTGTTTTGTGGGGTGGAGGAATATGGAACTGGCTTGACCCGCTTACCCCGGTAAGGGCGATTGAGGAGGTCGTAAAGAAACATCCTGAGATTAAGTTTGTCTTTCTGGGACAAAGACATCCTGATGCTCGAATGCCAGAGATGCGCATTGCAAATGAAGTTGAAAATTACTGCCGTTATAAGGGGCTGCTTAACAGAACCGTCTTTTTTAATCGGTGGGTCAGCTATGAAGATAGAGGATCATATTTGCTTGAGGCTGACTGTGGGGTAAGTGCACACAGGGATCATCTGGAGACTACCTATTCTTTCAGGACGAGGATTCTGGACTATATCTGGGCTGGCGTTCCTATTGTCTCCAGCTCAGGTGATAGCATGCAGGAGGTCATCGAAAAAAACGGTATTGGGATATGCGTGAGCCCTGGTGATATGTCAGGTTATGCAGATGCCATCAAGAAAGCAGTATTTGATGATGAGTTCAGAGATGGGTGCAGGAGAGCTTCGGCATCGATTAAGGATGCTTTAAGCTGGGATAATATCACAAAACCTTTACGTGATTACTGTGCCAACCCTAAAATCTCTCCTGACAGGTTGAAGATACTTCAGCAGATCGAACAGGTGAAAAAACAGTTTTTCGTCAATGTAGCCAGGGAGGTTATGCAAGAGGGCGACGGGTTTTACCTCTCTAGCGAGAAAAGAGAGGAAGTTGAAGCCAATTTCAGTCACATAGCACACTTTAAGAAGATCAGTAAGTTAAAAGAAATGGAAGGACGGT
The DNA here is from genome assembly GCA_023488455.1 of Actinomycetota bacterium. The sequence continues at coordinate 89,239 of JAMDDV010000034.1, read as the reverse complement.
TTGCCTGGAGTCTTGTTTTTGATGACGTGGATATCCGGAAGTGGGAGGATGTGATTCTGAAATCTGCTCGGCTCCTGAAGAGCGGTGGCAGAGCTGCAATGATCTGTGAGATAGCAAGGGATAGCAAGTCAGCCGAAGATTGGCTTCTGCGGGCAGATGGGAGCGCCCTGGCAGATGATGAAACTGTGGGAAGAGGGAATGAAATGGAAGGCTTGAAGTTGATCTCATCGTTTCTGTGGCCATTTTTCTATTTCGAGCCGTATCCTGCGGACATTTCGAGGTATTCTGTTATAGAGCTTGACTTTAAGGACTTCCGCGGTCCTACGATGATACCAAGAATATTGAGGACAGATGATATAAACCATGATGTGAGAAATTTCGGGAAACTGAAAAGTATCCTTGCCTCCGCGTTCTTTATGAACGCCAGAAGTCAGATTAACAGGTACTTGAAAGATTTGAATCATAATGTCCATCTTCAGCTTAACAGGGAGATCAATGAGCTGAATGCTGAGCAGAGGTCCAGGATTTTTTCCATAAACAGGGACTTTTACAGATCGATCTCAAACTTTATCCTTTTTTCCAGTGCAATTCTTGCCAGGGACAAGGGTATTGAAGGCGGAGATCTAAATTTTTACTTGAAACAATTGGAAAATGTACTGAGCATGTTTAATATAAAGTTGTTAAAAATTAATATATACGAAAAGAGGTAATATTGAGCAGTTTAGTTAAGTCAATTTTGCTTATCATCCTTTCAATATTGATTGCCATTGGCGGTCAGGTACTGCTTAAGATCGGCATGAACCAGATTTCTTCAGCTGAGATACTCTCATTAAACGGGGCGAGAGACTTTTTTCTTGCCATTTTGCGATCGCCTCTGGTCATGACAGGTCTATTTTTGTATGGTCTCTCTGCGATAGTGTGGTTAATCATACTTTCACGCGTTGATTTAAGCTTTGCTTATCCCATGATCGGCATCAGTTATATATTCATGATTTTTATTTCAAGGTTTTTATTAAAAGAGCACGTCTCTCCGCTTCGCTGGATCGGTGCGGTTGTAATTTCGATTGGCGTTGTGATAATCACGCGGAGCTAAGATAACCCATTTCGATGAGAAAAGATTATTCTGATGAAAAGGTTACTCTTGTCATCCCAAATCATAACGGTGGACAATACCTGCACCTCTGTCTTGTCTCTATTTCGAGGTTGAACTATCCGAAATCTAAACTTGAAGTGATGATCGTTGATAATGGGTCTTCGGACGGATCTCATCTGGAAGCCCTGAGGCTTTTTGATTTTGTGAAAGTGATCGCGCTGGATAGAAATATGGGTTTTTCCTTCGCCGTGAACATGGGCGTGCGCAGGGCGAAAGCAGATTTTGTGGGCGTTATTAACAGCGATGCCGAACTTGCTCCAGACTGGCTAAATGAACTGCAATTTACGCTGGAAAATAGACCGCAGGCATTTGCTGTGGCTCCTAAGGTTTTGTTCAAAGACCTCTGTGATGGCAGGCGTCTCATAAATTCCTGCGGTGCTACTATCACGAGGCGTGCTTATGCCTGTGATCGCTTTTTCCGCATTCCAGAGGAATCGGTAGAGCTCGCGGAGGAGGAGGTATTCAGCGCACCTGCAACTGCTATTCTTATGCGGAAGGATGTCATTAGTGAGGTCGGGTTTTTTGATGATGATTACTTTGCATATTACGAGGACGTGGACTTGATGTGGAGGGCAAGGCTCATGGGGTACAAAATCTTTTTTAACCCAAGGGCCATCGTCGTGCATGCACATGCCCCTGTGCTGGGTGAGTGGTCTTATGATTTTGCAAAGAATGTTGCTCTCAACAGGCTGAGAACGATATTCAAAAACGGCTGGACGCTTCTGGTGTTGACTTCAATGCTTGAATACATGGCAGCCTTCTTGCTTGATTTCGTCAAATTAATATTTATGGGCGTTGTGGATCGCAGATCTGCGCAACTGAAGATGATTAAGATGCGCTGTGGTGTGATCAGGGAGTTTTGCCGCAGCATGCGCCCGCTGCTTGTGAAGAGACGGGAGATACGATCAAGAAGAAAGGTCAGCGACCAATCAATTAAAACCTGGATGGTCAGAACTCCGTTGGACTGGAAGTAAATCATGAAAAGAGTTGTAATTTATGACCGCTATCTGAGCACTTTAGGAGGAGGGGAGAGATATGTTGGTAAGATGGCGGAGGTGCTCAGCAGCAGATATGATGTTACCCTGCTCACTGACCGCCCTGCCAGCCTGGAGGACATTGAGAATCGATTTAATGTTGATCTTTCAGGTGTTAAACTTAACATAATCCCCTGTTTTTCCAATGAATATGCAGCAAGATATACATCCAGCTATGACCTGTTCATAAATGCCACTTACATGAGTTCGATGTCTGGTTGTGCAAAGCAGAATCTGTACCTTGTCTATTTTCCTGCAAGTTTTGATGCTGATTTTGACCTATTAAGGAGGGTGCTCATCAAGCTTCTTGCAAGACCATCGAAGTTTGTCTTCTCAAGGTTGCACCTGTTAAATCCGGACTTCTATGGACGGATTGAACCGATCACAGGATTATATGATGTTCGCCGCTTCTACATGAGAAGGACAGCATGGACCTCAGGTGAGGCCAGGTTTTTCCTATCTGGTTTGAAGGAGAGTTCACATGCGAGGCTGGTTTTAAAGGTTCCAGATTTTCCTGCAGATGAGAGGTTCTGGTTGAAAGTTGTAGTTGGGAATAAGGTACACGTGAGCCATGAGGATATTAGATCCAGAAAAAAGATAAAAGTAAAAATAGAAACTGATGATTTAAAAAAAGGTGAGGAGATCGAGGTTATTTCAAGCAGTTATCGCCCCAGCGAATCGGGTTTTGGCAGGGATAGCAGGCTGCTTGGCATAGGGGTTCAGGATCAGACGGATTCAAACATCTTCTTAAGGTCTTTTTACAAAATGATGAGTCTATTTCCTCAGTTTATCCTGGATTTTCCGCTGAATCTGTCGTTTGTCAGAACTTATCAGCATTTTATCTCCATTTCTGATTACGTCAGCTACTGGTTGAAGAGAAGGTGGGGCGTCGAAGCCCAGAAGATTTACCCACCAGTAGATGTGGAGTCGCTTCGTCCTAAAGACAAGGAAGACATCATAGTATCCGTGGGGCGGTTTTTCAAAGGTCACCACAATAAGAAACAGGATGAGCTTGTGAGAGCTTTCAGGCAGCTGTGTGATGAAGGTCTAAAACACTGGAGGCTATGGCTCATTGGGGGAGTGTCAGGTGAAAGTGATAGCCAGAGATATCTTGATAAGGTGAGATCGTTGGCTTCGGGCTATCCGATTGAAATTTATACTAATATAAGACGGGAGTTCCTGATTGATGCGCTTGGGAGGGCAAAGGTATTCTGGCATGCAGCAGGGCTCGGCGAGGATGATGAGAGGAGCCCTGAGAAGTCAGAGCACTTCGGGATATCGACGGTGGAGGCCATGGCGTCCGGTGCCGTGCCGGTTGTCATTGCCAAGGGCGGTCAGAAGGAGATCGTGCACAATGATTACAATGGGTTGTTGTTTGATGACGTTGAAGGTTTAAAATATTTGACCATGAAGCTTATTGACAATGAGGCTTTGTTAGGAAGGTATGCACGAAATGCACAGAAAAGCGCTGATATTTTCGGACAGAAGCAGTTCACCTCTGATCTTGGCAAGCACATAGGAAAGATCCTGGGCTAATCGATGATGTCGAAGTCTGTGAGTCCATCTGTTAAATCAAAGATAGTTCGTTTGGCGCTGGTTTCACTTGCAGTCTTATCTATTCTTGCTGAAGTAGCACTCGCATTTGTCTGGTGGGAGTTCAAATTTAACGCTAACCAGAACTTTGAGGTTGTCGATTTAAATGGGAAAGAAAAGGTGCGTCCAGGTGATGAGCTGAATTATCTACTCAGATTTGGCGATAACGGGCTCGTTAACATAAATGATCTTGAAATCGAGATATCAATTCCCAGCGGGACGGAGGTTATCGCGGTCAGATATGATAAAGATTATGAGGTCCACGGGGATAAGGTCGTTTTTCGAGTAGGTAGTCCCAGAAGAGGGGGAGATGAGGAAGCAGGTTTGACCATTGAGGTTAACAATCCTCTTGATAGGGGCACCATCATAGCACCTCTGAATGTGAAGTACAGGTTCAAGAAGATAAACAGGCAGTATCTGGTACTTAAAGACAGCGGTATCTCAAGAGAGGTGGAGAGCAGTCCGAAGTTTGATCAGTCTGTCGTCTCTTCTTTTGATGAGAACGGCGGGGAAGTAAACGTAGGGGATCTGATTAGATACGAGGTCATTATAAAGAACACAGGTGATATGAATGCAAGGAACGTGCATATTGAAAAGTTTGTTCCTGCTAACACGATACTACAACAAGCAAAACTCACAACGCGCTCAGGTTCATTTAATCTGAATAGCTTTAGCTCGGCAAACATTGAGAAAATATCGGTGGGAGAGGAAGCTACCCTGGATGTCGAGGTGAGGGTAAGGGAGAGTCTTGCGGACAGGACCGAAATAGTTTTCTCGCCGATTCTTTTGAATGGCAGTGATGAGGTCGAGCTCACAGAGATCAAACGCATAGTAAGGGTATATCCGAAATTTGAGAATTTTGCGATAACACTTATTGATGTAGATGGAGGGGCTACTGCACAGGGTGACTCTTTACAGGTCTTGGTGCACATTGAGAACGACGGGGATACCGCAGCTACTGATCTTAAATTCGAAATCGATATTCCTGCTAAGTCTTCTTTAAATATCGAGGAAGCAGCAAGCGATACCCGGTACGAAGTTGATGGCAGCAAACTGGTCTGGAATATTGGTGAGCTTGGGGTCAACGAGAAGAGCGATCTGGAGTTCTATGTAAATGTAAATAACGGTATTGGGTATGGTGAGACAATCTCTACCAATGGTCTTATATCGTGCAATGAGTTAGAAGATATAAATGTAACATCAAATGCAATAAAGACCATTTCCCCGTTTACGTTTACTATCGTCGGTTTGGGTGACTCGCAGATGGCAAGGACGTCCTGGCTCTCGCGTCTTGATGCAATGCTGGAGGCAACCTTTCCTTTGGGTGAGTTCAACGTTGTGAATTCTGGCAGGTCTGGAGAATATACGGTTAGAGCTTATGATAGACTTGGTGAAACCGTGTATCCGTACAAGCCCAGGTTTGTCATCGTCGGTTTTGGGACAAACGACTCGCTCACCAATCCTGAACGTACTTTTAACGTTCCACCTGATGCGTTCAGGTATTACCTGAGCAGAATAGTATATGACATAAAGGTCAAGACAGGAGCGACCGTACTGGTTTTATCCACGGGAGTCCTGGACGAGAACCTCAGGAACTGGCATTATAATGACGACATGGAGATGTACAATCAGATTGCTGCCGAAGTTGCGGCACAAAACGGCTGTATCTTCGTGGATGTGTTTCACCAGATGATATCAGATCCCACAAAGTACGTTGATCCTGATGGTTTGCATTTTAACAAGGAAGCGAACAGGGTTGTGTCTGATTCAGTCTTTAACGCACTGGTTTCAAGGCTTGATGCATACGGATACCCGAAATAACGCAAGAAAAAAGAGCAGGCCTTCCTTGAACAAAGAGGCGACTATCGATGTGATAATAGTAACCTATAACTCGGAAACGTTCATCGGGAGATGCCTGGGATCTCTATTTAATGACCAGGAACATATCGAAAAGATAGTGGTGGTCGATAATGCCTCAAATGATGATACAGTGGGGACGGTCAGGACATTTGACGGCGTGGAGCTCATAGAACTGAAGGACAATATCGGTTTTTCGAGAGCATCTAACATTGCCTTTCAGAGGACAGGATCAGAGTACGTGATGTTTCTAAACCCCGACTGCTTTGTGGTCGAGTACGCATTGTCTGGGTTGTTTGACAGAGCGGCTTCACTTGGGGATGATTGCATAATTGGTCCGCGCATACTCAATGTTGATATGAGCCTGCAGCTCTCTGCGCGATCATTTCACAACCTGATCACACAGTTTTCTGAATCCTTTTTTTTGTTCAGGCTTTTTCCGAAATCGAGGGTATTTGGAAGGTATTTCCTGCAATATGAGGATCACGGGAGGGAATTTCAGCCAGACTGGATAACTGGCGCAGTGATGTTCATGCCCAGAATGCTATTTGAAGCAGTGGGGCTTTTCGATGAGCGTTTTTTCATGTTTGAAGAAGATGCTGATCTGTGTTATAGAGCGAGAAAGCTTGGATATAGAGTAGTTTATCATCCTGGTTCGACCTTCATACACTGCGATGCAGGAAGCTTCGCGGAAAGTGATGAGTACAGGCGACTAAAGTTGGTCTATTCGAGTCGTTTGAAGTATTATCGCAAGTATATGGGCAGACTGAGGACCTTCTTTTTTTTAGTGCTTGTGCGGATCGGATTTTTAAATCGCGGGTGGATTTACATGCTTTCAGGACAAATTTCGCGGATGCGAACTTTTTTCAGGCTTGCTTTTGCTGGATTGGGAGATGAAGTTGGCTGACATTGAAGGGATAGCAAAGAGAACTACGATCGCTGCGACCCTGAAAAACGAATATGCGACGCTTGCAGTGTTCATCGGTTCTCTGATCAATCAAAGCATAAAATCACTGGAGATAGTTCTGGTCGATGGAGGTTCTTACGATGGCACTCTGGACTACCTGAGAGGAGTTGCAGCAGAGAATTCGCTGGTAAAATTGATAGAGTCCGATGACACAAACATATCGCAGGGCAGGAACATCGCTGCGGAGGCAGCGCGTGGGGATATCATTGTTTTTACGGATGCGGGAAGTTACGCAGATGAGCGCTGGTTGGAAAATCTCCTGGTGTCGCTTTCTGAAGGTGATGAAAAAGTGATTGTGGGAGGCTACACAAATCCAGTTTGCGATAACTTTCTGCAAAGGCTTTTGGCCTGCGTAAATCTACCACTTTTAAGTGAAGTGAAACAGGAGAGGTTCATGCCATCATCAAGAAATATTGCTTTGTACAAAAGCGCATGGCATAGGGCAGGAGGGTACCCAGAGTGGCTGACGTTTGGGGAGGACATGTATTTTGATAAGGTCTTGAAGAAGCTCGGTTACGAGATACGATTTCAGCCGGGGGCTGTGGTCAACTGGCACCTGCACAGTGATCTGATAAGCATCTTTAAGCAGTTCTTCAGGTATTCATACGGGGATGGTATTGCGAATATGTATGCTTACAGACATGCCCTCCGCTTTTTATCGTACGTCCTGCTGGCAGCTATAGTGCTGTTTTCCGCTTTTTTATCCTGGTATATTTTGTTTGTCCTGGTTCCGCTGGGAGCAGCATATCTAGCGAGACCATATCTTAGATCTGTAAAGGTTTTTAAAGGAAAAGCTGGTGAACTGATATCAGGCTGGTTCCTGATACCGGCAATGGCAATGTACATGGATATTGCAAAGATGGGCGGTTATCTGTATGGATTCTTCAAAAGAAACAGGATAAAGAAAGGTGTTGGCTTAACCGGTTGAATTACCCGATCTTGTTGTTTGTGGGGAAGTAAGCATCATGGATCTGAGCATAATCGTAATAAATTGGAATACCAGGGATCTGCTTTATAACTGCCTGCGATCTGTTTTTTTTGAAATTGGTAATCACGGTATTGAATTTGAAGTGCTGGTTGTTGATAACGGTTCCAGCGACGGCAGCCAGGAGATGGTAAGGACAGAGTTTAAGGGGGTCAAGCTCATTGAATCCAGAGAAAATATGGGTTACTGTAGGGCTGCGAACCTGGGCGTGCAGCAGTCGAAGGGACGTCATGTCCTGATTGCAAACAGCGATATCGAGTTTAAGGAAGGTCATTTGAGCAGGGTTGTGTCATTTATGGACGATAATCCCGGTGTTGGAGCGGTAGGCCCCCGTCTCATCAACAGTGATGGCAGTATTCAGCATTCATGCAGAAATTTCCCATCCTTTGTTGATGCCACAGTTCATGCCTTTGCGGGCATTTTTTTCCCGAGTAATAGATTCTCACGAAGATACGAGATGATGGATTTTGACCACGATAAGATCTCCAGGGTGGGCTGGGTCTCAGGAGCATGTATATTATTCAGGAGGGAAGCATTTGAAGGGGTAAGTGGATTTGATGAGCGATATTTTATGTACGTGGAGGATATGGATATATGCTATTCGCTTAACGCTGCAGGCTATAGCATTTATTATTATCCTGATATCACCGCACTTCATATGATAGGGCAGAGCTCAAAGCGCGCCAGCTATCGTATGATAAGCGAGTTTCAGAAGAGTATTTTTAAATTTTACAGGAAAAGATATTCAGGCAGTTTTATGGTCTTCATCATTCCGTTTATTTTTTTGGGTCTGATGGTTCGCGCTGCGGTATTATTATTAATTAACATATTTAAACGCTAAAGGATTTTATCTTATTAGAGAGTTGTTGGGAGATTAATGAAGGCTTTAATAACTGGCGTTTGCGGCTTTGTTGGGAAGCATCTTGCTCAATATCTGCTCTCTGAGCATGAATGCGAAGTCACGGGTATTGATGTGGCCTTGCCTTCGGCTGATCTTCTTGGACTTAGCAGTTTCAAGTTTTGCCAGATGGATCTGATGGATGATGGCGCGATTCGCAGTTTGATCACCAGCGAAAAGTTCGACGAAGTTTACCATCTTGCTGCGCAGAGCTCCGTGGCTCTTTCGTGGGGAAATGAAGTTCAGACCTACAGATCGAATATCTTCGGTCAACTGGGCATCCTCTCTGCGCTGCTGGAATGTTCTCCCGAAACCCGTGTTCTTGTAGTTGGGTCAAGTGAGATCTATGGCAAGGTGAGCCTTGAGGAGATTCCGATAAAGGAGACCACCCCGCCAAGACCTCTCAGTCCTTATGCTGTCAGCAAGGCAACTTGCGACCTGATGGCTTATGAATATTTTGCAGCCCACGACGTGAGGGCTTACAGGACAAGGTCGTTTAATCACATTGGGCCTGGCCAGAATACGAAGTTTGTATGTGCTGATTTTGCCCGGCAGATAGCTGATATTGAGACGGGTAAGATGAAGCCTGAGATCAGGGTTGGCAATATTGAGGTAATCAGGGATTTTACGGATGTGCGCGATGTCGTGGCTGCGTATTGTACAATATTAAGGAAGGGGAGAGCAGGTGAGGCATATAATGTCTGCTCAGGTTATGGAATTTCAATCTCAAAGTTGCTTGAGATATTGCTTTCCAACGCGAAGAAGGAGATAGAGGTTGTCATCGATGAGGGTCGATTCAGACCAGCCGATATACCCATATTGATAGGTGACAGGTCCAAGTTGACCCTGGAGTTGGGGTGGAAGCCAAAAATTAACATAGAGCAATCCGCACTGGATGTTCTTAACTGTTTCAGAAATCCTGTATAATCAATTCTCTAAAAAATAGGGAGGTATTATGAAGGCAATTATGTTGGTTGGTGGGATGGGAACTCGGCTTCAACCGCTGACCTTAAACTATCCAAAACCAATGATGCCTATCGCAAATCTACCTTTGCTTCAGCATACTATTTCACACCTGAAAAGAAATGGGATTGAGGAGATCATCTTAAGCACTCATTATCATCCCAAGGCTTTTGAGGAATATTTTGGCGACGGTAAGTCGTTTGGCGTCAGCATCAAGTACGTGGTGGAAAAAGAGCCGCTTGGCACGTGCGGAGCCGTGAAAAATGTGGAGGATCAGATAAAGGAAACTTTTGTTGTTCTTAATGGAGATGTGGTGACTTCTGTTGATGTGAAAAGGATGATCGATTTCCACAGGCGGCATAAAGCAGACGGCACTATTTACCTTTCTCCGGTTGAAGACCCCACAATTTATGGACTTGTGTTGATAACAGGGGATGGTGTGGTGGAAGATTTTCTTGAGAAGCCAAGTTGGGATCAGGTCACTACTAATCTGATCAATGCTGGAATATATATTCTTGAGCCCGAAGTTTTAGAAATGGTACCCAAAAATGAAAATTACTCCTTTGAGCGTGGTCTATTCCCGAGGCTTCTTAAAGAAGGCAAGCTGTTATATGGTTTTCCATCAAGTGCATACTGGCTGGATATCGGCACACCTGAGAAATACCTGCAGGTTAACTGGGATGTGCTGGAGGGGAAGTATTTAGGAGCGTTCGACCAACCATTGAATCAACTGGCCAGGAAGATAGGGGAAGGTACCAAAATTGACGATACGGCAACCCTGTTCGGCACGGTTGTCATAGGGAAGAATTGCAAAATCGGGAAGAACTCCACCGTATCAACTCCATCTGTTATAGGCAGCGACTGTACTGTTGGCGATAACGTCATAATAGAGGGAAGTGTTATCATGGACGGTTGTCAGATCGGCGATTTTTGCGTGGTCAAGCAGAGCATAATTTCCAGGAATGTAAAGCTTGCTAAGAAGGTACTTGTGTCGGAAAGGTCTGTGATCGGGGATAACTGCATTATAAACACCGGTAATCAATTCAGAAGCGGCATAAAGATCTTTCCGAATACCGAGATCCCACGTGATACGATAAAGTTTTAGGAATGAGGGAGGGATATTGAAAGTTCTGATTACTGGAATTACTGGATTTGCTGGAAGCCATCTTGCTGAACTTGCGTTGAATAAAGGAGTGGAGGTCTTTGGTACAGTACGCTGGAGAAGCAGGTTAGAGAACATTGAACAAATAAAAAATGATATCAAATTGATTGATTGCGACATGCGTGATTACTGCTCTGTAAAGTCCGCATTGAAGAACGCTAAGCCTGATTACATTTTCCATCTTGCAGCGCAGAGTTTTGTGCCAACATCATGGAATGCGCCACATGAGACCATGACAACAAATATAATCGGGCAGCTGAACTTCTTTGAGGCGATCAGGGATCTGGACATAGACCCAGTGATGCATATCGCCTGCTCGAGCGAGGAGTACGGGCTGGTCTATCCGGATGAGATACCGATAACCGAGGAGAACCCTCTAAGGCCTTTAAGTCCCTATGCTGTCAGCAAAGTGGCACAGGACGTGATGGGTTATCAATATTACAGAAGTTATGGTTTGAACATCGTGAGGACGCGTGGTTTCAACCATACCGGACCCCGACGTGGAGAGGTATTCGTGACATCGAACTTTGCAAAGCAGATAGCTGAGATTGAAGCAGGGAGAAAGGAGCATGTTATCCACGTTGGAAACCTCGATGCCAAAAGGGACTTTTCGGATGTGAGGGATATAGTGAGGGCCTACTGGCTTGCGGTTGAAAAGGGAGAGCCAGGCGAAGTCTATAATGTCGCAAGTGGGGTTGCCTATAAGATATCAGAAATGCTCGAGAAGTTACTGGCATTTAGCTCGATGAACGTCGAGATTGTCCGGGAGGGGGAGCGCATGCGGCCTTCTGATGTTGAAATCCTTTTGGGCAGCTATGAAAAGTTCAATAAGAGGACCGGGTGGAAACCGGAGATTCCTTTTGACAAAACGCTCAAAGATCTACTTGATTATTGGAGGGCCAGAGTATAAGGTTGGCTAAAGATCTGAGCTTTGGTACCGACGGCTGGCGTCATGTTATAGCCGATCAGTTCAATTTCGCAAACGTGGGCCTGGTGGCACGCGCAATATCAGGCTATTTCAATAGATATTTCAACGAACCTGCGATTGCGATAGGTTATGATACCCGTTTTTTGTCTGAGTACTTTGCCGCTCTTGCTTACAATATTGCGAAAATGGAGGTAAAAGAGGTCTTGCTTTCTGATAGATTTATAACCAGTCCCATTCTCTCTAACTACATTTATAAAAATGGGTTGAGTGGAGGGATTATGGTGACCGCCAGCCATAATCCATACGAATACAATGGACTTAAGATTAAATCAGCATCTGGTGGGTCAGCAAGCCCAGAAGATATTAAAAAAGTTGAACAGATGCTATATGAAATTGCTAATGGCGGGGACGATAACTTTTTCAGTGCAGAAGATGCTTTTAAATCTGCTCGAACTGTTGATATGCAAACGGACTATTTCAGCTCGCTTTTTAGCAGATTTAAACAAAAAACGGTGGGAGATGACGTGCGGGTTCTTGTAGATCCGATATTTGGTGCTTCGTCTCAAGTATTGCCGCAGGCACTGAGCAAAGCTGGTTGCTCTGTTTCTGTGATCAACGAGAAGAGGGACCCGATGTTTGGCGGTCTGAATCCCGAGCCAATTGAAAAGAATCTTTTGGATCTGATCGATGAGGTTAAGAAGAAAGGATTTGATTTTGGGGTTGCGCTTGATGGTGATGGGGACAGGATAGGCCTGGTTGATGAGCGAGGTAGATTTATCAATTCACATCAGATAATCGCGCTCTGTTTGCAGCATCTGTTTGAAAAAAAGAAGTTGAAAGGCAAGGTGATTAAGACCGTGACAACTTCGAGCCAGATCTCTAAAATGGCAGACACCTATGGTCTTGATCTTATTGAGACGCCTGTCGGGTTTAAATATATAGCTGAGGAGATATTAAAGGGTGGCGTGCTGGTTGGAGGCGAGGAAAGCGGTGGCATCTGGGCTGGCCATTGTATTCCGGAGCGCGATGGTATCTTCATCTCTCTTCTTATTGTTGAGATGTTGATCGAGAGCCAGGAGAGCCTGGCGTCGCTTTTTGACCAGCTCACGGAACGTTTTGGTCTGTATTATTATGAAAGGGAGGACATCGAGCTGACCTCGGAGCATAAGGAGAGCTTGAGAAGGTTTCTCTCGTCAAAAGATAAAGTCCTTGTAGATGGGAAGGAACTTGAATCGTTAAATGATCGCGATGGATATAAGTACATATTTACTGATGGAGACTGGTTGATGTTCAGGCTTTCAGGTACTGAAATGGTCTTGAGGATATATGCTGAGTCTCAAGACAGAGATGTCCTATCCAGTATGATGAAATATGCATTAAGTATTGCAAAAGGAGAGATTTGATGAATCTAGATGATCAATCGGGCATATCCAGGCTCGACAAGTCAGGAATGCTAAGCATTATTGAGAGCATGCCTGAACGGATAGAAGAAGCATTCAATATTGCGAAAAATATTGATCTTGGAGAACTCAGAAACCTGACCTCGGTATTAGTGATCGGGGTTGGTGGTTCTGGAATAAGCGGTGATGTAGCCAGAGTTCTATGTGAAAATCAGTGTGAAATTCCCATAGTGGTGAACAAAGGTTACGGATTGCCCAATTTTGTGGGTGCTTCCACGCTTGTGTTCGTAGTCTCGTATTCCGGGGATACGGAGGAGGCCTTGTTCAGGTTAAACGATCTTTCAATGAGGCGAGCTGAGATCGTTTGTGTCTCGTCTGGTGGTAAGCTGCTGGATTATGCCCAGGAGCGAAATAATGTAACGATCCGAATCCCTGCTGGTCTTCAGCCGAGGGCAGCGCTTGCCTATCTGGCAATTCCTATACTGGTTGTACTCGATAAGCTTGACCTGTGCGAGCTAAAAAGGGAGGACATCCATGAGACCTTTGATACCCTGCGTAATATGTGTAATGAGATCGGGGTCGATGTTGAATTGAGGGATAACCTGGCGAAAAAGATGGCCATGGATATCTGGGGGAGTGTGCCGGTTGTATATGGGGCCGAGGGGCCTTCATCAATTGCGGCACTTCGCTGGAAGTGTCAGTTTAATGAGAACAGCAAGCAGCCCGCCCTTTATAATAATTTACCTGAACTCAATCACAATGAAACTGTCGGCTGGGAAAAGACCGAAGACGTCATAAGGATGTTCACCCTTGTATTCCTTAAGGATATGGCAGCTGGAGAAAGAAATATCCAAAGGATGGGTATTACAAGAGAACTTATTGGAAAGATGTTCAGAGATGTTCTGGAGGTGGAATCCAGGGGCAGCTCGCCTTTGTGCAGGTTTTTCAGTCTGGTGTATTTTGGTGATCTTGTGAGTGGATATCTGGCCCTGTTGAACGACGTTGACCCCACTCCTGTTGATCGCATAAAAGTTTTGAAAGAAAGCCTGGCAAAATTAAACTTTTCGTCGTGACCTAAAGATGAAAAACCAGGAAATCAACACAGTTCTATGGGACAATGGCATTCTCAGACTGATAGATCAGCGTGCTCTGCCTTTTGAGGAGAAGTACCTGTACATAAAAGATTACAGGGATGCTGCGGAGGCGATAATTACGCTTGCAGTTCGTGGAGCTCCTGCGATTGGCGTTACAGCTGCCTTTGCTGTTGTCCTTGCTGCTAATCAGTTCATGGAGGGAAGAAAAGAGAGTTTTTTCCACGGTATTGACCGTGCAATTTCCGAGTTAGCTGGGACACGCCCCACTGCGGTGAACCTTTTCTGGGCACTGGCAAGAATGCGGAGTATTCTTGAATCTCACCTCGGTGGAGATCCTGAGGTCGTCGCGAAAGCCCTTGAAGAGGAGGCAATATCCATATATAACGATGATATTTCGATCAATGCAAAGCTATCGGAGAACGGCAGCGCACTGATCAAGGACGGATATGGAGTTCTCACTCATTGTAATACTGGTGCGCTTGCGACAGCTGGCAGGTACGGGACTGCGCTCGGTGTTATAAGATGGGCGCATAATTCTGGTAAGAAAATTCATGTGTATGTTGATGAGACACGCCCGGTTCTGCAGGGTGCCAGGCTTACGGCGTGGGAGCTATCTCGCGAGGAAATTCCAATGACTTTGATAACCGATAACACGGCAGGATATGTAATGTCTTTAGGGAAGGTGAATGCAGTTTTTGTTGGAGCTGACAGGATAGCCTTAAATGGTGATACTGCAAATAAGATAGGCACGTTTTCGCTTTCAGTGCTTGCCAAGAGCACGGGGATACCTTTCTATGTGGTAGCACCGCTATCCACCGTTGATGCGGAGATAGGAGAAGGAAAGTCGGTTAAGATTGAGCAAAGGGACTCCAGAGAGGTCACCGAGATCGCGGGTGTTAGGATAGCTCCTGAGGGGGTGAGCGTGTTTAATCCTGCATTTGATGTGACGCCACATCGAAATATAACCGCGATCATCACTGAAGTTAAAGTGGTAAGGCCACCGTTCTACGAAAACCTGCCGGAGATCAAGACGGGCTGCAGGATAGAGGCTAAACGATGAGAACCATGATACTGGCCGCTGGGCTTGGAACCAGGCTAAGACCGCTTACCGATCTCATCTCAAAACCGATGGCACCGATAGTGAATAAACCGGTGATGGAGCATATCCTCGAGCTACTTGCTGCTAACGGCTGCTTTGAAATAGTTGCGAACCTGCACTGGCATGCTGATGCGATAACCTCCTATTTCAAGGACGGCTCCACCTGGAGCGTTAACCTCTCATATTCTTACGAAGAAGAGCTTCTTGGTACTGCCGGTGGGGTTAAAAAGGTGCAGAAGTTCCTCCAGGATGGTAGTTTTCTTGTGATGAGTGGGGATGCCCTAACTGATATCGACATCGCAGATTTGCTGGACTTCCATAAGAATAAGAAAGCTCTTGCTACGCTTGTTGTGACACGAGTTGAGGACCCTTCTGATTACGGAGTTGTCTTGATGGACGAGGATTGTAAGATAGTCGGTTTTCAGGAGAAGCCACCGCGCGAAAAGGCGCTGAGCGATCTGGCTAACAGCGGGATATATGTTTTTAAACCGGAAATATTTGACCTCATCCCGGAAGATTCTTTTTATGATTTTGGCAGGGAGCTTTTTCCGCGGTTAGTTGATATGGAATATCCTTTTTACGGATATGTAAATAATCGATACTGGAATGATGTGGGAAGCCTTGAACAGTATCAACAGGGTAATTTCGATGCCCTGTCCGGAAAGGTGCATGTTAAGATACCCGGGACGCAGGTGCGCGAGGGCATCTGGATAGGACCGGATAGTGAGATTCAGAAGGACGTGATAATCTCACCTCCTGTATGCATAGGAAGCAGATGCATCATTAAAAAAGGCGTAAGGCTGCTTGGCCCTGTCATCATAGGCAACGATACGGTAGTTGACGAGAGAGCCGTGCTTTATAAGGGAATTAAATGGGGAAGCGGATATATTGGTAAGGATGCAAGCGTGATCGGTGGAATAGTTGGATATTCGACCTTTATTAAGGAGAATTCGAAAATTTTGGAGAATGCTGTGATTGGTTCAGGTTGTGTCATTGAGGGAGGGATCACCATTCACCCAAGTGTTAAAATAATGTCAAATCAGGTTGTGGAAAACGATACAGCTTAAAGAGAATATAAATACTTTTATACGAGTTGCAGGTCAACTGACAGAGCTTTTTACCAAATCGATATATCCGGATGTTTGTGTTATTTGTGGAGTTGCCAGTGAGTGTGTAGTCTGTTCCCAGTGTCTTGAGGATGTGGAAAGATTTCAGCGCCCGGTATGTCTTTATTGTGGTCTCAAGAGTACACAAAATGTTGCTAGATGTGATTGGTGCTCAAATAATAACAGTTTATATTTTGATAAGTGCAGGTCTTATGGACCTTATGGAGGAAAACTAAAAAAGATTATTCATCTGTTGAAGTATGATGGTATGCGAGCAGCTGCAGGAGGTCTGGCTGATCTTCTATTCGATCTTTTCATTAGAGAATTCACTGGCGATGGGATTGACCTGATTGCATTTGCCCCGATGCATAATCTGAAATATCGCGAAAGGGTTTTTGATCACTCCTTGATATTAGCTTGGGAGTTTTCCAAAAAAACTGAACTACCGTTATTTACTGGGGTTTTCAGAACAAAACTGACGGTGAGCCAGACTAAAATAAATGATGAGATGGGAAGATTTTATAATATTAAGGATGTATTTGAGATAAACGACCGCTGGAAAATCAGGGATAAACGAATTCTGTTGATTGATGATGTATTTACAACCGGTGCCACAAGTTCGGAGTGTTCAAAGGCGTTGATCAATGCGGGATGCAGTTCGGTATCGGTTATGACTGCGGCGAGGACAGTTCCCCACAACGAAAATATGGAGGTATGAATTGAACATCAGTTTTCAGGGCAAGAATATTGAAGCGACGCAGAACTTGCACGAATATGCTGCCAGGAAGATCGAGCGAATTGGAAAATTTTTCGATGGGATAATCAAGGTTGAGGTTGCGTTTATAGTCGAAAAAAACCCGAGTATTCAGGATGGTAACAGGGTTGAGGTGACCATTTTTACAAATGGCCCGGTTATTCGCGGACAGGCAGCTTCAACCGATATGTATGGTTCGATTGATATCGTGGCTGGTAAGCTAGAGCGTCAGATAAAGCGGTATAAGAACAAGCTGATCCAGCGCAGCAAGCAGAACAGAAAAAATAGCGAGAACGGAGCCGTGAAAACGGAAAAGGGATCAGAAGAACAGAAGATCGTGAAAGTGAAGCAGTTTTATGTCAAGCCGATGCAACCACAGGAAGCGACATTGCAGATGGATCTGCTCGGTCACGATTTTTTTGTTTTCTTGAACTCGGAAAGCGAAGAGGTCAACGTTGTCTATAGAAGAAGGGACGGCAACTACGGGCTGATAGAGCCCAAGTTTTAGTAAAATGGCCAATATTTTAGCGAAAGTATTAAGTTTTGGTGAGGGTAAGGAGTTAAAGAGGCTTTATGAGCTTGCTGTTCATATCTTAACTCTTGAACCAAAGTACCAGGCGCAGAGTGATGCAGATCTTGCGGCAAATACTGCAATATTCAGGCAGCACATCGAGCAGGGAAATAAACTCGATTCGATCTTACCCGATGCATTCGCTGTGGTCAGGGAGGTTGCAAAGCGAACGCTGAATATGCGGCATTTTGACGTTCAGATCATGGGTGGTATGGTGCTTCATGAAGGAAAGATAGCTGAGATGGCAACTGGAGAGGGGAAGACGCTGGTCGCTACCCTTCCTGTTTATTTGAATTCACTTAGCGGGTGCGGAGTCCACCTGGTCACTGTGAACGATTATCTGGCGAAAAGGGATAGTGAGTGGATGGGCGCCGTCTATCGATTCCTGGGCTTAAGCGTTGGTCTTCTGCAGCATGATTCCAGCAACTCCGAGAGGCGGCAGGCGTACATGTCCGATGTGATCTACGGTACAAATACAGAGTTCGGATTTGACTACCTCAGGGATAACATGGTTACGTCCAGACAGCAAAAGGTTCAGTGTGGACATCATTATGCTATTGTTGATGAGGTGGATTCAATCCTTATTGATGAAGCGAGAACACCACTCATCATCTCTGGTCCATCAGAGGAGTCGACCGGTCTCTATTATCAGTTCGCCTCAATCGCGCCCAGGCTGATTGATGGTGAGGATTATGAAAAAGAGGAGAAGACGCGGACAGCCTCGGTTACGGAACAGGGTGTCGCGAAGGTTGAAAAGATGACCGGGATAAAAAATCTCTACAACATTGAGAATACGCATCTCATACATCATCTAAATCAGGCACTCAGGGCACACAGGCTCTATAAGCGAGATGTGGACTACATAGTGAAGGATGGGGAAGTAATAATTGTTGATGAATTTACAGGCAGGCTTATGTTCGGAAGGCGCTACTCTGAGGGACTACATCAGGCCATAGAGGCAAAAGAGCGCGTAAAGATCAGGGAAGAGAACCAGACGCTTGCGACGATAACATTGCAGAACTATTTCAGGATGTATGAAAAACTTGCGGGCATGACAGGTACTGCAGCAACCGAAGCAAACGAGTTCAGGCATATATATAAGCTTGAGACGGTCGTCATCCCCACTAACAGGCCACTTGTAAGGAACAACATGCAGGACATTGTGTATAAGACCGAGGCTGCGAAATTTAAAGCTGTGGTTGATGATATATGCGAGCGGAACAAACAAGGACAGCCCGTTCTGGTTGGCACTATTTCAATAGAGAAATCCGAGCTCTTAAGCCAGATGCTTTCTCGCCGCGGAGTGAAGCACGAGGTGCTGAACGCAAAGCATCATGAGAGGGAGGCTATGATAGTAGCTAAGGCTGGCCAACATGGTGCGGTAACAATTGCAACAAACATGGCCGGTCGTGGTACCGATATCGTTTTGGGCGATGGAGTAGTTGAGCTGAGAGGCCTGCACGTGCTCGGGACGGAACGCCATGAATCAAGGCGAATTGACAACCAGCTTCGCGGTCGTTCAGGGAGACAGGGTGACCCTGGTTCCTCGCAGTTCTACGTATCGCTTGAAGATGATTTAATGCGTATGTTTGGTTCTGACAGGATCATAGCCATCATGGAGCGATTCAATTTCCCGGATGATGAACCAATTGTAAATGGTTTTGTCACAAAATCGATCGAGAATGCTCAACGTCAGGTCGAATCGAGGAATTTTGATATAAGGAAACATCTGCTTGAGTATGATGATGTTATGAATAAGCAGAGAGAAATTATCTATCAGCAGCGCGATATGGTACTCGAAAAAGAGGATATAAGCGAGAACATAAAGCAGATGCTGGTAGAAACCACAAGTAGAATGGTTGATGCTTATGCAGGTGAAGAATCCTATCCTGAGGATTGGGACTTGAAGGAGCTCGCTGCTCAACTCTCACTTATGTTCGCGACTGACTTCGTAATCCCGTCCGATATTGCAAAGTCGGTGAAACGTGAAGAGATCATGGAGTTTACGATCTCCCGGGTACTGGAGATTTACGATAAAAAAGTGAATGAGCTTGGAGTGCAGTCAGCGCGTGAGATTGAACGCCTTGTCATGCTGAGGGTGATTGACTTCAGATGGAGGGAACATCTCTATGAACTCGATTATCTAAAAGAAGGGATTGGGTTACGCGCGATCGGCCAGATGGACCCTCTGGTTGAGTTCAAGCGCGAGAGTTTTGAGATGTTCCAGGAGATGATCGATGGGATCAAAGAGGACGTCGTCAGGTATTTCTTTAGAGTTAAGGTAATACCGCAGGAGCAGAAAGATTCACCTCCGGTAAGCACTCAGGGAAGACCTTTGAAGGCTGTCACGAATCGGCCACCTGAAAGCAGGGAGGCAGTCTCATCGAGCAAAGTCGGTAGGAATGATCCATGCCCATGTGGTAGCGGCAAAAAATATAAAAAATGTTGTGGAGCGTAAACTATGACTTCTGAAGAAAGTTTGAGTTTCATAAAAAAGGTAAGGGCTAAGATGCTTGAGATAGAGGAGTATCTTTGACGTCAGCAGTAAACAGACAAGGCTCTCGCAGTTAGAAGCTCAAACCTCATCTCCTGATTTCTGGGAAGTTCGTGATGAGGCGATGACTGTCATGGGTGAGATATCTACCATCAAGGATGATCTCGAAAGAGTATCACTGTTAAAAAAACAGCTTGATGAGATCGCAGCGATTGTTGAACTGCTTGAGTCGGAGGACGATGTTGAGCTTGAGGCCGATCTTGGTTCGAAGATCGCACTCCTTAAGCGTGATATCGAGCACTTTGAGAATTCCATATTGCTCTCTGGGCAAGATGATCACCGCGATGCGTATATTTCAATACATCCGGGCGCAGGTGGGGTAGATTCACAGGATTGGGCGGAGATGCTGCTTCGGATGTATCTTAGATGGGCAGAATCAAATTCATTTCAGACCAGGATCATTGAGATAATGGCAGGAGAAGGGGCAGGTATCAAGAGTTCCACGATTCTGGTTTCAGGGAGAAATGCGTTTGGCCTGCTTAAGGGTGAGAAGGGCGTGCACAGGCTTGTGAGGCTTTCACCGTTTGATGCCAATAGGAGAAGACACACTTCATTTGCATCGGTGGATGTCACACCTGTCGTGGAAGAGAATGTAGATATCAGTGTTGACAAGAAAGACCTGAAGATAGAGACCTACCGCTCCAGCGGGGCTGGAGGGCAGCATGTCAACGTAACCGATTCTGCGGTGAGGATCACACATATCCCAACAGGGACAGTCGTGCAATGCCAGAATGAGAGGTCTCAGATACAGAACAGGGATACTGCCATGAAGGTGCTGGTCTCGAAGCTTTATGAACGTGAGATGGAAAGAAGGGCAGAGGAACTTGAGGTGGAGCGAGGGTTGAAAAAAGAGATAGCATGGGGTAGTCAGATCAGAAGCTATGTATTGCACCCCTATCAGATGGTTAAGGATCACAGGACTCAAGAAGAGGTTGGGAACATCGATGATGTGCTAAATGGCAACATCGATATTTTTATTAACGCTTACTTGAGGATGGCAGCTGCATCTAAATGAAATTTGTGAATAGCTCAAGTTATGATATTAACTTTGGCCAGTTGCCATTAGGTGTTAAAATAAGCAGAATTTTTAGCTGAAGTATCGGGAGAAGTTTTATGAGTATTATAGTGTTTAGGGATGTTACGAAGAAATATGGATCCAGGGTAATTGCTCTGGCTGATTTATCGGTTAGCATTGACAACGGTGAGTTTGTTTTCCTGGTTGGACCCAGCGGTTCAGGAAAGTCCACATTCATCAGGCTCCTGATAAAGGAGATCGAACCAACGAAAGGTGATGTACTTGTGGCAGGAAAAAGCCTTAAACAGCTTCGTTCCTGGAAGGTTCCGCAGTTGCGCAGGAATATAGGCTGTATTTTTCAAGATTTTAAGCTATTGCCAAATAAGACCGTTTTTGAGAACGTTGCTTTTGCTCTTGAAGTAATAGGCAAGCCTCGTTATGTGATCCAGTCGCAGGTTCCACAAGTGCTGCAGCTCGTCGGACTTGATGAAAGGATGCAAGACTATCCGCATGAACTTTCCGGTGGGGAGCAGCAGAGAGTCTCCATCGCAAGGGCTTTTGTCAACAGGCCACCTCTACTGTTAGCTGATGAACCGACAGGTAATCTTGACCCCCAGACCTCTGAGGGGATAATGAAGCTGTTATCCAGAATAAATAAGATTGGTACCACTGTTTTGATGGCTACCCATAATAAATCTCTTGTGGATCTGATGCGCCGCAGGGTGATTGAGCTGGATAATGGGCGCATGGTCAGGGATCAGGAAAGAGGTGTTTACGGTTATGAAGCTTAACACCCGTTACTTTCTGGCTGAGGCAGTGATAAGCCTGCGAAGAAATATCATGATGGGAATAGCTGCAATAAGTACGGTAGCGATTTCACTTTTTGTAGTGGGACTTTTCATCTTTATAGCATATGACTTCAGGGCAGTAGTGAATGCAGTTGAGCGTCAGGTGGAGATAAGTATTTATCTCAAAGATACCGTGACACCCGAGGCGAAGGATGAAATGCAGCAGGAGATAGCGACGTGGAGTGATGTGCGTTCCGTTACTTATATATCAAAGGATGAGGCTTTACAAAAATTCGTGGACATGGTTGGTGAAAACTCGGATATAGTGAGGGAGATTCAGGGGAACCCGTTCCCGGCATCGTTTGAGGTAAGCCTGAATAATCCTCGCGATGTTGAAAAGGTGGCAGGTAGGTTTATGGAGTCCGAGGGTAACTATATTGAAGGAGTGGATGAGGTGGTCTATGGAAAACAATATGTGGGAAAACTGTTTTCCATAACAACCATACTCGGTCTAATAATTGGATTAATAGTAATTTTATTATTGTTTTCTGCGGTGATACTTATCTACAACACGATTAGATTGGCAATATATTCCAGAAGAAAAGAAGTTGAAGTAATGAAGCTGGTTGGTGCATCCAACTGGTTCGTCACCTGGCCCTTTGTCTTTGAGGGAATTATTCAGGGAATCCTGGGGGGCCTCGTAGCAGTATTTCTTATTTGGCTTACCAATCAGTTTGTTTTAATCAAGGCAGAGCAAGCAATTATAAATACCCTGCATATATGGAACCTCGCAGTCATTGGCGAAAACTCAGTACAGGCAACTGTTCTTTTCTCGATGATAATCATGGGCGTCCTCATTGGAGCTGGGGGAAGTGCTGTTGCACTTAGAAGGTTTTTAAGGATTTGAATTTAATTTATAAGATATGAAAATCATTACCTTGAGGATATTCACTTTTTTTCTGATTTTTTTGATGTCCATGTCGCTTTCAGTCAATTTAGCTACTGCTATTTCACCCAGCGATGAGCTTGACCAGATAAAGAAAGAGATCGAGGCAAATAAGAAGAAGATAAACGAGGCGAAGAAAAAAGAAGCTGAGTATGTTGCTCAGGTGAGCACTGTTGAGGACCAACTCAATATCGCCATGTCTGAACTGGAGATTTTAAATAAGGAGATGACCAGCCTCAACTCACATATTGAAGAGACGCAGTCGGAATTGGTTGAAAAGCAGCAGCAGTTAAATGATCTTGGGAATGAACTGAAGGAGAAGGTCGAAATTTTAAACAGACGAGCAGCTGCTATCTATAAAAATGGTGAACCAAACTACCTGGAAGTCTTCCTGATGTCCGAGGATTTCTCAGATTTCATGTCCAAGTGGATGCTGATGGGAAAGATGGTTGAGCAGGATGCGGCAATATTAACTGAGGTCAGGACTATAAGAGAGAGCATTTCACTTCAGGAAAATGAGGTCGAGGACAAGAAACTGGTGTTATTAAGCGAGAAGAACGATCTGCAGAAGCTTGTGAGCGCAGCCGAGGTTAAGAAGACAGAAGTTCAAAAGAAGTATGATGAGAAATCAGCGCTTCTTGCGCAGACACAGGCGGACAGGAAGAAATTGGAGGCACTGGATAAGGCTCTCAAGGAGAGATCAAAGCAGATTGAGGCACAACTTGCCGCTATGCGTGGAGGAAATGCCCCTGGCAGGATCGGTTGGCCCACAAGCGGTGTTGTGACGTCACCATTTGGCCTGAGGTGGGGCAAGATGCATGAAGGTGTGGATATTAACGGAAGCATGGGTCAGCCTGTTTATGCTGCAGAGGGAGGGCAGGTGGTTCAGGTTAACATTGGGTATGGCGGCGGTTATGGTAACTACATTGTAATATACCACGGAGGGGGCCTCTCCACGCTTTACGCTCATCTCTCAGGGGTTGTGATCGGTAACGGTCAGGTGGTTTCGCGCGGTCAGTTAATAGGCTATGTTGGTAGCACTGGATACAGCTTTGGTCCTCATCTGCATTTCGAAGTTCGAGTAAACGGTGTTCCAAAGAACCCACTTGGCTATATATAAGAGAGGTTAATCTTTGAAAAGCAAAAAGATATTTCTTGTTCTAATTGCTGTCATTCCCGTTCTTACTTTAGTTCTTGGATTTGGAATTGGGCTGATCTTGTCAGAGCGGGCAGGCTTTAAAATTCCCTGGGTAAGCCCATCCACTGAAGAGAGTTCGACGGCTACCGATTCCTTCAAGGTGATAGGTGAAGCGGCTGATTACATCTACAAGCAATATGTCAGTGAGGTGAGCAAGGAGAGTTTAAAAGTTGCTGCCATTAATGGAATGCTTGAGAGCTTAAACGATGAGCATGCCTTTTATTATTCGGCAAAGGATTTGAATATGCTGCTGGAAGACCTGCACGGCAACGTTGTAGGAGTAGGAATCTGGGTTCTTCAGAAAGAAGGAAAAGTGGTAGTTGTGGCTCCGATCAAGGATACTCCTGCATTTGAAGCTGGCATTGAGCCAGGAGATCAGATAACAGCAGTGGACGGCACGAACATCGAGGGTATGGATATTGATAAAGTGATCTCAATGATAAGAGGCGAGGAAGGAACTGAGGTTAAGTTAACAATTGTAAAAGAAACCACGAAAAAGGTTGTTGATTTAACCCTTACAAGAAAAAAATTCAAAGTACCGAATACTGAATCGAAGATGATCGGTGAAGACGTTGGTTACATCAGGTACTTTGCATTCGATATCGGCGGTGCACAGGAGTTTGTTAAGGAGTTTGATCTGCTCAAGGATAAAGGGGCAAAGGGCCTGATAATAGACCTGCGGCAGAACTTCGGTGGGTCAGTTGATGATGCGGTTGCCATGGGCAGGCTTTTCATAAAAAGTGGAAAGATAGTCTCGCTTAAAACAAGGGGCAAACTCGTGGAATCATATAGCGGGAATGGCACGGGCGATGAGAGTTTTCCGCTGGTAATACTGGTAAATCGATATAGCGCAAGTGCTTCGGAGCTTTTTGCTGGAGCGATACAGGATAACAATCGCGGAGTGCTGGTCGGTGAGGTTACCTTTGGCAAGGGTTCTGTACAGGTAATCCTGGATCTTTCCGATAGATCCGGTTTTAAGATGACCAGTGCGCTTTATTATCTCCCCTCTGATCGGAGCATAGATAAGGTTGGAATTACTCCCGATGTATCGGTATCACAAGACTCCAATATGGAAGAAGATGCCGTTCTTGATAAAGGAGTTGAAGTGCTAAATGGATTAATTTCAGGCAAAAAGGTCACCGATTTCAAGCAGGCGAAGTAGCACACGTTTTCCCTAATGAGTTCGAGAGAAAAGATATTCGTAACAAGAAATAAAAAGGCGCTGCATGACTACTTCATACTCGAGAGCATGGAGGCAGGTATTGCTCTGCTGGGTACTGAGGTGAAATCACTTCGCGATCACAGGGCAAACCTGAAGGATAGCTATGCTGAGTTCAGGAGGGGGGAGTTATTTCTAGTTGGTGCACATATAAGCCCGTACCCTGCAGGTAATATTAATAATCATGAACCTTTAAGGGACAGAAAGCTGCTTCTGCATAAAAAGGAGATTTCAAGGCTGATTGGAAAAGTGAAGGAGAAGGGCTTGACACTTGTGCCCCTCTCTATATACTTTATAGGTGGCAAAGCAAAGATTGAAATTGCCCTCGCAAAAGGTAAGAAAGAATACGATAAGAGGGACACTTTAGCCAGAGAAACCGCCCAGCGCGAAATTGAGAAAGCTTTTCGAGCCAGAGAGACTCGGGGGCGATGAGGTTTCGACGGAATCGGTTTGGTTAGAGACTGCAAGCCGAGGCCCAATTCCTCGTAAAAAATTGGAAAAAGATAAACGCGAACGAAAAGCTCGCACTAGCCGCTTAATTTAAGCGACTACGTCTAATTGGAGAGTTCCGCGGCTCCACTTAGGCGCCGTTTAGCGGATTACCGAAAGTTCTGGCCTGTTTGGACATAAGGGAAGATTAAAACAGGATAGCTCTGAGAGCCCTCTCACAGGCAACCCTGGGGCGAATTTAAATGTGAGAAAAGCTTGTAGCAGGTTTCTAAATGGACGTTTTCGGACGCGGGTTCGATTCCCGCCGCCTCCACCATATTTTTTGAGCGGGTACAAGTTCTGAAACTTGCCAGTTTCAGAGCTTTTTTAATTATGGAAGGAATCGTCAATGGATAATAGAGCTGTTGGAATTTTTGACTCAGGAGTGGGCGGTCTTTCCGTATTAAAAGAGATTAATAAAATACTTCCCCATGAAGATCTCATCTATTTAGGTGATGTGGCAAGGTTTCCATATGGTCCAAAGAGCTTGCGCGATGTTAGGGGCTTTGTGCATGAGATAGTTGACTTTCTTTACCACCTGAATGTCAAGTTGATCGTAATCGCATGTAATACCGCCACGGCTGCTGGGCTTGAGAGCATCAAGGGTAAATACGATGTCCCGATACTCGGTGTGATATCGCCGGGTGCACAGGCGGCGTGCAGCAGGAGTCGAAGGGGCAGGATAGGGGTTATCTCAACTATAGCTACTGCGCAGAGTGGTATGTATGAACATGCGATAAAGAACCTGAATCATAACTGTAGGGTTTTCACGCAGGCCTGTCCAAAGCTGGTTGAGCTGATCGAGGACGGAGTATTAAATGGAAAAGTACTGGACTCGCAGCTTATGGAATATCTTGAGTCGCTTATTGCACAAGACATCGATACGCTGATACTTGGCTGTACTCATTATCCGTTGATAGAAGAGGAGATAAAGAAGATAATCAACGGTGATATCACTGTGATAAGTTCTGCAAGGGAGACAGCAAGGGCTGTGAAGGAATATTTAATCTCGAAGGATATGCTGCAAGATGGTATCCTGTCATCTAATATTAGATTTCTTTCCACCGGTGGGATGAAAAGCTTTCAGAAGGTAGGAAGCATATTTCTGGGGAAACAGATAACGGATATTGAAATAGTCAACCTTAGCAGCAGGGGGAGCATTGGTGTTTAAGAGACCTGACGGACGCAAATATGATGAGCTGCGGAGCGTGAAAATAACGCGAAATTTCATTACCTACGCTGAGGGCTCGGTGCTATTTGAAGCAGGGAATACGCGCGTCATTTGCACAGCAAGTATGGAGAATAAGGTGCCGCCGTTCATAAAGGAGCAGGGACATGGAGGATGGATCACCGCTGAGTATTCTTTGATACCCCGTGCGACGCAGACCAGGATCATAAGGGATTCGGTAAAGGGACAGATTAACGGGAGGTCGCAGGAGATCCAACGGTTGGTGGGTAGGTCTCTTCGAGCAGTAGTCGATCTGGAGGCACTTGATGGTTTTACGATATGGATAGACTGTGATGTCATTCAAGCTGATGGTGGCACGCGTACTGCTTCGATCACTGGCGCTTTTATAGCACTGCACGATTGTCTTTCGAAGCTCCTGACTGGAAGGAAAATCGCAGCTTTTCCCATAAATGACTACGTTGCGGCGGTAAGTGTGGGCAAGGTTGACGATGAGCTTTTGCTTGATTTATGTTTTGAAGAAGATAAGATCGCCCAGGTCGATATGAACATAGTTATGACGGGCAGCTCAAAACTCATAGAAATCCAGGGTACGGGTGAAGCAGGACTTTTCAGCAAGGAAGAGATGGATGCGATGGTTTCTCTGGGGCAGAGCGGCATAAAGAAGCTAATTGAATTACAGATGAAGACCATTGGAGAAGACTTAGTTAAGAAATAGTGAGCAGACTGATAATAGCCAGCAAGAACGACGGTAAGATTCGTGAAATAACTGCAATCCTTAAACCCTTTGGGATCAAGGTCGTAACTTATAAAAAATTTTCGGATTGGCCCCAGCTTCCTGAGGTTGACAGTTCCTATGCTGAAAATGCACTGATGAAGGCGAAAACCATCAGTAACTACTTCAATTTACCTGCGCTCGCTGATGATTCTGGCCTTGAGGTTGATTTTCTTGAAGGGAGACCTGGGCCGATTTCATCCCGTTATGCTGGGGAGAATGCAAACAGTCAGCAGAATATCGAAAAGTTGCTGCTGGAGATGAAAAACTGTCCGGAAGATAGGAGGACTGCGAAGTTTAAAGCGGTGGCATGTCTGGCCTTTCCTGGTAATAAGATCTGCATTGCGACGGGCATCTGTAGTGGGAGGATATCTTATAACCCTTCAGGGGAGGACGGTTTCGGGTACGACCCGATATTCATACCTTTGGGTTTTGATCGCTCAATGGCAGAGTTATCACTTGCACAGAAGAACGAGATCAGCCATCGCGCGAAATCTGTGCGGCTGGTTTACAAGATCTCCAGACTGTAATATTCTATATTGCGATTTCGGGGCGTAGCGCAGCTTGGTTTAGCGCGCCTGCTTTGGGAGCAGGAGGTCGGAGGTTCAAATCCTCTCGCCCCGACCAAATCAGACATATTGCCTGGTTATAAAAATCATGAGCTTACGTAAAAGAATAATTGATATTTTCTATAGAGCAGCAACAGGTACTCGTAAAGTACGAAATTTACTCACTCCCTTAGGCTTCGTCTTTTTTATTGCTGTTATAACGGTGTTTGTCATTATTTCTATTATGCTGGATAAATTCTTAAGATTCCCCAATCTTTTTTCCGGAATATGGAGTATCGTTCTGGCCTGGCTAATTATTGTTATGGGAATATTTTTAATACTGTGGTCAGTTTTGACTTTTTTCAAAGCAAAGGGAACACCAGTACCTTTTAACCCGCCACCTAAGATAGTTACCACTGGTCCTTATGCATATGTTAGAAATCCCATGCTTACCGGTGTATTTATTCTAATGTTTGAACTCGGCATTTTATTTAATTTATTTTCTTTTGTTTTTATATTTACACCGCTTTTTATTCTATTTACTGTAATGGAGCTAAAAGCAGTTGAAGAACCGGAACTCGAAAAGCGTCTTGGCAAAGAATATCTTGAGTATAAAAAGAGAACCCCTATGTTTATTCCCGGGTTGAGGATAAGAACTAAAAAATGAAGTAATTTGTTATCATATCTAATACTATGGAGAAATTTGATCTTGTTATAATCGGTAACGGCGCAGGTGCTTTTGCAGCTGCAATTCGCGCCAATGAACTAAAAGCAAGGACTGCAATGGTAGGTTCCGGGCTCCCGCTTGGCGGCACTTGCGTAAATGTTGGTTGCGTTCCTTCTAAGGCCCTCATTTATGCTGGCGAGGTTTTGTATAGATCAAAAAATCACGGCATTCCTGGTATTGATCTTGAAATAAAAGATTTCGATTTCCAAAAGGTTATTCAAGATGAGCTTGCGCTTGTGGAACGCCTCCGTCAGGAAAAGTACGAAAAAGTTTTGGATCACTTGAAATATGTAACTTTTATTGAGGGCAATGTACATTTTCTCTCGCCAAATGAGATAGAAGTCAATGATCAGAAATTTTCAGCTGAGAAATTTATTATTGCTGCCGGTTCTACTGCTACCATTCCTCCAATAAAGAATATTGCAGAGGTTGGATTTATTACTCATATTGAAGCATTAAAACTTAAGGAACAACCGAAGGAGCTTATTGTCGTGGGTGCAGGGCCTTTAGGATTAGAGTTTTCTCAAATGTACGCACGCTTTGGAACAAAAGTGACAATTTTAGAAGGAGGATCCTCTATTTTCCCCTCAGCGGAAAAAGAATTAACCGATAGGCTCGGTGAGATACTAACAAGAGAAGGCATTACTATAAGAACTAATGTTGAGGTAAAAAGCGCCCGCAAAGAAGACGATAAAAAAATTCTATCCTACATTATCAATAACAAACAAGAAGAAGTTGCTGGAGACGAGATACTTCTGGCAACAGGAAAGACACCAAACACCCAGGGGTTGGGGCTTGATAGGGCATATGTTGAGATAAATGAAAAACAAGCGATCAAAGTTAATCAATTTTATCAAACATCACAGTCACATATTTTCGCGATTGGAGACATAGTCAGTCTCCCGCTCCGTCTTGAGCCGACGGCTGGGCATGAAGGAACACTTGCTGCGGAGAACGCTTTAAATGGCTCTAAAAAGAGCATAGATTACAATTCCGTTCCATATACGATTTTCACCGACCCGCAACTTGCTGGTGTTGGGCTTACCGAAGAGGAGCAAATGAAGAAAATGGGCGTTTGCGCCTGTCGCACTGTTTCATTTACTGATATGCCAAGAGCTATCATCATGCGCCAAACGGATGGGCTTATCAAAATGGCGATTCATCCGCAAACGAAACAGATCACAGGTGTTCATATTCTTGCGCCCCATTCAGGGGAACTTATTGCAGAGGCAATGATACTTATCAAAAATAAAAACACCATTGACGATGTGACGAATTCGCTTCCGATGTTCCCAACGTTTTCAGAGGCTATAAAGATTGTCGCACTCTCATTTACGAAAGATATCTCAAAAATAAGTTGCTGTATATGAAGAACAACCCCAATGATTATCATAAATTTTCACCCTTTATACCAATTGTTATTTAATTGATATAATATTTTTTATAATTATGGAAAATGTTCTACGTATACAGATTGGTGAAATAACACTTGAGGGCAAGATTACAATTCCAAGCAAAGCAAAGGGTATTGTGCTTTTTGCTCATGGTAGTGGAAGCAGCAGATTTTCTCCGCGAAATAATTTCGTTGCAAAAGTTTTACAAGATGCAGAAATTGCTACCCTACTTGTTGATTTATTAACCGCACAGGAAGATGCCGTATATCAGATTCGTTTTGATATTGACTTACTTACTGATCGGCTTGTTTCTATCGTGCAATGGTTGGAACAAGAACCACAAACGAAAGATTTAACCATTGGTTTTTTTGGAGCAAGCACAGGTACAGCAGCTGCGTTAAGGGCCTCAGTAATGCTGGGATCAAAAATTAAAGCTGTTGTCTCCCGCGGAGGACGACCTGATTTAGTAGCAGATAATATTCTTGTTAAAGTAATTTCACCAACACTCTTGATAGTCGGAGGGAATGATCTTGGGGTAATAGAATTGAACGAACAAGCATTTATGAAATTAAACTGTATAAAGAAGCTAGAGATTGTTAAAGGTGCAACTCATCTTTTTGAAGAAAAAGGAGCTCTTGAAGAGGTGGCACGGCTTGCTACTGATTGGTTCAAAAAATATCTAAATGATAAATTCAACGATGGTCAATAGTGAAAAGTGTTGTCGTACTAGCAGTGTTATAATATTTGCCTGCGAGCGGGAATAGCTCAGTTGGTAGAGCATCAGCCTTCCAAGTTGAGGGTCGCGGGTTCGAATCCCGTTTCCCGCTCCATTTTATCGATCACCCTGCATCAAAGGCTTAAGTTGTGTATGCTATAATACCTTTACTTTAAAGGTATTGCGCTCGTAGCTCAGTAGGACAGAGCATCGGACTTCTAATCCGAGGGTCGGGGGTTCGATTCCCTCCGGGCGCGCCATATATTACTATATTACAATATCTAGTATCACTATAGTAAGTTTCGTGGTGAGCGTAGCTCAGTTGGTTAGAGCGCAGGATTGTGGCTCCTGAGGTCGAGGGTTCGAATCTCTTCGCTCACCCCATTTATTTGCGCTCGTAGCTCAGCTGGATAGAGCGACGGACTTCGAATCCGCAGGTCGGGGGTTCAAATCCCTCCGGGCGCACCAACAAATTGGTCATCGATTTTGCATTTTCAGGGATATTTGTTAAAATTCTGCTGCTAATTAGGAATTCTTTCGGGGTCGTTAGCTCAGTAGGCAGAGCACCTGACTCTTAATCAGGGGGTCACAGGTTCGAAGCCTGTACGACCCACCAGGCGAGAGTGGCGGAATCTGGCAGACGCGCTGGACTTAGGATCCAGTGGGATAACCGTGGGGGTTCAAATCCCCCCTCTCGCACCAGAACCCCTAAAATAAGTTGAAGGAGTAAATTATTTTGAAGACAACTGTAAGCAAGGTCGAAAAGAACAGGGTTAAAGTCGCTGTTGAGGTAGAAGTTGAACAACTGAATGAAGCTATAGTTTATGCGTACAAGCAGTTGTCGAATAAGGTCAAGATATCAGGCTTCAGAAAGGGGAAGATCCCTCCTCAGATAATTGACCGCACTCTGGGCAGAGAATACGTCTTGAAGGAAGCCGTCGATGAATACATGCCAAGATTTTATTTGGAGGCAGTTCATGACACAAAGATAAAGCCGGTAGATAGACCCCAGGTTGAGGTGAAACAACTTGAGGACGGCAAGCCGTTTTTATTTGATTTTAACGTGACCGTTGAGCCTGAGGTTACCTTGAGGAAATATAAGAACTATGAGCTTGTCGATATGAAGACTGATGTCAGTGATGAGGAGGTTGATGAACAGGCCAGGAACATGGCAATCAGGTTTTCCAGGCTTGAGGTCTCGGGAAATGAGACGGTTGAGGAGGGCAGTTTCCCTGTTGTTGATGTTGAGGCCATGCTTGATAGCGACAGGTTGGATGAGTTGTGCGCGAGCGATTACGTATTTGAAGTAGGCAAGGGAGCTATACTGCCAGAGATCGAAAATGCGGTACTGAAGGCAAAAAGGGGCGAGCAAAGGGAAGCCAGGATAATACTTACCGAGGGCTATCCCGTTGAAGCGCTAAGGGGGAAAGAGGTGCTTTTGAGAATCAGCATCAAGGAGATAAAAGAAAGAATTTTGCCGGAGATAAATGACGAGTTCGCTAAATCGGTTGGCGGATTTGAAAGTCTTAATGACATGAAGGACTTTTTTAAAAATCAGATTGAAGGTTATAAAAAGTCAAAGCGCGATGAGCTCCTGAGAGACCAGGCTTTGGACCAGCTGGTGGAAAATTGCCAGATCGATATTCCAGAGGTTATGGTAGAGGACAGGGTTACCGGCTGGCTTGATGGTCTTGATGAGAGTTTAAGCAAGAGGAAAATGGACAGGGAGTCCTATCTGAAGTCGATAGGCAAGACCGAGGAGGAACTGAGTGAAGAATATAAAAAAGCTGCGGTCATCGAGATAAAGCAAGAACTCTGTCTTGAGAAGATAGCTGAGCTCGAGAACCTGGAAGTCAGCGATGAGGAGGTTCAAAATCGCGCAAGAGAGATAGCTGATTCGATCAAGAAGGACAGTGAAAAGATTTATAATTACTATTCTAAAGGGATCGGAGCTGCTAATATAAGGTTATCCATGCTGCGAAAAAAAGCTTTAGACTTTATAATAGAGAATGCAAAATTAAAGGAAAAAGTGGAAGAAGATGGAACTAAAAGGAAGGTGAAAAATAAAAAATGAACGGACTGATTCCAGTTGTAATCGAACAGACCAGTCGTGGAGAGAGGTCCTTCGATATATATTCAAGGTTATTAAAGGACAGGATCGTTTTTATTGGTGACGAGATCGATGATCATCTTGCTAATGTCGTCATGGCCCAGTTGCTTCACCTTGAGGCTGAGGACCCAAGCAAGGACATTGAGATCTATATCAATAGCCCGGGCGGTTCAGTTACCTCCACTCTGGCGATTTATGATACCATACAGTTCATAAAGCCTGATGTCTCGACGATCTGCATAGGTCAGGCTGCAAGCGGTGCAGCCGTGCTTCTGGCAGCAGGTGCGAAGGGAAAGCGCTTTGCGCTTCCCAACTCGAGGATTCTTTTGCACCAGCCGCATGGAACCACAGCAGGCAGGGCAGTTGATATAGACATTCAGGCAAGAGAGATACTCAGGATGAAGGAACTGATAAACCAGATCGTTGCAAAACATACCGATCAGGATATAAGCAGGATCGAGCGGGATACCGAGCGAGGAGATTTCATCCTGACTGCTCAGGCTTCGAAAGAATATGGGATAATTGATGAAGTTATTAGCAAAAAGTAAAAAGGATGTGAGCTAATTGCCTAAATTTGATGATGAGCTGGAACTGCTTAAATGTTCCTTCTGCGGCAAGAATCAGAAGCAGGTTAAGAAGCTGATCGCAGGTCCAGGTGTATATATTTGCACCGAATGCATCGATCTTTGTAACGAGATAATTGACGAAGAGCTTGCCGAAGATATTGAATTCAGCGTCGAGGAGCTCCCCAAACCCAAGGAGATATATCAGATCTTAAATGATTATGTGGTCGGACAGGACAGGGCCAAGAAGATACTGTCTGTGGCAGTTTACAACCATTACAAGCGTATAAGGATGCAGCCAAGCATGGCTGATGATGATGTTGAGCTGCAGAAGAGCAACATCCTTCTGGTTGGCCCTACTGGATGTGGAAAGACCTTGCTTGCGCAAACGCTTGCAAAGATACTCGACGTTCCGTTTGCGATCGCTGATGCGACTTCTTTGACTGAAGCAGGTTATGTTGGTGAGGATGTTGAGAATATCCTGCTGAAGCTAATTCAGGCTGCTGATTATGATGTCAAGAGGGCGGAGAACGGTATTGTTTACATCGACGAGATAGATAAGATCGCCAGGAAGTCGGAAAATCCGTCCATAACCCGTGATGTCTCCGGGGAAGGCGTCCAGCAGGCTTTGCTCAAGATTCTGGAGGGCACGGTTGCGAGCGTACCGCCACAGGGCGGCAGGAAGCATCCACATCAGGATTTCATCCAGATAGATACGACGAACATACTGTTTATTTGCGGTGGTGCCTTTGGTGGGCTTGAGAAGATCGTCGAATCGCGCATAGGCTACAGCGGAGTGGGATTTTTAGCCGACACAAAGGCAAATCCTAAGAGCTCAGATATCGGAGATGTGCTTGAAAAGACGCTCCCTCAGGATCTGATAAAGTTCGGTATGATCCCCGAGTTCGTCGGGCGCGTGCCCGTTATAACGGTCGTCCATCCGCTTGACATCGATGCGCTTGTGGAGATCTTAACCAGGCCCAGGAATGCGCTGGTCAAACAGTATAAGAGGATATTCAGTTTTGACAATGTGGAGCTGATCTTCACGGATGATGCGTTGCGGGCGATTTCCAAGATGGCCATGAACAGGACAACAGGGGCAAGAGGCCTGCGCGCAATACTTGAAGATATAATGTTAGGTGTAATGTACGAGATACCTTCGCGCAACGATATCAAAAAGTGCGTTATAACTAAGGAAGTTGTTGAAAAGAGCATTGATCCAACGCTTATGACGAGCAACGTTAAAAAAAGCACGCAGATGGGAAGTAACGAGGCACTGGCCTGATCGGGAAAAGATAGACATTTAACCATCCCAATTTCGTCAACTGATGAGATTGGGATTTGTTTTTATTAGCAGAAAGGAAGCAATGGAGGAGATACCTGCAAGGTACAACCCAAAAGAGGCGGAGGCAGTGATATACAGGAGGTGGGAGGAGAGCAGTTTATTTCATGCTGATGCTGGTGACCCGCGTGAGCCTTTCGTGATAGTAATCCCACCGCCAAATGTGACCGGGTCTCTGCATATGGGACATGCTCTGAACAATACGCTGCAGGATGTGGTAATCAGGCACCGCAGGATGAGTGACTACAATGCGCTCTGGATTCCGGGCACCGATCATGCAGGGATTGGAACACAGGTTGTCATCGAGAGAGAGCTACAGGCTCAGGGCAAGACGAGAGCGGAGATCGGAAGGGAGAAGTTCCTTGAGATCACGTGGCAATGGAAGGAAAAGTACGGCAACAGGATAGTCGATCAACTGAAGGCACTTGGCTGTTCGTGTGACTGGAAGCGGCTTCGCTTCACCATGGACGAAGGATTGTCCTATGCAGTGCGCTATGTCTTTGTGAAACTCTACAAGGAAGGGCTCATATATAGGGGCAACTATATGGTCAACTGGTGCCCCCGTTGTCTTACTGCGTTATCCGATCTCGAGGTGGAGCATGAGGTCGAGGATGATAGCCGACTTTACTACATAAAATATAGGATAAAAGGTAAGGACGACTATTTAACGATTGCAACGACGAGGCCTGAGACGATGCTCGGCGATAGCGCCATCGCTGTAAACCCGGATGATGAAAGATATAAAAACTTCATTGGGCAGGTAGCAATACTTCCGATAGTTGGTAGAGAGCTGCCCATAATTGCTGATGAAGCGACAGATATGGAGTTTGGAACCGGGGCATTAAAGGTGACCCCGGCACATGACCCGGTAGATTATGAGCTGGGGAAAAAGCATAGGCTGGAGTTTATAAATATAATGGAGCCTGACGGCAGGATGAATGAGGCCGCCGGTGAGTTTTGCGGGATGAGTCGGGAGGAAGCGCGTTCTGCGATAATCAAGAGGTTGGAGAAAGATGGCCTGCTTGTGAAGGTTGAGAAATACAGCCACTCGATAGGAAGATGCCATAGATGTGATGAGGTGGTTGAACCATATATCTCAACTCAATGGTTTGTGAAGATGAAACCTCTGGCCATACCAGCGATTAAGGCAGTTCAGGATGGCAGCATAACTTTTGTACCCAGAAACTGGGAGGTTGTCTATTTCAACTGGATGAATAATATAAGAGACTGGTGCATATCACGACAGCTCTGGTGGGGTCACAGGATTCCGGTCTGGTATTGTGACTTGTGCGGCGAGATAATTGTGGAGCTGGAAGACCAAAAATCATGTCCGAGCTGCAGTGGCAGCATAAGGCAGGACGAGGATGTGCTGGATACATGGTTCTCCTCGTGGTTATGGCCGTTCTCCACGCTTGGTTGGCCGCAAAAAACGAGGGATATGGAGGTGTTTTACCCGACGGATCTTCTGGTGACTGCACACGATATTATTTTTTTCTGGGTTGCCCGGATGATAATGGCGGGAATACATTTCACAGGTGATGTGCCGTTTGAGAAAGTTTTTATTAACCCTATAGTGAACGACAGTTTTGGGCAGAAGATGAGCAAATCAAGGGGAAACGTGATTGATCCGCTTGACCAGATAGAGAAGTACGGCGCGGACGCCCTGAGGTTTACGCTGTCCTTTCTGACCACGCCGGGACGCGATATCGCGATCGGGGATGAGAAGATCGAGGGCATGCGAAATTTTGCAAATAAGATATGGAATGCATCGCGATTCATCCTTCAAATTGCCCCCAGACCTGAGAATATCGAACTGCAAGATGTAAGTGTGTTGAGGACCCATGACAGATGGATATTGAGCCAGCTCACCAGGACATCGATTGAGGTTGATAATGCATTTAAGGACTACAACTTCAGCCAGGCAGCAAGGTGTCTTTACGAGTTTTACTGGGGTCAGTTCTGTGACTGGTACATTGAGATGTCTAAGGGTGATCTGTACGGCGCTGATATTAAGGCAAAGGACTTAACCTCAAGAGTTCTTTATTATGTGCAGACGAACTTTTTGAAACTCCTGCATCCGTTTATGCCATTTATTACGGAGAAGGTCTGGGAGCTAATCTACCCTGACGGAGACTTTATAATGGTGGAGAGATATCCGGTGCCCGATATTAAACTCTTGGATGATGATTCGGAGTCAAGGATTTCGTTAGTCCAGGATGTGATAATCTCGATCAGAAAGTCGCGCTCTGAGAACAGGATATCTCCCAAAATAAGAATTGAGGCGTATTTTGTAGTAGAAAATCATGAAGTGCTGTCAATCTTAAAGCAGTTCGAGAATTTTATCCTGTCGCTTGCTGGAGTTTCGAGCATTAATTACATGCAGGCAGTCGAGGATTCTTCGTGCTACATCAAGGCTGTTTCACAGAACGCAGAAGTCTATTTCAGGCATCCCGGTTTTGATGTAGCTGGTGAGTTAAACAGGCTCTATAAAGACCTTGAAAAGGTACGAAAACAGATGGATTTCATAAAAAATAAGCTTGATAACAAGGACTTTGTGGTAAAAGCTCCTCCTGAAATTGTGCGCAAACAGAGAGAGAAGATGGCCTCCCTTGATGAGATCAGGAGCAAGATAGAATCGCAGATCGATGCATTAAAACCAGGAGCATAAGCCTCGAAGTTGAAGTTCACATTTGAACGCGCGGTTAACTTCATCGATGGGCTCGATAAGTTTGGGATAAATCCCTCTCTTGATAACATAAAAAAACTCTGCAATGTTCTTAAGGATCCGCAGGATAAGTTTCCTTCCATACAAGTTGTTGGGACGAACGGCAAAACTTCAACAGCCAGATTTATTGCAATGATACTCTGTTCCCTAGTGGGGAGTTTTGGTACTTACATCTCGCCTCATATCCAGAGTTATATCGAACGGTTTCTCATTTGCGAAAAAGAGATAACGGAGGAAAAGTTTGCCCGGATCGCTGTGGTTATTGATGAAGTAAAAAGCAAGTTGTCGGAAGCTGACTCATCAATGCAGGTCACGCAATTTGAGTTTCTCACCGCTATGGCTTTTAAATATTTCGAACAGGAAGGGGTGGATGGAGCAGTGCTGGAGGCTGGAATGGGGGGCAGGTGGGATGCAACAAATGCCAAGGATTCCAGGGTTGTTGTATTCATGCCGGTTGCCCTTGAACACTGCGAGATCCTCGGGAACACGGTAGAGGAGATAGCAAGTGAGAAGGCAGGGGTTATAAAAAGCGGAAGTGACGTTGTGTTGATGTCAACCGACTCATCCGTGCGAAACGTTGTAGAGAATAAATGTAGTGAGACATCATCCAGACTTTTCACCTTTAACAGCGATTTTAACCTGGAGAAAAAGCAGCTGTATGACGGGTCTTATTTTGTAAAGTTCAGGAGCCCGCTCTTTAGAGAGATATCATTTAAAGAAGAGAGTGATGCCGGTTTTCAACTGGAGAATTTGCTTGCAGCAACCATGGCATCAGCTCTTTTCATGGAGACTTTGCCATCACGCTTTGATGATGCGATCAGAGGGGTTGTGGGTCTATTAAAAATTCCGGGAAGGTTTGAGACCGTCTCTAGCAATCCGCTCGTAGTTCTGGATGGAGGACATAACCCGCAGGCTGTTAGCGTTCTTGTCAATGAGTTGGATAACTTGAAGATTGAAGGTGAGAAGTGTGTCATCTTCGCCGCTTTCAATGATAAGGATGTGGCATCAATGCTGGTTCTGCTGGCAAAACATGCTGATCATTTCATCTTCACGAGCAGCAGGAACAAGCGGAGCTTTGCTCCCAGGGAGCTTGAGAGGGTATATCTTGAGCTGCTTGCAAGAAACAGGATTAAAAGAGAAATAGGTTACATGGTATTCGATGACATCGCCACCAGTATGCAGGAAGTGTTGAGGCTTACCAGTCCCGAAGATGCGGTGATAGTGACTGGCTCGATCTCAAATATTGGGCCGGCAAAAGAGTATTTGTGCTCAGCAAGAAGCGCTCAACGATGAATCTTAAATTTTGATATAGTACATGCGGGGATGTGCTGCTTGATACTCTTTAATTCGTTATAGTAGAATAGCATGATTATTTTTCTGCAGAAGAGAGATTATGGAATTTTTTAATAATATCATCGATTTTTTCAGTTCTCCGATATTTCTTACGATCATCGGCGTGTTTTTATTCTTTTATATACTCATCTGGTTGAGTTTCGTCTACTGGGTATATAGAGATGCCGCGAAACGCGGTGCAATTGCAATATTCTGGGCGCTTATTGTTTTTGTGTTTAATCTTCCGGCACTTATCGTATATTTGATAGTCCGGCCACCGGAGTACAAACAGGATGTGGTTGAGCGAGAACTCGAGATAAGGACAAAACAGATCCAGTTAAGTAATGAAGATAGCACATGCCCGGGTTGTGGGAGGTTGATCGAGAACGATTTTTTGATATGTCCATATTGCCGCAAAAAATTGAAGACCCCGTGTGTTCAGTGCGGAAAACCGCTGGCATTAAACTGGACTGTCTGTCCATACTGCAGAAATGAAGTTTAAAATACAGGAGGAATCTTGCAGAAGACGCTGGTGATAA
Source organism: Actinomycetota bacterium (assembly GCA_023488455.1). Next base: position 49,510 of record JAMDDV010000034.1, on the reverse strand, counting down.
TAAAACCTGATGCTGTCAGGAGGAGACTTATTGGTCAGATAATATCCCGTATAGAAGCAAAGGGTTTGAGGATTGAGAAGATGAAGATGATGCTGATGAGCAGGGAACTTGCTAAAAGGCATTATGGCGAGCATGAGGGCAAGCCGTTTTTTCGCGAGCTGGTCGATTTTATAACTTCTGGAGATGTTGTTGTGATGGTCGTGGGCGGTTATGAAGCCGTGTCCGCAGTCAGGTCTCTTATGGGTTCGACCGATCCCCTAAAATCTTCACCAGGGACTATCAGGGGGGATTTTGCGCTTGAGATTGGCCAGAATGTCGTGCATGGATCGAGCTCAGCAGAGAGCGCGTACCGTGAGATAGAGCTCTTCTTTGGAAGTTAAGAGAGTGAAATGATAAAGATCAAGGGAAAGTTTGTAATATTCGTCGTGCTCATCGGGGCGATCTTAGGATCCATAATTGGCTATGTCCTGCGAGATCTTGTGCCTGTCCTTGATATGGGAGTAAAAGTTGGATTCTCCCCCGTAACTTTTAATTTTGAACTTTTTGACTTTACAATTGGTCTACATTTTAAGATAACTCTGGCGGCGATAATAGGAATAATCGCATCCTTCTTGCTGGTGGATATAAGAAGGTAAATGGAGAGAAGGTTTACCGGATGAGTATTTTTGGAAAAGATATTGCAGTTGACCTGGGAACCGCTAATACGCTTGTATATGTAAGGGGCGAAGGCATCGTGGTCAATGAGCCTTCGATCGTCACCATTCATAGAAATACAAATGAGATCTACGCCATTGGCCTTGAAGCCAAGGCATTGTTGGGCAAGACACCGGAATCCTATACCACGATCAGGCCACTTAAGGACGGGGTGATCGCTGATTTCGATGCCACTGAAAGAATGCTTCGCTACTTCATCAACAAGGCACATCGACCCAGTTTTTTTTCGAAGCCGAGGATCATTGTGTGCGTGCCATCAGGTGTTACAACTGTCGAGAGAAGGGCTGTAGTTGAGGCTGCTGAACAGGCTGGAGCAAGGATAGCCTACCTTGTAGAGGAGCCTGTAGCGGCAGCAATCGGTGCAAATATGCCAGTGGAGTCTCCGGTTGGGAACATTATTGTGGATATTGGTGGTGGGACGACTGAGGTTGCAGTGATCTCAATGGGTGGGATTGTGGTCTCCAAATCAATCAGAATAGCCGGTGATGAGATGGATGAGGCTATAATCAATTACTTCAGGAAGGAGCACAATATACTCCTTGGCCAGGGCACTGCTGAAGAGATAAAAATGGAGATAGGTTCGGCCTTCCCATTAGAAAAAGAGGAGAAAGTCGAGGTAAACGGGAGGGACTTGCTCACGGGCCTTCCGCGCAGGGTTGTGATAACATCGCAAATGGTGCGCAAGGCGCTTGAGGACCCCGTCTCAAGCATAATTCACGCAATCCAGGAAACACTCTCAACGACACCACCGGAGCTTTCCGCTGATGTCATGGAAAGGGGAATAGCACTTACTGGAGGAGGATCGCTCTTGTTAGGACTTTCTCATCGCGTGAGCCACGATACCAACTGTCCGGCATATGTTGTGGACCAGCCGCTTTCTGCAGTGGTGTTGGGGTCAGGAAGGTGTCTTGAGGAATTACATAAATACAAGGATTTGATTAGCGTTTACGGACGCTGATATAGATGGCTTTCAGGAAAAGGAGCCACAAAAATAAGATATTACTGGCTCTCCTCGTCATAATCAGCATTGGCATAGCCACTTTTCAATTCAGGGAAAGTGGGACCGTAGTCTTCAGTTCCGTTCACCGTTTCATATTATTGATTTCTTCCCCCATACAGATAGGCATTACAAGGATCACCACTCCGGTCGGGGATTTTTTGAGCTCGATACCGGAACTTTTTAGTTTGCGAGAGGAAAATCTGTTGCTTCAGAAGGAGATCGAGGTCTTGAGGGCGGAAAATGCCAGGTTAAGGGAACAGGAGATCGAAAACGAGCAATTGAGGAAATTGCTCAAGTCAGTTGAGCAAACCGATTTTGAGGTGAAACTTGCGTATGTCATTGGTCGATCTCCCATAAACTGGCGTGCTATTGTGATAATTGATGTTGGGGCAAATGATGGAATACAGATTGGCATGCCTGTTATCTCGTCCGCGGGTCTTGTGGGCAAGGTCATTGAGGTTTCCAATAAAGCAGCCGAGGTTCAACTGATAATAGATCAGTATTCCTCTATTTCTGCCCGGGATCAATCAACCAGGATTGTGGGTCTAATCGAGGGGAATATAAATAGGATGATAAACTTCAACTTGATAGCAAAAGATCAATCAATTGCAAAGGGAGATATCGTTGTTACATCTGGATTTGGTGGCGTCTTTCCCAAGGGTATACTGATTGGTGAGGTTGAGGATGTACAGGATAAGCCGTATCTTTTTTATAAACAGGTATCGATTAAGCCTTTTGTTAACTTCAGCAATATCGAGGAAGTGCTCGTGATAACCAATGCACCTGAGATAAAACCTGAGGTGGAAGAAAGCCAGGGATGAATGATGAGGAAACAGATAACCGTCACGCTGTTGATGATGTTTTCTTTTGTGCTTCAGTTTGTCCTGTCGGGATATCTGGCTGTATTTGGGATCTATCCTAATTTTATTTTGGCCGCAGCACTTTGTATCTCCTTGATTGAGCAGCCCACTACATCGATGATTGTGGGATTTAGCGGTGGTATCCTGGTTGATTTAATTTCAGGAGGCGTTGTCGGCTTAAATGCTTTTACACATACCCTATCATGTTACGTAGTCAGCATCTCTTCAACTGAGAAAATGATCTTAAGCAGATGGAAGTCTGCAGGTCTCATTTATATTGCTGGGGTTATGAACTACTCGATCATATTTGTAATGTTGTTTCTTTTTGGAATAGTAAGTGATTATTCTTACTTCCCAAGGGTCGCAAGCGTTGGACCGATTTATAATCTTTTCATATCAATTTTTATATTGAGCTTGATCCGGGCTGTGGTGTCACACGGGGATCGTTACGGAGAACTTGAAAGAATTGGCAGCTTTAGGGGAAAAATCTGAAGTCAGACTAAGACTATTTTCATATTTTGGCATCGTCCTTTTGCTGGTTGTTTTCTTGAGGTTGTGGTATTTACAGGTGATGATGGGCGATGATTTTGCCGGTATTTCCGAACAGAATCGGATTAAGACCGTTTCAATCAGGGCTACGCGGGGAAATATTTACGACCGGTACGGAAACACCCTGGTAATGAACAGGCCCAGTGTTGCAGTGGCGGCAGTACCTGCAATAGTCCTTAAGAACGAGAATGAAATGATAGTCTTAAGTGATCTGCTTTATATTCCATTTGATGAGATAAAGAGGAAGTTAGAAAGAGGTCTTGTGCACCCGCTTGACGGAATCATATTGAAGAGTGCCATTGATGACGAAACAGCTGCGAAGATAGCTGATCAGAAGGCGAACCTTCCTGGGGTCACGATAGAGCCGGAGATCTTAAGGTTCTATCCAAATGGGAGCCTTGCTGCGCATGTGCTCGGTTATATAGGACCGATATCCGAGGAACAGCTTGCTGATCCGAAGCTGAGTGGCAAATATGTTTCGGGCGATGTCATCGGTAAATCAGGTTTGGAAATGTATTATGAAAGTTACCTGCGTGGACAGCCTGGGTACTATACAATCGAAGTCAACCCGGCAGGGTACCCCATCAGGAACATTGATAAGGTTGATTCAATGCCTGGAAATAACATCTACACCACGCTGGATATGGATTTGCAGAAATACGTTGAGGGAAAGCTGGCCGTAGGCATAGAAGAGGTCAGGGGGAAGATAGACGAAAAGACTAAGGAGCCCTTTAAAGCAACAGGTGGGGCAGCAGTGGTTCTTGATGCGAGCAACGGTGAGATACTTGCGATGGTAAGCTATCCCTCTTACGATCCATCTCTTTTTGTTGAGGGGGTTTCACAAAAGAACTGGGAGATATTAAACAATCCTGAGAATAACTACCCGCTGAACAACAGGGCCATAATGCCCTACGCTCCTGCTTCGACCTTCAAGGTTGTGACCTTATTGACATCGCTGATCTATGGGATAATCGATGAGACGGGAGTTGTGATCTGCAACGGTGTATGGTATGGCCTGGGTGAGGGATATGAAAAATTTTGCTGGAACCGTGTTGGGCATGGGGTTGTGGATGTCCTGAGAAGTCTTGAGCAGTCCTGTGACATCTTTTATTACCAGATGGGTCTTGAGATATATAGAAAAAGGGGCGAAGAAGGCGAGATACTTCAAAAGGTTGCGCGCATGCTCGGCTTTGGAAGTCCGACCGGAGTTGACCTGCCTTTTGAGAGCAGCGGAAGGGTTCCGGATATCAGGTGGAAGAAACAGTTTAATAAACAAAATTCACAGAATGCCCTCTGGTACGCTGGTGATACCGTGAATATGGCAATAGGACAAGGAGATCTTCTGGCTACTCCACTTCAGGTGGCGGAGCTTTATCTTCAGATAGCCAACCGCGGAGAGAAGTTTCAACCGCATTTCCTGAGCTGGATTGAGTCGTACGATGGGAAGGTTGTCAAGTATTACGAGCCTGTTATGGATAAGCCGTTGGACATAGATGCAAATTTATTCGAGACAGTGGTGAAAGGTCTTGCCAGGGTACCGGTTAAAGGTACCGCAATGGAGGCATTTGCAGGCTTTCCCCTCGATCAGTACCCTGTTGCAGCCAAGACAGGTACTTCAGAAGTGCTTGGAAAACAGAACTTTTCCTGGTTTGCGAGTTTTTCTCCAGTGCAGGAACCCAAATTTGTAGTTGTAGTGATGGTGGAAGAGGGCGGAGCTGGTAGTGGAGTGGCTGCGAAGATCGCCAGGCAGATATACGAATACGTCTATAAAATTAACCTTTGATCATGATAATGGTAGAAGAGACTGGTGCGCAGGCGATTCCTGCGAAAAGAAGATTTGCATATGACTTTTACGTACTGGTGACCATAATCCTTTTGTCGCTGTATGGTTGTCTAATCGTCTACAGCGCGACCGGCTTTAGTAATGTCGCTCTGGCAGTTGACCCGTTTTATTTTTTAAGGCGTCAGGTGATTTTTTTTCTGACGGGTATGGTCATTTTCGTCATATTGTCTTTCTTTGATTATTCCAGGATAAAGAGATACTGGATCCCTATATATTTATTTAACATAGTAATATTAATAGCTGTGCTATTTCTAGGTGAATCAGTGCACTCTTCCACCAGCTGGCTTGGTTGGGGAATCTTTAAATTGCAGCCATCCGAGTTTGCAAAGGTCTTGATTATCCTGTCATATGCTGCTTTTCTCTCAGAGAGGAAGGGACAGATATCCACTTTCAAGGATTTCCTTTACTCCATACTGCATTTCGGGGTTCCAATTTTTCTCATAATTCTGCAGCCAGATCTGGGCACTGCATCGATTTACATCGGTATTTTGCTTGGGATGATGTTTATTGCTGGAGTGCGATTTTTGTTCATTGGCCTCGCTGCCCTGCTTGGAGGGTTGTCAATCTTTATAGTGATAAGGTTCGGTCTCATAAAAGATTATATAGTCAAACGGTTCATGGTATTTTTAAATCCGAACATCGACCCATTTGGAGCAGGTTATAATCTGACACAGTCCAAGATCGCAATAGGATCAGGGCAGATATTTGGGAAAGGCCTGTTTCTGGGAACTCAGACGAACCTCAACTACATTCCGGAGCATCACACAGATTTTGCGTTTTCAGTGATTGGTGAGGAGCTTGGGTTGATAGGTGCGATGATCTTAATTGCGCTTTATGTAGTTCTGGTGTGGCGATGTTTTTTTGTTGCCAGGAGATCACGGGATCTTTTTGGGGTATATATTTGTGTGGGTGTAGCAAGCCTGCTCATCAACCAATCATTTGTTAATATAGGCATGACGATAGGCCTGATGCCGATCACTGGAATTCCACTTCCTTTCATCAGTGCGGGAGGTAGTTCGCTTCTCAGTTTTCTCATAGCATTTGGGCTGGTTGAGAGCGTTTATGTCAGGAGTAGGAAGAGCATCCTGTATTGAATCGATTGAATATGCGGTATGAAAGATTAAGTTACAGGAAGTTAGAGGAGCTACTTTATTCATGCACGCGGCCTGCTCGTTACATAGGCGGCGAGCTGAATTCGGTTCGCAAAGATCTAAATGCAGTTGACTTTACACTTGCCATGGCATTTCCTGACGTATATGAGATAGGAATGTCCAATCTTGGCATTCAGGTTCTTTACGAGATCGTAAATAATCTGAATTTTGCTGCGTGCGAGAGGGTGTTTTTGCCAGCTGTTGATATGGCTCAAATTTTACGAGAACGGAAGATACCTCTGTTCTCCCTTGAGAATCGTGCTCCCCTGAAAGAATTTGACATCCTTGGAATCAGCATTCCGCATGAGATGCTTTATACCAATGTGCTGGAGCTGCTCGATCTCTGCAGCATTCCTCTCTTGCGAAGGGATAGGACCCAGATTAATGATCACCTACCCATTGTGCTTGCTGGTGGGATGACAACTCTCAACCCTGAACCGATTTCAGACTTCATCGATCTTTTTGCGCTCGGAGACGGTGAGGAATTGATAACAGAAATAGCGCAGCATATGAGGAAGCTGAAGAGAGGAGGTGCGGACAGGAAGGAGATCATTGAATCACTCTCAGGGATCGAGGGAATATATAACCCCGATTTTATTGATTTTAAGTATAAGGATTTGTATACAATAGATCATGTTGAGTTGAAATCCTCCAGGAGAACATTTAGAAAACGCATCATCAGCGATCTCAACGATAATCAATTATTAAAAAAGCCCATCGTGCCGTTAGTGGAACCTGTCCACAATCGCTTCAACATTGAGATAATGCGCGGATGTCTGAGGGGTTGCAGGTTCTGTCAGGCCGGCTTTGTTTACCGTCCGCTTCGCGAAAGAAGCATAGATGGCATCTTGCAGATCGCCATCAAGGCAAGAGAGAGGTGTGGTTATAGTGAGGTATCCCTTTCATCGCTTTCATCTGCTGATTTCAGCTCGATAAGTGAGTTGGTGAGCAAAATGTTTGACGCATTTGACGATTCCTGTGTCTCAATATCCCTACCGTCGCTGCGGCTTGATTCTTTTTCGGTTAGCCTGGCTGGCGAGCTTGCTAAGAACAGGAAGACCAATCTAACGTTTGCCCCTGAAGCGGGTAGCCATCGGCTGCGAAAGGTGATCAACAAGGACATTTCAGATGAGCAGATCATAGAGGGTATCGGAGCTGCATTTAAATCGGGGTGGACAAGGATAAAACTTTACTTCATGATCGGGCTACCGGAGGAGACTGATGATGATATTCTTGGAATAGTTAAGATTTGTGAAGATATCACAGAGCTGGCTGGCGAACTCCTGTCCCTGAACCTCTTCCGTTCTAAGTTCAAATTGATATTAAACCTGGCTCTATTCTCACCAAAGCCGCATACGCCTTTTCAGTGGGTTGGGCAAAGACCTGTGCAGTATTTCATGGAGAAGAAAGATGAGATATGCAGAAGGTTGAGCAAGCGTATTTACGATGTCAGATGGCATGATCCATGTTCAACTTCTGTTGAATCGGTCTTGGGGCGTGGGAACAGGAACGTAGGCAAGGTAATACTGAATGCCTGGAAGGCTGGGGCGAAGTTTGATTCCTGGTCAGAACATTTTAATGTAGATAAATGGGTCAGCGCATTTAAAGAAGAGGGGCTTGATCTTGACAAATTTGCCCAGCGAGATATACCAATTGACGAGATACTGCCGTGGGATCACATTGACATCGGCATAAATAAGGATTTTCTAAAGGATGAACTGATGAGGTCAGAAACAGGTGAGCTTACGCAGGATTGCAGAAAGTCAGGATGCGTACTTTGTGATGTATGTCATAATTTTGGCGTCAGAAACATTATAAATGAGTGAAGCATCGGCAGAAAAGTTTATTTACAGGATAACGATGAAAAAGGTGGGAGCGGCGAAGTTCATTTCGCATCTCGACCTTTTAGATATCCTGAAATCTGCTGTCAGTTGTGCTGATATCCCTGTTCAATACAGCAGAGGCTTTAACCCCACTATGAAGATGAATTATTCTTACCCGCTTCCCGTTGGGGTATCAGGTCAAAATGAGATTTTTGACCTGTTTTTGACCAAAAAGGTATCTTCTTTGGACATGGTGCATAATATTAATAACTATTTAATGAACGGTATTCGCATTATTGAAGTCAGACAGGTTGAGAAAAAAAGCTCGATAATCGGTAGGCAAAATACGAAGGTCAGGTTTGTCATGACTTTATTGAAGCTGGATGATGGTGATCTTAATCCAGAAGCTGTGCCGTATCTGATTTCCGAAATTTTAAGTGGTGATAATGTTGATGATATTGATGTAAAATATTTCATGGGCGGCATAGTTAGAATATCATTTAAGCTCGATATTAATTCAAAACTAAAACTGCAAAAGTTTTTGTCTGGTCTTGTAACTTTTGATGGTCGTGTGTACAGGATAGCAAATATTACGCGCGTCGGTCTTGTTAGAGACCAAAAAAGTTTGATGGGTTGAAATGCCAAAAAAGATACTTTTGACCTCCAGCGAGCATGAGGTAAGGCTCGCTGTTCTCGAAGACTCTGAGGTAGTGGAATTATATTTTAGTCGCAAGGGATCGCAGTCCATCCTGGGCAATATTTATTTAGGAAGGGTGCAGAATATAGTCCCAGGGTTGGGCGCTGCGTTCATCGATATCGGAGAGTCCAGGAACGCCTTCCTGTACATCGATGAGGTGTTCGTCCAGAAGGAGGATCTGGATGTTGCTCCTGAGACAACCAAGAAGATCCAGAATGTGCTGAAGCCTGGTCAGCGAATTGTGGTTCAGGTGACAAAGGAGCCGATCAGATCCAAGGGTGCAAGGCTCACGACGTTCATATCCATCCCCGGAAGGTTTCTTGTTTTGATGCCCTACAGTACAGGAGTCGGTATATCCAAGAAGCTGGAGCCAAAAGAGCGCGATAGGCTGCGCGAGATTGCCAATAAGATAAGAAAACAGGATATAGGAATCATTGTCAGGACTGCTGCAAGACTTGTTGATGAGCAGCTGCTGATCCGTGACCTGAGGTATCTGCAGAAGGTTTGGGCTGGGATAGAAAGAAAGATGCTACTGGCGTGGGGACCGAAATTAATCTATAGGGAACTTGATCTGGTTGAAAAGGCATTAAGGGATATCTATTCGCTTGAATTTGATGAGATCATAGTTGATTCCAAGCATCTTGTTAACAGGGTTTCGTCGTTCTTAAAACGTATATCTGCACATGATTCTTCGAGGATAACCGTATATTCTGGCTTGATCCCACTTTTTGAAAAGTACGGCGTTGAGGATGCTATACATGAAGCGCTGCAGAGGAAGGTAAAGCTAAAGTCCGGAGGTTATCTGATAATAGACCACACCGAAGCGCTTACGAGCATAGATGTGAACACAGGTAAGTTCATCGGCAAGTCAGATCTTGAGGAAACGATATTAAAAACAAATCTGGAGGCATGCAAGGAGATAGTACGGCAACTGCGCCTCAGGGACACGGGCGGTCTGATCGTTGTTGATTTTATTGATATGGAGAGAAAGGAATCTCGGGAAAAGGTGCTTAAGACCTTTCTTGAGAACTTGAAGAAGGATCAGGCCAGGTCTCAGGTGGTTGAGATATCAAAACTTGGCCTGATAGAGATGACGCGAAAGGGAACCTCGGATGGGATCATTGGTGCGCTTTGTGATGTATGTCCGAATTGTGGTGGTACCGGGTACGTTATTTCAGATGAGACAACTTTTATTAACATTCAGAAAAAAATGCGCGAAATGATAAAAAATACAAGGGAGGAAGCTTTCGTGTTTGGGTTGAGCGAGTCAGCATATAGTTTTTTATCAAGCAAGAGGCGTCGATTTATGAGACTGCTCGAGAAGGGATTCAAGGTTAATGTTTTTCTGTCAATAGATTCATCGCTAAAAGGCGACGAGCTTCGGTTAATCTTCAAAGGACCGCTCGGTCAGGCAAAGATGCTCGCTTCCGGTCGTAAGAGTTAGGGCAGTTTTTTGAGTTTGAATTTTGCCTTTTTTCTTGACGGAAGCACGTGAGGTGTTAAAATGTAGTTTGCTTTTTTGCCAAAAGGAGATTTAGATTAATTACGCTATAGTTTCAATTCAAGGCAAACAATATAAGATATTCAAAGGTGAACGCATCGTTGTGGACAATCTCGGTAAGACCTCAGGAGATGAGATTGTCGTAAACGGTGCCGAGATGGCTGTTGTTGGTGGCAAGACGATTTTGGACGGGTCGTTGCTGGATTCTGTTACCTCGCGCTTTACTGTGGTTGACAATTTTAAAGGCGAGAAGGTGGTTGTTTTCAAGTATAAGCCCAAGAAGAGGTACAGGGTAAAGACCGGTCACAGGAAGTTGCAGACACAGCTTGAGGTTACCGAAATAAGCTCGTCAGGGATTAATTTTGACGAGATGGCTGTTGCTGAAGAAACGGTTAGGAAAGAGACAGTGGAGGTAGTTGACAGGACAAAAGCTGCCCCTGCTAAGCAGGGAAAAGCCGCAGCTAAAGGAGCCCAGACAGCAAAAGGAAAACCCACCGCTAGAGCAAGAGTTAAAGTGAAGCCTTCTGCTGAGGTAACGCCAAGGAAAACTGTAAAGAAAAAAGTTGAGAAGTTAAAGATCACCAGCCAGAAGCCTGGTGCTAAAAAGCAGGCTGGAAAGAAAAAATAATTCAGGAATTCGGGTAGGTGTGATAGATGGCTCATAAAAAAGGAACGGGCAGCGCCAAAAACGGACGGGATAGCAATCCCAAGTTTTTGGGCGTCAAGAAATATGGTGGTGAAATAGTCAAGGCAGGGACGATAATACTGCGTCAGCGAGGAACGAAGTTTAAGCCAGGTATTAACGTTGGCATAGGAAAGGACGATACCCTTTATGCTAAAGTCGACGGCAGGGTTGTGTTCAATCACAACGGTCAGCGCAGCAGGACCGTCGATGTGATATCCTGAAAAACTGCACTTGATAGACGAAGTCAGAATATTTGTTAAAGGTGGAAATGGTGGAAAGGGCTGCGTTAGCTTCCACCGGACGAAGTTCAATCCGCATGGCACTCCTGATGGTGGTAACGGTGGTAATGGGGGGAGTGTAATTCTACATGCCTCGCTTGACAGGTCTTCATTCCTCGATTTTAAGGCAAAACCTCACTACAAGGCAGAAAACGGCAAAAATGGCGGCAGTAACAACAAAAACGGTGCAAATGGTGCTGACCTAGTCTTACTCGTCCCTGTGGGGACGATCGTTAAGGATGTCCAGGCTAATGAGACTCTTGGGGATCTTACACTTCCTGGTCAGGAGATTAAAATTGCCTCTGGTGGCAGGGGTGGCAGGGGCAATGCAAGTTTTGTTACCCAGAAAAATCGTTATCCGAAGTTCGCATTACCTGGTAGTAATGGCGAAGAGAAAGTTTTTAACCTTGAGCTCAGGCTTCTGGCGGATGTCGGTTTAATAGGCAAGCCAAACAGCGGGAAGTCCACGCTTTTGAACAGAATAACGAGTGCTAACTCAAGGGTTGGAGATTACGCGTTCACCACATTGGATCCGGTGCTCGGGGCTTACAGATGTCCCGGGAACGATCGTCATATCATTTTCGCTGATATCCCCGGATTGATCGAAGGTGCATCGAAGGGCAAAGGGCTTGGGCATAAATTTTTGCGCCATATAAAAAGAACGTGTCTTTTGACCATTCTGCTTGATATTTCAAAGGGAGTATCAAGTGCCAAAGACGATCTTGATGTGTTGTTGGAGGAGTTGAGATTCTACGACCATGATGTCTTCTCGAAGAGAAAGACCTTACTTTTGAACAAGATCGATCTTGTTGAAGATAAAAAGGAGATCAAGAGGGCAATTGAATTTTTCACTGAATATTCAGATGAGCCGGTTTTTGCCTGCAGCGCTTTAAATGGAGATGGAGTTGATATATTCTTAGAACACGTTTTCAGGGTGCTTAAACATGATGAGAAGGTTGGATAGATGAGGAAAGATCGCTGGGTCATAAAGCTTGGAAGCAGCATTCTGACGGATGATTCAGGAAGGCTGGACATGGAATATTTTGCCAGGATAGCACGTGATATCGCACACCTGAAAAAGGAAGGGCTTGAAATAGTCCTGGTCTCCTCCGGGGCAATTGCTGCTGGAATGCAGAAGCTTAATATCACCAGCAGGCCGAAGGAGATGCCCATGCTTCAGGCTTCAGCTGCGGTGGGTCAGAACATGCTGATGAATGCCTACAATAGCGAATTCACAAAGTACGATCTAACAGTAGCTCAGGTGCTTCTTACAGGTCAGGAGATGGCGCTTAGAAAACAGTATCTGAACGCAAGGAATACCCTGATAACGCTCATCGAAATGGGCATCATACCCATAGTCAACGAGAACGACACGGTTGCGGTGGAGGAGATCAGGTTCGGCGATAACGATACGCTTGCAGCAATCGTGGCAGGCATGGTTCAGGCGGATGTGCTTGTTATCCTGTCAAATGTTGATGGGTTGTATTGCCAGCAACCGGATGGGGGGCACAAAATCATTGAGACCGTGAAGAATATTGATTTGGAAATTGAAAACCTGGCAAAGGGGTCAGGCTCCGCGCTAACGGTAGGCGGAATGGTCACTAAGATAAAAGCTGCCAAGATAGCCACGATTTCAAATATCGAAATGGTCATTGCAAACGGCAGAAAGGAGTCAATCCTTAGAGATCTGCTGTATAGTAATGCTGTTTGCACCAGGTTCATGCCTGCGCCAAGGGTTATTAATCAGAAGAAGAGATGGATCGCTTTCGCAAAACCATCCCTGGGCAAACTTGAGATCGATGAAGGAGCGATAAAGGCAATTACCAGCAACAAGAAGAGCCTGCTTCTGGTCGGGCTTGTGAGCATAAGAGGAGATTTTAATCAGGGAGAGACTGTGGACATAATCTCTGGTGCTGGAGAGTTAATAGGGAAGGGAATCACCAACTACTCAAGCCTTGAGCTGAAGAAATATCTCGATGATAGATCTACTGGTGAGGTTAATGTGAATATTAATTATTGCAAAGAGATAATCCACCGCGATTTCATGGTAGTATTTTAGTATATCGAAGGAGAATGCTTTGTCAGTTGTAACCGATATAGGCAGAAGGGCAAAGAAGGCAGCTTTTGAGCTCTCCTCCCTTGGGACGCATATGAAGAACGGTGCGCTTGCCTCTATATCAAAAGAGCTGCTGGCAGGTGTGCCCGAAATCATGGCAGCAAATCAGATTGATATTGAGAGCTCGAGGCAAGCGGGCATCTCAGATGCTCTCCTGGATAGGCTTGCGCTTAACGAAAAGAGGATAGGTCAGGCTATAGAGGGCATAAAAAAGGTGATCGACCTGGACGATCCCATTGGAGAGGTGGTAGAAGGAAGGAGGCTTCACAATGGGCTCATGCTCAACAAAGTAAGAGTTCCCATTGGTGTCATCGGGATCATCTATGAAGCCAGGCCGAACGTGACCATCGATGCATCGGTGCTCTGTCTGAAATCAGGCAATGCGATCATACTGCGAGGTAGCTCAAATATCCTTAATACCAACAGGGTCATCGTTAATGTGATGCGCAATGCCATTGCGGGTGTCGGTCTTAACCCGGATACGATAGTTCTGCTAGATTCGCCAGACAGGACGCATGCAAATGAGTTAATGCGATGCAGGGAATACCTTGACCTGCTCATCCCCCGTGGGGGCAACGATCTCATTCAAAACGTGGTCAATAATTCAACCGTTCCGGTGATCGAGACGGGAATAGGTAACTGTCATGTTTATGTCGATGAATATGCAGATCTTGAAATGGCGTTAAAAATACTGATAAATGCCAAGATTTCGAGGTGTTCTGTGTGCAACGCTGCAGAATCGTTGCTGGTACATCAAACGGTTGCGGATGAGTTCATGCCTTCTGCAATTGACTCTTTAATAAAAAATGGAGTCGAGATATTTGGCTGTGCGAGGACAGCCGCTTATGATGAACGGGTAAAGCCAGCAAGTGAGGACGACTATTATCGCGAGTACCTTGCACTTAAGATTTCAGTAAAGGTCATTGATTCGATAGAGATGGCCATAGAACATATTAATAAGTACAGTTCACATCACAGCGATGCAATAGTGACTGATGATTATCGAAGTGCTTGTGAGTTCACCACGAAAGTTGATTCAGCTGCTGTGTACGTAAATGCATCGACGCGCTTCACCGACGGCTTTGAATACGGCCTGGGGTCTGAAATCGGGATAAGCACGCAGCGTCTGCATGCCAGAGGACCCATGGGTCTGAGAGAGTTGACTACGACCAAGTTTGTGCTCTATGGTGACGGCCAGGTAAGGGAGTAGACTTGCGAGGTAAGCTGAAGATAGGCATAATGGGTGGTACGTTTAACCCGATCCATTATGGGCATCTTGTAACCGCAGAGGAGGCGGCAAATCAGTTCGCCTTGGACCAGGTAATATTCATGCCGACGAGCAATCCCATGTACAAAGGAAACAGGGATATCGTTGAAGCAGAGCACAGGTATCTGATGGTGGTCATAGCAACGGCCTCAAATCCAAAGTTCGTGGTTTCAAGAATGGAGATAGACCGGGGAGGCGAAACTCGATCCATAGATACGATAAGCGAACTGTATGACAGGTATAAGGATTTCGCGCAACTTTTTTTCATTACCGGTGCGGATGCCATACTTGAGATCCTCACCTGGAAGGAGCCGCACATCGTTATTCAAAAGTGCAAGTTCATAGCGGCAACAAGGCCAGGTTATGATATTTCCAGGATCAGATCGCTGGAAGAGTCCTTGCTTGGCAGACCACTTCAGAATGCTGATGATAAAGTCATTTACGTGATGGAGATACCCGCGCTTGCAATATCCTCAACCGATATAAGGAAAAGGGTGAAAGAGGGAAGGCCAATTAAGTATCTGTTGCCCGAGGGTGTGGCCAATTACATACAGAAGATGGGCTTCTATTTTCCAGATAAGCATAAAAAGGAGTCGGGATAGGATTTTCAAGGACAATATGATTGGTAAGACCTTAGATTCAAGGGAATTGGCAACAATGGCAGCGAAGTTTGCAGATGAGAAGAAGGCAGAAGATGTCGTCATCCTGGATGTCGGTAAGAGATTATCCATTACAGGTTATTTTGTAATTTTAAGTGGCATCAACAGGATTCATGTGAGCAGCCTATACGATTATATAGAGGAAAAATTAAGGGAGAGAGGAAGGCGACCTGTCAGGATCGAATCCTCCATCGGTTGGATTTTGATGGATTATTTTGATATAGTAGTTCACATCTTTTCAAAGGAGCTCAGGGAATTTTATTGCCTCGAGCGTCTCTGGAAGGATTCAGAGAAATTAGACTGGAGAACTTAAGTGGGGCTGTAGCGCAGCGGAAGCGCGCTTCTCTGGCAGGGAAGAGGCCACGGGTTCAAATCCCGTCAGCTCCACCAATAATACTCGTCCCTAAGGGATGAGTATTTTTATATTTGATAAATAACGGTGAGAAGGCATGCAAAGTGATAGGTACGATCACAGAAACATAGAGGCTAAGTGGCAGGATTACTGGGGACAGGACATCGTTAAAGCCACTGGAAAGGGACGAAAATATTACCTTCTGGAGATGTTTCCTTATCCATCGGGTGTTCCACATATGGGGCATGTAAAGAACTATGTAATAGGTGACGTGCTTTTCAGGATAAGGGTAAGACAGGGCTACGATACAATGCGGCCTATGGGCTGGGATGCCTTTGGCCTTCCTGCTGAGAACGCAGCGATAAAGAGCAATGTTCACCCGAGGATTTTCACGATGAATAACATTGCATCGTGGAAAAAGACGTTCAAGAAGATGGGAATCATGTATGACTGGAATAGGGAAGTTACCACATGTGAACCAGACTATTATAAATGGACGCAGTGGATATTTCTCCAGCTGTACAAAGCCGGCCTTGCTGTTAGAAAGAAGGCACCGGTCAACTGGTGCCCATCGTGCAGCACGGTGCTGGCCAATGAGCAGGTTGTGGACAGACGTTGTGAGAGGTGTTCAACCGAGGTAACGAAGAAAGAGCTTGTCCAGTGGTTTTTCAAGATCACGGACTATGCGCAGGCCCTTCTTGATGATATAGAGCTGCTTGCCGGGTGGCCAGAACGTGTGAAGATAATGCAGAGGAACTGGATCGGCAGAAGTGAGGGTGCTCTTATCAATTTTAAACTTGATGATGGCAGGACCGATATCCCCGTGTTCACCACAAGACCTGACACCCTTTTTGGAGCTACCTTTTTCGTGATGGCGCCTGATCATCCGCTTGTCTCGGAGATCGTTGCCGGAACCAGATATGAGGCAGCAGTGCTGAATTTTAAAAACGAGGTTTTAATCGAGTCGCTTGTTGACCGATCTTCAATTGATCTGGATAAGAAGGGAATATTCACTGGCAGGTACGTCATCAATCCCGTAAATGACGAGAAGATCCCTCTCTGGGTGGCAAACTATGTCCTGATGGAATATGGCACAGGTGCCATTATGGCAGTTCCTGCGCACGATGAACGCGATTACGATTTCGCAAAAAAATATTCGCTCCCAATCATAAGGGTCATATCAGATGGTGAGGAGAAGAACGTCAATTCGCCTGAAGGTCTTCCCTACATAGGAAATGGAATAATGGTGAATTCGGGCGAATTTAGCGGGCTCCCAAATGAGGTTGGGATTAAAAAGATCGTCGAGATGCTCGATGAGGAAGGCATTGGAAAGTTTGATATCTCATTTAAGTTAAAGGACTGGTTGATCTCAAGGCAGAGGTACTGGGGAGCGCCCATCCCCATCGTTTATTGTGACAGATGCGGGACTGTTCCGGTCAAAGAAAGCGATCTGCCGGTTCTGCTTCCAATGGATGTCGATTTCGTGCCAACGGGTCAATCTCCTCTTCTGACCAGCGAGCAGTTCGTGAAGACAACGTGCCCCATATGTGGTGGTGATGCACGGCGCGAGACGGATACGATGGATACGTTTGTATGTTCTTCATGGTATTATCTGCGGTACACAAGTCCGCAGGACGACGGCAGGGCTTTTTTACGTGAGCTTGTTGATCACTGGCTGCCGGTTGACCAGTATATCGGTGGTGTAGAACATGCAGTGCTTCATCTATTGTATTCGCGCTTTTTCACGAAAGTTTTTAACGATTTGGGTCTTATATCCATCAGGGAGCCGTTTAAAAATCTTTTCACCCAGGGGATGATCTATAAGGATGGAGCCAAAATGTCGAAATCTAAGGGCAATGTTGTTGATCCATCCTGCATAATCGAGAAATACGGGGCCGACACGGCACGGCTGATGATACTCTTCGCGGGGCCGCCGGATGTAGACATGGAATGGAGCGACAGAGGGATTGAGGGTGCATACAGGTTCCTGAACAGGTTCTACCGGATAGTAAAAGATTGCATCCGGATCTCGAGATCAGATAATGGCCGACGAGATGGTGAAGTTGAGAAGGCGCTTGAAATCAAGACAAATCAGACCATAAAAAAGGTCTCTGAGGACATGGGTGAGCGGTTCAGTTTCAACACTGCAATTGCCTCCATAATGGAACTGACTAACGAGATTTCGAGATACATCGAAGAAAAAGATAGTGAAGAAATGTCTGGTGAGCTTGTCGGATTTGTGGCAAGTACCCTTGTGAACCTTCTTTCACCTGTTGCACCGCACATCTGCGATGAGTTATGGTCACATTTTGGCGAAAGAATGAGCATCCACCGGCGTCCGTGGCCAGAATATGAACAGGATAAGCTTGAGACCGGTTTTATCACGCTGATTATTCAGATTAACGGTAAGCTAAGGGATAGAGCTGAGGTCAGGAAGGGTTTATCCGAGGAAGAGCTCAAAGAGATGGCTTTCTCCCTGCCCAAAATAAGGCATCATCTCGGTGATGCGGCTCCAAAGAAAGTCTTCGTCATTAAGGATAGACTTGTCAACATTGTGATATAAACTTAAATATATATTAACATAAATATATATTTATGCTATTATTAATATGTGATTAGCCGTTCTTCAACAAGGTCAGTCCGTTTTTTGATCTGGCTCGGATCGTTATCAGGTAAACAGAAACAATTGATATCGATTACATCTCTTATACTACTTGCCATACTATCTTCTTTTTTTTATCCGCGTTTCAGATCTGGTTTTGCCAGAGATAGCCAGGTTATGGAGATAATAAGGTCCAGGTCCAGTGAGATTAAAAGTACCGCAAATATCTGTGTTTACATCTGCGGTGAGGTTGCCAACCCTGGCGTCTACATGATTGAGGACGGCTCAAGGGTGGTGGATGCGATAACAGCCGCTGGGGGTACTACAGAAGTAGCTAATCTGGAGGCGATAAACCTCGCGCAGGAACTGTCCGATGGGATGATGATCAATGTCCCGGATGAAAATGCTCCTGATATTGTTAGCGATCAGGCCGTGATCCAGTTGAACAGGAAGTTGAACATCAACACCTCTAATGCCCAGCAACTGCAGGAACTGCCGGGAATCGGGCCCAGCCTGGCTGAGCGGATCATCAAGTACAGGCAGGAGAAAGGGAAATTTAATTCGGTCGATGAACTTCTCAACGTTAGCGGAATAGGTGAGAAGAAGTTAGAGGAGATAAGAGAGCTGATTGACGTCTGAAAATGAGCGGTGGCGCAGAGCAAACCTCGCACCTCTGGCGGCTTTATCGTTTTTATTCGGGCTTCTCTTCGGCAATTCATATAGCTCCCCATTTGTTCCGATTGCGTGTCTGGCAGCATCTCTTGTGGCAGGATTGGTGATTATCCTG
This sequence comes from Actinomycetota bacterium, assembly GCA_023488455.1. Next base: position 30,626 of record JAMDDV010000034.1, on the reverse strand, counting down.
TCAAAAAACACCAGTTTGAAGTCGATGCTTACAGTGATTCTAATATTTTCATTACTTGGTGTTTTCAGGGCTCATATTATGGCAAGGCAGATCAGCTTCAATTCTCGTTTTGAAATTCAGGCTTCTGTTGATAGATTGAAGAAGGAGGGTGAACCGGGCGAGCTCCTATCTTTCACCTTTCTGGAGAAGATCAGAGGTTATATAAGGAATAACCTGGAGAGATCGTTATCGTCTGAGAAGAATGCTTATATGCGGGCAACGCTCTTAGGCGATGAAGTAAAACTCGGCGATGCAATCGAGTTTTCATTTAAGGATTGCGGTCTATTGCATCTAATCGCGATATCAGGTCAGCATCTTGCCATCGTATTTGGGGGAATTTCACTGACCATGAATATATTGCCTACAAGAAAGGTGTATAAGCTGATTTTTGCCATATTTTTGGTGACGGCCTATTCGTTTTTAACTGATCTCGGCCCTTCAATACTGCGGTCGTTGATCATGGCCATATTGCTTTATAGCGGTCTGATCGTGGGTAGGAAAGCCAGTTCATTTAATGCTTTATGCATCTCATTTCTTCTGGTAACTGGTTACGATCCGCAGGTACTGTATGATGTCGGCTTCCAGCTTTCATATCTTTCCACATCATCAATTCTTCTTTTTTCGCCATTTCTGCGGAAGGCGCTGGATTTCATGCCGGCTGTGCTTGGTGAGATGATAGGCGCGTCTATAGCAGCACAGATCGGGATCGTTCCGATTCTTGCTTTACGATTTGAATCGCTATCAGTGGTTTTTCTGCTGGCAAATCTACTGGCCACTCCGATAGTTCCTCTAATTCTAATAACAGGACTGATCTTTGCGATGGTTCCACTGCGTGCGCTTGCTCTTGTACTTGATGGCAGCCTTAATTTGCTCTTTGCAATTGGAAGGATTTTTTACAGAAATCCTATTTCAAGCATATCAGTCACTCGCCCAAATTCTATTTGGGTGGCCTGCTATATTGCGTTTGCAGCATTGGTATTTCTGCTTTTCAAAAGATTTTGCGCCAAAGGAGTATTTAGAACGATATGTTTACTTATCCTTTCCTCTTATCTGATCTTCGTCTCAATCTTTCCATTCATCCTTGTAAAAACCAGGGTGCCATATGTCGTGTTTTTCGATGTGGGTCAGGGTGATTCCTCGCTCATCGTCACTTCAAAGGGCAGGAAGGTACTGATAGATTGCGGGCCAGATGGAGCCAGTGTGTGCTCTTTTCTTGCAACCCATTGTATCAGGAGCATAGATCTGCTCATCCTTACCCACCTTCACGACGACCATGCAGGTGGTGCGCTCAGGATTTGCGATAAGTTCGAGGTTGAAAAGATCGTTATCCCACAATTTCTCGCAAATAGCCCGGAGCTTGGCATCCTTAAGGATAAATTAAATGTCGCCGAGACAAGATTTAATTATATTGCAAGTGGCGATGAAATAGTGCTGGATGAAGGTGCGAAGATAAAGATATATTGGCCAGGTAAGTTGATAAAAGCTGCCGTTCTTGATGCAAACAGGTATTCGTTGATCTTTCTGGTAGATGTTGAAGGAAGTAAGGTGCTGTATCTGTCGGATTCGGATGAGGATGCGACTGACCTGGCTTTAAATGAGTTGATTGACGACCTGGCAGGCGATGAACTGGACATTGTGAAGATAGCGCATCACGGCGATATAAAGGCATTAAACAGACGGTTATTTTTGATGACAGAGCCGCGCGGCGCGGTGATCTCAGTTGGCGAAAAAAATAAGTTTGGGCATCCAAGCAGGGAGCTACTGGAATTTCTGGAAAAAGATGGTATTAAATACTTCAGAACCGATCTTGATGGCACTATCCGTTTTAAAATAGATAAGGGAACTCTTTCTTTGGCGAACTAGTATGGTTTAATAATTGCATGCGACCTATTAACGTATATTTTGGGCATGAAAAGGGGTTGGATTTTCAGGTAAAGCTGCTGAAATTGCAGTTGACTGTAAGAGATGAGCCCGGCTATGAGGTTATTCAGGCAGGAGCAGAACAGCCTGATCTTGACGTGACTGACCTGTTGTCATGGCTGAACTCTTTAGATCTTTTTTCCAAAAAAGCGCTCTTTCTTTTAAACATTGATAGACTGAAAGCCCAGGGTAGAAAAGGGTTGATTAATTTCATTGAAGGCATGATGAGCAGTAACCAGAGGTTAAGGGGCTCAAAAGATGGTGCTAATGTCCCTGGCGAGAATGAATATTATCCGCAGAGCCTGCTTGTGCTATCGTCCACACGGCCTTTGCCTCCTGATGTTCAGGACCTTCTGGATAGTGCCAGTGCAAGCGGTCTTGCGAGAATACATAAAGTAGAGGACATCACGCGATCCGTGATCGGGTTTATAAAAAAGGTTGCAGATCAGGTTGGAAAACAGATATCCACGGAGGCTGCACACATGTTACTGCTATCCGTGCAGACTGATCCGTTGACGCTGAGAAATGAGATCCTTAAGCTGGCGGCTTACACTGGAAGCCGTGAGAACATCGATGTGAGCGATATCCGCTTGATCGGTTCAAAAAGTGCAGAGTTTAATGCTTTTGATTTTCAGGATATGCTCAATAAAAAGGAGCTGGGTAGCGCTCTCTTTTGGCTTGGCAGCTACATGGAGGGTAAACATGAAGGCGAACTCATCTCGCTGGTGTTCCTCTTGTATTCTAACTACAGGAAGATGCTCGAGGTAAAATCGATATTAAAAGCTGGCAAGAACATCGAACAGATGGCAAAAGAGCTTGGGATAGGATTGATAAGGGCGAAGATCCTGGCCAGCGAATCAAAAGGTTACACTGAGAAGGAGCTGGTTACAATACTGGAGATGCTAATCTTTGGGCAGTATAAAAATAGGAGCCTCAGTATATCACTTACTGATTGTCTTAAGGAGATAGCATTGTTCCGATGCAAGGGGATTAGAAGTTCGAGTCTTTAAGCAGATTTTTCCCTGGCTATCTTTTCCGACAAATTTTTTGAAAGGCTGCTCTTCTTATTTGACGCGTTGTTGGGATGTATTACCCTTTTTGATGCGGCTCTGTCAAGTAAAGAGGATATCTTGCTGTAATCCTCCGAAGCTTTTTGAAGCTCGCCTGCTTCGATATTGTAGTAGAACTTCTTGATTTCTGACTTTATTCTTGTTTTGACGGCCTTGTTTGCCAGCCTCTGTTTCTCCGATGTTCCTATTCTCTTTATCTGAGATTTTATATTTGCCAACCTTACTCCTGTATTGAATTAAGAGCGGTTATTCTAACATATCGATTTGCAAAATATCAATAAATGTTAAAATCTATCGGATGATTTTCCGTGCATTCTCAGGCATCAAAAAGATAAATAAAAGTAAAAGTCTCGTGATCTCCATTGGAGCAGTAATATTGCTGACCCTGGTCTCCAAGGTATCAGGTCTGTTCAGGGAACAGGTAATGGCAAGCTACTACGGTGCTGGTTTAGAGATGGATGCTTACAATGTCGCATACTATCTGCCCAACCTTTTCAGGATGTTGATTGCGGATGCTGCGCTTATATCGGCATTCATACCGATAATGAGCTCCTACAGTACAAAGGGAGACCTGGATAACGCAAACAGGGTCGTAAACACTGTTGTGAATTACGTCCTGGTGTTTTTGGCTGCGTTAATATTAATTGTTTTTCCGTTTGTCCCGGGCTTGATGTCAATTCTGCCCCAGATGAAATCGAACCCCGAGCTGATGAAGTTGTCGGTTGATTTAACCAGGATAATGCTGCCCACGCTTGTGTTGATGAGCCTTTCCGGCATACTTTCATCACTTTTGAACTCTTTTGACAACTTCGCAAGTGTTTCAGTATCACCGGTCATCTTCAACGGTGCGATCATATCTGCGGTGGTCTTCCTTCAGTCGCGATATGGTGCCTATGCACTTGCTTACGGAGTTCTCGCAGGAACTTTGCTGCAGCTGATATTTTTGTTGTCGTTTTCAAGGAGGTTACCGCTTCGATATAAGCCCGAACTGCATTTCAGACATCCGGGTGTCAGGTCCATGTTCGCCCTAATGCTGCCTGCTACAATAAGCCTTGGGTGCATCCAGATAAACGAATCTGTGGATAAGATTTTTGCGCTATCCATCGGCACTGGTTTCATATCGGTCCTAAACTATGCAATACGAATATGGTATTTACCGCTCGGTATCTTTGCAGTGGCAGTTTCCACCGTCCTCTTTCCAGCAATTTCAAGGATGGCCTCAACAGGTGATGTATCTGGAATGAAATCAGCTTTTTCTACCGGCATGCGCGAAATATTTTTTCTCATGCTGCCGGCAACGGCAGGCATAATGGTTTTGAGCATTCCGATAACACGCTTGATTTATGAAAGAGGGGAGTTCACTGCTTCTAATACATACATGGTTGCGCTTACCCTTTTTTACTTCTCAATTGGGCTGATACCTTACAGCGTGCTGACCCTGCTTAACAGGGTGTTTTATGCCATGAAGGATACTCGAACACCTCTAATAGTTTCAGCAATTTCGATATTTTTTAACTTTGTTTTTGACTTAATATTGATCAGGTTTCTTTCATATGCGGGATTAGCGTTATCGACATCGCTTGTGGGCATAGCGAATTTCCTGACGCTATCGTTTCTTTTGAGGAGAAGAATTGGCAGGTTAGGTGCGCGAGAGATATTTAATTCGGTAATTCGAATGACCCTTGCGACCGTCCTGATGTCAGCCATCGCGTATTTCGTCTGGTATCTGCTCGATCGCTTGCTTGGTAGGAGTACGTTATTTCAGATCATGTCGCTTGGTTCTTCAATAGTTATCGCCATAGGAGCTTATATAATCTTATGTTACGCCTTTAAGTTAAATGAATTGAAGCAGCTGGCAGCGTATTTAAAGTCAAAAGTTAGCGGTGTTGTGGTTGGATCAAGCGAAAGTTAGGAATTTTTCAATCATCGCACATATAGATCATGGTAAATCGACGCTTGCCGATAGGATACTTGAGCTAACCGGCACAATTGAACCCAGGCAGATGGAGAAGCAAGTACTTGACTCGATGGACCTGGAAAGGGAAAGGGGCATCACGATAAAAGCGCACCCGGTCAGGATAGAGTATAAGGCGAGGGATGGGGTGAATTATGCTTTTAACCTCATCGATACTCCTGGTCATGTTGATTTCACATATGAGGTTTCAAGGTCGCTGGCAGCATGTGAGGGTGCGGTACTGGTTGTTGACGCATCCCAGGGAATCCAGGCTCAGACGATCGCAAACGTTTATCTAGCACTGGAGAACGGCCTGAAAATAGTGCCAGTGATCAACAAGATCGACCTTCCTAATGCTGCTGTGGGTGAGACGGCAAGGGATATAGCTGACCTTTTGAGCATATTTGATGCAAGTTCGATACTGCGCATAAGTGCCAAGACAGGTCAGGGTGTTCCCGAGCTTCTTGAGGCTATCGTCGATGATTTACCTTCGCCTGAGGGTGATCCAGGCAAAACTCTAAAGGCGCTTGTGTTCGATTCGAAATACGATACCTATCGCGGTGTGATCGCCTTTGTCAGATTAATAGATGGGGTTGTAAAGCCTGGAGACGAGGTGTTGATGATGGCAACGCAGGCAAGGGGGATAGTTGAGGAGGTCGGCTATTTCAGGCCAAAGATGGTTGCAGCCAATAATCTGCAGGCAGGTGAGGTTGGATACATCATCTATGGCATCAAGGATGTCGAAAAGATCACAGTGGGTGATACGCTCACAAGTGCTATTGCCACGGCGGATTCCCCTCTGCCAGGGTATAAGCCGCCAAAACCGATGGTTTTTTGTGGTCTTTTCCCGATGGATGGAAGCGACTTTGAGCTGCTGCGTGAGGCACTTTTGCGATTTAAGTTAAACGATGCAGCCCTTTATTTTGAACCGGAGAGCTCGGCTGCACTTGGGTTTGGTTTTCGCTGCGGGTTTCTTGGATTACTGCATATGGAAATTGTAATAGAAAGGCTTGAGAGGGAGTTCAATCTGGGTCTTCTCGCCACCACTCCAAATGTTGAGCTGGTAGTGAAGCAATATGGGAAAGAGCCAGTGACGATCAGAAACCCGATCGATTTTTTAGATGAGGGTTTTTATGAGTATGTAACTGAGCCTTATGTGAGCGTGGAGATTTTTTCTCCATCTGAATTCGTGGGCGGGATCATGGAGTTGTGCCAATCAAGACGTGCCATTTTTAAGGAGATGAGCTATGTTTCTGATAAAAGGGTGAGATTTGTATATCATATGCCTCTATCAGAGCTGATAATAGATTTTTTTGACCTGCTCAAGTCGAAGACCAGAGGGTATGCCTCACTGGATTACGATCTGCTTGATTACAGGAAAGCGGAGCTGGACAGGGTGGATATCCTTCTTGCGGGTGAGCGGGTTGATGCGCTTTCTATGATCATGCACAGGGATGACGCTGAGGCAAAGGGCAGGGAAGTGATAAAGAAGCTGAAATCGATCCTGCCGCGCCAGCTCTTTGAGGTTGCCATACAGGCAACCATTGGCAAAAAGATAATAGCCCGTGAGACATTAAGCGCAAAGAAGAAGGACGTACTGGCCAAATGTTACGGTGGCGATATAACCAGAAAGCGAAAGCTTCTTGAGAAGCAGAAGGAGGGGAAGAAGAAGCTGAAGAAGATAGGCAGGGTAGAGGTGCCGGCTGAAGCGTTCATGACCCTGCTGAACATAAAGAAAGAAACTTAAGATGAATACAGGAGTTTATGTTCATATACCGTTCTGTCGCAGTAAATGTCCTTATTGTGATTTTTTCTCACTTGTGGCTGATGAGGATATGATATCCAAAGCGGTTAATTCTTTGAATAAGGAGATCGGGCTCTATGCAAGAGATCGTGATTTCAAAGTCCAGACGGTGTATTTCGGTGGTGGAACACCGACCGTTCTGAGCGTATATCAGATCGAGATGCTCGTGTCCTCCGTTTTTAATTCGTTTGATTGCAGCTACCTTGAGGAGATGACGATTGAATGTAACCCCGAGACCGCGGATCCGAAAAAATTATCTCAATTAAGAAGAACGGGTTTTGATCGGATAAGCATAGGCTTTCAGTCATTAAATGACAGTACACTGTCATTGCTTGGTAGGGAACACGATGCTCGGACGGCAATTAATTCCTTCAGGGCTGCTGCTGATGCTGGCTTTGAGAATATTGGAGTAGATCTTATGTATGGAATCCCAGGCGAAAGCACTCAGGATTTTCTGCGCTCACTCGAGGGCGCCGTATCGCTTGAGCCCAGGAGCATCTCACTTTATCACCTGACATCAAAATCCGGAACGGGACTTAGCAAATTGATAGCAAACAATCTCATCAGGATGCCGTCGGATAAACTGGTTTGTGAACAGTATTACTCAGCCAGCCGCATACTTGATGCTCACGGTTACGCGTGCTACGAGGTGTCAAACTTTGCCAGGGCCGGGTTTGAGTGCAGACATAATTTGAACTACTGGAGGCGCAGGCCGTACTTCGGATTTGGACCATCGGCGTGCTCATTTACTGACCGAACGCGTCGCAAAAATTTTGCAGACCTGAAAGTTTACAACGACGCTATCAGCAAGGGATTACTGCCCATAGAACATGAAGAGGATTTGTCAGAGAGAGAGATAATTTTTGAGGAGGTCTATCTTGCACTTCGTACTGCTCAAGGATTAGACCTCAGTCTGCTTGGAAATGAACCGATGATTGATATCAAGGAGTTAAATAGCACGATCAGTTATCTTTCTGAAAATGGTTATATCAATTTAAGTGGTGGCAGGATCGCAGTTAACAACAAATTCAGGCTTTTGACCGATGGCCTGGCGCTTGAAATTCTTGACAGCATAAAATCCTGATGGTAGTTTATCTTTTGAATAGCTGGCACTCTGGTTGTTTGATTGCTAATATGGAGAGCTTATGAGATTGGATGAACGAAAAGTAAAAATATTAAATATGATCATCACTCATTATGTGAGGACGGCGGAGCCGGTGTCCTCTCAGGTTCTGGTTGAGAAGTACGGTTTTGAATTAAGCTCGGCCACAATGCGAAATGAGATGGCCCAGCTGGAGGCGCTCGGTCTACTTTATCACCCTCATACATCGTCGGGTAGAGTTCCAACTGATATTGGGTACAGGTATTTTGTAAATAACATAAAGACCAACAGCCTTGATGCATCAGGATATTTTCGTGTCATTTCTTCTATTTATTTAAAGTGCGGTAGGGAGATAGAGAGGATACTTAAGGATATAGTCGAGCTGCTCGCTTCCTCAACGAATTCGATGTCGATCGTGGTTGCTCCATCCATCAGGAGTTACGTGCTGAAACATATTGAGATCCTATCTGTGGATGAGGAGAGGACGATACTTGTGCTTATTACCACTTCAGGAGATGTGTTGAAGAGACAGTTTAATAGAAGCAGGATTTTTAATGCACTTGATCTTCAACGAGTGACAAACATCCTGAACGCAGCTTTAGATGGATTGGAGATAAGTGAGATAAAAACCGCAGATTTGCGGATATCCGAAAGCGACCATGGGCTGTTGTCGATTATCAACCAGTTAATGTCGGAGGTAACTGAATGCGCAATGGATTTTGAAGAAAAAAGGATCTTTACACATGTTGCCTCGGAAATTTTTAAGCAACCTGAATTCGATGATTTGAAGAAGATTCGTTCATTACTGGAGATGCTCGAGCAGAAATATTATTTGATGGATCTTGTGGACAGAAAGATTTCTGAAAGTGAAGTTCTCGTAAAGATAGGGCAGGAAAATGAGATAATGGAGATGCAGAATTTAAGCTTTGTGGCCACGCATTTTAAATACAGGGGTTTCCCCACCGGAGCGATCGGTGTTATTGGGCCTAAGAGGATGGACTATCCCAAGGTGATCTCCGCAATAAAATATGTTGGTAAGAGCTTAAGCGATTATTTGAGTTCTTTTGATTAAGTGAAAAGGTGATCGGTTTGCTTGATGGTGATTTTTATCAGGTATTGGGAGTAGGTCGTGGAGCAGGCAACGAAGAGCTGAAAAAAGCCTACAGGCAGATGGCTCGAAAGTGCCACCCGGATATAAATAAGGATGACCCAGAGGCTGAAGAAAAATTTAAGCTCGTCACGCGTGCTTATGAGGTGCTATCTGATCCTATAGAGCGTGATAAATACGATAGGATAGGCCACGACATTTATGTAAACGGCAGGCGACAGGCTTATAACGAGGATTTTTCAGCTTTTGATATCTTTGGTGATTTTGGAACTATTTTCGATTCGTTTTTTGGCAGGGCGACCGGAACGCAGGCGAGATCGCGGGCTAAACAGGGAAATCATCGCAGGGTTCATCTATCCATCAGCTTCGAGGAAGCTGCTTTTGGAGTAAAGAAGAGCGTTGAGTACGATCGCATGCTTGTCTGCGAGGATTGCAAAGGAAGCGGTGCGCATAGTGGTACATCTGTGACCAAATGTCCGGACTGCGGTGGCAGCGGTCAGATAAGCACATATAGAAATACCATACTTGGAAATATTATGACCTCCAGGATATGTGAGAGGTGTGAGGGATCAGGGAGGGTAATTCTACATCCGTGCTCCGCTTGCCAGGGGACAGGGCTTATAATAAAAAGGGTTTCTCTTAATGTTGATGTACCTGCCGGGATTTCTGATAACACCAGGTTAAAGCTTTCTGGTAACGGTGATGCTGGAAGGAATGGAGGGCCTCCCGGCGACCTTTACATCGATGTCAGCGTAAAGCCGCATAAGCTGTTCACGCGAGATGGGTATAACGTCCACTCCCAGGTCGAGATATCCTTCGCACAGGCGGCTCTTGGTTCCAGCATAGTTGTGCAGACACTTGATGGAGAACAGAGTGTAGAAGTTTACCCTGGCTCCCAATCCAATAACTCAATATTGTTAAGGAACAAGGGCATCCCACATCTTAACGGTAAGGGAAGAGGAGACCACATCGTAACTGTGATCGTCAGGACTCAAAGTAAGCTTTCTGAAGAAGAGATTAAACTATACAAGAGGCTTGCAGAGATTCGCGGCGAAAAGGTGGGAGATGGAACAACAGATTTCTTCAAGCGCATAAAAAGGGCGTTCAAGTAACAAGAGGATTTAAGGCTTTTTATGAAAGAAGGTTTTCTTGAGGAAGGCCCATATAATATTGCCCTCAGTTCCCGACCGACCAATTAATGAAAGCGGTGGAATCATAACTGTTGATGGCGATGATTACCATCACCTTGCAAATGTATTGCGGATGAAAATTGGTGACAGGGTGGTGGCCAGCAGCAGCAACGTTCGCTATGAAACCGATATAAGTGATATTTCAAAGAGTAGCATAACCCTTCGGGTCAACGCTACCAGCATTATCAAAAGGAATCCGTTTTACACATCCTTGATTTTGCCTGTAATGGCGCCAGATAAGATGGAATATATGGTTCAAAAGGTGACTGAATTAGGGACGGATGAGATTGTGCTCACTTTTTTCAATAGATGTGAGCATAAGGCAAGCAGGGCAAACGTCGTGAACAGACAGAGGAGGCTTTTGAAGATAAGCAGAGAAGCCGTCAATCAGAGCTTTAATGATGTTATCCCCACGATTAAATTTGCCGCTTCTCTTGTTGATGCTGTTGCACTTATGTCAGGGTCGTATGTGCTGCTTGCATTTCTTGAAAGCGGAGCGGAGTTCACCGTTGGTAAGGCCATGTCAGCGGTCAACTTCAGCAGTGGAGGACCCCAGGAAAGTTCTAGTTCCGATACAGTGCAGAGAAAGATCGTGCTTGTGATCGGCCCAGAGGGGAGCATGGATGAAGGGGAGAGAAATTTTCTTATCGGCAAAGGGGCATTCACGGTAACCATTAATCAGAATATACTTCGTAGCGAGACGGCGGCGGTTGCGGCGCTTGCAATAGTCAGGAATTATGAATTAGAGCAGATTAAAAGTTGTGCAGGTGATATATAAATAAAGTACTACATAAAATCGGTTGGCTGCAGGACAAATCAGAGTGAACTTGATTCGATTGCCAGATCACTGGATGGTATCGGCTTAACACAGTGTCAGGATTTTTGTGAGGCTGACTTTTCGATAATAAACACATGTGCGGTTACGAGGGAAAGCGAAAAGAAATCGCTCGATATCATAAGAAGGGTCTGGAAGGCCGGGAATTCGTTTTTGATGTTGACCGGATGCTGCGTAGAGGCCGGAACTTCAGGATTACCAGAGAACAGCGACAGAGTTAAGTTGTTATCGAACTCTGCGAAGGATCTTCTTATTGATGAGGTATTAAAGATAGCCGGTTTCAGAATCTCGAACACTCCAGATCATGCGAAGTCCACCCGTCTGCATTCAAGGCCGATTATAAAGATACAGGAAGGGTGTTCGTGTTTTTGTTCATACTGCGTGGTGCCATATTTAAGAGGTGCTCCGTACAGCATCGGATATGACGATATCAAAAATGAGATAGAGCGAAGCATCTTTGATTTCCCCTGCGAAATCGTGCTGACCGGTACGAACATCGGTCTTTACAGGGATGTAGTTTCAGATCTGGGCCTTGCACAGTTGATGCACAGGATTCTCGAAGAGTTCCCTCATGTCTACATCAGGCTGAGCTCCATTGAGCTAAATGATATAGATGACGAGCTCCTCAGGCTGTTTGAGCATGATAGAGTAAGAAATCACCTCCATATTCCGCTTCAAAGCGCAAGCGACTTTGTGCTGGCGAGGATGGGGCGAAATTACAGTTATGAAGACTATCGGCGCAGGGTGACGGAACTGAAGAGATTGATCCCGGGAATCGGGATAACCACCGATGTCATGGTCGGCTTTCCCGGTGAGAGCGATGAGGACTTCGAGATGACGTGTAGAGCAGTGGCAGAACTTGAATTTTTGAAGATCCACGTGTTCAGATATTCACCCCGTGCCAGGACCATGGCAGCGCATTTTGATGATCAGGTCCCAGGGGATATAAAGACAAGGAGAAGCAGACAGCTGATTAACATGGGCGAAGAGATTGCCTTAAATTGCAAAAGAAAATTTCTCGGCCATATACTCTCGTGCACGGTTGAAAAAAAGTTAAAAGATGAAGTTTATTTGGGTACTTCGCAAAATTATATTAAACTTTTAATCAGAGCTGATAACATCAAAGAGGGAATGGTGCTGAACTGTCTGGTGAAGAAGGAAGAAGGAGACAGGTTTGTTGCTGATTTTATCGATGAGTAAAAATTGGAACGCACGGGAGGTAAGATGGAGGAGTGTCTTTTTTGCAAAATAGCTGACGGCAGCATTCCAGCGAACAAGGCTTACGAGGATGACGATGTCGTAGCTTTTCATGACATCAACCCGCAGGCGCCGGTGCATATACTCGTGATCCCCAGGAAGCATATTACCTCCATAAACGAGATAGCGAGGATGAATGCCGGGGTGCTGAAGAGGATGTTTGAAGTGCTGCACGATCTTGCTGCCAGTAACAGGATTGATAAGGACGGCTATCGCACTGTTATTAATACTGGACTTAAGGCGGGCCAGAGTGTTGATCACATGCATGCACATCTCCTTGGGGGAAGGCCGATGAGCTGGCCGCCAGGATAAAGGAGCAATATGTTAAAAGAAAGAATTGATCTTGATTTTAAGCAGTCGCTCAAAAACCAGGAAAAATTAAGGCTATCCACTTTAAGGCTTCTAGTTTCTGAGATCCGAAATGCAGAGATAGCAAAACAGAAAGAACTTTCCGAGGATGAATTGATATCTGTGGTAAAGAGGGAGATAAAGAGAAGGGATCAGGCCATAGCTGAGTATGAGAAAACTTCAAGGGTAGATCTTCTCGAGAAGGAGAAAGCCGAGAAAGATATACTTTCGGACTATCTGCCTGAACAGCTTTCCGAAGATGAGGTCGAGAAGCTGGTCAAAAATGTTATTGCTGAGCTTAATGCCAGCGGGTCGGCACAGGTCGGCGCTGTGATGGGCAGGGTCATGGCACAGGTGAAGGGAAAAGCCGATGGAAGTACTGTGCGCAAGATTGTTGAGAAAATATTATCTTAAAAGTGAGGTTTATTTAAGTTGGTGAAAAATAGGTTGCTTATTAATGTTAATCTGGAACCTGGCAGGGACATGCTTGAGCTTCTTGGCAACCAGGACTCCAACCTTAGACTGGTTGAAAATAATCTTAACGTGGAGATTTTTGTGCTTGGAGATAAGATTGAGATTGAAGGCGAAGAGGAAGCCACGATTATAGCGTCAGAAGTGATCTCCGAACTCATAAAGCAGGCCAACCAGGGTCAGGAGCTCGATGTTGATACAGTATTAAGGACGATCGATGCGATAGAAGCAAAGGATGAGTATAGACCACATCAACTTTATAATGACTCGATACTTACGTACAGGGGAAAGATAATCAGGCCCAAAACACCTGGTCAGAAGGGATATGTTGATGCGATCAGAAAAAATACGCTTGTTTTTGCGATTGGACCTGCCGGGACTGGCAAGACCTACCTTGCTATGGCAATGGCAGTAAGTGCCCTATCTAACAAGGAGGTCTCAAGGGTAATTCTGGTCAGGCCAGTTGTGGAGGCGGGAGAGAAGCTTGGATTTCTGCCAGGAGATCTTTACGAGAAGGTGGATCCCTATTTAAGGCCACTCTATGATGCGTTGTTTGAGATGATGGGTGCAGAGCAGTTTCACAATTTAATGGACAGGGGGATAATAGAGGTTGCTCCACTTGCGTATATGCGAGGTAGAACCTTAAACGACTCATTCATAATCCTCGATGAAGCACAGAACACCTCCCCGGAGCAGATGAAAATGTTCTTAACAAGGCTTGGGTTTGGTTCAAAGGCAGTGGTAACAGGGGACATAACCCAGATTGATCTGCCCGAGGGCAAATTTTCTGGCCTTAAAACGGTTGCCGAGATACTTGACGGCCTGGATGACATAGAGTTCTGCTATTTGGATTCACGTGATGTTGTTAGGCATCGGCTTGTGCAGAAGATCGTAAATGCTTACAAATTATATGAGGAGAAGGGCAAGAGTTCTGCGTTAAAAAGGAAAAATGAAAATCTGGCTAAATAACTATTATGAAAAAAAATTCATTTAGCTCATCCAGACGCTTTTTCTCGTTTAACAATAAGAGCGTCCAGAGGATAGTTTTGATCATTGTGTTCACGGCACTAATGGGTTCGCTTCTTCTAAGCGACTTCTCTCCGAGTATAGATGTTCAATTGGGGCAACCCAGCCCAAGGACTATAAAAGCTCCCAGGAGCATTGAATTCGAGGACGTTAAAACTACTGAGCAGGAACGTAATAAGGCTGAACTTGAGGTTCCTCCTGTATTCGTATATGACTCAAATGCGATTGATAGTTCCATGTCCAAGGTATCTGAGCTTTTTTATAAGATCTATCAGGTTAGGGCAATGGAGAATCTGACGATTGATGAAAAGCTTGTGAGGGCAAAGAGCAATATAGAGGATGCATTTTCAGATAACTTCCTGTTGTATCTGCTATCTGCTGAGATGGAGAACATCAAGCGCGTTGAGACCAAGTCAATGGAACTGATAAGATTGGCCATGGGAGGGCTTGTTAAGGATAATGAGGTCACAAGCCTGCAGAACGAGTTGATCGAGCAACTCAATGACTCCCCCGAATACATTAATTACCTGCCCTATATTTCAGAGATCGTAAAGAAATATATTACGTCAACTGCTATCTATGATGAGGAGGAGACGACTACTGCAAGAAAAGCAGCAAAAGCAGCCGTTCAACCTGTGACCATTTCGATAAAAAAAGACCAGACAATCATAATGGACGGCGCCATCGTGGATGAACGAACAATGCTAATCCTGGATAACCTTGGTTTATTGAGCCGGGAATACGACTGGTTAGGTGGTGCGAGCACAAGTGTAATCCTGATTAGTTCGATAATCTTGCTTGCCATGTTCATACGGAAGTTCAGCCCAGAGGTATATGATCGTCCTGTATGGTTGCTTTTGATTGCAATGCTGCTTTTTCTGTTCTCATTATTCACCAAATTCATATCCTTTCTGGTCGACATCCAGGCGCCTTTTTACGGTTTCCTCATACCGATAGCTGCCGTCGGAATGATACTTACAATACTTTTCGGTGCTCGGGTTGCGATAATGTCAGTTCTGTTTACCAGTGTTGTAACTGCGATAGCAACCAATTTTAATTATGTGTACCTGCTCTCAGGATTGCTCGGCGGGATGTTTTCTTCCTTTGTTGTGACAAGAGCATCGGTCAGGTCTGATGTTGTAAAGTCTGGATTCATCATCGCAGGAATACTGGCTGTGTTAACTGCAGCTCTTACGGTCTCCGGGAATAACTTTTTCACAGTTGTTTTCTATTCATCGATGTCGCTTGTTAATGGTATAGCGTGTTCGATAATAACCATAGGCGCTCTCCCGTTTCTCGAGAACATCTTCGGCGTAACGACGAGCATGCGGCTCTTGGAGTTGTCAAGTCCGAATAATCCTCTGCTCAAAAGGCTGCTGATGGAGGCTCCTGGCACCTACAATCACAGTTTGGTTGTTGGCAACATAGCTGAATCAGCTGCAGATGTCGTTGGCGCCAACTCTTTGCTGGTCAGGGTAGCTTCATATTATCATGATATAGGCAAGATAAGGAGACCATATTTCTTTTCCGAAAATCAGATCGGCGAAAATATTCATGATGACATAAACCCTGGTTTGAGCAGGATCATAATAACTAATCATCTGAAGGACGGAGTGGAGATGGCTCAGAAGTCGAGATTGCCCAAACAGATCATCGACCTGATAAGCCAGCATCATGGGTCAAGCATAATATCATATTTCTATCATCGCCAGAAAAAGATGGACTATCGTAACGTGATAACGGAACAGACGTTTCGCTATCCTGCGAAAAAGCCGCAGAGCAAGGAGGCCGCGATACTCATGTTGGCTGATGCTGTTGAGGCTACTGCGCGCTCGATCGCGCTGCAATCGCCTTCGCACATTGAACATATGATTAAGAACATAGTTTATGACAAGTTGGCTGACGGCCAACTGGATGAATGCGACCTCACTCTTAAGGAATTGAATAATATGATGACTGCCTTTAATCAGATCTTGATTGGAATATACCATTCGCGGGTAAAATACCCAGAGCATGTGATCAAACCTGGTGAGCTAAAGATATTAAATGGAAATTCAAATAAATAACTGCATCGAGCATTTCAAGTTAAGCAAACGGCTGGTTACCAGCACGGTCTCACTTTTGAAAAAGGTTGCCGGACTGAGGTCGCTAGGGCTGCTGGAGATCATATTTGTGGATCCTGTTGAAATGAGGTCAGTCAATAAGAGGTATTTTGAGAAGAAGGAGCCAACTGATGTTATCTCGCTTGAATACGGAAAAGATGAAAAGCACGCTGATAGCATTACAGGTGAGGTATTCATCTGTCCACATGTAGCGCTCAAGAACGCAAGGGAGGCAGGCTGTCCTTTTAAGGAGGAGCTCGTGCGCCTTGTCGTGCACGGGTGTTTGCATTCGCTGGGCATGGAGCACGGGACGTATAATGATGACAATCCGATGTACCAGTTGCAGGAACAGATTGTCAAGAGGGTCAGGGGATTGCCGGCATTCGATTCTTTTGTTGCGGAGCTTAACGGGATTGGATAGGAAGAGAAACATCATCCAGAGCTTCAATTATGCCATATCAGGTCTGATCCATGTATTGAGAACCCAGAGAAGCATGCAGATTCATTTCGCCATAGCGATCGCCGTGCTTATAGCGAGCCTGTTTTTGAATTTAACCCGTATTGAATTCATTGGTCTGCTCCTAATAATCGCAATTGTGATAACTGCCGAGCTCTTTAATACTGCAGTCGAGGCGATTATTGACATCTACATATCTTCCAGACATCCGATGGCAAAAGTTGCGAAAGATGTCTCGGCAGCAGCTGTCCTGATAACGAGCATGACTGCTATTTTGATCGGATATCTTCTGTTTTTTGACCGCATGAGCCCTTTTGCGCTGTCGATCATTAACCGAGTTGCGCAGTCCGCCCCCGCCATTACGGTGGTCTGCCTGCTCCTGGTTTCAATCCTCGTCATAATGTTAAAAGCATTCTCCAGAACCGGCACGCCGATTTCAGGCGGGTTTCCGAGCGGACACAGTGCACTTGCGTTCTCAGGTTTTACTGCGATAACACTTATCACGCAGAACTACCTGATATCTTCGATATCATTATTCATGGCGCTTCTGGTCATCCAGAGCAGACTTGAGAAGAAGATACATAACTTCGTCGAGGTTGTCGCTGGATCTATAATAGGGATATTAGCCACTGTATTGATTTTTCAGCTTGCGAAAATTTATATGTGAAGCTTTAAAAGGAAGATAAATGAAGGATATTGAGCTTGTTAAGATGGCACTGGAGGCGAGAGAACGAGCATACGCTCCATATTCGAGATTTCTGGTGGGAGCGGCTCTGATGACAAACGATGGAAAGGCTTTTACAGGCTGCAACGTGGAGAACGTCTCGTATGGGCTTACCATCTGCGCAGAGCGTGCTGCTGTTTTCATGGCAGTCAGAGAAGTTGGTCCTACCCTTAAGATAAAGAAGATCGCTGTTGTCGGAGAGAGGAAGGGGGCAAAGTCCGCGGCAAGCAAGGATATCGCGGCGCCATGTGGCGCATGCAGACAGGTTTTATCGGAATTTTCTGATGATATGGAAGTAATAGTGTCTGATATCAACTGTAATTATAAGAAATACAGCCTGGATGAGCTTCTACCTCACGCTTTCAAAAAAATCTAATATGCCAAACTACAAGATGCGCGCAATAGTGCTTTCAACGCTAAAACTGGGTGAGTCAGACAGGATACTGCGGCTGCTGTCCAGGGAAAGAGGCTTGCTCAGCGCAGTGGCAAAGGGTGTAAGAAAGACAAAAAGCAAGTTTGGTGGCAAGCTGGAACCCTTTACGTGTGCGGATCTTTTTTTATATACCGGTAAGGGCCTGGATATAGTTCTGCAGTCTGAGACTGTTGGCTCATTTAAAGGCATTAAATCTGACCTGCGCAAGGTTGCGTGCGCCTCGGTCATTGCGGATATGGCGCTGCGATGTCAGCTTGAGGAGCCTCGCAGGGAACCGTATGAGCTGGTTTATTATTTCTTTCAACAACTTGATAAAGCAGATTCCAGGTTGAAGCTTTTGCTGATGTCGTTTCAGGCAAAATACTTAACCATGTTGGGATTTGAACCCTTGATTGAAAACTGTTGCATATGCGGCCGCGATATGATATTAAACCAGGGATTTTTATTTAGCGTCGGCAGTGGTGGAGTCGTCTGTGCAGACTGTGCTGTGGAGATGGCTTATACAAGGCGCCTGAGCATGGAGTCCATCAAACTTTTACACGATCTGTTTTTTAATCCGATGGAGGATTGGCAAAAAACCGATATCGCAAGCAACAGATCACTTGAAGAGGTGGATTCGCTGGTAAAAGCCTTTATCTCCTATCATCTTGAAAAAAGTCTGTCGAGCTACAGGTTTCTGAAGGTGATGGATCAGATTTCTGGAGAATGGGGTAAATAGTCTTGGATTTTCAGAGCATAATTTTAACACTGCTTAAATACTGGGCCGATCTGGGTTGCATCATGCATCAGCCCTATGATCTGGAAGTTGGCGCAGGTACTTCCAATCCCGCCACTTTCCTGCGAGCGCTTGGGCCTGAGCCGTGGAGTGCAGTTTATGTGGAGCCTTCGAGAAGGCCAACGGACGGCAGGTATGGCGAGAATCCATTTCGACTTCAGCATTATTACCAACTTCAAGTGGTCATCAAACCTTCGCCGGATGATATCCAGGACAGGTATCTTAAGAGCCTGGAGCTGCTTGGCGTCGACCTGCTAAAGCATGATGTTCGGTTTATTGAGGATGACTGGCAGTCACCATCGCTTGGGGCCTCAGGTCTCGGATGGGAAGTCTGGATCGATGGGATGGAGATAACGCAATTTACGTACTTTCAGCAGGCCGGAGGAACGGACCTCAAGCCGATTACGGTGGAGATAACATACGGTCTTGAGCGCATATCGATGTATCTTCAAAAGGTCAGCAATGTGTTTGATCTAAGCTGGGTTGGTAATATTTCTTACGGAGATATACACAAAATCAGTGAGCAGGAGTGGTCGCAGTTTAACTTTGAAAAAGCAGATGTCGAGGTTTTGAAAAAGATGTTTGAGATGTGCGAGGGTGAGTGCAAGCGAATGATATCTTTTATGCTGGTTCTACCCGCATACGACCAGGTGCTTAAATGTTCACACATTTTTAATCTGCTTGAAGCAAGAAGGGCTTTCAGCGTTACCGAGAGGACATTTTATATAAACAGGGTACGCAGTCTTTCAAAAAAAGTTGCATTAATGTATATAAAACAGAGAGAAGAGCTGGGTTTTCCACTATGCCAAAAGACTTGATATTTGAATTGGGCACCGAGGAGCTTCCACACTCCAGCATCATTGAGGCCATTGAATACCTGAAGGTCAATCTGCCCGTTGTGTTGAGCGACCTCAATATTGAATTCGATAGCTTTGAGCTGTATTGTGGGCCGCGGCGAATCGCTATTTATATCACAACTCTTGCGGAGTGCGGCAGGAGCATTGAAAAACAGGTCAAGGGTCCCTCATTTGGTGTTTCATACGATCCAGAAGGCAAGCCCACCAGGGCCTTGATGGGGTTCCTGAGGGCGAATGCTGCAGATGAGAGCGAGGTCATCATAATTGATACGGAGAAAGGTAAGTATGTTTTTCTGAAGAAGGTGGAAGAAGGGAGACCTGTAAGCGAAATCGTTCCGCAAGCTCTATCATCTCTTGTCATGTCAATACCATTTACAAAAACGATGAGATGGGGGAACGGTGACTTCAAATTTTCGCGTCCTATAAGGTGGGTTCTGGTTCTTTATGGTGATGAACTTCTTGGGGTTGAGGTCGGTGGTGTGAGATCAGGGAGGCGTACATTTGGACATAGATTTCTTTCACCTGGTCCACATGAGGTTGAAACTGCAAGTGATTATGCAGGTCTGCTCGGAAAAAATTTTGTAGTCGTGGACAGGGGTGAGCGGGCTGAAATTATCAGGAAGCAGGTGTCTGAAATCGAGTGCAGCCATGGACTAAAAGTGCTGCTTGATGAGGATGTCTTTGATGAGGTTGTTGATCTGGTTGAGTATCCAACAGCTGTTCTGGGCAGTTTTGATGCTAACTACCTCAGGCTTCCTGAGCCGGTCTTGAAATCAGCAATGATGTCTCACCAGCGCTATTTTCCCATCTTTGACCTGAAAGGGAATCTACTGCCAAAGTTTGTGTTCGTGAGCAACGGTTCGCCGGACGAGGTTGACGAGATCAGAAGTGGAAACGAGAAAGTTCTGCTGGCAAGGTTAGATGATGCTGATTTCTTTCTTGAGGAGGATATGAGGGTGGACTTTTATTCGCTTTATTCTCAACTCTCAGGTCTGATGTTTCATGAAAAACTCGGAAGCATGAGGGACAAGGCGGACAGACTCGTTGAAATTTCCGACAAATTAACTACGATTTTCAACAATGATCTGGACATTGGGGCACTGACCATGGCTGCGCAAAATTGCAAGAACGATCTTTTAACCTCCATGGTCAGGGAGTTTCCAGATCTTGAAGGCATAATGGGCGATTATTATCTCAGGGAGCAGAAGTCTGAAACAAAGGCTGCCAGGACAATATTTGAGCATTACCTTCCAAGGGGGAGTTCTGATGGTCTTCCTGAGACTAATGAGGGTGCTATTCTGGCGCTTGCTGATAAATTTGATTCCATCGTGGGCTTAATTGGCATAGGTCTGGTCCCAACAGGATCGCAGGACCCTTATGCGCTCAGGCGGAAGGCAAACGGTATTGTCAATATAATCAAGAAGTTCCGTTTGTCCATTTCACTTCTTCAAGCTTTTCAGTTTGCTTACGACGCCTACCTTGCTCAGGACAAAAATTTAAAAGATTTTAAGGAGGTTGCACACAGCGCGCTTGAGTTCGTACTGCAGCGTCTTGAAAGGTCTTTGAAGGAAGAGGGCAGGAACTATGAGCTTGTTGACGCGATAATATATAGCGGTCACGATGACCTTGTTGACCTGTTTGAAAGGTTGAAGGCTGCTGAGGCATTTGAGCTGAAAGAATTCGTCGAACTGATAGTAAGGCCTTTTGAGCGATGTAATAATCTTTCAAGGAACTGGACGGGTGTTGAAGTAGATAAAGAAAGGTTAAATGAGCAGGTTGAGCTTGTTTTGCTCTCCACCTGCGAGAGCGTCGAGAGGTCGGTTGCGGCCATGATTGAGAACGGAAATCACGTCCAGGTGTTGAAGGAGCTTGTGAAGCTAAAGAATCCGATAGATGCTTTTTTTGACGGCGTGCTTGTGATGACTGATGAGGAAGAAGTAAGAGCGCAGCGTCTTTCAATATTAAAGAGATGCGTCAGCATTTACAGGAGATTTGCTGACTTCGAAAAGATAAATCCCTCGCTGTATTTATGAAATATAGTGTTATAATCTTCCTTTGTTTTTTGGGAAAATAATTTAATAACCTGATAACCTTAAGGGGGTTTGATGTCTAAAAAGTACGTATATTATTTCAACGAAGGAAGCGCTGAGATGCGCGACCTGCTGGGGGGTAAGGGAGCAAACCTGGCAGAGATGACCAGGATAGGATTACCTGTTCCACCGGGGTTCATCATCACAACAGAAACCTGCAATGAGTATATTGCAAATGGAAGGGAGTTCCCTGAAGGAATGATGGATCAGGTTTTGGAAAACCTTGCTAAGCTCGAAAAGGAGACCGGCAAGAAACTTGGCGATAAGTCGTACCCGCTTTTCGTCTCGGTTAGATCAGGTGCTAAGGTCTCTATGCCTGGAATGATGGATACAGTGCTGAACCTTGGCTCAAATGTGGACTCCATAATGACCCTGTCAGAGGCTACCGGCAATGAGCGTTTTGCTTATGACTCATATAGAAGGTTCATTCAGATGTTTGGCGACGTGGTTATGGGCATAAACGGCGATAACTTCGAACATGTTTTGTCGGAGAAGAAGCAGGCGCGCGGTTACAAGTACGATACCGAGTTAACCGTTGATGACCTTAAGGAGATAATTGAAGAATACAAACAGATCATCAGAGGAAGCGCGGGCATAGATTTCCCGGCAAATCCAATTGAACAGCTAAAGATGGCCATCAAAGCGGTCTTTGAGTCCTGGTTTAACCCAAGGGCGATCACTTACAGGAAGATAAACGATATTCCTGAGAACCTGGGGACTGCGGTGAATATCCAGACGATGGTCTTTGGGAACATGGGTGATAAATCCGCAACCGGTGTTGCGTTCACCCGTGATCCGTCGAACGGAGAGAGGGTTCTATACGGAGAGTACCTGATGAATGCACAGGGAGAGGATGTCGTTGCAGGAATAAGGACGCCGCAGCCTCTTGCAAAATTAAAAGATGACCTGCCCGAAGCTTATACGCAGTTAATCGAGATCATGGGCAAGTTGGAGCGCCATTACAGGGACATGCAGGATTTAGAGTTTACGATAGAACAGGGCAAGCTCTACATGTTGCAGACGCGTGCAGGCAAGAGGACTGCTGCGGCTGCACTCAAGATAGCCGTTGACATGGTCGCCGAAGAGCTCATCGACAGGAAGACGGCCATATTGAGGATCGACCCTGCACAGCTCGATCAGTTGCTGCACCCAAGGATCGATCCGAAGGCGGAGAAGAAGATACTGACCAGAGGCCTTAACGCCTCACCTGGTGCGGCAACAGGGAAGGTCGTCTTTGATGCCGATAAGGCTGAGAAGATGGGCAAGGCTGGTGAAAAGGTGATTATCACCAGGTGGGAGACGACGCCGGACGATATTCACGGTGTTTACGAGTCCCAGGGGATACTGACGAGCCATGGTGGGATGACCAGCCATGCAGCGGTGGTCGCGCGTGGGATGGGGAAGCCGTGCGTTTGCGGCGCCGAGGAGATCAAGATCGATTATGAAAATGCCCAGTTTAAAGTCGGTGATGTGGTGGTCAAAGAGGGCGATATCATAACAATTAATGGGACCACTGGCGAGGTTATGCTCGGTGAGGTTAGGCTGATAGCTGCTGAGATCAACGAGGACTTTAGAAATCTACTCACATGGGCTGATGAGATAAGAAGGCTTGGCGTCAGGGCAAATGCTGATACTCCTACGGATGCCACCAATGCACTTGATTTTGGTGCTGAGGGCATAGGATTATGCCGTACCGAGCACATGTTCATGGCGGAGGAGCGGCTGCCTTTTGTTCAGCAAACTATACTTGGGAAGACAGAAGAGGAGAGGATTGCTCCTTTAATTGAACTTGAGAAGATGCAGAGGCAGGATTTTTACGATATCCTCAAGATAATGGACGGTCGCACCGTCACCATAAGGCTGCTTGACCCGCCGCTGCATGAGTTTCTGCCGCACCTTGGAGACCTGCGCGAGGAACTGATCGAGATGAAGCACATGGATGCATCTGCTGAAGAGATCGCAAAACAGGAGGAGTTGATCACCGTCGTAAGGGGGATGTCCGAGGCAAATCCGATGCTTGGCCTGCGAGGATGCCGTCTCGGCATTACGAGGCCAGATATTTATGAGATGCAGGTCAATGCGATTGCAGAGGCAGCATGTGATCTTAAGAAAGAAGGGTTTGACCCGATAGTTGAGATAATGATCCCACTTGTTGGGATCGAAGCTGAGCTTAAGTTGACCCGTGAGATGACCCAGCGCGTGGTGGCTCAGGTACAGAAGGATAAAAGCATTGAGTTCGACTACAAGATCGGTACCATGATCGAGCTGCCCCGTGCAGCACTGACCGCTGATGAGATAGCGAAGCATGCTGAGTTCTTCTCCTTCGGGACTAATGACCTCACGCAGACTACTTTTGGATTCTCGCGCGATGATGCTGAGGGGAAATTCATTCCACAATATGTGGAAAAGGGTATAATTGATAAAAATCCGTTCGAGGTCCTGGACACGAAGGGCGTCGGAAAGCTCATCGATATGGCGGTAAAGCTTTCCAGAACTGTAAGACCTGACATAAAACTTGGGGTTTGTGGTGAACACGGTGGTGAACCAAGTTCGGTCAAGTTCAGCCACAGGGTGGGGCTGACCTATGTGTCCTGTTCGCCGTTCAGGATACCGCTTGCCCGACTTGCGGCAGCGCAGGCAGTCGTGGAGGAAGAAAGAGCAGTATTCATCGACAAATAAATAATTTAGTTAAGGTGAATGAACATTCGCCAGATACTGGAGGAGAGGGAGGTAAAGACCCTCTCACCATATGCAAGTTTAAGCATTAACAGCAGGGGAAGGCAGAATTACGAGGAACCCTGCGCTGTTCGCACTGACTTTCAGCGCGATCGTGACAGGATAATACACTGTAAGGCTTTCAGGAGGCTCATCCACAAAACCCAGGTCTTCTTCTCTCCAGAAGGAGATCATTATCGAACAAGACTGACTCACACACTTGAAGTCTCACAGATAGCAAGGACGATATCCCGTGCTCTGTTCTTGAACGAAGACCTGACTGAGGCGATAGCTCTTGGTCATGATCTGGGGCATACCCCTTTTGGACATGCTGGCGAGGAGGTTTTAAACGATATCATGAAGAAGAAGTTCAACAGTGAGTTTACCCACAACAAGCAGAGCCTGCGGGTTGTCGATTGCATTGAGCGGGAGGGTCAGGGATTGAACCTGACCTGGGAGGTAAGGGACGGCATACTGAATCATTCAGGTGATGTCCAGCCCTCAACCCTCGAAGGTAAGATTGTTCATCTATCCGATCGCGTAGCATATATAAATCATGATATCGACGACGCTATAAGGGCGGGGATACTTCGTGAGGAGGACCTGCCCGAGGATGATGTTGAGATACTTGGCAGGCAGCATAGAGATCGGATTAATACGCTTGTCAGGGATATCATTGATTCGAGCACGGATAAACCGTGCATATCATCGAGTCCCAAAATCGAAAAGGCCATGCTTGACTTGAGGAATTTTCTATTTAAGAACATATATATAGACAGCGAAGCTAAGGTCGAGGAAGGCAAGACCAGAAAGATGCTGAGCGACCTTTTCTGGTATTTTTATGATAATTGTGATAGTATGCCGCCGGAGTTCATCCCAAAAGGCAAGGTCGATATTCCGGTGTGCGTGTGCGACTACCTGGCCGGGATGACAGATAGATATGCACTCTCAGTTTACAACGAACTTTTCATACCAAAAACCTGGCATATAAAGTAAAATTCACTACAGGGGGATTTTGTTATGGCAAGGCTTTTGGATGGAGAATTAGAGGAAGTCAGAAGCCGAAGCGACATAATATCGATAGTTTCCGAGTACATCAGACTGAAAAAAACAGGCAGGAACTACACTGGATTATGTCCATTTCATAAGGAGAAGACGCCATCTTTTTCGGTGGATCCTGCTCGTCAGCTCTTTCACTGTTTCGGTTGCGGTGAAGGTGGAGACGTGTTTTCGTTCATCCAGAAGATAGACAACCTCGATTTTAATGAAGCAGTGGTCAGGTTGGCCGAAAGAGCGGGCTATAAACTTCGATATGCTGAATCCTGGCAGCCCGGAGCAGCAGATGACTCGAAAAGGAAACTGTACGAGATCAATCGGCTGGCCATGGTAGAATACAAAAAAACTCTAAGTAGTTCCCTTGGCGAGAAGGCGCTTGAGTACTTGAAGAAGAGGGGCTTTAGCGAGGAGACGCTCCGTTCATTTGACGTTGGTTTTGCGCCGGAGGGCTGGGACTTCATATCCTCAAAGATGATAAATAGCGGTTACAGGAACAGGGAACTGCTATCCACTGGGCTGGTTGTTCAGAGTGAGAGGTCAAGACGGGGGTTTTACGACAGGTTCAGAAACCGCATTACCTTCCCGATAACAGACCTGATGGGCAATGTAGTGGGCTTTGGCGGCAGAGCAATAGATGACCAGATGCCCAAATACATAAATTCCCCGGAGACCGTCATATATAAAAAGGGAAATGTCCTCTACAATCTGTTCAGGGCTAAGGAGCATATAATAAAGAACGATATGGCATACGTCGTGGAGGGATATACGGATGTAATCGCACTTGCTCAGGTCGGGATTGCCAATTGCGTGGCTAGCCTTGGCACGGCGCTCACCATAGAGCAGGTCAGGCTTCTCGCGCGATTCACACCGAACATCTCGCTTGTGTTCGATGCTGATGTTGCAGGTGGTGAGGCGACTAAACGCGGCCTTGATATGTTGAAAGAATACAACCAGAGCATCGATGTCTATGCTGAGAACAATATAAACATCTTTGCAATAACGCTGCCGCCAGGGAAAGACCCGGCAGATATTGCGATTGAAGATGGCCGTGAAGCAGTTCTTGATGTTTTTGGCAGTCCTTCTCCAATAATGGAGTATTCGATTGACATTTTACTGGCCGGTTACGATCTGGGCAATTCCGCAGAAAGGATTAAAGCGTCAAAGGCGGTATCCATGTTCATCTCCAGCATCAATTCCCGCCTTACGCAGGAGGAGATGGTGAAGATACTATCCTCAAGGTTAAAGATCAAGGAGGACGTGCTCGCTTTCGATGTGATGAGTAGGGTAAAGCAGGGTGCGGTCGGAGCAGCTGATCAGCGCGACGGTACACCAGCTGGAGAATTTGCTGAAACCTCAGAGCAGAAGCTGGAAAAACAGGTCTTGCATCTGATCGCCATAAATTTTGAGGAGGCAAGGGAGATTCTGCTGAAGCTGGATCACAAGATGTTCACGTGCGAGCCCTACAGAAGGTTATTCATCTTTTTCAAAGAGTATTTCAGCGATGATAGGGAAAAAGATTTAAACCAGGCTTTTACGAGAATTGTTGACGAATCGCAAAAAAAGTTATTAAATGGTTTGCTATTTGACGAGAAGATGTACGACAACAGGCTCATATGTCGAGAGGTTGAAATATTAATCAAGGAGTTGGACGTCAAACGTCAAATAAATTATATGAATGAGCGCATGATCGAGTGTAAGCAGCAAGGAAAAATCGAAGAACTAGATGGGGTATTTTTGCGTCTCATTGAGTTAGAGAAGACACGGATTAAAATTAGAGAAGATATAGAGAGAATATACCAATGGGAAAAGAGTTAAAGAAAGAGGAAGAGCTCAAGGCAACTCCTGTTAAAAAAGAAAATACCAAGAAAGAGCTGGCGCAGAAAGAGGTCGCCAAGAAAAAGACCGACTTTCCTGAGCTCATGATAAAAGAGGTTAACGATCTCGTTGTCAGGGGCAAGGAGCTCGGAGTGCTCACCAACGAGGATATAATAGACTCGCTTCAGGAGGTAGACCTGTCGCCAGAACAGATAGAGAACATATATACGCTGCTCTCATCGATGAAGATCGATGTGATTCAGGACGTAGGGGCGGATTTACCGCTGGAGTTTGATGAAAAGATTGAGGATAAGAGCAAGAAGAAATTGGATTTGACGATAAAGATCCCCACAAACGACCCGGTGAGAATGTACCTGAAGGAGATCGGCAAGGTGCCTCTGCTGACGGCGCAGGAGGAGGTAATTCTCGCCAAGCGCATAGAAGCGGGCGATCTTGCGGCAAAGCAGCGGCTCGTCGAATCAAACCTAAGGTTAGTGGTGAGCATCGCCAAGAAGTACATTGGCCGCGGAATGCAGTTCCTTGATCTCATACAGGAGGGCAATCTCGGCCTTATCAGGGCGGTGGAGAAGTTCGATTACCGCAAGGGTTACAAGTTCAGCACTTACGCCACCTGGTGGATAAGACAGGCAATAACCCGTGCTATCGCTGATCAGGCAAGGACGATCAGGATACCCGTACACATGGTTGAGACCATCAACAAGCTCATCAGGGTACAGCGGCAGCTCTTGCAGGAGTACGGCCGTGAGCCAACCCCTGAGGAGATAGCAGAACTGATGGATTTCACCCCTGAGAAGGTGAGGGAGATCCTGAAGATCTCCCAGGAGCCGGTATCTCTTGAGACGCCGATCGGCGAGGAAGAGGACAGCCACCTCGGCGATTTCATAGAAGATGAGGAGGCTGTGGTCCCCGTTGATGCAGCTTCCTTCGCGCTTCTGCAGGAACAGCTGCAGACTGTGCTTGAAACGCTCTCCATCCGCGAGCGAAAGGTCATCCAGCTCCGCTTCGGCCTTCTTGACGGCCACCCAAGGACCCTTGAAGAAGTGGGCAAGGAGTTCGGAGTAACACGCGAGCGCATCCGCCAGATAGAATCAAAAACCCTCTCCAAGCTCAGACACCCCAGCCGCAGCCAGAAGCTGAAGGACTTCCTGGAGTAAATTTTGCTCAAGGCTGAGCATTATAGTATAATCCCGCAGTGAATATTGATACTCCCCGGTAGCTCAATCGGTAGAGCATTCGGCTGTAACAATGCAGCGTCCCGGTGAGAATCGGGATGGAAAATCGGGTGAATTCAGGGAAGCCTTAGGCCTCTAATGAAACAAGAGGTTATGGTAATCCTGAGCGAAGCCTGCTAAATGGGATAATAGGTAAGCAGGAACGTGCAGAGACTATGGACTGAGGATACCCAACCGATAACGTCCTGTTAGCGCCCGACATCCGAAGCGGATGATGAGATAGTCCGTTCCCAAAAGAAATTTTGGGGTAAACGTAACCGAAGGGTCGTAGGTTCGAGTCCTACCCGGGGAGCCACTAAAATTACCTCTGAATATTAATAACAGTAAGAAAAAATCTGACAGTGCTGATATTAAAAATCTTACATTAAAATCAGTAATCTGCTGATATTTATTTTTACAACAAAATATATTCTAATAAAGAAAAAGGTACCATTTCACGTAATTTATGAAAGGAGTAAAATGAAAGTAGTGTGGAGAGAAATAATTAAGGTCTTACCAGGAAAATGGGATGAAGCAATCGAGTTGCATAAAAAGCGTATTGAGAATGCAACACGTCTGGGGTCACCACCTTTTAAGGTTTATCGAAGTATGAGTGGCCAGGGAAACTGGGGTAATACTATTGTTTTGGAACGAGAATGGGATAGTTTTGCAGACTGGGAATTGTTTTTTGATAGAGCAGTAAAAGATGCAAAAGTTAAGAAAGAATTTATAGATAAGTGGCAAAATATTACCCAGAGTCACAATTTTGAATTCTATACACCGCTTGAGATATAGATAAGGGTATCATTTTAAACAAAGTCGTTTGGGTTGAGTGATTGAGTATATTTCAATTTCTTAATCCAAACAGCTTTAAATAACTATAAACTATCTTGAACTAATTAGTAAATTATTAAAACCATAAATATTTAAATTTAATTTAATCCTGGAGTTGCGGAATACGTCAACTAGGGGGAACCAGTAACATTATTTCTCTGGAATATTAGCAATTAAAAAATTTTAATTTACTTTCCTTATGTTCTTCGCAGTAGGTTTAAGTGATTCATCACTGTCTGTAAACCCAGCTGAGATATGACTACCATCGCAAAAAGGTTTATTTTTTGATTGGCCACAACGACATAAGGTAACACGATTTCTAATTTCATATTGTTTACCGTTAGATGACTTTACAGGGACTCCACCTTTTAGCCATATTGGTCCACTGACTTTTTTTTCTGGATCCTCTACTATACTTATCGACGGATTGAGCTCAGGCTCAATTGGTTCACCGGTCTTTTTGTCCCAAATTACTAGCCTGCCCGAAGGACAATTGCATGCTTCTTGGGTTGCAATTTCTTTTGACTGATTATCATCTGAGTCCTCGGTAAGTTGCCAAATTCCCTTTGCTCTATCACAAAAGCGGGCATGGGCACAAAGCTCTTTATCATCAGTTAAAACAAGTTCTGGCCCAGGTATTCTTTTAGCATTCTTAATATATTTTGTTCGCTTAGCAGTTTCGGCACCAATAAAACCAATTTTAGCATGAGTTTCATCGCAATAAGGTTTATTTTTTGATTGGCCACAACGACAAAGATGATATTCCTCATCAATAGGGTAACAACTCTCTTTGCCCCACTCAACTGAGTATCCCTCGTTGTCTGACAATATGATTTCCTTAACCATAGGTAAATTGCCAGAAACGATGTACGGTCCATTTTTTGTAACTGAAATTTTGTAAACTTTCTTTTGAGAATGTTTTATTTTTTTCACAATTATCTACTTTTATTAATTATAAACCCCATTGGGCGTTTTTGTATAAATAAAAATTTTCTGTATACTTGTCATAACACTAAGACTTTATCCCTAATAATTTCTGTGTTTTATCAATCAATTGTTCAGGATATTCAATATTATCTATCCAATGAAAGGTTCGAAAATCGTCCCACCGGGGGAGCCATTTTTTAAGCAAATAATTTCCATGGAAAGTTTATTTTGTAATAGATCAGTGACAATTATTATTACCGTTCTTAATTTTTATTAAATCACTGTGGAGGAAGAGAATAATGAAAAAATGATCGGTGTTGATATATGATTTGGCTGGATTAAGCAATTAGTGACCTATGGAAGCATCTCCAATTCCGTGATTGATTGGTAAAGGCTCACCTGATACTGTGTTAATTAGATACAAACAATACAGTAGGGGGTGAGCCATGAAGGAGATTAAGCTATCCTTCGATCTAAGTATAGTA
>JAMDDV010000001.1 GCA_023488455.1 Actinomycetota bacterium | reverse complement strand
CTAAGTAAAAAGATAATCTTCGAAGCTTTTGTTTACGTAATCAAATCAGCTATTACCGACACAATTAAATTTTTCAGAAGACCTAATAGCTAACCTCATAAACCTGTGCTTTCCCCATATCAAATATTTTTCTTAAAAATCCCATATCTTCAAAATTAATGGAATTACCTGGATTCAATTTTCTTTCCAACACTCCATAGAAAATATATTTGATATTATATTTATTTACAATTTTCAACTTCGATTTATAGTTCTTATCGCTAAAAAACAATTCATAGTCCTCATACTTATCATCGTAATTGAAAATTCCTGGAGAACTGCCCAAAAGTGAATATTTATTTGAAATATAGGGTATAAAAAATCCAATTTCGGGGGAAGAAATAACTAAACCTTGATTTTTACCTTTCAAAAACTCCAAGGCATTATATTCCTCAGTTTTTACATATGCTGGATACAAATCATTTCTGGGGAAGGAGATTGAGAAGTAAAAATACATTAAAAAAGAGAAAGACGATAATAATATTATTAAAATTACAAATATTTTTCTTAACTCAATTCTACTAGCAATGTTTAGAGATAAACCCTTGATGCCAAAGAATACCAGCCCTACCCAGAAAAACCACCAGAAGTGTATAAATCTGGCTGTATTAAAACCAAATAGTACACCGGCAGGCAAAGTAGGTAACAAAGAAAAAACTAAAATCCCTGAATAGAAAAATAACTTTACTCTATCAATTCTATTCAACAAAAACATTTTCCTATTTTTAAACAAAAAGAAGATGAACAAAATTAAGAGAACTAAAGCCAAAATGATAGAAAAAAGTGAAAGATAATTTAAAAGCAAAGCAAGATTTTGAGTAAGGGGTATTCTAATAAAAAAAGTATCCCTAATAATCATCTGGCATATCTCATAAATTAAAACCATCGATATCGTTAGAATTGATAGAAGAAATAAACTCTTTCTTCTGAGATCTTTCTTTAACCCAATAACTACAAAAGGCAAACCTAAAATTCCTGCAAGAATAAGATAGTTTAGCCTTGCCCTACCTACGAATTCTTTAGAGTACAATTCGAATACTTTCGGGTTTTTCAAAACACCCAAGATCCACGGTATAATCCCAATGATAGAAAAAATCATAATTAACCCAATTATTCGAATGAAATTTCCGATATTAAATCTCGTGGAAGTTTCACCTGAATTCAGCAGAAAGTGATACAGCAAAAAAATAATAATAAAACCAATACCGTGAATTGGATTTCCAGAAAAACAAAACATTATGGAAAGCATAGAGAAATAGAAAAAGTAAGATTTTCTATTTTTTATGTAACTAATAATTAATATAAGGAATAGAAACCCAAAAAATAGTGGGATTGAATTATAAAGTCTATCAAGTGCAGTTATTGGAATAACCCCAAAACCCTCAAAAAATTCATAATTTGCACCAAATAAAATAGTTCGAATTAAAGAACCACTTTCAAAGAAACTTCTTACTCCACCCAGAATCACGACGAAAAAATATATGATCCCAAATATCCCACTGGATAGAAAAAATAATTTTAAAAAAGTCCGGTTGTCATCTTTTGGAAATAATAAATCTGAAAATTTATAAACTGATAACACGAATAAAAAGTTAAACACGGCCATAACTGAAAACATAGTTACATGATATGGAATTCGGAGAAAATATGAGATATAGCCCAGCGGAATATAAATTGAGGAACTGACAAAAAATGGAGATAGATATGTCTTAATGTTCATACCATAATTCCAGGGATCCATAAAACCATTATCAAAAGACTTCATAAAATAAAGCAGAATTCCATCATCCATATTTCTGCCGCCAATAAATTCATAACCTTGAGGTTTCAGTAGAATAAGCAGGACATAGATTGATAAGTAGAACAAAGCATAAAAGATCGCAATATAATAAGCATGGTTAGGAAATTTTTTGATTAAATCTTTAAATTTCACCTTCATTTTTCAAAACTTCTTGATAAATACTATAGGTCTTTTCCGCTATTTTTTCGTGCGTAAAATTATCTCTAACCCGCACAAGTCCTAGTTTTGCTATCTTTGCTCTCAGGTCAACATCCTTATATAAGATTGTGATTTTGTCAGCCAAGTCCTGGATATCTCCCTCTTTAAAAATCAGCCCAGCATCACCTATAACATTCGGTATCTCAGCAGAATCCGATCCGATAACCGGTACCTCACAAGCCATTGCCTCAATAATGACGTGACCAAACTGTTCCTTCCATTTCTTTGTGGTTCTGGAGGGAAGCACAAGCACATCAAGGCAATTAAGATAAGGTCTCACTTCCACATTAATTACAGGACCTAACAATCTGACTCTATCTTCAAATTTATTCATTTCAATCCAATTTTTTATTTCTTTTTTAAGTGTGCCGTCTCCTAATAACAAGAGACTGCTTTTAAAATCCAGTGATTTAAAAGCTTCTAAAAGATCGAGAATCCCTTTCTCCTCTACCAGCCTTCCGACGTAACCAATTACAAAACCATCAAGCATCAACGATTTTTTTAATTCAACAACCTCAGCCTTTTTAAAAATATCGATATCCACACCAAGCTGTGGAAGGACATATATCGGTTTTAAAAAAACCTTCTTGATTAAAAGCTGCCTCGCCTCCTGGTTACCGCATATGGCTGCGCTTGCCCAGCGCAAATTCATTTTTTCTATGAATGATAAGGGGAACCTGTTGTTGGTTTCCCAGTTAACCCAGGTGAAAAAGATAGTCTTAAATTTTTTACAGAATAACTTCTTTATTATATGAACCTGAAAATAGCAAAGAGCATCTGCTCCCTGCTCAACATGAATTATATCCGGCTTGAAAGTTCTAACTGTCTTAGCAAGTCCATGAAGATAAAAATACCAAGGCTCATTCCCAGCAAAAACAACTGGAAGTTTTACAAGTTCAATTGAATCTTGACTTAGATCTTGAGATCTTAATTTATACATAGTCGTTGGCCATATTTTGGGAGTAACTATTTTTATCTTTATATCCTGGCGCTTTCCAAGAATAAAGAACTTATCCCTGTTTAAATCGAGCATATAAGTGTGCCCAATAACCAATACTTTCAACATTTCTTTAGATACGCATGCAGCTTATGAGTCCCTGTATCTTCTCTATCAGGATCTCTCTCGAATATCTTGATTTAACAAACTCAAGCCCATTTCCCCCCATTTTTTTTGCCATATCTTTATTCTCAATCAACAACTTAATTTTTTCTGCTGCATCCTCTTTGGACAGTGAATTTACGATTAAACCATTATAACCATCAACAACAGCCTCGACGCTTCCACCCATATTCCCAGCGATTACTGGCTTACCACAGGCATTTGCTTCTAAGAAAACTATCCCAAACCCTTCCCCAATGGACACACCATTCTTTACCTCTATCCTATTAGGCATTAAATAAACATCGCAAAGATTGTAATAATCAACTAACTCACTTTCGCTCACATTTCCAATAAAATCAACAAAATCCATTACCCCCAAATTTACAGCCATCTCTTTTAGTCTTGGAACATCATCTCCACTGCCGACAATAAGATATCTAATCTTTTTATAACTATTAACCACCAAAGAAAGTGCTTCTATGGCTATATCATGCCCTTTATGTTGTTCTGATTTATCCATCCTACCTACAGTAAGCAACACAAAATCATCCTTAAGATTTAATTCTTTCATTAAATTTGAATTTCTCTCTTTTGGCTTGAAAATATCAAAGTCTATAGCGTTTGGCATCATAAATATTTTTTTGTTTTTCACACCCTTTTCCTCAAGTTTTTGAGCTGTATATTTACTTATGACGCAAACTGCATCAGTATTTCTTAATACCCACAACTTAAAAGGATTCAACTTATTCCATACCTCTGATCCATATGTCAAAAGCACAACCTTCCTTAACAATAGCCTGGAAAACACGAAGGGTGTTATTGATAGATCAATATGACTTATAAAAACAATTGAGGGCCTATATTTAATCAAAATAAATAAGCAATTTATTGCTTTTGTTAATGGATTAAAAATTTTTAAAAATCCTGATCCTACGACACCTTTGGAAAAAACAACTTTAAATTTATAGTAACTCTCTTCAGGTTCATAGTCACTGCTGGATGGAACTAATATAATGTTATCTTTCCCGTATAATTCTGATAGAGCATTTGCAAACAAAAAGTTATATTTCTGGATCCCCCCAACTTTAGGGAATATTTCTGTCGCAAAACAAAGTATTCTGGATAATTTTCGCAAAAACGCCTCTAACTAATTATTTTTCTGCCTCAATAAATAGAAACCATCCAAATCTTCGCATTAAAAAAAGTTGAAACTTAGAATTCAGCCCAAAGGGGAGCAAAAAATCAAGTACTCTATTTATCTTCGGTGAAGGTATGACACTTTCACCCTGATCCATTACCCTTAGTCTTATTTTTTTAAATTTTGAGAACATCCTCCTTGCTTCCCTCTTAGTAAGATGCCTTACTATAAAACCATCAGTAAAACTTTTATTAACTTCATTAATACTCATCCTAAAAAGGCGACCTTTTATAATTCCATAATATAAACCGCCTAAAATCCAGTACCTGAAACTGTTTCTGTGATAAACCATGATCTTAGCTATGCCACCAGGTTTTAATACTCTACGAATCTCATCTACTGCATTCTGCATATTAGCCGTATGGTGTATTACCCCCCATGACCATATGAACTCAAATTCGTCATCAGCAAAATGTAAGTTTTCAGCATCACCTAAAGATATATCTCCCTTGAGACTAAACAGGTCGAATCTCTTTTTACATAAATCTACTGCCCCTGGTGTAATATCAATTGCATTAAGATTAACACCCTCTTTTGCTAAGATAGCTGCATTACCTCCCAAACCGCATCCTACCTCCAACACATTCTTGTTTACAAGACTCTTATAGTCTATCAATTCAGAAAAAGGTACCTGATTTGGAAACTCAGGATGTGCGAATATCTTTAAGGCATTAAAGAATCTTTCGTCTATTGCTTGGAAAAACTCTTTAGTCCCTTCCCTTTCTTCCAAAGTTTTATCCCAATCGTAGCTCATGGGATTTTGATCCCACCACTCAATGTTCTTTTTCTGTAAATCAGAATCAATATTTTTCATCAACAACTGGCTTCTTTAAATAAAGAGATTTAAGCATCCTAAATTTATTTAATAAGTCTTTACCTTCAAGCAGATAAAGGGTTAGCAAGTATATGCCACCAAATAATACTATTTTAATTATAAGTACCAAAACATTGGACAACTCCAGCCTATAACCAAACAATTCGAAAAATAAATAAGCAAGAAATCCAGGAAGTGTTGAAATAGATGGGTTTAAATATATTTTCTTAAAGTTAATATAAAACTCTCGACGCAAAACAATTTGCAGCAGCACAACACCAACTACCACTATCAAACTAACAAAAATTGCTGCTCCTTCTGCTTTAAAAAAATATACAACTACCGGCGCCACTACAAGCATTAGTACCCCTTGAACAATCGACACCCTGGAATATTCCTTTACTTTTCCTAATGCCATAAATATTGAACCTATTGCATCATATAACGGCCTTCCAAAAGAGTATAGAACCAAAAGTTGTATTAATAGTATCGATCCCTCCCATTTTGGACCCATCAAGACTAATACCGCTTCCCTTGCGCAGGTAAAGAGTAACAAAGCAATCAAAAAACCTGTCCTTATTAAGAAACCAGTAACTATATCAAAGGCATTTGAGAGTTTTTCTCCATCATCCTGAATTTTCGAATACATGGGAAAGGCAACCTGGATGATATTAGTTAGAGGACCAAGTGGCATCCTAGCTATATTGAATGCCATTGAATAAAATCCAAGCAATGTTATACCAGCGAAGGTCCCGATTAAAAAATCATTAAAGGTTAGAAGCAAGAAACCCATTACCCCAATGATCCATATGAAAACCCCCTTTTGGCGCACAAACCATTTCGCTATCTCTTTATCAAATTTTAACTTTGAGAATCGAAACCTCCAGGGATTAATTATCCAATATGAAATGCATGGGATCAGATTTTGAAGACCACGAAATAATATAAGACTTACAATCCCAAACCTAAAATGGGCAAATACAATTGCTATTAAAAAAGCAACTGTTAGCGAAATAAGATTTACAATTGAAACCGCTTTATACCTCAATTCTTTCTCCATAAGTGTATATTGGGTCGAATTGAGTCCTTCATTATCAAAAAGAGCAAAGGCAGCAAGGGCCATAAAAGCAAAAACAACATTCTTATCATATTTGAGTAAAAGCAGTGGGCTAACCAAGAAGGATAAAACAATGACACTGACCGTAAATGAAATTTGTAAAATGAAGTGTGTGGATATGGTATTCTCGCCGGCATCCTTCCTGTGTATAAGAGCTAAATTAAGACCGAAAAGTCTCGGTCTTTGAACAAAATCAAAGAGAAAAGCTGCCAAAGACACTATCCCGAATATCTCTGGTGCAAGTAACCTTGCTAGAGCAATGTTACCTAAAAAGCCAATGACGATTAAAATTATTGATGAAATACTAAGGAAAATAGATCCTGAAACTGCTTTTCTGGCAAGACTCAAAGGCTAACCCCGCTTTTTAGCCTTCCATATACATCTAATACTTTGGACATTCTATTCACAAATGTGTCTCTATCTTTAACTGTTCGATATGCATTATCCTTAATCTCATCAATTTTTTCCAAGTGATTAAGGTAATAATTGATCTTTTCTCTAAGCTCTTGCGTCGTACTAAAACATTCTATCTCTTTGCCCTCCTCAAACATCTGAGTTTGCTCAAGAGTCTTCTCAGTTAAAAGAAAAGATCTACATGCTGGTACCTCGAAAGTTCTGGCATTATGCGCATTTCCATTCTGCTTGCGCATGAAGTTTAAAACTATCCTGGATGAACAAAAAATCTTCGACATCTCCTCTCCGTATATCGCATTAGCGCGCCAGCATTTTCGAAGTGGTGATTTGGGTTTTAAATTCTCCCAACTATTTCCCCAAATCGCAAGATCAAAATCTGCAATTGGCTCCATCCAGTCAACCCTTTCCTTCTCCCATGTACCAACAAAAACAACATCTGAACCATATTTTTTCTTATCTTCACTTGAGACCTCGACAGGATGTAAAAGATCAGGATCATAGCAAAAAGGAAGATATTCAACATTACTGCATCCATATTTTTTAATTTCCTGGATCAAATATTTACCCCAGATGAAATAACAGTCATAAAGTTTTAAAGATTTTATGTGATTTCTGCTCGAATTAATTTTTTTAAATGGGTTATCCGGGTTCCAGTTGAAAAATAAAGAATGTGTCTGATTTTTTAAATATTTAATGGTATTAGGGCTAATATGTCTGCCTTGTACAACAAAGACAAAATCGGGATTAAATTTCAATACATGATCAATCAGCTTCTTATCAACCTCATTACTCCAAACAAATCTTGAAATATCTCCTAAGATCGGCAGTGTCAAAGATTTATGTAAACTAATGACTTCTTTATGGTAGTCATAATAATAAGTTTCATGACCTAATTTTCTAAATGCATTTAAACAAGATGTTGGAAGATTTACTCCACCGCCTGTACCAACCAATAATATTCTCATAATTCCTCAAATAATTTTATGAACCTCTCTTGATATGCTTCCCATGTAAAGTTTTGAGCCTGAACACCTCCATTTCTACCCATGTTCTGAATCTTATCGGGGTTATTATAAAAAAAGAGAATGCTCTCACATATACTATCAATGCTGAATGGTTCAATTACTACCCCATCAACTCCATTACGGACACAATCCTTTGCTCCAACATTTTCAGTAATGATAACAGGCAAACCACACGCCATGGCCTCAATAACAACCTGCCCAAATCCATCCTCAATTGACGGAAGAATGAAAACATCACACTCTCTATATTTAAACTCTGGATTATCAACACCACCAAGAAAAATTGCATTATCAGTCTTCCTTAATTCATTTAAGATGATCTCTCTGCTATATTTTTCTATGGTACCAATTAATATCAGCTCTGCATTTTTTAGATTGAGTTTTCTCCAAGCCCTTAATAAGAAATGGACGCCTTTTCTAACACCTAATAATCCCACGAATATTACCCTGAATTTATCCGAATTATATTCTTCTTTAGGCTTAAATTTTTTAAGGTCAACACCAAGTATATTCACTTTTAGTTTGCTCTCAGAAAATCCTTCTTCAAGATAAGATAATTTAGGAAAACTTGATGGAAAAACTATGAAATCAACAATTTCTTCTTCTTCATATATCCTATTCAATAATTTTTCGCCAATAACGTTAGTCTTAACACCTTCATCGCGAAAGGCACTTTCCAAAACACGCTTCTGAGCCTTAATCTCCGTTGACCCTCTATCAATTAA
The DNA here is from genome assembly GCA_023488455.1 of Actinomycetota bacterium. The sequence continues at coordinate 148,249 of JAMDDV010000001.1, read as the reverse complement.
TGTAGGAACACCTATTTTTTTCAACTGTTTAACGGTAAAAAGAGACATGCTGGACCAACCATAAAAACCTCTTGCTTTAAAGACTTTCTTCGATGCCCATAAATCAAATAGTGAATCCTTAACGTAATAATTACTAATTCTATTGTGAACCTTCCCCAAAAATGGATTTAGTGAAAAACTTTCAATTAAACTCGCTGGAATTTCACTGGTTTTATACGCAGTGGTTAATACTTTAGCCAATAACTTTTTATCATTTAACGCCTGGCAGGCATAATATGCAATCTTTCCTATACCACCATAATTAAATGGTATACCAACAGAATAAACTACTTTATCAGAATTAATCATACTAATTATTCGTAAATCAATTTGAGGTAAAGCAAAAACTTCCTTTGTTTGCATTATGTTGCAACTGATTTTATCAGAATTAACAGATGCTACGATAAATTAAAAACATTAAGTAATAAAAAATTTGGTATATCTTATTATTAAAAAATAAAATATCAATATCACAAAGCTAATTATTGAAATTGCCATCCCAATATAAAAACTTGTAGGGACATACTTTAATTCAAAAGTATGAATTCCGGATTTTACCGCAAATGCCTGAAAGGCATGATCGAAATAGTAAGTTCTAGTTAATTTTCCATCCAGATACGCTTTCCATTCTGGGTAAAAGACCATGCTGGAACCCAGTATAAAATCCTCCTTAGCTGAGATTTTAAGCTTGATATAATTAGGTTTATATTCCATGACTACAATATCTGCAGATCCAATTCTATTTTCTGGATCTAGATTAATATCATAAATATTCTCCTCCAATATGGCTTCTTTTGCAGGATCAAACCTTTGCGAGCCCAAATAATTGAATCTCTCACTAGGATTATTAATTATTTTAAAATTATATAAGTCAAAAAACCTTGGGAGATATTCCGTATTTTGATACAATTTTACTTGTCCATTCAAAATCAATTTAAATCTATTTGATGTAATATCTTTTTCACTCAACACATACTTTACGTTCAATAAATTTATAAGCCTTGACTCAAAATTATATATTAGATAATTGTAATGGCTGTAATTATCCATTGATTGCTGGTTTATTGCGCGGATAAATTCCATATACCTTTTTAATGTAAATAAATTGTATCCATTTATATCTTCAAAATTAAAAATTAGACTTTTGTTAAGACTTAGATAACTGGTTGCCTCATAAGAGGCTGCTTGTATTCGATAAATACTTTTATCATTTTTTAATATTTGAGTTATTTCATCATTGCTAAATAAACTATTAAAGGCTGTTTTATTCTCAGTGTTATAAAAGTTTGGCATTGTTAAATAAATTGAATCAAAAATTAGAAATATAAATGAACCTAAAATAAAGATTTTCCTGCCAATCTTTTTTAGGTAGATTGATGAAAAAAGGATCAAAGTTACAAATATCATTATTATTGAATAACCGAAGCTTGATCTTATTGAACTAACAACCTTTGTTTTAAAAAAATCAGTAAGATCGGTGGATTTCAAACCCCAATAATTAGAGTTTTTTAATAGATTTGTAACCAGATTGACTAATTTATTTACTGTAAAATCTTCATAAAAGATTAAAAATATAAATAAAAATGTAATTAATAATAGAATTGATGTTAATGTAATTACTATTTTTTTTATAAAATTTTTGCGTGCAATATTTATATTTTCATATAAAAAGTCAATCCCATGAGATGAAAATATCGAAAAATACAATGGAATCAATATTAAAAACTTATTGGAACCTCTAAAATCTTTGAAAAGGGGTATATACCTAAAAATATAATATACATAGCCAAACTTACCAAAAGACAAAATAATTGTCACAACAAAACAAATTAAAATAAACCTCAGAAATTTGTTTTTATTTGATAAAAATGAAATTGTACTCACAACCAGTGCAATAAAACCTACATATAAAACAAACTCATGATAACTTCCATATTGCTGATACCCAAAAATATTCCCCCAATACGAATAAGAATCACCAAATAGTTTAGGGAAGATAAAGGTAAAAACATTAACAATTGGCATGGAATATGAAAGGAAAAAATCCAAATCTATTCCTTTTGCTACATCTGTATATTTTACCAAATTGAGAGCTGGGAAGTATTTGATCATTGACAACCCGACAGCAATTAGAAGAGCTATTGTAATGTTAATAATAGACTTAAATTTTATTAACCAGTCCTTCTTGGAGAATATTTTTATTCTAAAAAATAGATATGCGTAATAAAAAAGAATCACTATCAAAACAGATTGTACATATCCAATAAATAATTGGAAAAGGAAAATTATCGCAGTAAAAAACAAATATTTTGGTTTTCGATTCCTTAAATATAAATCTAAATTTAATAATAGAAGAGGAAACCACATAAAGACCATAACTCTATCTTCATGACCGACCCATATGTTAATTAATGAAAAACCTGATAGCTGATAAACTAACGCACCAAAAAGACAAGAGACATTTCTAAGGGCTAAGTTTTTCAAATAGAAATATGAAAAGACTCCAGTCAAGATTACTATTAAAATCAAAATAAGATTGAAAGCAGATTTGAAAGGAAAGATAAAAAAGAGAACATCAAAAGGTGAAATGATATTTTGAATATTACTCCAGAACGGTATCCCACTTAAAATATTTGGGGTCCAGTGCAAGTAATCAGGATTTTTTATGGCATTCAGCAAATAGAGCTTTAGGGGAACATAGACATCGTTTTGGGAAAAAAAACCATATTTTATATAAGCTGGGATTAAATAAAATAAAGGAACTAAAATCAAAATAACAATAAAAATAAAATTTGATTTAGGACAGTTCCATTTTCCTCTATAAAACCCAAAGACATTCTTAAACATTTATAGCATTCTTCTACAATTGATTAGTATCTCCATCTAATTCAAATTTTTTGCCTGTATGCATCCCCGTTTTGTTTAAAGGTATAAAATATTGATCTTTGGTGGTTAAAAACTTTAACAATTCTTTTACATTTGGTGTAGGCATAATTTCAATATATATCTGATATGAGAACAATTTTTTGCTCAAGAAAATTAATACTCTATTTAAATTTAACAAAACCACGCTTAATCTATTTTTACCCAGAGCCTTAGGAAAGGGGAAGGGAATCCCAGACATTTTCTTTATTTTATACCCAGCTGTTTCACAAATCTTTTTTATTGAGCCAAATGTAAATAGTCTTTTGTGCGAAAGGTCCAAAATCCCTGCTTTTCCATAATTAAATTGAGAAAATAACAGTTGAAGCCTTATTGGAAAAAAGGCAATATTTGGTGTAGTAATAATAACAGTTGGTTGTTTGAGTTCTGATTTTTCCCTTACTTTATCTAAAAATAATTCCGGATTATCAAGATGTTCGATAATATCAAGCATTAAAATGTAGTCAAAATTATCCATCGAGGGTAACTTACTAACATTATTTAAATTTAACCGCAAAAAGTCGTCAAAAACAGCTTTGTTTTTTATAGGTAAACAGTCAATTCCGACTATATAACATCCCTTCCTTTTTAATTCCTTATCAATATACCCTTTATTACACCCAATATCTAAAACCTTGCTATTATCTCTAATAGCATCAATTGCTAATGAATGAGATGACAAGTAATCTAACTTTGAATCGTAATGACTTTCGACCTGTTCAATATCAAATTCTCTTCGATATATAATGAAATGTGAATGTAATTTACTTAACATTGATATTTTTATTAAATTCCAAGAGTATTTTAATCTGTTAGTACTACAAATCCCATTTCTGTAGCATGAATGCAACGGAATTTCTCTTATCTTAAATCCTCCAAAAAGAAGTTGGATAATAATCTGAATATCAAAAGAATTATCATTGGTATTTAGCTGAAATGGTAAATCTTTAAGAACCCTAACAGAATATGCTCTAATTCTTGAATAGAAATCCGTCAAGTTTGATTTTAATATTTTATTAATACAGGGAGTTAATAGCCTGCTACATAAGTATCCAAATACAGGAGTAAATCCTTTTTTTGCCACCTCTTTTCTAAGCATTATAGAACCAATTACAGCATCAGCTGATCCATTCAGAATAGGTGTAATCATTTCTTCAATTGACTTCGAGGCATTTTTGTCATCTCCATGTAATAAAACTATAGCATCAAAGCCATTCATGATTGCATAGAAGTAACCTAACTTCTGGTTACCACCATATCCCTGATTCTCTGGATTACATAATACTTTTATGTTTAAAAATTTATATCCAGGTTTAAATAGTTCCCCAATATTTATTCTTTCGTAATTATCGACATCGAGTATGATCAAAATCTCAATTTCATAACTAAACAGATTAGACTGAATATCACTCAACGTTTCTTTTAATGTATTAATATCATTTACTGTTAAAACTAAAATAAGAATTTTTTGGGGATTCTTAAACTTTGGCATTAGTCTACTCAATCACGGGATTAGAGATGCTTCCTATTAAATTCATTGCTTAACTTTCTCAGTCGATCAATCTCGCCAGAGCGGCATCTTTTAACTCTCCATGCATACCTAATGCTCTTATATATGTATTTAAAAGAGGCCGATATTGAGGTAGATGAACTATCTAAAGTATATCTTGTGGGAATTGCAACTTCTTCAATTCTAAAACCAAATAAAATTGCATTAAATAAAATCTGGGTATCAAAGAAGAAGTCATCAGAATATGAGAGAAAAGGAACACTTAGTAAAAACTCTCTATTGTAAGCCTTCAACCCCGAGTGCATCTCTGTGAAGTTTGTATCAAGAAAGTAATTTTCGATTTTGGTAGTAATAATATTTCCAACATATCTATAAAATGGCATCCCGCCTTTGAGTGGTTGGCCTCCATCTTTCCATCTAGAGCCAAAGGTAAAATCAGCACGTTCAACTAAAAGAGGTTCAATTAAAGATGGAATCATCTTAGGACTGTATTGATAATCAGGATGAAGACAAACTACTATATCAGCACCCATTCTTAGGGCATTTGTATAGCATGTTTTTTGATTTCCTCCATAACCTAAATTTTTTTCATGAACAACGGTCATCAAACCTAATTCCCTTGATAATTTGACCGTATTATCAGGACTGGCATCATCAACCAGTATTATTTGATCAACATAATCCATGGGGATATCATCAACGGTTCTTTTAAGGGTATTTTCAGCTTTATACGCCGGCAACGTCACTATTACTTTTTTATTTATCTTTCTTGATTTCATAAAAACTTCATTCTTAAACTATTTAATCGCGACATGAAATTTTACCAGCTAATATATTAAAATTTTCATCAATAAAATAAGGAAGCCTACCGCTGCAAAACTTGAAATAATTAGTCCTAATATCAATAATTTTTGAGGATAATACTCTAAAATTATCTTATATTTTCCCTTTTCGTCGATTCTCCATGCATTCGCATAGCCGTTAACTTTTAAATGATCATTTTCATTTACATAATATGATTTTCCATTATCTAATATAACCTTTGCTTTCCAGGGTGTATCAAAAGATTGAGATAAAACAAGCAAATAGGGAGTTTCTTTAATATCAACATTCAATATATATTTAGTAGGGTTTATTTTTTTAAATTCTATCTCATCACTATTAAAGCTACGATTGTAATCTTTAAGAAGAAATATTTCCTTTAAAAATTTCACATCGGTGATTTCTGAATCATCTTTAAAAACTCTAATTTTATATTTTTCTTTGCTTAAATCCAGCTCGCTAAATCTCACAAAGCCTTCATTGAAGTCCGATAATGTTGAATCGATTGATATTTCATCAAAAAGAAATTTATACGACGATTTATTATCAACATCATCTTCTCTGGCTAAAACAAGATATTCCCCACCATCCATAATTCTATAATTCTCTCTAAGTGAATAAATAGAATCAGCATCAGCATTGTAATACTTAGTTATAATGTACTTGTTTAAAATATCTTTTACTCTATCAAAATTAACAGCATACTTATAGTTAAAAATAAATGCATTTTGCCTATTTAAATCAACTAAATCTGACAACTGAAATAAACTATCCACCGCACCATCAACAAAGTAAACGTAATCAGCAATATAAACTTCTGAGCCAAAATATTTATCATCTATCTTGAATATTCCAATTTCACCTATTTCTTTATCTGACTTAATCTCTTCTACATTATTAAAAAAATTTCCAACCAATAGCGGAGTATCAGTTTCCACTTGTGGCTCCCTGTCACTTTGAATCAGCGAAAACCTGATGTTCAATAATTTTGATAGCAACAAAAAGAGTCTTTTATTCCCTATTGAATCCGAAAGAAGATAATTTAATTCATTTCCTTGAAAAGCAGTCCTTTGTGAAATAACGGGTTTATTCAATAATACCCATGTGTTCTCTACAGAATCATATCCATGTTCCCAGTTATATGTAACATAGTAAGTTTTTACCATTGGGAAAGACGATATTTTGTATAATCCTCTTTCTTTATTAAAAAATTCTCTTACCTCTGGATAATAACCAGGGATTTCAACATAATTTTTATCTGTTAGTTCATCAAATGGTGTGTTGATAATCATTGGCCATACTGATAAAAGTATAGAAATAAACAATAAAATCTTAATACTAAATAATAAACTTCTTTTTACGTTAAAATTCTTTAAAAAGCGATATAAGCTTTCAACTGTAAATCCAAATAAATATGAGTAACCCACTAGTGCAATTATTCCAAACTTTTCATATGCCCACCTAAACATCTGAAATGCAGGTATTTTCTCAAACATCCAAAGAAAAACTCTACCCAGGGGGGGATTAAGACCTTTCATAAGAAAAATGCCAATTATAGATATCGAAAAGAAGAACCAATAATATGATTTAATTTTTTTTCTGTAAAAAATTAAAGACCCAAAAACAATTGTTGTAGTTAAATAACCAAAGATAATGGATAAAAGTGAGTTATTTTTTATACTAATTGATAGCTTTATGACATCTTTAAGTTTTGTCCAGTCTTTAATGGTATTGAGCCAGTCTAAGCTGTTGACAAGTTCTGTGGAATAACCAGATTGATAAATCTGTCTTATGCTAAATGCTAAGGGCAAAAGCCACCACAAATTAAATAAGAACCACTGTATAAATAAAATTGCCGAAAATTTCAGAATTAGTTTTAAAATTTCCTTATTTCTCCAATTAATAATAAATAGATAGATCAAAAATAAAATAAAAATAAAAAAAGATGGTAAAATGAAGGCTGGATTTACATAAACGATCATAAAAACAAGCATAAATAAATTTATATAAGTAGAATAAAGGAGTATTTTTTTACTTTTTAAACCTTTGACAAAAAGGGCTAAAACTAACGGTATTATGGGTAAAATAAAATATAGGACAACAAACTTTCCCCAAACATAAAAAGAATAATTATTAAACATATAAAAAATTGAAGAAAAAAATGCTGGAACCCGATAATTTTCCCCATCCTTTAAAGTATATATAAGGAAATACATTGTAAGCCCAGATAAAGTGAAAATTGAACAATAAAGTATTATCTGTTTTAAATATACTGGAAAACCAATTTTCTGAAATAAAAACAGGATAGCAAAATACAAAATATTCAAGATGGACTCTATACTTCTAATACCTGTTCCATATTGATCAAGCCAAGTATAAAGACTCGTTTTTAAATAAACATCCGAGTTAAATAAAAAAAGCCCAGAGTCTGAAGCTACTGCACATTGAAATCTCCTAAGCCAGATTAAAGGAATAAGACCCAATATTAAAATTAATATTATTTCAAATCGATTTTTTAAAAATTTAATAAAATTTAATTTAATTCCTAACATAATATCCCCTAAAGGTTGCACGTAATTGTATCAAATGGTAATTTATTAAAAAATCTTGATTGTAGTTGATAATTTTATATTTATGAAATATCAGAATATTATCAAAAATAGAATAAACGCAAGACATTTTAAATCACTTGAAATAATAGGAGATTTAAGTAATAAAAGGATTTTAAATATTGGGTGCCATATTGGGTGGTTGGAATATCTAGTCAGAGATAAAAAATTTGACGAATTCTATTCTATAGATACAAATTTAAACTTTTTAGATGAGGAAATAAAAAATAATCCAAGATTTAATTTTTTACAAGGGTCAATAACTAACATTCCCTGCAAGAGCGATTATTTTGATTTTGTTACATCATTTGAAATAATTGAACACTTGAAAAAACGAGAGTTTGAATCAGCCTTTAGTGAACTGAACAGGGTTCTAAAAGTTGGAGGTATTCTTTATATCTCAGTACCTTTCAAAAACATTTCAAGTATAGCTTTAGATCCAGCGATTTTAATCGGCCATAAACATTTAAACTTAAAAATATTAAAACCTTATTTAGAAAATAATAATTTTGAAGTGATTTATGCCATCAAGCTTGGTGGTTTTTATGAAATTTTTAACAATTTCTTGATGTATATATTTAGATTCCTTTTTAATTCAGAAAACCCATTCCGCAATATATTAGAGCCAAAAAGAAACAATGAATTTTTTAATAAAAACAATGGATTTTCAAACCTATTTATAAAAGCAAAAAAATATAGCCATATAAAAAATATTAATAAAATTTAGCATTTAATAATATTCCAATAGCATTATAGGGAGAAATGAATCATACAGAAAAACGCAAAAGAATTAATATATCTGAGCCATTTATAGAAAACGAAGAAATTGAACATATTTCAAAAGTAATATATTCAGGAATCTTATCACAAGGTTCAAAGGTAATAGGATTTGAAGAAAAATTTGCAAAATATATTGGAACAAGATTTGCAGTAGCTACAAGTAATGGAACCACTGCGCTTCACACCGCTCTATTATCTTCTGGCATAACTCAAGGCGATGAAGTAATAACTACACCTTTTTCCTTTATTGCCAGTTCAAATTCTGTGCTTTACGTCGGAGCCAAACCTGTTTTTGCCGACATTAACTATGAAGACTTTAATATTAATCCAAAGTTAATCTCAGAAAAAGTAAATAATAAAACAAAGGCTATATTAATCGTCAATCTTTTTGGCTGTCCTTGTGAATTAAATGAGATTATTGATATATGTATTAAATATAATTTATTACTAATTGAGGATTCATGCCAAGCACATGGTGCTGAATATAAAAACAAAAAGGTAGGTTCTTTCGGTGCTGCTGGTTGTTTTTCTTTTTACCCTACCAAGAATATCACAACAGGGGAAGGCGGGATTATTACAACAAGTGATAACAAAATAGCAGATTTAGCAAGATTATTAATAAATCATGGCTCAAGAGAGCGCTATAATCACGAAATACTTGGATATAATTTCAGGATGTCAGAGATTGAAGCAGCTATAGGCATAGAACAATTAAAAAAGATTGATAGTTTTAATAAAAAAAGACAGGAAAATGCTGAATATTTATCTGAAGGGTTAAAGAATATTAAAGGAATAAAAACACCTAAAAGAACTAAGGATAAAGTGCACGTTTTTAACCAATACACAATTAGGATCATGGACAGTTGTTCCTTTACTAGAGAAGAATTAACTGCAGAACTTAATAAAGAGAACATTGGCTGGGGAATTTATTATCCAATTCCAATTCATAAACAGAAATTATATCTAAATTTAGGTTACAATGAATATTTACCAATGGCAGAAGAGACTAGCAGGCAGGTTTTATCATTACCAGTTCACCCACGTCTTTCAATAAATGATTTAGATAGAATAATTAACGTTTTTAGAAAAATTTCTAATTAATAAAAAATGATAATAGAAAATAACGTAATAATAAAAAATAATGTTCATATTAAAGACATGGAAAAAAATATTAATCGTACCTTAGACAATTCTATAATTAGATCAGGCACAATAATTTATGAGAACGTAGAAATCGGTTCAAATTTTAAAACTGGTCATAATGTTTTGATAAGAGAAAACACGAAAATCGGCGACAATGTTCTGATAGGCACAAATTCAGTTCTAGATGGTAACTGTAAAATTGGGGATAATGTCAGCATCCAAACCGGCGTATATATTACGAAATTTACAATTGTTAAAGACAATGTATTCTTTGGTCCCAATAGTGTTACTACTAATGACAAATATATGAAATATGGTGAAGAGCTAAAGGGAGCGATTATAAAAAAGGGTGCAAGAATCGGGGCAAATGCCACAATACTACCAGGAATTGTGATAGGAGAGAATTCTATAGTTGGAGCAGGAGCAGTAGTTACCAAAAATGTTAAGGAAAATGATGTTGTTGTTGGAAACCCAGCAGTGTCAATAACAAAAAACGGGCGAAAAATATGATAAGAGTTGGAGTTATAGGCGCCGGATCTATGGGGAGAAATCATGCCAGAGTTTATTCAGAATTGCCTGAAGTTGATTTAATTGGAATTTCCGATCTAGATAGTGATATAGGATTAGAAATCGCAAATAAATTCGGCACAAAATATTATTCAGATTATATGGATTTAATTGAGAAAAGATTAGATGCTATTAGCATAGCTGTTCCACCTTCAAATCATTTCCAAGTGGCTAAAGAAGTCGCAAAAAGAGGTACTAATATTCTTATCGAAAAACCTATTGCTGATAACTTAGAGAAAGCTCGAGAAATAATTAGCATTTGCAATTTGCATAAGGTGAAATTAATGGTAGGACATACAGAAAGGTTTAATCCGATCATAAAGGTTATAAAGCAAAGTATTGGTAATTCTCATCCAATTTCAATTAATATAACTCGAGTTGGTCCCTTCCCTCCAAAAGTAAAGGATGTTGGGATTATTGTGGATTTAGCTGTACATGACATTGATTTAATTTATTTTCTAACTAACTCGAGTTTTAAAAAGATATACTGTCTAAAATCGATAAATCTTTCAGAGTTTGAAGATACTGCAGTACTGTGCTTTGAAATGTCAAATGGAACTTTAGCCCAAATAACCACAAATTGGCTTACCCCTTTTAAAGTAAGGGAAATAATTGTTGCGACTTTAAATAAATTTATTAAGGGTTGGTTTATCGACCAAAAGGTGGTTGAATATAGCAAATTTTCTGAGGATGGTTCTTATATTACTAAGGAATTAAATGTTCCCTATGCTGAACCTCTAAAAAACGAGATTCAATCATTTATTAATTCTATTGTTGGAAATAAAGATGTAGAAGTTTCTGGAGATGATGGTTTGAGAGCTTTAGAAATCGCAATAAAATGTAAGGAGGGGAAAGTACAATTTTGATAAATAAAAAAAGAAAGATAATGATAATTACGCCTGCTACCACAGGAGGTAGTTGGCTTTTCTTAGAAGATATTATTAAAAATGCTAAAAGCTCCTTTAATTTTTATATTTTAAGCCTAAGTAGATTTATTAGAAAAGAATCAGATTTTAAATATTTCAGTATCCCCTATCCAAAATATGATAGATGGGGACTATTTTTATCTTCAAATATTCTCTTAGCATTCATTTTTGAATTGCCGCTTTTTTTTTATCATTTTTTCTATTTTTTTTTATTAGACCCGATGTAATAATTGGCAATGGATTTTCTACCTCCCTTCTTATCGCACCATTAGCTAAGTTGTTTAAAAGAAAAGTTATTGTTTCTCATCATGGATATGTTGAAAATTATGTAGGGCCAATAGCTCAAAAAATAGCTGCTTTTCTCAGTCGCTATACTGACTTAATATTTGTTAATTCCCAAGGCTGCAAAAAAGATGTTCAAAAAATTGTTAATGATAATAAAATAATTGTGCTTGAGCACTGGGCAGATGATGTTTTTTTCAACAAAGCTGATAGAGTTAAGCTAAGAGAAAGTTTTGACTTAAAAGATAAGTTTGTAATTCTTTTTGTTGGTAGAGTGGACAGGGAAAAGCATTGCAACGTCTTAATGGATATATCAAACAGGTTGAAAGAGGAAAAAGACTTTTATTTTATTTTTATTGGTGTTGGAGAACTTGCTAATCAGCTTAAAAATTTAGAAAAAACAAATAATAATATAAGGTACTTAAATTATATAGGTAGTAAAGAAGAATTATCAAAATACTATAAAGCGGCCGACTTGCTATGGTCATATGCTGATGAAACATACTTAGCAAAACCTGCAGTTGAATCTTTAGCTTCTGGAACTCCGATTCTCATACCTGATGTTCCAGCCTTGATTAAAAAAGCTAAGGAAAAAATAAGGATTAATACAAGTCTGGTACCTAAGGAAATTGGCTGGATTGTAGACAAAGAAAACCTTGATGAGATAATAAAATTAATTATTGGTTTAAAAGAAAACCGTTTAATGTTGAATAAAATGAAGAATAATTGTTACAAATTCGCCTTGGAGAGACATTCGAAAAAGAATATAGAATTTGCAATTAAAATGCTTTCTCAATAAGTAGAGAGGTGATTTAACAAATCTAAATGAAAAGAAAGATCAATGTATGTTATATAATCGGTACTCGACCAGAGATAATTCGATCTGCGCCATTTATTTATAAACTTTCTAACCATAAATTAATATCTTTTAAACTAGTACATACTGGTCAGCATTATGAGTTTGAGCTTAGCAAGAGTTTTTTTAACGAATTAAACTTACCAGAGCCTGATTATAATCTCGGAATAGGTTCTGGTAGCCATGGAAAACAAACAGCAAGTACAATTTCGGAGATCGAGAAATTAATTTCAATAGAAAACCCAGATATAATGTGTGTTTTTGGTGATACAAATTCGACATTAGGCGCAGCAATTGCTGGATCAAAAATGAATACAAAAGTTTGTCACATAGAGGCTGGGGCAAGAAGTTTTAACATGCAAATGGCTGAAGAAATCAATAGAAGATTAATAGATCACTGTTCAGATTTACTCCTGCCAGTGTCGAGAAATTGTGAAATAAACCTAAGAAACGAAAATGTACAGGGTAAGATTGCATGTATTGATGATCCATTATATGAATCTTTTAAGAAACATATAGATGAAGCATCTAAATTAACTATTTTTGATAATTTCCGTTTACCAAAAAAAGGATATTTTTTATTAACTCTACATAGAGCTGAAAATGTGGATGACGAAGTAATTTTATCAGAAATTATTGAAACATTAATTTCTCTCAATGAGTATAAAATAATTTTCCCTATTCATCCAAGAACAGAAGATAGACTCAAAAAATTTAATATTTATAAAAAAATACAAGGCTCTAACATAATATTAACAAAACCATTAAAATACCTTGAAATTTTAAACTTATTATTAAACGCCAAAATAACTCTTACGGAATCAGGTGGGCTTCAGAAAGAGGCTTACTGGGCTGGTTGCCCATGTATTACATTAAGAAATGAAACTGAATGGATTGAAACTGTTCAGATTGGAGCAAATTTTTTGGGTGGTATTCAAAAGAACAAAATAATTAAAACTGTTGATTTTGTGTTAAAAAACTACAAAGATATAAGCAAAAATATTTTACTTTCAGAAAATCCTTATGGTAAAGGTAACTCTTCTAAGCAACTCTTAGAAATTATCTTAAGAATTGATAAATTTTAAATAAGATAAACATTAGAGAGACAGTTGAAAAATTTTTATAAAACATTCAATTTTATAAAGAATGCATTAAAGAATTTCGCCATAATTTGCTATTATTCCATCTTTGGATCATTGTTTTACTCATTATCGATCAAAGATGGTTTAATTTTAATTAAAAATAAAAAGCTCCAACTCTACTCACCTATTACCATTAAGAGTTTTTTCAAAAGTATTAAATGGGGAGATCTAAGATATATGTATGACGAAATTTTTTTTAAAAATAAATATAACAAGTTTTATAAGTTAAAAAATGGAGATATAGTGATAGATTGTGGAGCAAATGTTGGATATTATACTTGCAAAGCAGCAACAGAAGTCGGACCTAATGGTTTAGTAATTGCAATTGAACCTGATAAAACATTATTTGAAATATTACTTAAAAATGTTAGCATAAATAATCTAGACAATGTTATTTCAACCAACAAAGGAATTTGGGATAAAAAAGATAGATTAGTACTTTATACTTCAAACAAACATCCTGGAGATTCAAGCTTTATCTTAAGTAAATTTAATGATACCAATCGATCATATGAAGTAGAAGTTGATTCACTCGATAATATACTAAAGATATTAAAAATAAAAAAAGTAGATTTCTTAAAAATGGATATTGAGGGTGCAGAAACCATAGCAATTAGAGGAGCTAATAATTTACTTAAATCAAATGATAAGATGAAATTTGTAATAGCTGCTTATCACAAATCAACAAATAATACTTTTACAAGCACAGAAGTTTTAAGCATCCTTAAATCTATTGGCATAAAAAGCATGTTTTTAACACCTGATAATTTCATTTACAAGATTTAATATATAAATATTTTATTATCTTAATTAATGAAAATACTTAATTGACAGCAATTATTTATCTCTATTTTTCAGCAACCATCCAAATAATTGGTCCAAATTCTTTTAAATACTTAACCTCAAAATTGAAAAATTTTTTCGCTAAAGTCCAAGAGAAAGCAGATAAAAAAGGCGATAAGTGATTTATTGAGCCAATACTTTTTAATTTAAATTTACCCTCAAATACTATTCCCTTCAATTGACTGAAGGTGAATTTTAAGTTATGTTGATTGTTTTTTAAAGGGGGTACCAATTTAAATGTATCAAGAATTAACTCAATTATTGGCCATAAACTTATCAGATTTGGAGTTGTTAGATAAAGTAAACCACCTGGCTTCATTACCCGATAAATTTCAGAAAATATTTCTTTATAATCTTCTTTATTTAGATGTTCAACTACTTCGAAGAAAATTAATCTTGTAAAAGAGTCATCCTTGAACGGATCTCATAATGTACAAAATCAATCATTATATTTAATAGAAACTTTACCTATTTTATCCTCTACATACCATAGATTTCCGTACCCATTAGCAAGAAATCTAGGAATTTTGTTATCTAATTCATTGCTGATGTATAAGCCCCAATTAAACTTATATGGTTTATCGAAATATATAAATCCTGGACCACCATTTATTTCCAACTCGTAATTATTGTTTGATATCTTTTTTATTCCTGATATTTTTAACTTATCTACCCATTTTTCATCTTGATTCAGATATAATACAAAACTATCTATCTTCCTAAAACCGTTTATATCGTAAGCAAATTCTACGTTTGTAAAGGTTATTTCGTGTTTGCCTGCTGTAAGATCCACTTTAGCAAGAGAGATTGGCTCGATATCAGAAAATCCCAAAACGACACGATTTATATAAAACTCCTTCCATTCTCCATTATCTATCCTAAATCGACCCTCAAAAGCTCTAAAGGCATTATTATTAATCAATATATTATAGAATCCATCCTTAGGGATATTAAACTCATAAGTTATCATCGGATCAATATGCACTTCTGGTATCATGGTATATGGTTGGTCATGCCATACATTATCAGAATTTTTTGATGTAAAAGATCCATTTTTATCAACAACTATAACCCTTCTCTCTAACATAGGAATATTCATGTTTGAAAACCAAAAAATATTTTCTTTAAGTAAATCGTACTGAAGTGTATAAACACCAGGTTGTTCGGGTGATTCTATTGTAGCATCTAACTCAATGGACTCACCTGGCAAAACATAATTTTTTAAATTGGTACGCTTACCATCAAATATGTTTAGTCTATTCTCTTTATTATTCATCCAGTGATACCCTAATCTTATAGGAGTTTTGCCATCGGTTACCCAAATCTCAGAACCTAAGTTCTTTATAATCAACCTTACCTTGTATATCTGGCTAGCTTCCATGACAGACGGAGTACTACCCTGGTCATCATAGCTTGCCTCTATTTTGTCTTCTCCTGCAATAGATACTGGTTTTAGTATATTAATAGGTACTATAAAATCGGTTGATTTATCCAAAAAGAAAGACGAGTTATCCGGTTCTATACCAGAAAAATATATAACTGATTCAGCACTTGGAAAAGAGAATGTTAGCAGATCATTCAAGTTTGAGAGGTTGCCGTCGAAATATATTATTCTTGATGGTGAAAACAAATTTGGTCTATCTATTGAATTTGCTATTGAATAGACATCAGCATTAGAAAAGGATTTAACCAAACTCAAATTTGGAATATTATTTACTTGTTCCACTTTTTTTAAGTCGTTTGGATAATGTAATATCGCATAATCCACACCAAGAAATGCTAAAATATTAATTGCCTCTGGATTATTAATATTAAATGTAGTCTCATAAGCATAAATTTCATGTTCATCTATAGGATATGCAGTTGTATTAAACAATTTCTTGTGATGATACCTTTGATAGAAAAGGTACTCACTTTGTGTATTAGTTGTATAAGTATCAGAGCTAATGTTTTTATATTCAACTATAGATACATCTCCTGGCTGTTTGGCAAGCCATTGGTATTCGTTTGGTATATCCTTAAATCTTGTTGGAACAAATCCCGGGATAAAAGCATATTCAAGCATGACTATTGCTCCAAGTCCACTTATAAGAAGTATCTTCAAACTCCTTTTTTTCAATTTCTCCAATAAAAGCTTAAGACCAAAGGAAGCATAAATACAAAAGATAGCGATTGTAAATATTACGATTCTAGAGTAAATCCTAATAAATGGGATTAACCTGTATAGGAAGTAAGTCGGATTATATATCTCGTGACCAAAGAGTTTAACCGTTGGTGGAAGGGAAATATAGAACATTACAAAAATTAGAATAATAGATAATATGACGAAGTTCTTATTACTTACTTGATCAGCTTTTAATTCGTATTCTCGATATTTAGTTTCAGAATTATTTATTGTTCTTAACACAAATACAAAACCGATAAGAGCAAGCGCTATTAATACATATCCAATATATAGAACTTCGGTTCCAGTTTTAGGAAGATGTGGGTATAAATACTTAGTTAGTATATTACCAAATATCGGGTTAGTATTAGGAGGGATGAAATATTCCCACCCAATCGGATTAAACATGTAAAGATCAGAAATAGCGCGCTTTAACATACCCTTTTGCCCAAAGATTATAATCTTTACAGCAGGTATCAAAATAGGCATACTTCCAATTATCGTGATTAAGCTAAAACTCAAGACTCTGAATATCATAAATTTAAATTCTTCAAATTGCCGCTTTGATACAAAAACTAAAAGAAAATATAAAACAGTTATAGATATGATAATGAAAGAGAAAAATCCATAGTGCATATCTGAGTAGATATTTAAAAGAAATGAAATTGATAAAAGTAAAATAGATTTCCAACTTTTATCTTTTAAGAAAAAAACCAGGGCAAATAGAAGAAGAGGAATCCATTGTACCTGTGCAAGGCTTAACTGATACTGGCTTTGAAATAGATGATACGGCGAGAAAGTAAATATGAAAGCAGCAAAAATAGAGGGTAGTCTACTTCTAGAAAAATACTTAAAGGCAAAATATGAAGTTAGGTAAGATAGGACGAAGGATGAAAGGGAAATTATGTTAAAGGAAAATACTTCATTAAAATATTTTGAAAACGGATAAGAAAAAAAACTATAAATAATATTAAAATTTTTATATAAAGTACCAAAAGGGTATACTTCTAAATCAGAGAAAAAACTCAAGGAAAATGGTTTGTTTAAAAATGATCTTATCCAAAAGCCATAGGTAGCGTTAAAGGCATCACCAGGAAAAGATACTTGATAATAACTACTTAATAAAAAAATTAATAAAATATATATAAAAACAAAAATGATAACTAACAAGGTTTTAAAATTTTTCTTAAAAAACACAATCAAAATATCTTGAAAGCATCGCCAAGTTAAAATTAAGTCTCTCTGTAATTTGCAGAATCGATCCATCATCCTATTGTTGGGTCATATCTTAGTTCTATCAATTAATTATATCCATGGGTATGGTATGCACCCCTGTAGCTGAACAAAAAGTTAAGACAAATTAACAGGAGATAAACTCACTTAATTTCTGATATATAAATCATATATACCTGGCTTTTTAACAAATAGCAACTTTGTATCATAAAAATCTCTAATTAATACAAAATTATCTATATTGATATCATCGGTATATATTTTCTTTTTTTCAATGCCTTTTTGGTTTAATACAAATATAAAAGGCTTTAATACTTTCATTTTTATCCAAGATAAATTATTTTCTTTGCCCTTAGTTTCTATTATTTGATAAACATCATTTGGAACCAAGTCGGTTATATTGTCAACTGATAATAGATACATCACATTTCCTGTCCTAACGCCCTCAGAATTCTTCAAAAAATTTAAATTTGAGAAAGTAAGCCTATAATTGTAATGAGAGTAAGAATACCCATTACTCAGCTTGATTTTCCCCAAAATTACAAAATCATCAAAATAATTATAATCAAAATTATTTCTGGTAAATGTAATATCCTTACCATCAATATTAATATGTATGTCTTGATTGCCATTTAAGAAATTTTTATTGATAAGCAAGATATAATCAGTTTCCACAGGGATATTAACATCATAAGAAATATGGGGGTCTGGTATGCTTGATAATTCTCTATTTGATAAGAATTGTATTGACTGATTAACATTGATATCCGAATCTTTGCTAATTTCAAATTGATTAACGACCAATCCATTTACGCCCCTATTAGAAAACCAAAATGGTTCTCCTTTATCTACTACACCATCAATAATCAAGTTGTAAGTCCCTTCCTTTTTTGGCGCTTTAACAAGTAACTCTAACTTAACTTTATCGCCAGGTAGCAATATATATGGAACCTTGGTCCTCAAACCACTATATTCAATTATTTGTCCAGTAATAGAATCTTGCCAATGATAGCTCAACCTGAATGAATCATCATTACCTCTGTTTAATACCTTTCTCCCCAGGTTATATACTTCAACAGGAATATAGATTTCCTCGGAGGGCTTCAGACTTTTTTTAATAAACGCATTCTTTATTACATATAAAAGATCAAATTTCTTATCAACTTTAGCACCAACTGGATCATTAATATCTATTGGAATCAGGAAATCCTTGTTCTTAATTTCATTATAATATTTATTTAATACCTTATTACTATTTAAATATACATATAAATTTTTCGCATAAAGGTTCCTAACAAGGGTTTCTTCTAAATTATTTTCTCCATTGTTCACAATTATTAGGTCATTTATCGTGTTGACTAACTTAGGAGGTTCAAAATAGTGATTTTCTAAAATGATGGTGTCACCAAATTTTATAAACTTATAATTTCTATTCGAAAGAAGACCATTTATACCTTCTGGCAATCCTTTTTCGAAACTGAAAACAATATATTTGACATCGCTTTTCCCTAAATACTCAAGATAATTTTCATTAAATAACTCTAAAATACCAGGCATATTACCTTCTAATATACCTTTTATTTTTAGGATTTCCTTTTTATGAAAATACCCATAAAAATCATTTGTTGCATCCTTAACGTTTGAATTTTCATCGACACTTAAATCGACCACTTTAAATGAGCTAACATCATTTTTTAGAAAGTTATATTCATCTGGAATTTTGTTGAATCTATTAAATGTAAAAATGATGTTATTGACTTGAGATGTAAATATTAAAGGTATATTTATCCATATAAAAATAAAACATGTTAAATATAAAAAAGCCATCAGAAATTTTCTATTTATTCTTTCTTTTATTAGAGGGTAAATTATTGGAATTAGAAACAAAATAAAGAAGAAAGCGTTAATCTTTGATGAGTTAAGCTTATCAACAAATATCCAAGCCAAATTTAATAATACTAAGTAAATTTCTATCTTAAAAAGTACTTTTATCTCTATATTTCTGACTAATATAACCAAAAATATAATAATTTGAAATAAAATTGTATCGACCATAAAATAACTTATTTTGGAATACAAAATAAAAATCCAATTTGCCATTAAAAAAAGTAGAAATATTGGTACAGAATCTGAATATGGTTTTAAATTGAATAACTCCTTTGATAATGCCTTAAAACTTTCATCAGACTTTTGGTTAAATTTATGATTCTTTAAAAGACGATCATAGATCATAAAAAATATACCGATAACTAAAAAATAATAAGCATAGTTAGCTAACCTTTCAGCTATAACTTCTTTTTTAAAGATTAAAAAAAATGGGCAAAGCACTAATAAAACAAGAGCTAAACCAATGAAATACCGATCATCAAACTCAAAATACCTCAACAATAAGATAATAAGAATTAGAACAGCTGAGCTAAGTAGTACTTTCGTATAAAAAAATGGAACTGTTAATGAAACACCAATTAGTAAGATTAATATAAGAAAGAGAAATAAATTTAAATTATATTTTTGAAAATGCTGATGGAAGTTAATTTTTCGTGCTCTAGTTCGGTGCTTCATATACTTCTATCTACTTATTAAAAATTTGCGTTTTTTGCTTTTTAACTTTCCACCATGACCAAAAAAGAAATGCTACGCAACCGATTAAAGTAAGTCCTGAAATAAAAAGACCAAGATAAAAGTAGCTCAGTGGTCTGAAGTAAAGAGTAATAGTAAAATTTTCCTTCCCTATCTCCTTGGGGTCGATATACCATGCATTTGCATAGCCATTTACCACATCAATAACAGGACCAGCCATATAAGTCGATTCAAAATCAATAGCAGAAACAAAGAACTCGTAACGGGAGTAAACCAGATATTTCACCGAAGCTAACCCTAATAACTTTCCCAAATGATTATTGGGCATCCATGAGTAAAGACTCGAAATAATCTCCCGGTTAAGAGGATGATATGGGCATCTCAAAAGCTCTGGCTTGGGTACGTAGGCGCTCGTCCACTCGTAGCTCAAATTGGTATCGCCTGGCCAAGAAATTCCTGCTGATGGAAGATACACAATCCGGAAATCTCCAGGTAATTTTCGGATATAATCATAGACCTTTTCTTCCTCTGGATTCAGCCTTGTGACCTTAAGAGCGAGAGGTTGGGTGCCTCCAAGGAGAGGCTTAGTTATATCCCCAAAAACAAACGTAAATGAAAAAAGCAAGACAATGATTAATGTGAGGGACACAGCGTTTCCATGTATCATAGGTAGATGCTTCCTTCTTTTTCTGTCATCTTCCCTTCCTCCTTAAAAAGTATATCGCTTCTTAATTCAATCAAAGTCGAGGCAGCCCTAAGCAAGTTTTATCATAGGTTCTTCTTGAAGGATCCTAATTCCCATCAAAATCTTCCTTCAAATCCCTCGCCTCCTCAATGAGCATGATGGGTATACCCTCCTTAATCAGATAGTATTTTCTACATTTGAGGCAAATCAATCGCTTTTCCTTTAGTTGCAGGTATCCTTTACACTTAGTACAGGCCAATTTTCCCAAAAGTCCTTTATTTATCATCGTCTTTCCTGACTCTTGCTTCTCATTGGGCTCAGCGTAAATGTTCTTTTGATGGCTTCATTCGGATCTCTTGTTCCATGTTTCCTTTTTCCAACCATGGTCAAAGAATTACCTACGCCGAGGATTCTACAAGAGAATATGGATGTGGCCCTCTCCTCAATTTGATTCACATTTACTTCTATGGCTTTCTTTGATTATGTACATAGAAGTTGTCCGTAATTCCTGGAAAGCTGAGAACGATGCACTGCGCTTCTCCTTTAACACATGTATTGACCCAAGTTTAATCGTATCTTTATAGATATCATAATCCCCGGGAGGTAAGTTTTTTAGTAAGAATTTATAGACCTCATCATTAGAGCCAGCATTATATCCTGTGAATCTTATCTCGTCTCCAAACGAAGTTTTAGTAATGATTAAGGAGTCTAAACTTGCAGTGTGTTTTGCATCCCAGTCTATAATCACATTACCGTAATCCCTTTGATTAGGAATCCAGTTCAAAGCAGGGATATAGGTCTGATGGAACATCCCTAGATTCATAATGCCCCCAAACCAAAACTCTTTTTCTGCCATTCCGCCAGCGAAATCTGAATGAACTATCCAATCAAAGCCATAACCGGTTTTAATTTCTCCCATTCCCGAAACATTTACAATATCATCCTCGGCTCTATTGTAACCCTCCAAACTGGCTTGATATTGATCGGCCGCCACATTTAAATAATAAACCTCCCCTGTTTTATCATAAATATCGACCAAATACTCGGTGAAGCCTGGCCATCCCCCAGAGGTTATATGATTATTTCTTGCCCCGCTCGTGGATAAGCCTACCGAAGTCCAACCCTTCTGCCCGGCAGTGGAAAAGGGATCGAACAATATATTGTGTCCCATTACATAAGTTGAATAAATATCTGCAGCTCTCTTTGCAAAAGTTAAATATACCTCATCTCCGGTAACTTCGTATAATGTATAGTAAGCAGCCATTGCATGAGCAGAAGAGGAAGCATCAGGGGAGTAATCCTGATCTAATTCGCCGCCATATAAAAGCCCTTTTGAGAGAAAATTAGAGTAGTAGTAATCAGCCGCAGACTCCGCAACTTCTAGATATTTTGCATTCCCTGTAACCTCATATCCCAATCCTAAAGCACCTATCCAGAGCACGCCCGCCGGTGTATTAGCCTGTGCTAAACCTGTTGTATCATCAAAGTACTCGTATCCAAATTCCCCATACTTCTCCCAAATGGCTGCAACTGCATCTAAGTTGCTTTTGATATTCCTCAGCCAATTTGTATGGGTCTGTCCTCTAGCAGTCTCATATTTATAAGCTTTCAACATATAAAAGACAGATTCAGATACTATCCTAGCCGGAATACCTTTCCGATATAAAGGATGAGTCCCAATGCCCTGATAATCCCAAACTCCATTTTGATACCAATTATAAGAAAATCCCGAAGGTGATAGGCTATTATCGGCTACAAAATCAATGGTCTCTATCGACCACTTCCGCAATTTCTCATTTTCCAAGAAATCAGACATCAGAAGCATGCCATAGCCCGCTGGGGTTCCGCAAACCCAGGAAATTATGAACTGATCTCTTGCTCCAGCGGTGTGCAAAAAATGCCCTTCATCTTGATCATACCAATCCTCAATATGAGTTAGCTTTGTCTCAAATGAGGATTTCATGCTTTCATAAATCCTCCTTTTTAACCCTTCTCGATAATGTTCTCTAAATAACTTGTAGTAATTGTAGATCGTCCAAACATCTCCTTCCTCAAAAGCCAAATAAAACTTATGGGTCAGACTCTCTCCCTTCCGTATATTAGTCTTTAGTGCAGTATCCTTATCTATTTCTTCAGTCCAGTTATCACTCCCGATGTAACGATTATAAAGATATCCATGGCTCCAGATACGCTGTTCTATTCTGTTGTTGTCTGCAATATGCCAACCCATGGAATTCCTTACCCTCTCCTGACCAATCTCTATAGTATCAACGGTACCCAGCATAACCATTTTTCCCTTATCCCAGTTGGCAATCACCGGCAACATGGGCCTATTGGCCAAAAAAGTATAATATTCGTCTTTAATCAATTTTGATAACCTGGGGATGTTTACATCTGTTCCCGCTCCTTTTGGTGTTAGTTCATTATTTTTGTAAAAGATTCCAGGTGAGAAGTAATAAGACTTTTTAGGATCCTGGTTTAGCCTAAACGCGACCGGGATAGTAACTTCTGCAGAATCTTTGTCTCCCTTGTTTATCCAATGATATTCACCAACAAATATCGTTTCCCCATCCCAGGTTTCAGCTTTAATATTCAAAGTGACTTCATAGAGGTTACCATCTGGAGCAATTATCTTTGAAGTGGCTAGGATAGAATCCGGGCGGAGTCGAGAGATAGAATCAAAGTTTTCTGCGCTAATTCGATATCCCTCGCTCCGCTCTTCAATGGCTACGAAGTTATCTTTTCTGGCTAATGGCTCCCATTCTCCTGAAGTATTCTTGATAAAAAGTGCTGGAACATAACCAGAAGAGGTAGTTAAGAATACAAAGGCCTTATTATTGGACACTAATGAAAAATCCTTTTTCGCATCTTCATTGTAATCGTAATCAGGGATGATAGGGGTTTCTTTCGGCTTGTGAGCATAGAATAGATAGACAGAGGATGCCATAATTAAGAATGAAATAATTAAGATTGGAATTAAACAATGATAAAATCTTTTTTTAATCATGGCCTATCTCAACATCGAAGATCATGGGGTGGTCCCCGGTCGCCCAGAGTTGTGTGCCTGCTCGGTTAAAATCAAACCTGAGACAGACGATCTTGCTTTTAGGATGAATAGTGTTAAAAAAAATCTGTCCATTCTCCTTATAAGCAATCCCATGAACACTTTTCCAATTGGGAAAATTATTCATAATTTCTCGCATAGTCAGTTCTCCCTCACCAATAACGACCAAATCCGCTTCTGATCCTTCCAAGCTATACTTAGGCAGAGACGAAGGATAAGGTCCACCTATAATAATTAAAGTGGAAGGGTATTGTTGCCGCAATTTTTTTATCAACTCGAAACCAGATCTACAGGTTATGACATTCATTGAAATGCCGAAACAATCCGGGTTGGTATAAGAGATATTTTTCAAAACTTCAGTATTTTTCATTCTTAATATATTAGCATCGATAATCTGACAGGTATGACCATCCTTTTCTAAAACTGCAGCCAAATAAGCTAAACCCAAAGGTGGTTCAATAGTAGCTTCATTAATCCCAGAGGCGCCCTCAGGATAAGGATTGATTAAAACAATCTCCATAGTTTAGAACCTTTTAGTGGCTGGGCCCTGTTCAACATTTATCATAATCTTTATAGACCATCTGAGGAATGAATTTTTTATGTCTTATTTCCCTAGCTTTAAGCTGAATCCCTATCTTCATCAATTTTATTACATAAAGAAGGCCCTCCAATGACCTGATTTTTCTTAGCGCCCTCATGGGGTTTAAGAAACTTTTAAATCGGTGAGACCAAAAAATACGGTAGGCTGAAGCTAAAAGGTCCTGTAGTTGCTCTTTAGTAAAATACTTGGTGTCACATCCCCCATGAGCCAAGGATGCTCCCAATTTGGCTAATTCTTTGGCAGTGGGATTCTGTGAATACAAAATACCGTCTAAGTCTAGAAGACCTTCTTGTTTATATATGTCGTATAATTCTGTTCCGGGAAAAGGCAATGATAGATAGAAAAGCGCATAATCGGTGTCAGATTTGATGGCATACTTAATGGTATCATTGATAGATTCAACTGTTTCAAAGGGAAAGCCAATGATAAAGGTACAAATGGTCCATAATCCAATTTTGTTTGAATATCTAATGATCTCCGTTGCTTGGCTTAAATCGTGAGTCTTTCTAATAAATCTCCGCGTATCAACATTTCCCGACTCAATTCCAAAGGTAAGCCGATAACACCCACTCTTTTTCATCTTTTTTACCAAAGCTTTGTCCAGTGTCCAATGGGCAATCCCGTTAGGTACCGTCCATACTATGTCTAAACCTCTTTTTATAATCTCATCACAGATGGCTTCCATTCTCTTTTTTGAGGTTGCTATACTATCATCTAGAAAACTAATTTCTCTAACACCATACTCCCTTATCAAGAACTCAATCTCATCCACGACCCCTTTTGCACCTCTAGCTCTCCACTTATGTCCCCAAACTGAATGGATAGAACAAAATATGCAATTTTGAGGACAACCTCTACTAGTAATCATTTGAGCAAGAGGAGTCCTCATAAGATATGGCGATTTAGCCTCGCGGATATAGATATCCATGGGAAACAAGTGTCTGGCAGGAAGTGGTAACATATCAAGATTTTCGATATACGGTCTTTGTCCATTTCTGCGAATCTTATCTCCAAATCTGGTAACTGTTCCGAGTATTCTGCCAACTTCTCCCCCTTCTTCCAGCGTTTTAACGAGTTCCAAAAAAGTGATTTCCCCTTCTCCTACGACTATAACGTCCACATTCTTATCTCTTAGAACCATCTCTGGATTTGCAGAAGCATGAGCACCCCCAAATACAACAAAAGCATTGGGGTTAACCTTTTTTACTATCCTGGCAACATCATGTGCATCCCTAGCATATGCAGTAAAGATTGAGCTTATCCCCACAATATCTGGTTTTCTTTGAGATATATAGGCGTAAATCTCCTCCTTGCTTAAGCCAACCCGCGTTTTTTCTCTATCCTTTACAATATTATCGATTCCTGAGGCAAGAGCGTCGAGAATCTCTACCTGATAACCGTTTTCTTCAAGATAGCCTGCAATATAGGCCAAACCTAGGGGAATATTCGCTCCGGGAACGGTGGGGTCCGACTTATAAATAGTAGCTGTAGGAAATACAAGTAGTATTTTCATTCAAGATTTACCTTCCTAGTTCGAACATAAAAAACAACCAGAAATGTTAATAGCATTATCCAAGAGAGAAAAGTAATAAGTTGTCCTAGCTTGAAGTACTTTTGATCAGCATATTCTAAGGTCATAGAGAAATCACCGGTTTTATTAACGTAATAAAGATTGCCAAATCCATAGCCTGGCATGCTCGCAACTGTATCAGCCCCAATATGCACCTGCCACTTAGGATCAAATTTCTCGCTGAAAAAAAAGAAGAAAGGAAAAGAGGTATCAACATAAATCTTATATTTGGTGGGGCTAATTTTGATGTACTTAAAGATTCTGAGTTCTTTCGACAAAGCGGGTAACAGAATTTTATCTGACGATTCTATAAGGATGAGATCCAAATTGAGTTCAGATGCATCAGAAGAAGAAAAGGAGAGATTATTAATGCCTTCATCTAAAAACACATCCCCAATCGTATACCATTCATAGACATTGTCAGACTGTCTTGCTAGAGTTACCTTTTGAGTTTTGTTATTTATTGCAACTTCCAATCTAGCAATTTCTGGCGACCTTGCCCGTAAAGATATCTTATACTTCCCCTCCTTGGGATTGTAGATCTTCACATCTACTGGCGGTGCAACTGCGAAGCCTTGACTAGCAGAGCGGTCAACTTCTGCTCTCTTAAATTGTTCCATCTCGCTTAGTAAAATAATCCTTTTATCTGCCAAGTGGTTCCGAAACGTAGAAAGTGCCCTTTTCATGACATCTTGGGGAACAACTATTATTTCCAAAACAGCATTTTCTCCCTCACCGCTCTTGATTTCCAAAGTATGTTTGTCCACTGCTAATTTTGCCGTATCAATAAAAACCCACTCAAATCCTAGATCGTTATCGCTTTTAGTCACAATAGTATTTATCTTGGATCTTCCCACATAGAAATCTAGCCAAGATCCTTTCGGCCCTCTATGAACCAGCGCATAAATTTCATACACACCATCTTTCTCTGCAAAATATGGTAATTTGCATGAGCTACTAGTCAAAGTAAAAATACCACTTTTCTTATTAAGACTGGAGGAATAATGCCAGTCATAATACCAATAAAAACCAAGGTTCACCCAATCTTGATTAGCGTCTGTCTGCGGCCCATAAAAATAGCCTGGTCGCACTTTATATTGATCTGGTAGATACGGAACTATCATATCAATGTAATTGTTGTTAACCAAAATGTACTCATCAGCCAGTTTTCTTATCCTTAGTATGTCCCCGTCCCCAATCATTGATGAAAAAATGAGTCCTCTTTGACTAAATTTTAGATTATTAACAAAGCTCATTGAAACCAGCCCCGAGAAATCCCCAGAGGCCACCGCCAAGCTCCTCGCTGAATAAATACGGGGTAGCCAGCTGTCATTCTCATAAAGTCTAATTGTATCCAGTGGGGCAAGTTTTGAGGATTCTACAATATCCTTCTGAGAGCTTATTGTATTTTCTAATCGCTTTTCCGTGTCATAAAGCGTTTCGTTAACTCCAACGGCAGGCTTCAGCCCACCCACAGGTAGATATGTATAATATTCTTCATACCAAGGGAATATAATATATCTTACACTCGCCAAACCAATAATCCTGCCAAAATATTCAGACTTCAATTCTGGCTGAAATAGAGTAGTCACAGAAAATTGCGAAAAGGGCTCCCCCATAGTCACATGTCCCATGAACTCTGGTTTAGGAGAGTAAAAAGAGGTCCATTCGTAACTTAATTCTGGCTTCCCAACGTAAGAAAGTGTAGCCGGTGGCAGATATGACACCCGAAAATCAGTCGGATTGTTCTTCAGGAAATCATATACTTTTTCATCTTGGGCATTAATTTTGGTAACCAGTAGACTTATAGGCTGACTCCCTGGTAATACCCGGTGGCTGAGATTACCACTCCAGAATGGATAGGTGTAGATAAGAACAGGGATTAAGGCTAAGAGAAATATACTCTTAGCAAAGGCTCTTTTTGAAACTACGTGGAAAAAGAATCCCAAAAGAACAGCGTAAGAAAGAGCAATTAGTGGATTCCATCTATTAGCATTAGAGAATTCCGCAAAGACCCAGCCCAGCCGACGAAATATCTGATAGTAGATAAAAGTACCAATGGCGGTTTTTACTCCACTAACTAAAACTATTCCAAGTAAAGCCATAAGAATAAAGGAAAGATACCGTCTATCTCTGTCTCGTAGCTTAAATAATAAGGTAGAGAAAACAAAGATAGGTATGAAAAAACTTCCTAAAGCCCACAGAAGAGGTGGCAGGTTCTGAGTAGAAAAGACAAATTCAGTACCAAGCCCTGTGGGAGCTAAAAGCCTTATGGAGTGGAGCAGGGATACACTCTGAGACCACAAATACTGCACTCTCAGAGCCATCTCTGCCTTTAAGGTAGTTTCGCCTAATGCATAGGTAAGGCCGCCGTGAGCAACTTGCTCGCCCTCAATATATTTTATACAAAATGGAATTAACCAAAAACTGTGAAGAAGAATAAATATTCCAATTATCGCGGAAAATACTTTCGCGATATAAAGCCTTTGTTTGCCAAAGAAAACCTCTATGATTGATAGCACTAAAAGGGTCATAAAAGCATTCCCCATCAGCATAGGGTGTTGACCTACCACCGAGAACAAGATGCCAGCAATAATAATGTGGGCATAGCAAACCGAATTTCTTTTGAAACTTTTTAGGAGAAAAGTAATAAATAGAGGCAATAATGCATACCCGAAAGCAATGGGGAGGTGACCAGCAACAAGTCGGCTATACATAACCGGGGAAAACATATAGAACATGGAGGGGATTGAAGATACGTAGGAATTAAAACCTAATTCTTGGCACAAAAAAAACATAGAGCTAGCTGCTAAAACCATGACGAAGAGTACAGCCGCCTTAGTTATAACTGCCCCTCCTAAGAATGAAAAAGGCGCAATTAGTATCCAAAAATACATTGGCGAGGCCATTTTAATGGTCATCCCTAATGTGGGAACATCGTACCAGGCAGAAAAAAATGTCTGCATTTTGGTAGCAATTTGACCAGGAAAAGGAGGAATATCCCAATCCCAGGTATAACCAATAATGCCCGGGGAAGAAAAAACCCCTCGCAGAGCTATTAGGGCAAGCACCAAAAATAATATATGAAGGAATATAGTAAATCTATTCCCAGAGAAACGGCTTGCTGACACTAGCTGTTCCTCCGCTTAATAGTATGTTTTGGAGAAGAACCACATATAAAAATCCCATCAATGGTTGACCAGAAAGGGTTGAGATCAAACATAGGTCTGCCAAGTTTATAGGCGGAAGAAGCAGCTATGAATAGAAAGAGTATTGGAATTAACTTGGAGACAGTAGCTCCCCCAAGAACAGAAAAAGGCAAGATTAAAATCCAGTACAACAACTCATCTCTCATGAGAAAGTATCCTCTAGCCCCAATGGCTTGATCCCAAATGAAGAAATCCGACCAGGTTTTATCCAGAAATTGTTGCGGAAAATTAAGTATACCCCAATCCCAAGTGTGACCGACAATGCCAGGGGTAATAAGAATCTTTCTAAAAAACCAGAGTATTAAAAGCAAGAAAATGACAAACGGAAGGATACTATAGAGCTTTTTGTCTACAGGTAAGGATCTAATTTTTGCTTCAAATTTAAGGATTTTGGTTAGCATGATATAACTGACCTATATTTTTTGAATATAACTGGCTCTATGAAAAGGGCAGAAAAACCTAACTGATATCTGAGTTTCCCCAGAGCCTGAAGCAGCAACACACCTACAGTTCCCGCAGTTTTGAAAAGCCAGCTTTTCTTATAAGTAGAGCAATATTCCCAGAACAAACCTATCAAGCGTGCTGGGCTGAGCGACAAAAGCAAAGAATAGAACCAGACAATGCTCGCGAATCCTTTATGCTTAATCCAAGGACAAAGCGCTACGTCTGCCTCAACAAGCTCTGTTCTCACAAGTTCGTCCCATTCCTCGATAGAATCTGGTGCTTTCCAACCGGATCTACGGCAAGCTTCGTAAAGTTTTGAAACGGGATAAGGACGAAAAAGCTGTGGTCCCAAAATTCTAGATTTTGGATTGGTCTCCAAAATAACCTTAATCGTATTAACCGTCTTTTTGACATCCTCTCTCGTCTCTCCCGGAATGCCAATCATGAACGAATAGGTAGGTCGAATATTCACAGAACTCAAGAAATGAGCTGAACGGATTATATTATCTGTAGTTATGTCCTTGTCTATCAAATTCAGTACTCTATTTGAGCCGGATTCCGCACCCAGACCTAATCGTCGGCAACCTGCTCTCTCAAGTTCCTTTAGGAAATCTCTACTCACACGGGTGTCATTAAAATAATCGCAACGGATATTGGCAAACCATTCAATCTCCAGATTCCGCTCCTTAACTTCGTTTACAAAATCCACCACTCGCGCTTGACTAAGAAAGAAGTTCTCATCCCAGAAATATGCCTTCTTTGCTCCATAACTCATGATCGATTCTATTTCCTCGAATATTCTGGAGACCGGCCACGCTCGCCATCGCCTATTTTCCCTTATAACTGTGTTGATGCAAAAAGCGCAGCGGTGTGGGCAGCCGCGACTTGTCAGAACAGAAACATAATTTTCTTCGAATTGCGAGAGCACATCGATACTGAGAAGGCTATAGTCAATCTTGGGCATCTGCGAAAAATCGAATTGTCTTTTTTGAGGCCTTATAACAACCTCTCCTGCTTTGTCGGTATATGCTATACCTTCAATGTCATGTGGCTCCATCCCCGCCTGCAATGCTTTAATCAAATCAAAAAAGGGTAACTCACCCTCGCCTATAATGACATAGTCCGCAAACTCACTCTTAGCGACTTGTTCCGGAAACAAAGTAGCGTGCACACCACCAAAAACTATAGGGGTCTCATGTGCCAACTTGCGCACCGTTCTTGCAATTTTCAAAGCATCTGGGACCTGTGCCGTCATTGTCGAAATCCCTACGCAAAGATAATCTTTCGCCTCTTCGGCGATAATTCTTAGGTAGTCATCTTCGATATTGCAATCAATCAACCGCACATTGACCCCTTTACTTTTGAGATAAGTGCCCAAATGTAGCACGCCGAGGGGGACATTGAATTTAGGCCCTTCTTGAATAGGAAACTTAGAATATACCAGCAAAATCTTATTACGCACTTCGTTAGACAACGTTTTCCCCTTTCACTACCACAACGAGTAAAATCTTGGAAAGACCGTATAGACGAAGGAGACCAAAAATAAATCCAAAAGGCAAACCCACCGGTTGTGCTGATATTTTTTTGAAATTTGCTTTTTTCAAGAAATATCTAAGTTTTGGAAGAGTAAACCAGTGCAAGTGTTCAATTTCGTCTCCGTAACCTTCCCAGTGCAGAATATCCCGAGGATCGCCAATAAACATCCTTAGTCTGTTACCAATTCGCGCAAAATTGGGTAAAGAAATAATGAGTCTACCGCCAGGTGCTAATAGTCTGTGAGCTTCTTTCAGAAGAGCTAAAGGATCAATAACATGCTCCAATACGTCGATCAGTGTCAAAACATTAAAACTTGCCTCCTCAAAAGGAAGAGGGACTTGGTTAAGATCCCACTGCTTCACCTTTATACCATTTTTGCTTGCCAATTCAACAGCTCTTCTGGAAACGTCCACGCCCCAGACATCACAGTCCTTTCGTTTGAAAAGTGCGGAAATTCTACCGTCACCGCACCCCACGTCGAGCACCTTTGAGTTGGGCGGAATTTGATTCACGATTGATCCATAACTCGAATACTTGATCAAAAAACGAGGTATAGAGTCGCTTATGGGCTTGGAAGGGTATTCTTCTGAAGACAATCGCCTTTCCCAATACTGCTCATAATACTTTTCAAAATGCATAAGAAATCTTATCTCCGTTTATGAGACTTTTCCAAACACCGCACTAAGATTGAGGCCACTCTTTTTCTGACCTCTTCCCAGATCAACTTCTTCTATCTTCCACCAAAGCCTATCTCGAAAATTCGAGGCCGGGAGGTAATTTAATAGCAACTGTAAGAACTTAATAAGATGCCCACTATACTTGAGCTCACATAGTCTGAATCCTGCCTTTTCAAATCTGTCACCTAACTCCTCCTCGGAATACGTCCTTACATGACCCATACGCTGGTTATGCCAAAGATAAAGTGGTCGCAAAAAGAACCATATCCTTTTCTCAGTGTTAGGCACAGTGACAAAAATCTTCGCTTCTTCTTTAGCAACCCTGGAAATCTCCGCAACCAGGGAGTCATCGTTTAGTACGTGCTCCAGTAGCGCAATAGAGCTAACCGCGCCAAATGCGTTGCTCTTGAAAGGTAATCTCTCTGCGTCACACACAACAAACAAACACCTCTCTAGAACTCCCTGCTGTCTGGCAAAATAATTTGCTTTTGCCATAGCCTCGAAAGACAAGTCACAACCAACAGCCCTCACACCGGTTTTTGCTGCCTCTATTACCATATATCCTGAACCGCCGCATCCTACATCAAGGTACAATGGGGGAGATTTGTCGTTTCTTGCGCCAATATCCAATTTTGAGAATGCTCTCTTCATAAAACTGATTCGCCAATTATCAAGATGATAAGTCTCAAATTTTTTGACATACTTGTTAAAGTGCCGAACTTGACTGATATGATGTTCTTGTTTCGATGTTTCGCTCCCAACTAATACTGGAATGCCTTCAACTATATCGTAGGATTTTCCGCATCCTTCACATTGGATCGTGTCTCCAACGATTTGGAGCTTGTCCTTGCATTGTGGACACGCTAATATCTCCCGATACTCGTTACGAAGCAAATTTATGACCTTTCTGCGTAAGCCAAATGCTGAAAGCTCTCTCAAAAATAATATCCCACGAGAACCGGACACCACATTTTCTGGCGTTTACGCTATATCTTTGGTAAATACCCAGATCTTTGAGTATTGTTTGAACAGCATCAACCAACTGCGATGTATCGTATTCGATAACAATTCCGGCTTTGCCATCAGCAATCTCCTGAGATATCTCTGGAACTGGGGTAATTACAACTGGCAATCCGCAAGCCAGATAGTCCTTCACCCGACTTGGATCAGCGAATTTAGTTATGCTATCTTCATCCGCAGAGTATGGGGCGAGTCCCACACCACACGTTGGCAGTGTTTTTAGGACTTCACTGTGAGGCAAGACCCCTTTTAGTTCCACATTTTTCAACCTACTTAGAGCCTCTTCATATGGCTTGATGCCCGCGCCAGTGGGTGTCTTGCCGATTACAACAAGTTTTGCATCTGGAACTCTTTCTAATATTTCATTCCATGCATCGATTACCAGCTCTATTCCCTTTGTTCGCTCAAGAGCCCCCAGAAAGACGATTCTCTTTCGGTCAATGCTATTTGACGAAACAGATGGAACTGCAGTGAAATCCACCCCAACTGGGACAAAGACATTTCGCCTAGGCGAAACTTCCTGCTTTTCACGTAGCGAGACAATCCGTCTGGAGATATTCCAAACAAAATCCGAGTGTCGAGCAGCGAATCTGTCAATGAAATGATAAATTCTGTTCAATAACGGATTTGAAAACCTTCTCTCAACCCAGTCAATGGTGTAAAAGATTACTTTATCAGTTCTACCCAGAGCTCTGAAGAAGAGACCAATTAAGGCATTTAAACCATTAACTCCTATGCAGACGTCGTATCGCTTCCTCAGTCTAAATACATTGAAAATAGTAACAAATACATCAGTAATCCAGGAAATGAGCGCAGTCGTTCTGATATTTGTCGGTTCAATAGAGCGAACCAGCTTGCCTCGCTCAAACAAACGGATCTCGCGCTTCTTCTCAGTACAGTATTCCAGTGGATTGTATATCAAAGCCAGGAGCTTGGCTCGCTTTTTTAAGAAACTTTCAAGAGCCTCTGTTGGACCTGCAAGATCAGAGATGTGACTTATAACCAACACACTTAAATTTGAAAGATCGAGATCGACGTTTTTCATCGTTACACCTTGAGTTTAGTAAGATCATTCAAATCGCTCACGGCAATCTTATCCCAGTCATAAGCTGACGACGTCTCAAGAGCCTGCGCGGCCACTTGACGATACAAATCCTCATCGTTTAGTAGTTTTAAGCAGGCGCTGGCAAATGCCTCTACATCCTTAATAGGAACCCTGATCATACCTTTGGGAAAAAGCTCGACAAAGATTGGAAGATCGTAAGCGACCACTGGAAGGCCGCAGGCCATCGCTTCGCAAGCTACCATGCCCCAACTCTCATAGTAGCTGGGCATCAAGAATAATTTGCTGGACTTTAGAAGAGCAAACTTTTCTTCGCCAAAACGTGGACCAAGCACCTCTACATCTCTTGATAGATTTCTCTGAGCAATTTCCGATTTTAACCAAGAAAACCACTTTTCGCTGCCCCCACCGATAATTACTAACCTTGCCGCGCTTTGTTGATCGCAAACCAACCTCCATATTTTAATCAAATCGGGTAATCCCTTCTGGGGATGAAGCCTTCCCAAAAAAATCCCATCATACGATTTGGGTTTCTTTGGAAGAGAGGCTACGCTTTTATAGTCCACCCCCATACTGACTACCTTGATCTTGTCCTCGGGTAAGTATTTGCTTAAATAGTGCTTGTCTTTGGAGTTAAGAACTAGAACCAAATCTGCAAAATGTCTTATCAAATAGACGCTAAATCTCTGCGTTAGAAAATAAATGAGTCCTCTCAACGTTGGGCGTCGATACCCTGTAGAGGAGGTGAACTCATAGCCTCTGAAGGGATTGGGAGCGACCAGGAATAGACAAACAACAAGTTTCGCACCCTTATTCCTTCTCTTTGCATTAACTGCTGGAATGAGATCGACAAGAAAATCAGAGGGGCAGTATACCACCCCAAACTCATCTTTGATTTTGTGCTGGATCGCCTGGATCATTCTTATTCCATAGATCAACAAAACATTAAAAAAAGAGTCTCTTTCAGATCTGATCGGTTCGTCCAAAACATGATAGGTAGCAGCTACCCCTTCATTCTTGATTATGGGAAGTTCTCTTTGCGGCAACAGTATGCTTATCTCGGCACTGTCCTTTGGCCATCTCTTTGCAACCTCAGTGAATCTTATCTCACTTCCGTCTCTATTTTGAGTATTAACACGTCCGAGAGCGGGAACAAAAATCCTTAACACTATGAGACCACCTCTCGATAGATAGTCTCGAGTTTTTTCGTCACCTTAAACCAAGCCAACTCGTCTTCGGCAACCTTTCTTGCTCTCCTGCCATATTCAGAAGAAAGACCTTTATCTCCAAGCGCCAGGAGAATATTTTCTGCAAAACCGTTCACATCCTCCGAGTCAGAAACGAACCCACATCTTCCTTCCTCAAGAACGGCTTTTACTTCACCAACTGCGTTTGAAACAATGGGGCGGCCCGAGGCGAGATAGTCACCCAGGCGAATAGGAAAACGGGCCTTTTCAATAACCGAATCTTCCATCGGAAGAGCTAACACATTTGCAGCTGCTAAATAATAAGGTATCTTTTGGGACGGCTGTTCCCCTGTAAACACTATGAAGGGCTTTAGTTTCTTGAACCCCTCCTCGATGGTGCCGCGAGCCCTACCGATTTTCCCAACTAGATAAAGCTTTGCTTGTGGTGTCTTCGCGACCACTCCAGAAAAGGCCTCCATCAGGATTTCCATGCTTCTCATATAGGTGTGTCCCATCGCCACAACTATAGGTGTGTCCTCTTCTATCCCTAAATACCTTCTTGCTTCCTTCTGATCTAAAGGCTTGATGACTTCAACATTTGCCCCATTTGGTATCTTCACGATATCTTCCTCCTTAAAACCCAAATCCAGGGCTCTTTGTTTCAGGTACTCGCTGACAACTGTTATCTTCGTGGCATACTTAGGCACTCTGTTCTCGAAGAATTCCAGAGTCTTGCCGACAACAGGATTATGGTATTCGGTAAACCCCCTGCTCCAGGCGTCGTCCCAATCTATGATGATAGGTTTATTTCGAAAAAATTTGCTAACAACTGTGGGAATGCCAGTGGTGGGCTGGGCTATTGCGAAACTATGCAAAAGATCATAGTCAAGACGCAGAACTTCGATCGAACCGAGGAATACCCTCAACAACTGGCCAAAGTAGAATCCAGTCTTTCTTCTATCGTCGTAAAAGCCAGTGGTTGGTAGAGTAACTATTCTCAAACCTTTCTGGATTTCAGATCTGATTCTAAAATCAAATCTTCGGTTGCTTGAACATAAAATAGTTATTTTATAACCACGCTTAGCAAGCTGCTGGCCAAGATTTAAACAACGGTAGAATGTTCCAATTCCCACAGGATTGTGATTCAGATACAAAACTTTCACTTCTCGATTTGACCTGCAATTCTATCAATCTTCATTCAAGCTCGCTCTAACTATCAGAGTCCTTCCTAAGGTCGGAATCAATCTTGCAAGCATTATGCTGTAGATACGGCCACTGTTATCGAAATTGACCACATCTGAATAGAAATTTACAATCTTAAAGTTATTAGCCTTTAAGATTTGAAATAGAGTTTCTTTTGTAAAATATCTGACATGTCCAGCTGAGTTATCTTCAATTCTCACTTCGGTGAGAGGATCCCTTCCCCAAAGAAGCAAGAGTCGCCGCCCCAACGAAGCCAGATTCGGGGTAGTCAGAACGATGTGCCCTCCATTTTTTAGAACACGCTTAATCTTTGCTAGAAAATAATCTGTATCAAAAAAGTGCTCGATAATCTCGGCCATTATAGCAACATCGAAGAAATCATCCTCAAATGGAAGCTTATCTTCATTTTCTAAATCTATTCTTATAGCATTGATTCCTTTGGCTTTTGCGAGTTGAACAGCAGTCTCAGAGATGTCGATAGCGTAAACATCGTTACCTGCGTCTTGAACAATACGACTGATCGTTCCATCACCACAGCCAACATCTAAAACCTTCCCACCGGAACCAGCCAATTTTATGATGGCCTCGATTCTCGGCCCTCCCGACGGGCCTGGCTGCCACTCTTTCCCATATCTCCTCTCATTAAAATCTTTCGTAGTCTGTCTCCGATGTAGAGTCTTAAGAGAAGATAGCTTCATTATCGCGAATCCACCTAATCAAATGCCGAACTCCATTAAGAGGGCCGATCGTGGGCCTCCACTTTAAAACTTCTCTTGCTTTCGAAATGTCAGAGATATAGACTTTCTGGTCGGAAGGACGCCAGTCCTTGTAGCTCAAATTAGCTTTCTTGCCAGTGCTTTTCTCCAGCATTTCAATAAGTTCTAAAAGGGAAAGAGTGTTCTCTGGACCACCACCCATATTGAAAACTTGAGATTGGTTCTGATTCTGAAGAAAGCGGTCAAATGCAGTCACTAAATCAGAGACGTGCAAAACATCGCGAACTTGTTTTCCGTCCCCAAAAATTGTTATAGGTTTCCCCGTAAGAACTGAAATAGCAAAGTGAGCTACCCAGCCTTGATCCTCCACCCCAAACTGTCTGGTCCCATATATACAGGACATCCTGAAAACACCGGTCGTCAGTCCATAGAGATGCCCATAATCTTGAACGTAGAGGTCACCAGTGAGTTTTGAGCACCCATAAGGTGTGTGCTCGCAAATGTCAATGTTGAACGACTCAGGAACACCGTTCCTGAATTCCTCCACAAACTCATACCGATTTTCTTTTTCTACTATCTCAATTCGATTGACATTATCCCCATAAACTTTATTTGTCGAACAATAGATTATTTTCGGTCTCGTCTTTGCCTTCCGCGCCGCTTCAAGCACATTAAGCGTTCCTAATGCGTTAACCATAAAATCAGTTTGGGGATCCACAACAGATGTAGTAACCGCCGTCTGAGCAGCAGTATGAACGATGGCATTCACGTCTCTCGCTGTAGTCTCAAGATGATCTTTGTCACAGACATCAGCTTTCACTAAATTCACATTTTTGTATTTTTTCAGATAATTCCAATTGTAATCAGCGTTTCTATCGTCACTGTCAAGAAGCTCAGCCCGGCTAAGATTGTCATAGACAATTACACCATTGCCCTTTTGAGCATAATATTCAGCCACATTTGAACCAATGAATCCAGCCCCACCCGTTACAAGAATCTTCAACTGGCGACTCCCTTGCTCTAACCTATCGCCCACTGGATTGTTTCCTTCATTCCCTCTTCAAAGTTCACCTTGGGGTTCCAGGGAATTAGTTTTTTTGCTTTGGAAATGTCAGCTTGCATGTGTCGCTGGTCTCCTGGGCGAGCCCTATCGTAAATCACCTCATAATCTTTTCTGCTGTGACCAAATGCTTCCATAATGATATCAACCAGAGAATTAACTGTGATTTTTGTAGAAGTCCCTATGTTAAATACTTCACCAAAGGTCTTTTCATTGTCTATCGAAGTTATCCAGACGTCCACCATGTCGTTTATGTGGACAAAGTCTCTTGATTGTTCACCGTCACCAAAAATTGTAATCGGCTCTTTGTTCATGATATTTGCAATAAATATGGTGACAACTCCCTGATAAGGATTAGATAGGCTCTGACGAGACCCATAGACATTAAACATTCTGAATGACGTAACATTAAAAGGAAAATCGAGATCAATTCTTTCTCCCGTGGCATGGACATACCGCTCGGCAGCGAACTTAGTGATTCCATAATAAGAAATTGGTTTGCAGGCAACGTTCTCCGGTGTTGGAAGAACCTCGGGTTCGCCGTAGACCGTCATTGAGCTAGCATAGTGGAGCCTTGTAACTTTTCGTGCAAGACATTCTTCAACAACATTAATAGTACCGTTTACATTAACTGCCAGATCCGCTTCGGGATCGTCAAAGGACTTGATGGTAGAAGCCTGCCCTGCTATGTGAAAAATAATGTCTGGACCATAGTCAAATGCCGCCTTAACATCCTCCTTATTACGAACATCCCCCTTAATAAATACAGCTTTCTCATTAACATTCTCAATAAAACCTGTTGACAGATTATCCAAAACGATAACTTTATATCCCAGATCTATTAGACGATCTGTCATGTGAGAGCCAATGAAACCAGCTCCTCCAGTGACCAGAACCCTCCGCCTCACGCTTTTTCTCCTTTCGTAATTTCTTCTTCCACTATAAGATAAGGAATCCTATCAAATATCACGTATATATAGCTACACTTATTACAGATAATTTCATTCTTCTTGATTTCTCATGATCTCTTCTCTCCTCTGATAAACAAGGAAAATCCCTTAAACATCGGGCAGATCAATATTTCCAGTGAATCACGTTTCATGAAATTTACTTCACCCTATAAATTAATTATAACTTATCCAGAATGAGCCAAAAAGATAATCGGTAATCAGCTGTTCCTACCTCTTGTTCCAAATACATTGTGCCTCATTACTTCAAAAGAATACACCACTAGTGTTATCCAGCAGGCAGCAATGTGGAATAGCCAGGCTCTGTCCTTCTTTCTTGAGTAGCCCTTAATCACTTGAACTAACAATGGAACTACTAGAAGAGTATATAAAATAAATTTTAATAGCTTGATCTTGCTTAAAGAACCCCAAGGATACTCCCGCAAGTTAAGCTTCTTATAATAAGCGTAATCTTTGATTCTTCTCCTTTGTTTTCTTATAAATGCGCTAATAGATCCAGAGAAAAGATGGACAATTCCAATTCTGACTTTCGCAAACTTATCATGGCCTTGTTTTACTAAATCGTACACCACATCTATATCAAAAAGGTAATCCTCAATGGCGCACTTTTCTAACAGTGCTCTCCGTACAAGAAAGCCATTGGCTCCTATGGTTGGCAACTCTCTTTCATTAAGTCTAACCTTTAGATAACCATCCTTCTGCTCCTGCTCAACCTTAACCTCGGTCCACTTATCTGTTATATAGCAATAGCGGTCGTAATTACCCAGGAATAAGCAAAGGGGATCGTTCATCCCAATAAGGGCACAATATCTTGTTATATAACCATCTTCCTTCCTATAGCTGTAATAAAGAGGTTCACTTGCAATTATCTCTTCATCCAAAAAAGGTACTACCATTCTCTTTAGCCAACCAGATTGAGGCAGGATATTATCTGAATCTACAAAAGCAATAAGTTCATTTCTTGCATACTTCAAGGCAACTGCCTTCCCTGCTTCACCAGTTTTTAAAGGATTTTTATAAATCTTGGCTTCATATTTTTTAACAATTTGTAAGGTATCATCAGTCGACCCACCGTCAGCGACAATAACTTCAATTTTTTCTTTTGGATAACTCTGATTGGCAATCGATCTCAAACAGCTCCCTAAAACATTACCCGCATTTAAAGTGGGGATGAGAATAGAAATAGATGGTAAACCTTTAGATATCATCTTCTTCCAAAATCCATTAAGTGACCAACAACGGCCTTTCCTGCTCGCCAGAGAAATTTAAGATTATCTAACTCTCTAACATAAACAACTATTTTTCTGGTTATAAATCTGGGAGCGATATAGCAACTACTAATCTTCATTTGGTGTATCTATAGCTGCTTAAACTGATAATTACTTTTCCCTGTTTGCGAGACAAGCTAAAACCAATCTCTTTAAATTTATTTAGATTTTGCCAGTTATGTAAATACAAATGCTTTTTTAACCTATCATCTGCAGTGTGATAGGAGCTTGCGAGTTTCTTGAGTCCAAAACCTTTTTTATATTTAAATATTATCTCCTCTCTATTACTTTCAGTTAAAACTGTAGGGGCAAATTGTCCTTTCTTATTTCGCCTTCTCATTTAATTCCTATTTC
Source organism: Actinomycetota bacterium (assembly GCA_023488455.1). The sequence continues at coordinate 107,206 of JAMDDV010000001.1, read as the reverse complement.
AATATATAAATTTTGTTATCCTCTTGAAACAAGGATGTTTACTTCTGAAAATCTTTAAGATGCCCTAAGACTTTTTTGCCTGCCATTGAGATGAACTTTACATCGTCCAAGCTTCTTATGCTAATCAACCTTTTAATAATAAACCTTGGATCAAAAGCAACTTTATAAATTTCTTGGACTAATTTCATTAATTCATCATCTTTCATCTTGGTTTTCAAAACAGACTTACGCATATCATACCTATCCCAATTTAAAGTTTTTAACCAACCTTTTTCTTTGGCTTCTTTAAACAAAGCAGTACCTGGATACGGAACAATCAAAGTGGCTTGTAATGTATCGGCATAGCCCTCTCTTAATAAATTTCTTCCCAACTCAACGGTTTTCAAAGCCTCTTCTTTACTTTCCCAAGGATAACCTAGCATTATTGTAACGTGGGGCTCTAGGCCGGCCTTCTTGGCTTGCTTACAAGAATCTGTTATTTGTTCTACTTTCAAATTTTTATTAATCTTATCCAAAGTTTCTTGATTAGCCGATTCCAAACCAAATAAAAGCATTCTAAAACCTGCCTTTTTCATTAGTCTATAGTCATCAAAACTACAAGCTCCAAACCTCATATTACAACTGAAGTCAATCATTCTGTTGTAACCTCTCTTTATCATTAGCCTGCAGAACTTTCTAAGCTGATCTCCGACAATAAATGTCCCTGTGTCATCAAATACAGTTTTAACTCCATAATTGTCTATTAAAAAGCCGATCTCATCCACGAGCAACTCTGGTTTCTTAGCCCTCCAAGTGGGAAAGAGAGTCGTCCAACTACAAAAAGTGCAACCACCATTTACTCTATGCCAACAATCTCTGCCCGCCATAATGTAAGTACCTGGAGTTCTTTTGAAATTGCCATTTTTATAAGCATAGAGTTTCCATTTAGTAAGATCTCGATCTATAAAAGGAAGGCTACCTAGATCATGATTTAGAACAAAATTCCCAGTATTTTTTATCTCACCATTTGCTCTAAACCATATGCCTGGTTCTAAATCAACGCCTTTCTCAAGGTAATTACATAAATTCAATAAAAGAAAATCATAATCACCACCCATCAGCACGTAGTCAACTTTGGAGTTATGCAAAGACTCCTGTGAGAAAGCAGTAACATGGTCGCCAAAAAGAACTACTTTTAAATCAGGCATTAATCTTTTTATGTCATCAATTATTGCCCAATGTTGTTTAATAACTGGTGTCTTAGTTTCAATAGCTATTAAATCTGGCTTCTCTTTTAATAGGAATTGCTGGTATTTTTGATAATCCCAATTCTCTGCTATAGCATCATTCCAAATCACATCATAACCTGCTTGTTTTAGAAGAGTAGCTGCCGAAGCTGGTACAACTGGATATATATAAGTCGGGTTTGAAAACCACTGAAATTGTCTATTTTGACCTAAAAGTGGGCACCCATATCCTTTAAGCGGTGGATAAGATATTATGATCTTCATTAGTAATCAAAGTCTTTCGCAATCAATCCTTTTAAAAAACCAATACCGTAGGTAAAATGAGTCAAGATTATTCCTACAAAGACATAGCCAAATAGATTTAAACTACGAACATTAATGCTAGCAAAAGATACAATGGCTAAATACATTAAAATCATAAATACGTAAATCCATAAAAACATTTTGTCTATTAGTGCCAGAGTTGGGAACACAATAAAGATAAAAATAAATATCAATGGAATAAAATAAACAAAATTTCTCGAAGTTTGGGGAAATTTTTTAACGAAAAACCCCCTGTGCCTAGCATAAGAAAATATTTGTTTCAAGTGGGGTATAAAAACCTTTCTCCTATGATGATACGAATAAAGTTCTGGTGAGTATAAGATTTTCTTTCTTAATTTATGGACTATGTCCAAGCACAACTTTGTATCTTCACCTGGCCAATACTTTGTTGTAAAGCCTCCAAGTTCCTGAAAGATGGACTTCCTAACTATCATATTGCTTGAAGGAAAATCATCAACAAACCTTGGTTTCCCAAGTTTATATCTATAAGTAAATTTCCCACTTACAATAAAAGACTCATATAATTTACCACTAGCTAACTGCTTTGGGGAATCATTTTGGGGAGTAAGGCTTGGACCACAGACCATTGCTATATCAGGATCTTTAAAATATTCAAGTGATCTCTCGAGCCATTTTTTATTCGGATATGCATCATCATCCATAAATGCTAAAAACTCGCCTTGAGCACTTTTAGCACCAATATCCCTCTTATCAGCAGGTTTTAAATGTCCAGTTGGTATTTCAATAATTCCACCACTTTTACTAACACTTTTATAATCAGGAAGCAAAATTAACTCAAAATTTTTATATGTTTGATTTTTTATATATTCAATAGTCTCAAATAGGTATTTATTATATTCTTTAAATGGAATGATTATAGAAAATATGATATTTCCATCTTTTTCTTTTTGCATGCTTATTCTAATTTCTTTAGTTTTTTTAATCTAAAATATATTTTTAAAGTATCATTGAAAATGTTAAAAATATCCCTTGGCTTTATCCTACCTAAATAAGCTTTACTAAAAGCTAACTTAATGGGAGCCTCGGCCAATTTATAACCTCTATCATGAGCTAATACCAAAAGCTCCAAATCAAATGCAAACTTATTAGTTTTTAAATCTGGAAGTATGTTCTCAAGTACTTCCCTTTTAAAAAGTTTAACTCCAGTTTGAGTATCCCTAACAGGCAAGCCAAAAATAATTTTAATCAAATAAAAATAGACATTACTATATAGCTTTCTAATCCATGGATAATTAAGCGCGGAATCAGGATGTCTTTTAGAGCCAATTACTACGTCTGCGTCCTTTAATTCTAAATATTCCATAAGCAATAAAAGATGCAAAGGGTGAAGATCCATGTCCGCATCTATAAAAGCTATAAGCTCTCCAGCGCAGAGGCTAAAGCCCTGCATTATTGCATAACCTTTACCTTTATTTGGTTGGTATGATGAGATTTTAACATGCTCATCTTTACTAAAGCTTGTTATTACATTTAAATGAGTTTTATCTGTACTACCATCATCTACAATTACAATTTCATAATTTTTACCCCCCTTTTCCATTGTCTTTTCTATCTCTGCAACGCAGGAAACTATGGAATTTTCTTCATTATAAGCCGGAACTATTATTGAAATTTTTTTGTTATTAGTTAACAATTTTTTCTTTAGGTATGGTATTTTTCAAAATTTGGCTTCCCCCATACAATTATAGTAAAAACAATACATAAAATGAAAATAGCCCAAAAGAAATAAATTTCCTTACCTGTCTCTATAATTTTATCTTTACTAAATTTTATTATCACATCATATTTTCCAACTTTATCAAAATATAAAATCGAATATCCAGGATTAGAAAATATGTCAATTTTCTTTCCATCTGTATAATAAGCCTCTAATGTCTTATGATAGACCTCATTTATAGCTAGAGGAAATGGATAGTTAGTATTTATTTCTATTTTATATTCATTAGAACTTGCGGTTCCTGATTGGATATTTATACTACTACTAATGTCTTTATTAGCAGATTTTAAATTCTGTAAGACTAAAAAGTCACTATCCTTAAATCTATATCTATCTAGAAAGAAACGGCTGTCAAAAAAGACAATTTGATGATTTCCTTTATTAAGGTAAACATCTAAAAGTTTAATAATATATTTACTATTATTGTTTAACGTTGAAGTCTCTTGAGAAAAAGGGTCCTCGGAATCAGATGCCTCTTGAAAGTAGTTTAAAATATCAATATAACTATCTATCCATCCTTTCCCGTCTAAGCTAAATCTTATTTCTTTCATATCGGGAGGGGAAGATTTTAAGAGATAAAAAGAATACTCCCCCTCCTTAATGATGCTAAAAGAATAGGCAACAGAATAGTTTCTTTTATTAAATTCAAAATATTCTGGAATGGCTTCTTCTGGATTAATTATGTTATTTTTATCTTCCTCTTGATCTAAAAAAACAACATCTTCAGCCTCTTGGTTTGAAACTACCTTCACATCTTTTGATAATGGTTTTACTCCTTTCCAAGAAAACCAATATTCCTTTTCCCTTACCAAATCAAACTGTAAAATATAATCTCCTGGTTCCTCTGGTGTTTTTACTTCAACATCTACCCTAACTACCTCACCGGGTATTATGCTGCGCGGCAAATTTGTCCTTACTCCATCAAAAACGACCACATCCTTGGTATTAACATCTAACCAATGGTAACTCAAATGAACACTATTTTCTTCTTGCTTATTTGGCCAGGTTCTCGAACCAGCGTTAAACACATAAAGTGGTATAGAATAGGCACTTTTACTCTTCATTTGCGATGGAACAAGATTGAGATCGCCATATAAAACACCTTCATTCCCATTAACACTATCTAAAACATCATATGAGATATCAATGGGTACTATGACTTCATTTGAAATGTTTAAAACCTCATTATCTTTAACTTCATCTCCAGTGGGAAAATAATTAAATGTTCCTTTTGTTTTGTTATCCTTAAATTCAATAGCTTTAAGGCTTTCCGGAATATATAAAAGCCCAAGACTTCTGGAAAAATATCTAATGTTGTTAATGGGATAAATTGTTGGTTTTTGTAAACTTTCATCTATTTCAAAAATATCTGACTTTTCATCTGAGTACACTAATTTAAATCCATCTAACTTATTTTTCGCTTCTTTGCTTAACTCAACCCCAATTTTATCTTTATGCAAAAGCAAATACCTTACACCATAATAACCAAGCATCTCTGCCATTTTTTTACTACCTAAGCCGTTGATAAACTCATTTATATTTTTTTCGAATCCACTTTCAAGAAGCAATTTTGATTTTTCTTTATCCCTTAGTAAAAGATTAAATAGATTCTTCCCATGAATCTTTTGCATATATATATAATCAGAATATATTTCTCCCTTTTCATCTAAGAGAGGATATTCAGCAATTATGAAATTATGTGGCTGATTTTTAAGCCACTTATAAGCCCTTGGAATTATCAATGAAGTATATAACTCAAAGGGTTGAATAGACTTATACTCGGGTAAGATCAGAGGGAATATTAGATAATTAGAAAACAATAGCGAAAAGAATATCAAACTAAGCATAATTTTTTTGAAAATAACAAATCTATTCTTTTCTTTTACCCTTTCTCTAAGCTTATCTATGAGAATAAAGAGAAGACCAAATACTAAATATCCATATGTATAATTGGCAAAAGCCTCAGCTATATTTTCTTTCTTAGCAATAAGCAAAAATGGACAAACTGCTAATAAGAGCAAGGCTATGCCTATAGCCCATCTGTATTCCAGATCAAGATATTGAAGTAATATGAGATTTAAGATGAAAAGGGTTACAGCTATAGCTCCAAAATACGAAAAAATTGATGAAAGAACAATGGAGGTGATTAGAGAAGCTAAACTTAATAACAGAATAATAATCTTTTTTTTATAATAGAAGCAGAATTCACTTATTCTTAACATTTTTAAGTAGGTTAAATACAATAATTAAAATCAAAGTAACAAGTGATGATAGACTTACCAATATTAAAATATATATTACTTCCAACAAATTTTTGTGATAATAATTTAACAAAATTAACTCTAATAAAGATGTAATAGTCAAAACAGGAATTAATGAGTAAAAATTTAGCGAAAGCAAGAATAAAACTGTTATGTTTAACAAGGAATAAAAAGTCATAGCTATCCCGTAATAGCCAATATAAGGCACGCTTTCAAAAAATGCTTTACCAAACATTATCCTGACAAGCAGATCTGGTGCAACAAAATAGATAACATTTATTATCAAACAGAGCACAAAAACAATTAAAAGTGCCTTGGCTAATATCTTAACTGATTTTTTGCTCAAGGTTTGAAGCTCTGATGTCTTTGGGAAAAGGACTATTGCCATCGCTCCAGGGAAATACAGGATTATCCTGCCAATGGTCACGGCTGATGAATAAATGCCAGCCGTGTGGGGATCAAAGAAGTGTTTTACTAGCACGACATCGAGGTTCGTTAGTAAAAGAAAACAACTCATCGTATATAGGGTCAAAAAAGTGTATCTATAAATGGAAACTCTTGGAATTCTGTATGTTCCCTCATCAAGACTTTTGAGTCTTAAAATGAAATATATAGAGACGGAAAAAGCCACTATTGCTGATATAACCTGTGAGCCAATCGCTCCGCTGACTTTTAAACCTAAAAAAATCAAGGAAAGCCCAAACACAAGCCTTAAGAAGCTATCCAGGATCACGTTAATGGAGAGTGCCTTGTAGTCTTGAATACCCTGCAACATTCCTCTTGCAATTGGAGCGATGAAGGATACCCCTAATAACATGCCGACCACATAGACAGGAGCACTTACATCAATATTTAAAAACTTTTTTATATAAGGAGTAGAAATAAAGAACAAAATAAAAACAAATAATCCAACAACAGAAAAAATTTGTATTGCCCTAATAAAATATCTATATAACGTCCTCTGGGAATTTTCATATTTTAATATGGCTGCATAGCGGGTAATAACTATCTGAACAGTCCCCGATATCCCAGCAAATATCATTGTAAAGGAGAGAAGAGAGACAAACACACCGTAATCAGATGGTCCAAGAAATCTTCCCACAAGAAGGTTGTAGATATAATTAATGATATTTACAACCATTGTGGAAGAAAACATTATAAGGAAGGATCTGGTAAGATCTCCCTCTTTGAGGTTATTTTTCAAGAAGCTTTTAACTGAAAAAGATTTTAAATCCACAATCTCAAGATTAATTTGCCTGCTAATTATACAATCGTGGATTTTATCACAATGATGAAATTATTTTACTGATTTTTTCTTCCTTAAAATCACCTTGATTAACATTATCGATTGCCGTATCAAGTATCATCTCTTTTGCCCCTATGCTGTGGTTTTGAGCTAGCGATATACCTTCCTCCTTATCTAGAGGATAGAGTTCGCTTGCACCTGCAAATATCCTCTGGTATATCTCCTGCCTTGCTTCTACTGCCTGTTCCTCAACATTATGCAGGCTGAAATCACTCAAGTTTAATTTGACTTTACCTAAATCAAGTTCTATCGTTTCCATCTGGCCCCCTCTGATAGTGATTTGTTTGACTGACATCACTATTTTAAAGTAGGGGCCAATTGATTTATTATTTATCCATCACGGAATTTTAGACGCTTTCGACAAAATTGCTTCTTGTAAAATATAGGGTTTATTAGTGCAGGAGTTGAGCGAATTTGCAATTGCTAATTAAAAGACCGATTTTAATTCCTTTTGCGATTCTCAGATTTCTCATTGAAGTTTTAGAGAAGCCAAATAGAACCTTAAAGGGATCTGTTGAGCCTATTAAGCTGCTATCAGGAAGATGGATAAAAGCAAATCCCCTACCTTCCTGGCGGTATGAATTTGGAGGAGCGTTATTGGGTGAAGAGATTTATGTAGTTGGGGGGTTAACCTTACCTACAGTTTATACGGTTACAAGAAGAGTTGAGGCATACAACGTGGCCACCAATTCTTGGAGAAGAATTACTAATCTTCCCGTTATCGTACACCATCCTGGGGTTACAGTAGTTGACAATAAGCTTTATGTAATTGGGGGTAATGGGTTAAGAATTACACCCTATTCTTATGTTTTCCAATATAACTCCTCAACAAACTCCTGGGAAAGAAAAAGGGACATGCCCACTCCAAGGGGAGCTTTAGGGATAGCAGAAATGAATGGGCTTATCTATGTTGTAGGAGGTGGCACCAACAAAATACCAAGAAACGAACTAGAAGTTTACGATCCCAAGAATGATACATGGACAAAACTGGAACCTATGCCAACCGAAAGAGAGCATCTATCTGCAACCTCAGCCGGAGGATTGATTTTTGCTATGGGTGGATTTAAGAAAAACCTCGCTGAGTCATTGACAACTAACGAAGTTTATAATCCCTCCACTGGCAAGTGGGAAAATAGAGCTCCATTGCCTTTACCTATCAGTGGATTTTCTGCGGTTGGAATAGGAAGCAGTGTTTTTATTTTTGGAGGGGAACAGGGCTGGGCAGTATCTGGTGAATGCCATGAGTATAAAGTTTCTGAAGATCGATGGTATAGGAGGATGGACATGCCAACACCAAAATACGCAAATATTGCAGTTGCTGTAGATGGGGAAATCCATATAATAGGTGGAAACCCAAGGCTTGGAGGCTACGCATTCTGCATGAATCACGATATCTTTATCCCTGCATAATCTGAAATTAAATTATGAGAATATTGGTCTTTGCAAATGCTTTCCACATTATAAGCGGTGGAGACAAAATATTTGCAGAATACAGCAAACGATGGATTAAATCCGGAGAAAAAATAAGCATAGTAACAAACGAAAAAGGTAAAATTTTTTGCTTAAACCATGGAATAAGCAGAACTAACGTTTGGATTTGGAAAACTTCTTTTACGGATAAGTTTGGAGTTTTTATATCAAGTGTGTACAAAAGCCTTAGCTCTCTTATAAGATGTTTCTTCTTAAATATTCGAAGCATCGATGCAATCTTTTCTTCCTCGAACCTCTGGCCAGATGTTTTCCCAGCATTCATAATAAAAATTAGAAAACCAAAGGTTTTGTGGTTTTCAGCATGTTACTTGATAGTTCCTTCGCCATTCAGCAGAGATGGAAAAATAAAAGGTTTAAAAGGGCTTATATCCTACATTGTACAGCAGATTTCTTTAAAGCTTATCAGGATTCGTGCAGATGCTGTTCTTACTGCTTCACCAATAGATTGCAAAAGTTTTTATAATGGACGTCTGACTCCTAAAAGGGTAATTGCAATCCGAGGAGGCGTTGACTTCGAGTTATTTCAGAGAGTTCCTAAACAAAAAGCAAAATTTGATGCAGTGTTTGTCGGGAGATTACATCCCCAAAAGTGTCTTGAGGAACTGCTTGATATTTGGAGGGAAGTTTTAAAAAAAGATTCCCCAAAGAGAAAACTCGCTATTGTAGGTACAGGACCTTTGGAGAACAAGCTCAGGAAAAAGGTAATGAAAGAAAATATGAAAAACAACGTAATGTTTCTTGGTTTACTTGATGGAATAGAGAAAGCAAAAGTCCTTAAAGCATCAAGACTTTTTGTTTCTGCTTCAAGACTTGATAGTGGTAATATGGCACTTGATGAGGCCCTGGCATGTGGTTTACCCGGAGTAATCTACAATCTTCCAAGGCTTTATTACCCAAAAGGTGTTATTAAAATCCCATGCTTCCAAAAGAAGACATTTGTAAAGACCATCTTAAAATTACTTAACAGCGAAGATAGGAGAATTCAACTTGGGAAAGAAGGTAAAAAGTTTGCCAAGGGTCTTAATTGGGATATTGGAGCTGCAAAATCTCTGAAATCTATTAAAGAGATAAACTCATTTAATTTCTGATATATAAATCATATATACCTGGTTTTTTAACAAATAACAACTTTGTATTATAAAAATCTCTGATTGTATAATTAAACTGATATGAACTTAGATGAAATTAGATTTATCGCTAATGTCAATATTGAAAGAAATCAAGAAATTATGTATGGCAAACTAGTTATAAAAGGAACTCATCTACCAATCGACTTACTTCTTGAAAAACTTGCTTATGGCTATAAGGAAGAGATGTTAATTGAGGAATACCCTTTTCTAACAAATGAAGATATTAGAGCGGTACTATTATATGCAGCTAAAATTGTCTAATTGGAGGAAGAATTCTCGGTAATTTAAAGCAGTCCAAACCCGCTCAATGAAGCTTTAAGGTAAGAATTATTGGAGATTAAAATTCTTAATAATAGTATTTGAACTAGGGAGAGATTTAGAGGGTTCCAGATGAACTAAAACTGAGTTTTATTCGCTCGTCTATAATCGTCCATGAGCCCAATGTCTATCCATTTACCTCTGATCTCATAGACAAGAACTCTTTTGCCTAACTCTTTGGCTTTAATAATAAGATCTGTCATGTTAAATGGTTTACTTTCAGGAATAATGCTAATTAGCTCAGGGTTAACAATATAAATGCCTGCATTCACCATGAATTTTTTCACTGGTTTCTCAACTATATCGAGAAATGAATTATCATTCGCACAATCTACAACACCATACAGTATCTTCACCTTATACCTGGCTGTGCAAAACGTAAGATCGGATGCTGATCCGAGGTGGAAATCAATAAGTTCTTTAAAATCTAAATCTGTTAAGACATCCCCATTCATAACCAAAATCGGCTCTCGCGTATCGCTATTTATAAATTTCAGAGGGGCTGCGGTACCCATTCTTTTTTGTTCTATCTGATACGTTATCTTAACGTTATATCGAGACCCATTAAGGAAGTAAGCTTCGATCATATATGATCTATATCCTGTTGCTAAAATAAAATCATCTATCCCAAATGAAGCCAATCTTTCAATAATTATTTCAAGAATCGGTTTCCCTTTGATGGGTAAAAGAGGTTTAGGTACACTGTATGTTAAGGGTCTTAATCTTACACCCTCTCCACCAGCCAAGATAAGAGCCTTCAACTTTTATTCCTTTTGCAATTTTTATTACCTTTAGATTTCATATTTCATGGTTTCAAAATAATTTGAATTTTTTGCAAACCATTCTATAGTTTTGCCCAATCCGGATTCGAATGTATATTCCGGTTTCCACCCTAACAGTTTTTTCGCCTTTGAACTATCAGAAACAAGTCTTCTAACCTCACTTTTACTAGGTCTTATTCTTTCTTCTTCGATCTTGATTTGTAACTTCTTATTCAATATTCTTTCTACAAGCATTACGACATTACTAATGCTAATTTCATTACCTGCCCCAACATTTATAACCTGCCCAACAGATTTAGCGCTTTCAGCGATTTTTAAAAACCCGTTAACCGTATCCTCTACATATGTGAAATCCCTTGTGGTGTTTACATCTCCTAACTTAACGACATCACTTAAGATTGCTTGCATAATAATCGTCGGTATGACAGCACGGGCTGACTGCCCTGGCCCATATGTATTGAAAGGCCTTATAATTGAAACAGGAAAATCATAAGAATAATAATAACTCATGGCTATCATGTCAGCTCCGACTTTGCTAGCTGAATAGGGGGATTGACTGACCAATGGATGATTTTCATCGATTGGAACATACTGAGCAGTTCCATAAACCTCTGATGTTGAGGTATGTACAAATTTTTCGATATCAACCCTGCGAGATGCATTTAAAACGTTCATAGTGCCAATTATATTTGATGTAATAGCTTCCTGTGGATTTTCATAGGAATAGGGAATGCTGACCATCGCACCTAGGTGGAACGCTATCTCCGAGTTCTTTAATGCACTCTCTAATGCAGCACCATCTTTTAAATCTCCTCTGTATATCTTAAGTTGATTCAATTTAGCTTTTGGTAAGCTTTTTAAGTTGCCGAGGTCATTTTTTGATGTATAACGGATAAAGCAGGATACACTCGCCCCGAGATCAACGAGTTTTTCAACAAGATGACTACCTATAAAGCCAGCCGCACCAGTCACAACTACTTTTTTACCAATCCAATTCATCTCGCAACCTAAAAGTCATATAAAATTTAAGCAATTATACTGTAATCTTCGTTGTTCGTGCTTTATCTTCCTTTGGAATAATATTAATTTCCAAAACAGCATCTAAAGCTTTGGCTACCTTTTTTAGAGTACGAATATTACAACGACCCATATTCTCTAACCTTGATATCACAGGAGTGCTAGTATGCATCTTCGCGGCAAGTTCTGTCTGGGTTAGCCCTCTTTTTTCTCTAAGCTGAGCTATCTTAACAGCAAGCCTTAACTCCTCGAGTCCTTCATTAAAGGATTCGGCAACCTCCTTATTACTAAGCAGCTCTTCCATAAAAATTTGAGCCTTTGTTTTTGGCCTAACCATTATTTATACACCTCTTTTACTTAAATCATGTAGAACTCATAACTCCAAATTTATCAAATATGATATATCACTAAAGTTAATATATCAATAGGTAGGTAGAGGGACAAAAGGGGAACCCGTGGAATAGATTATCTTACTGATTTTTCTACCTTAACACCACCTTAACATAGTCTTTTTATAGATTAGCGATGTGGAGATGGCTAGTAAGTGACTTTTACACCGAGCAAATCAGATTCAATCTCTACTGGTACAGGATTAATCTTCTTTTCCTTTGGCTACCAGGAGATCAGAAAAAGGATAATGTTCTATGTTGTTTGTAATAAGAGGAACCGAAAGAGTTATGGCAGTAGCCCCAATTATTGCATCTGCTATGCCTATAGTAAGACCTTGTGATCGTAGGTTAAATAATAGACTACCGGCTCTTCTGGCTATGCTCACATCTAATGGTATTGAAGTAAGTCCATCTAAGAGTAACTGGGTGGTTTCCTTTTCATTAGGTCTCATTCCTTGATAAATTTCAACGTGTGTCAGAGTGCTGATCGCCAATAATCCCTGTCGTGACCAGCGATCTAGCAAACTCCACGCATATTCAAATTTTCTTAAATAGTCAATAATGATGTCAATATCCAGAACGCACGAAATCCCTTGATATTGCATAATCTTTAACCTTTATTTTCCTGTTCTTTCAAACGGTATTCATCTATTTCTCGCAAATGACGAACATATATTACAGTATCTTCAGGGGTCCTGAGTTCAGGATGATTTTCATTTGACCAGGCTCCAAAACTCCTTTCCAAAGCAACCCTTTGCTTATATTGTGCCAAATATTTTCTAACAGCCTCTGCAAAAAATGCACTAATACGTCTTTTAGCGACTGTGTTTCTTACTTCATCTGCAAGATCCTTAGGTAAAGTTATTGAAAGCTTATCGGTCCCGCCATTTCCCAATAACATCTATTTTATCCTCCTTTCAGTAGTATTAACTATAGCTAATTATATTATATAAATTCAGCAATTAAAAGTAGTATTTGAGCAAATGAAGACATTAGAGCGGTACTATTATATGCAGCTAAAATTGTCTCATTGGAGGAAGAATTCTCGGTAATTTAATTACTTTCACTTGAAAAATCCCCGCAGCCACAGCTCTAAGGTGAGCAGGTTCCAGGTCTTGAAGTTATTCTTGAAGCTGAAGTCATAACCGCTCATATCAAGATACTGATTCAATAACAGCTTGGAGCCAGAGCCTTTACCGAAAACATGGTTTCTAATGCCTTCGGTCAGCATGTTATATGCCGAGCCGCAGAAGCCGACCTTCTTCCTGTACAGATTCTCTTTTGGCAGTACCTTTTCAAGAGTTTTTTTGTAAATGTATTTACCAATGTTGTTTTTTATCTTAACCGAAGGCGGAATATTCATTGCAAAGCGCACAAGATCGACATCAAGATAAGGAGCCCTTCCTTCAATTGAGGTTGCCATGCCCATTTTGTCCATCCGCATTAAAAGCAGCTCAGGTAGCCTGACCTTAAGCTCCAGGTAGATCATCCGCTCCAGGTAATCTGATGTGGGCTTTAGTGTCGCAATTCTTTTCATATACGAACTTACGACCCCAGATGAGCTCCAGCTATCGTCCACTTTAAACTTAGTAATATTTTTCTTCTCGTCCTCACCAAAAGCTACAGCGCCTCCCCAGAAAAACTCGCCACCGTTTATGGCTCTGCGTAAATAGTCTTTCTTCGTCGAATCAATAAAAGGATAGATCATGTATGCCAGCCCGCGCAGAACCTTTGGCAACCTGGAGAAATTCTTCCAGGTATTCTCATGGAAATTGTAAAGTCTTATATACTCATCATAACCAGCGAAAATTTCATCAGCACCCTCACCCACCTGCATAACGATGGTGCCATTATCCCTTGCAAGTTTGGAGACGTAGTAAAGGGGAACGCAAACAGGATCAGACAGCGGTTCATCCTGAAAATATGCCATCTCATCGAAAAAATTTATGAAATCAAAGTCGTCTATCTCGATCTCGTGGTGATCGGTCTTGAATTCATCGGCAATTCTCCTAGCATGAACGAACTCGTTATATGAGTCCTGCCCTTTTATGCCGATGGAAAACGTCCTTACAGGCTGGTTCATCAACTGGCTCATGGCTGCTACATTTGCGCTTGAATCCACGCCGCCGCTTAAAAAGACACCAAACGGGACATCGGACATCATCCTCTTACTGACAGCATTAAAATAAAGGTCCCATATCCGGTCAGTGCAGAAATCCTCATCAAAATATTTGTAGTGATCATCCGGTATCGGGAATATTGCATCCCAATACTCTATCTCCTCCGGCTCGCTGTCCTCCTTAACACGCAGATAGTGCCCCGCGTGTAGCTTATTTATTTCGCTAAAAAGCGTCTGTGGTGCGGGCACAACCGAGAATGTTAGATACTGGTATAAACCCTCAAAGTTAATATCCTTGCTAACCTCTTGGTGTTTTAGCAGTGCTTTTATTTCCGAAGCAAAAAGAAGCCTGCCATTGACGCTGCACCAGTATAGCGGTTTTTTACCGATGCGGTCCCTCACAAGATAGAGCGTTCTTACTTTCGAGTCCCAAAGTGCAAAGGCGAACATACCTTCTATCTCATTAATAAAATCTATCCCTTTATCTTCATAGAGATGGATAAGTGTCTCCGTATCGGAATGGGATTTGTAGATGTGCCTCTTCCTCTCCAGTTCCTCTCTCAGAGCAACGTGGTTATAAACCTCACCATTATAGGTAATCCAGATCGTTCCATCCTCATTTGTCATCGGCTGAGCTGCTGCGGGGGACAGGTCTATTATCGCAAGCCTCCTGTGGCCAAATCCTACTTTCCTGTCATCAGACAGCCATAAGCCAGACCCATCAGGGCCCCTGTGCGCCATCGCATCCCGCATGAGCTCGATCACGCGGGGATCCACTTCCGATGTTATATTCTTATTTATGAATTCCCCACAGATTCCGCACATCTTTGCCCCTTACACGTCAAAAACAGATAAGCAGCATAGTTAACCTTAGGAAAGTACTTTCCGGTAAACATCAAAGATTTTTTCACAAATAATTGGAATATCTATCTCACCTTTCAGGAACTCCGCTGTCCTCTTTGCGATGCTCGCGGACTTTTTTTTATTACTCAGCACTGCAGCCATAAGCTTCAGAAACTCGTCATGGTCTCCAAAGTCAACCGCATACGGGTATTCAATCTTGCTTAGCAGGTCAAAGAGCCCTGAGCATTTCGCGATGATAGCAGGCGTTCCACACAGCAGAGCTTCAACAGGAGACATACCGAAAACTTCATACTGGGATGGGTATACAAAGATATCAGCGTCCACGTAAGCTTGTATTTTGTCATCTTCGCTCACGGTTCCCGTGAATATAACCGAATTATTCAGGTTATTACTAGATATGATATCTCTTAGCTCCTCAAGGTAGCCGTCATCAGTCCCGACTACAGCAAGAATGGAGTGAGGTTGGACCTGTTTCAACCTGGCAAAAGCTTCAATCAGGAAATCAAGCCCCTTGATCCTGTTTATCCGACCGACAAATAAAATAAGTGGTGATTTATCAATCCCGTATTTCTTTCTGAATACACCTTCTATAGGCAAATTAAGATACCTTGAAACATCTATCCCATAGGGGACTATACGGACTTTTTCTATTTTTGCTCCCATTTTTTCGTACTGTGAAGCCTCAGACTGTGAAACTGCAATGAATGCCGAGCTATTTTTTATGATTTTATTGCCAAGCAGGAGATCAAATAATTTCTTTATCCTTTGCTTTTGAAAAAACGGCAGCAGTGCGCCATGAGAGGAGAGTAGGTATGGTATCTCCTCCCTCACGCAAATTTTTGAGGTTGTGGTGCTCAGGAACGTCCTGTATTCGTGGATGTGGACGATATCAAACTCCTTAACGTGCTTTTTCAACGCTTTACCTAATCCCTGTGGGGTAAAAACCTTCTGATGATATGCAAGCCCATTGCTCAAATTTCTAAAATAGGTAACCGGAATGCCCTGAAATTCCAACTGCTCACCGGAACAGTACCTGTTCGATCTGTCAAATACGTCCGTCGTGAAGACCTCAACGTAATTCCCTCGATCTTTCAAACGCTTCGACAGATCAAATATGACATCAGGTGGGCCACCATATGACCGCGTGGGCGGGAAGTAAGGTGTTATCTGCAATATTTTCATCAGAGGCTGCCTAAAATCTGATAATGAGGTTATTTCGCATTACCGACCGTATCTGCTGAAAACTCGATTCAAGTTCTTTCACTATCTTATCGTGCTCCACAAGCACCAGAATGCTGTCAGCTCCACTTGCTATATCCACAATTGATCTATACTCCATCCCTTTTACAAGTGGGTCATAGTGTTTAATGCGATATCCGTCCTCTAACAGGAGCCTTACAACCTCCATGGCTGGACTTTCCCTGGTATCGGAAACGTTAGGTTTATACGTAGCTCCAAGCGCAACAATGAGCGGGTCTTTCATATTCCGCAGCATCCTGCGCACCCTCGCAGCAATCTTCTCAGGCATGGCATCATTAACCCTCCTGGCTGCGAGAATAAGCGTGCTGTTCTCTGAATCCACCTCTTTTATAAACCAGGGGTCAAGTGGTATGCAGTGACCCCCTACTCCGATTCCGGGTTTAAGTATATTCACCCTTGGATGTTTATTTGCCAGCTCGATCGTCTTTTCTATATTAATCCCAAGCTTATCTGCTACAAGAGAAAATTCGTTTGCAAGCGCAATGTTGACGTCCCTGTACGCATTTTCCATGAGCTTGCATAACTCAGCAGTGATATCATCAGTAATGTAGAGCTCTCCCTTTACAAACGTCCTGTAAAGCTCAGCAGCGACCTGTGCTGATTTTTCGTTCACCCCACCTATTATCCTGTCGTTATTTATCAGTTCATAAAATATATTGCCCGGGAGCACCCTCTCAGGGCAATGGCTCAAAAGGATATCTTCGCCAATTTTTAGTCCTGTTTTAGACTCTATCAGGGGAGCTATAAAATTTCGGCATGTCAGGGGTGGAGTGGTCGATTCATTTATGATCAGGTTTCCCTTTTCAAGCAGCTTCATTATCGAATTAAGCGCAGACTCCAAAAACTTCATATCACACATCTTTTTCATCCTGTCGATGGGGGTCGGGACAGCGATCAAAAAGACATCGGCTTTCTCAGGGACTTTTGCCACTTCAAGGTTATCCTTGACCTCTTTTGTACGAAAGAGATCTTTTAGCTCCGCATCCTCTATCAGAAGCTCGCCATTTTTAATCGAATTTATGACATCATCATTGATATCAACACCAAGGACCTGATGGCCGGCACGTGCAAGCATGATCGCTGCCGGTAAACCAACATAGCCAAGGCCTATTACTGCAACTTTCTTCATAAAAATACCTTTTCGGGCTTTGGCCTGAACTCATCAGGCGGATTTTTAATTAATCCAAAATTATAAAGCAATGCACCAATTATCCGCTTTGCGGCATTGCCATCGCCGTAAGGGTTTGTCGCATTTGACATTGAAGCATAAATTTTACCATCATCAAGTAGATTATTTATCTCATTTTTCAGGTTATCGGAATCGGTGCCAACAACTTTCGCGCATCCGAACTTCACTCCTTCGGGCCTTTCCGTCACTTCTCTTAAAACGAGGACGGGCTTCCCAAATGTCGGTGCCTCCTCCTGCAGACCACCGGAATCTGTAAGCACAAGATAGCAGTTCTTCAAAACATAAACCATCTCAAAATACGATAGTGATCTGCTTAATATCACATTTTGAATTCCTTTCAAATTTTCCTTTGCGAGCTTTTGGATAACAGGGTTCTTGTGGACAGGAAAGATGAATACAACATCGTCTCTTACGTTGGCGATGGATCTCACAGCAGTAAAAATATCTACCATGGGCTCCCCGATATTCTCCCTCCTATGAGTGGTTAAGAGGATCGCTTTCTTCTTATGGATGCTCGAAAACCAGGACATATCTTCAGAAAAAGCCTGATTGGTAACCTGCGGTGCCTGTACTGCAATTTTCAGAGCATCGACCACGGTATTACCTGTGATGCGAATGCTAGCTAGTGAAATGCCCTCAGAGATGAGATTTTCCCTTGCGCTTTTGGTTGGGGCGAAGTGAAAGTCCGATACAATGCTGATGAGCCTCCTGTTAATCTCCTCTGGAAACGGGTTGAACTTATCAAAAGAGCGCAAGCCAGCCTCGATGTGTGCAACCTTAATTCGATTATAGTATCCGACAAGAGCACCCACGAATGCCGTTGTCGTATCCCCCTGCACGAGTATCACATCAGGGGACTCAGTTTTTATAATTTCATCGAGCCTTGCGACAGATCGCCTGGTGATATCCGAGAGAGTCTGGTTCGTCCTCATGATGTTCAGGTCATAATCCGGCTCTATGTCAAAAACGCTCAACACCTGGTCGAGCATATCCCTGTGCTGGGCAGTGACCACGGTGGTTGTTTTTATCTCACCATCCATTCCTTTAGCCAATTGTATGACAGGAGCAATCTTTATGGCTTCAGGTCGGGTGCCAAATATAAATAAAAATTTGAGCGGGTTCACGAGCAATACACCTCAATCACCAGAATTTAAGCAAGCAACTCATACACGACCTGTTTCAACTGTTAAATGCTTTCTCCTGCAAAGTTTATTTCTTACTACAAATAGGATTACTCCGACGCAGTAACCCAGAAGACCCGCAAAAGCCCTCATCGACATCAAAAACGGATAGAGAAATATGATGCGATCCTTATGTCTTTTTCTGATCTCCTTTAGGGGTATGCAGTTTACTGCAACATTCAGGACTAACAATAAAAAGGGCAGCAAGATCAGCCAGATCAATGCTGGTGAAAAGGCAATCGAAATCAGGGATAATAGTGACAGGGCAAAGCATAGGGATAGAAAGACACCCACCTTAATGAGATTGTCACCCTTATAGGATGAGCTGTACTTGAGAAATGGTCTGTATTTGGCGTAATAGTATTGTCTTTTTAAAAACGGCAGAACTCTTGTCTTGTATTTATGATAGGCTCTTGCCTCAAAACTCCTGACCAATTTTTTCCCAGCAGCAACTATCCTGAAGTTGAAGTCGTTATCCAGGGCTGCATTCTTCAAGCCCTCATCAAACCTGCCGAACTCATCAAATACCTTTCTTTTATAAATAACATTGGCTGACGTTAAATGTGGGACGAATTTCCCCTCTTTCAACATACGGTATTCAACGTCATATCCTGTCACCCTGGCAACAGGGTTTAATCCCTCCCATGGAAGCAGCATACCCCCGGCTCCATAATATTCTTCACCGGAAAGCTCGGTTATTAGCAGACTGGTCCAGTTTGGTTCAACCTTCACATCCGCTTCTACAAGACCTATATAATCCGGCAGTTCAGTCTTATTCATTATGAAGTCCAATCCCTTATTCAGCGCAGAAGCTTCGCCCTGATTATCGCTGTAGATTGATATGATTTCAAATCCATCCCTTTTAAATTCTTTCTTCACAAGTTCAAGCTCTATACTGGAGCTGTCATCAGATCCGTCGTCAACTGCTATGACTTTAATAACACCCTCGAAATCCTGATAAAAGAGGGACTTAATGCTCTCAAATATGCTGTCCTCATTGTTATATACGGGCATTATGATATCAACCTTATACTGAGTTCTCGATGAACCGTCCACCATATAATAATCAGCCCCTGAGAAGTTTAACAGCTACCTTCATATCGTTAAAAACCTCTTTGGGTGAGCGGTAACGAAGGATTCTTTTAAAGATAAAACGCGGCCGCAGGTAAAAAGACCTGTATGCCCATCTTTGTAGTTTCTCCAATCTTTCCCTCGATAGCTGAGGGTACGAGATCATGCTCTTGCCAAGCGGGTTTATCTCATCCGAATCATCAATAAGGTAGCCCTCATTTTTGCAGTAATCGTAAAACTCGGTACCCTTAAAAGGTGTTGCGATAGAAAACATGACATTATCAACTGGCATTGACTTCAACTTCTTTACAGTATCTTTTATTACCTTTTCATCTTCTAAAATTGAGGTGCCAAACATGATATTTAGTTTTGGACTTATGTCGTATTTGTTGAGTAGTTCAATGGCATCATAAACATCTTCGACGTAGAGCCCCTTGCTGATGTCGTTAAGCACATCCTGGGAAAGGCTCTCAACGCCAATATCTATGGAAACACAACCTGCTCCAGCAAGCGCCCTGATTACATCCTCATCCTTCAAAAAGTCAGCTCTTGAGAGGCATCCCCATTCAAGCCCAAGGCCCTTTATACCATTGCATATTTCAAGTGTCCTATCCCTTGACCAGAGGAACTGGTCATCCATTACCATGACTGATCTAAAGCCCTGATCCTTTATCTTGCTGAACTCATTTATTACCCTCTGGGCAGAAGCAATATCGGGCTTTGGCTTCTTCCCGAATGTCCTTTTGTACTCGATCTCGCGCGCAAAGTTCATTGAAAGAGGGACGCAGAACCTGCACTTGAAAGCACAACCTCTTGAAGCCATCATTATGGTAAAGGGTCTGCTTTTGAACTTGGGATTGAAATACCTGTTTATGTATGGGGAAAAAATTGGGTGATCTCGCCTGGGGATTGGGAGACCGTCAAATGACATCTCCTCGCCACCTGGGACTTCAACTTTCTCACCATCTTTTAAATATGTTACGCCATGCAGTTTACCTGAAGTTATGAACTCATGAATACTCTTCTCGATGGAACCCCTGAAAACATAAGTTCGGTCGTTCACGAGATATTGTTCAGGAACTCTGGTTGGCTCAGGACCATGAACGATCATCTTAGCACCTGGAAGCAGATTGGATATCTCTTTAAGGTAATTTATATCAATCTTTTTGGATAACAGCACGGAATGAACGATGATGAAATCAGGCTGAAAGTTTTCTACTTTTTTCAGAAACTGATCACGGGATAGCTCCTCAAAAACGGAGTCAATGTAATCCACGTCGATGCCATCTTCAAGCAGCATCGTGAACAGATACAGATTCGCCAGATCGGGAAAGTGGTAAAGCTCGTAGCTGCACCCTGCCAATCTCTCCGGGACCTGCTTTGAACCTGGTGGTGGCTCTACAAATACAACTTTCATGTCGTTAACTCTTCTGTTTCTGGCTCAGGGCATCGCATATGTCACAAATTTTATACTGGTTATCAAAGAAACAGTCAAATTTATAATTGCGCCAAATATTACTGGCGCTGCTTGAGCTAACATTGCCAAACCTGTGCTTGCGCAGGTTGCAGCAGGGCAGCACATTGCCATCAACATCTACATAGATAAAATTATCCGTCCTCGGACATAACCTGTCACCATGCGTAGCCAATTTTAGCAATGGAGATCTGTAATTAATAGAAAAGACATTTAGCTTGAGTTTCTTGCCGAGCCTTATCGCCAGGCTCAGCAGTTTCTGCTCCTGATCATATTCGGGTCTTTTGAGCTTCTGATTTATGCTCCAATCGAGCCTCATCAAATTAACAAAATCAAGACCTAACTCTTTTGCCTGCATAATTATCTTGCTAAGTTTTAAAAAATTATCACTGTTTAAAACAACCTGAAAACCGATCTTAGGCAGCTTTTTGTCTCCTCTTGCCTCGATCAGCGCACTTAAATTTGCCAGCACCTGATCTGCGTTTTTATGCCCGGCGGAGATACTGCTCATGATGGAGATGTTATTGCTATCCTCCTCACCCTCATAAGAGACGTTTATCCTGTCAACTTTAAAAGACATAACCTTTCTGATATTTTCTTCATTTAGTAGAACGCCATTGGTTGTAAAATTAATCCTGGCTTTTGGAAACATGCTATTTGCTAGCGGCAGGACATCAAAAAATCCCTTCGCTAGTAACGGTTCTCCCCATCCTGTCAAGGTTATTGATTTAGGGTCCCTCAAGCCATTAAAACATTTTCTAGCGACCTCAAGCGGCATATCCTTATATTCAAGGTTGAGGTAATCCCTGGGACACATCGCGCAGTTGAAGTTACACAGGTTGGTCACCTCAAGCTGGATATCCTGCGGATATCTGGATCTTCTATTAAAAAAAAGGCGCAAAAACTTTACTATTTTTCTTATGTGCTGCATTACGAATGGCTAATACTCTCTATTTTCTGTTCCAACGCCTTGACCCGCGATAGCAGATCGTTCTCCTCTTTCAGACCCTTGAGAATAAGGTTCCTGGCTAAAGTAGTTGGACCAATACCCGCTCTTTGAGCAGCGCCCTTTAACTGTTTGAGTTCCTCCCCGCTGAGGCGAAGAGCTAAATAAGAGGAGCGCACCTGTCGCCTTCGCTGCACAACTCCTCTATATTCCTCAGCTAATGGACTATGCTCTTGCCAATAATTCTCCTCCTCTTCAAAAGACCCAAAATCTGGATTTGGATACCTCTTCTTGCCTTTTTCCATTTTATTCACCTATCCTTTTCCGATAGATACGCTTTTCTTTTTCTGTCATCACTCTTGCAGTTACTGGTCTGAAATTATCTCCGTGAATTCGCCTAAGGACAACCATTAACATCAGATCATTTTCAGTTTTGCCATAGAGGATATATCTCTTTTGCCGTCCTATAAAAGATATATGATTACCAAAACATATATCTTCAACATTCACTGGGCTTAATCCATGTCGTGCTATATGTTCTATGTTTTCATCATCCCAGTGGAGAAAATTTATCTTCTTCAATTTTTCTGTTTATAGAAAATATCACATTGTGATACTATAGTCAAGTAATCAAATAATTTCGATTATAATCGAAAATATTTAGCTAAACCTGCGTATATATTATCGATTTTCGCGGTAATTGCTTCCCAGGAATAGTTCCCCCTTAGCTTCTTCGTATCGATTTTCTGCGGAGACTTAATCGTTCCCAAGATCTCTCTGGTAATATCAGCAGGTTCAGTGGAAGGAAGGTATCTTATAAACTGTGCAAAGCCCGGATTAGTTTCAAATGATCTTGAGGTCAACACCGGTAACCCGCACGCCAGTGCCTCTAGCACCACCTTCGGGAAACCCTCATAAGAAGAGGGCAAAACGAAAATGTCCGCGGTGCGATAGTATTTTGAAAGATCAAAATAGTCAACAGATCCAGTAATCCTAACCTTCTGAGTTAAACCCACCTGCTGGATCTCAGATTTAACATCCATTAAGAATTTTTTATTTCCCTTACCTACCAGCATCAGGAAATAGTTTTGCGGGAGCTTTTGAAGTGCCCTAACAAGGTCAAGAGAACCTTTTCTCGGGCTTATAGTACCAACACTTATGATTATCCTATCGTTTTCAGAATAACCAAAATCCTGCCGTAAATCTTCGCCTTCGGGATTAAAGGTATCAAAATTTACACCATTGTTAATAACAGTGATTTTATCAGGACTTGCGCTGCAGAATTTTATGGCTTCTTCCTCAACCGATTTGCTTGAGCACAAAATTGCATCTGCGCTTGCACAGCCCAGCCTGTCGGAATATTTATGAAGCTGCCAGCGAAAACACCTGTCAAAAAATTTAATCTTCTCTTTATTCTTTAAGGCTTTCTCTTCACGTCCTTTGGCAGTGATATGTAGATGAAACACGAACTTGATTCTACTAAGCCTTGAAAACTTCCTTGCAAGGATGAAAGCAAGAGACAGATTTCCATGACAATGCACTATATCAAAACTCTTTGCTATATTTTTTGATCTGAATAGCAAGGAAAGAAAAACAAAGAGCACAGTCAAAGCATAAATATCTAGAATCGGCACAGCTGCAGGAAATATCCTAACCTTCAGGTTGGATTTGAGCCTGTTATCATGCAGAACTCTATCCAGAATTTCCTCTGATATCTGTCTTTTGCGGGGCCATCCCCCACACCAAAGTTCAATCTGATGACCACGCTTCAACTGGGCAACTGTCATTTCAAATATACCAGGATTCAAGCCCAGAAACGGTGGCGGGTAATCATAAACTATGCGCAAAATTCTCATAAGTTATAAAAGTATATATCATTGATCACCTCAAAATGAATGAAACACTTTGTGGATGAAGAGTTTCTCTGCCTTTTAGCTTTACGTCACATAGAAGAGATGAACAGAAACTTAAGCCAAGAGGCAAAGGTACGCTCAATCTCTATTCTGATCCTTTTCAACGATTTTCATTTCCAGAAGTCTTTGTCTTTCGTGTTCTATTTCAGCCTCCAGGACTTCTGGCTCAGGCAACTGTAGTTTGTACTTTGAAGTAAATATTTTATTGTTCATTCCACCTAGGGCGTATTCAACAACGGTCTTCTTTTTGCCAGTGCAGAGGATTAAACCTACCGGGTCATTTTCTTCAGGAAGTTTTTCCTTGTCTTTTAAATAATTTAGGTAAAGGTTCATCTGCCCAGTATCAGCATGAGTGAACTCGCTAATCTTCAAACCTATTGCCACGAGGCACTTCAAGACTCGATGGTAAAGGAGAAGATCGAGGCGATAATGGGTCCCCTCAAGAGTAATTCTCTTCTGTCGGGCAACAAAGGTAAAGCCGATTCCTAACTCCAAAAGGAAATGTTCCAGGTGTTTGATTAAAGCCTCTTCCAATTGCGATTCTGAATACTCATCCTTTAATCCAAGGAATTCCAGAATATAAGGGTCTTTGATTTCATCTTCTGGCTTTAGAGTGATAGGTTTTTCGTGGGCTTTGGCAATGACTGCCAGTTTACGTTTGGATAGTGCTGTTCGTTCATAAAGCATGGATTGAATTTGCCTATCCAGCTGCCTTACAGACCAATTTCCCCTGATACACTCTGCTTCGTAGAATTCTCGCTTAAAGGACTCATCAATGTGTATGAGTAAGCAGTAGTGAGACCATGATAAAGGGAATTTCCGCATCAGTGCTTCGGAAATCCCAGACACTGTCTGAATTTTTTGAATGTTATCGACCATTTCAGGATAGGATAATTTCCCAGACGCCATCTGGGGTTTTTCAGAAAGCAATTTCCGAGACAGTGTCTCGGAAATTTCAATTGGATAACTTAAATAAAAGCGCCGCATTGCTTCAAGATTATCCGGGGAGAAACCGCGCCCAAATCTCCTATTCAAGTCTTGAGATAACTTTTGGAGTAATTCTCCTCCATACTCTGCCCGTTCTTTCCCTTTTTGCTCATACTCTACAATCCTTCTACCCATAAACCAGTAAGTAGCCACCAGAGCTGTATTCACATACCGCACTGCTGTTTTGCGTCCCTGCTCAATTAGAGATGCGAGGTCAGTAATAAGCCTTGAATAATTTTGGGTTTTAGTGATATTTTTTTCCTATATTTGTTTTATTTCTTAGTTATTATAGTATATTTGTTTAATTATTACTATATATTTTTAAGCTTATATTCATATTGCTGCCATTTTCTGTCGAGCTCTTAGTCTTGAACCCGCTGATCATCAAGGGAAGCAATAAGCTAAATAAAAAGTCCCATGGTTAAACTTGAGTGTTGTTAAAAACAATTTCTTTGATGAGAAAGTCATTAATACGTATAATTAATATTGACAATATATACCTACCAATTATAATTATTCAGGTGATGAAAATGGAAAAAATAAATATTACGCTGCCCAATGATTATTTAAAAAAGCTTGATGGATTCATCAGGGAAGAGAAGACAAACCGAAGTCAGTTCATAAGAGAAGCCACAGAACACTACATGGAGGAGATAAAAGAGCAAAGAGCCCTGGAAAAAAGAAGAGCCGAGATCGCAGAAGCAATCAGGATACAAGATGAATTCAGAGAAAAATACGGCAAGGTCGACTGGGATCCTGTTGAAGAAATCCGTAAGATGAGAGATTCAAGATAATGCAAATCACAACGCCACAAAAAAAGAACATCGGCTTGGAAGAGCTTGTCGTGATTGATTCCTCTGCAGTCTTGAAATGGTTCTTTAGACAGGACGAAGAAAAACCTCATCTCGCCCTTAAGGCGAGAGAGAAACATCTAAATTATGAAATAATTCTTTGCGCTCCTGAATTAATATACTTCGAGGTAATTAATACTATGGTGTTTAGAATTCAGGACGAAACGCTACTTGTTAATAACCTGAAAAGTTTACTGATTGCTAATATAGAAACCTTTTATCAGAATGAAGAGAGCGTGCTCGCTACAGCTAAGATAGCAAAGAAGTATGGCACCACTTTTTATGACTCATGTTATCTTTACCTTGCTATTAAAAATGATGCAAAACTTCTCACATATGATAAAAAACTCCTTGGTGCAGCTATATCAGAAGGAGTCAAGATATACGATTAGTTCCCATTTCAACTTTATGAGTCCGGTTTATATTAAATTTTTACCAACATCCATAATATGATAAGGCGAATACACTTCACAGTCTGAGGCTTTAAAAGTTTCACAATGCTAACTTTTGCAGATAGAATATAGGCAAAATTTGTTAATCCGATTTATTTTCAAGATGATAAAATTAAACAGAATCAGCGCATGGTTTCTCGGTCCCCTGGTGTTTTTATTGCTGTAAACCTTCACCTAGGAGATCTGGATCTTGTCCTTATACCATTATTTCTATTTCACTGTCTGACAAATCTGCGCTTTGCATTAATGAGGCGGTATAAGGATCACATCGTGGTAATAGATTCGCTGTTAGCAATTTTCGGTATCGGTTTGCTGACATTCCTGTTTTACCTGCGCTCTTAAACTTTCTGGTCGACATCTCGCCTTGGGGAATTTAGCTCTTTGAGAGATGGAAATTAATGAACCAGGGTGTTCATTAGATCGAGGGTGCTTTTAGCGACTTTTTGCCAGGTGAACCTGGATTAATTTTTTTGCATTGATTGCTACATCAATAGTAGAATAATAGAATAAAAATGCAAAGCGAATTAGAAAAACTATTAAAAAACCTTCGCAATAAGAAAATTGGTATCTTTGTTGACGATTCAAATATTTATCATGCATACCAAAAATATAAATGGCGTATAGATTTTCATAAGCTAAAAAGCTTTTTAAGCGAATACGGAAAGGTGTGTTTTGTAAACTATTATGTTGCCATCCCCGGCGAAAATGATATGAACTACCCGGGAACAATTACCTTTTTGGACAGAATAGATAATGCAGTTAAAATCAAAAGAAAAAAGTTAAAGTACATTTACATAAACGGTAGAGTACACAAAAAAGGTGATGTTGATATTGAGATCGCATTAGATGTTGTAAGAAATATCGAAATATTAGGCGTAATCATAATTTTAACAGGTGACAGCGACTACCTTGAGTTGAAGAACTATGTAGTCAATGAGAGAGGAAAAGAACTAATTTTCATGGGCTATGAAGAAAATATGGCTTGGGAGCTCAGAAAATGTAAACACATTTATCTTAATAGAATTAAAAAAGTTATTGAACTAAATAAAAAGCCCCAAGATTAAACTTGGGGTAGCGTTGCTGTGTTATTTACTATCATAAAATTTCCAAATAGTCAATACTTTTTAGGATATTGGAGATGCTTCCTAAGGTATTTGAAGATATTTTTGAAGATGTGGGTAAATGAGAAAAATAAATAAGGTTAATAAAGAAAAAGCTGCCTTTAGAAAGAAAAAAGCGGTAATATTTAAAAGAATCCAAAAAATTGCCAGAGAAGCACATACAGAAGACTGGGATACATTGAAGGCCATACAAGAAACAAGAGAAGAAAATTAATGAACCAGGGTGTTTATTAAGTCGAGGGTGCTTTTAGCGACTTTTTGCCAGGTGAACCTGGATTCGACCCTTAATCTTGATACGTCGCGCATCTCATCTTTCTGCGAATCGGGCAGTGAAATATATCTGTTTATTGCTTCAGCAAGCATCTCGGGGTCTCGAGGCGGAACTACAAAGCCGTTTCGCTGATCGACCAAATCAGGAAGACCGCCGATATCAGTAGAGATAACTGGAAGGCCACAGGCCATCGCCTCGATCACCACCGTCGGCATCCCCTCAAAAATTGTAGGGTATACAAATGCATCGGACGACCAAAATAATTCAAATAGCTTATCTTCTTCTACCTTCCCCAAAAATCGAATTCGAGCATCTTTAGTGCTTTCGATCATTTTTCCTAACAGAGGCCCACTACCAACTATATATAATTTTGCATCTGCTTTAATTTTTTTAAAAGCTTCTATCAAATCGATAATACCTTTATTGTAAGAAATCTTGCCCACATATAAGAACCTGTTATTCTCTCTTTTTGTGTGTTGCGGTTTAAATGAATTAACGTGATTTAAATCAACTGCATTTGGTATCACGTGTACTTTCTCTCTGCTGACTTTTAGAAACCTGATAATTTCATCTGTTAATTTACCACCCTGTGAAATGATTGCATCAGACTTTCTAGCTATCTTCCTATTAAACAATAACTGGAACGGTTTCTCTATTTTTTTGATTACACTCAGGTCTTTATATTCTTCCATTCCTAGAGGACTGTAGATACATGGAACTTTTTTTACATCAACATAAGTCCAGAGCGCCGAGCCGTTCCCATAAGCACAGTCAAATTCTGACTTAAGAAGATAATCTCTGACACGTTTAGAAAAAATATAGTATGAAAGTTTATGAGGCATTATGTCCGGCCACTGTATAAAAACTTCTTTGTACTTAGGGACAAATCCGTTTATTAAAGGTTTACCCCCAGGTGCTATAACCTCAACGTATACTCCCAGATCGACTAATGCATTGGCCAAAAAAGCTGTGAATTTTTCAAGACCTCCAATGCTATAAGGGAAAAGACCTTTTGCAGCAATGGCAACTCTCATTTTTCGAAGAGCAACTCCTTGAGTCCTTCATTCAAATCTTTTTTGGGATGCCATCCAGTTGCCTTTATTATCTTTGAGATATCAGAAAGAAGATGCATTCTGTCAATTTTCCTTATAAATCTTTCATCGGGAATTACCTCAAACTTTGACCCAATTGCATCCTGCAAATATTTAACTATTTCCAGAACCGAGTACTCCCTGCCGGTACCAATATTGAACACATCATGGTCATCTACATTTAAATTAATGAGTGAAATAATCGCATCGGTAAGATCTTCGGTGTGAATGAAATCCCTTTTGGGTTCAAGATTCCCAAGCCTAATCCTCGTTTCTCCATTTTTTAGCTGCTCCATAAGGTGAGGGATTACATACGGATTTGTTTCTCTTGGTCCATAGGCATTAAAAAATCTTGTAGATATCATGGAGATCCCCGATTTTAAACTCGCATATTTTACTATGTATTCGCCAGCCATCTTACTCAGACCGTATATTTCAACAGGGTTAAGTTCCATGTCTTCACTCATTGCTACATCAGAAACTTTATATACAGCAGCTGTAGAGGCGAAAAATAATCTGCTCGCCCCATATTTAGTCGCAAGGTCACAGACTATTTGAGTTCCTTCAATATTTATACGAATTGTCTCTTTCGGATGTTCACTACAATATGGGATAAACGCAAGAGCAGCAAGATGAATTACAATGTCTGGTTTGAATTTCTTTAGGCTTTTCTCAAGCAGGTCTTCATCAAGAATGTCGCCTTTTACGAACTTGGCTCCATCCTGAACGGGGACATTCTCGATCCGACCATTAAATAGATTGTCGTAAACGCATATATCGTTCTCTGCTTGGAGCAACTTTTTGTTAAGGCTATAGCCAATGAACCCGGCTCCTCCAGTTATAAAAATCCTGTGCATATTCCTTTAGAGCATCTCCTTTATATCCCTGACCATATCCCTGATCACGTCGTCGACCAGCAAATCCCTGTATTCCTTTTGTGTTAATACATCGCTCACTGCGTGCATGATGAACTGGAAGTCTGCGCGATCTTCCTTATTTTTACCAGTAGTGTACTCTCCATCCACCAGCCATCTGTGAAGTTTTGCTTTAGCCTCATCATCAAGTTTAAAAAGGCATTTAATTAAATATGGAGTTTCATCATCCTCGTAAAAATGGTTTATTGTCTCGATGAGCTCATTATAAAAAGCCTCCCCGACGACAAGACAGCCGGCTGAGTATTTTAATAAATAATTCATCAATGAAATTTCCTCTAATAAACTCTTTGCAATCTCTTCTGATTCATTGTCCTTGACAATCTGCACTAATTTCTTTCCAAACACTCCAAAATCTAATATGGAAAGAGCCATGATTTCATCTATATTACGCATGCCTCCCAGACCTCGGTATAGCGAATAAAAGTTGAAATCGTCATAACTAATAAAAAATATTTTCACTTTACCCTTTACTTTTTTAAAAAATCGAATTGATTCATCAAAAGCAGACTCATTGCCAACGGCAATTAAATTGCAGTCAAATGGATAAATATTAACTATGCTATCGTATTTTTCCAAAGGCATGGATGAAACATGATGTTTACCTGTATCATCACTATAAACAATTTCTATTTCTGGCATACCCCATGTAAAAATAGTCAGATCGCCAAGTGCGTCGAAAATTCCCAAAATTTTCTGATCCAATTTTTCATAAGGCGAGATCAACGAAAATCTCAATCAAACAACTCCTAAAAGCTTGTTAATGACATATTCCCAACTTATATAGGTAACGCTTTTTTGGGCTTTAATGCCAAGTTTTGCTGCGAAATCTACATTTTTATATAGATTATTTATCTGCTCTGCAATATCGAGCGGTTCTTTAGATGAAATCAGTCCTGATTCACCGTGGACTACAAACTCCATAACTCCACCGGAATCGGAAAGTGTTATAATAGGTTTTCTAAAATTCATGGCTTCAACCGTTATATAACCATAATCCTCATCCAATGGTGCAAAATAGACAGCAAGGCACCTTTTGTAAAGATCTTTTAATTCCTCATCGCTAACGAAACCCAGGAACTTTATTCTATCCGAAACCCCAAGGGCTGCAGCCTGTTTTTTTAACTGATCCGCTTCCCTGCCCGTTCCAGCAATATAACATTTAATGTCAGCATGAAAATATGGAATTGCGTTTATCAAAGCGTCGTATCTTTTTAATGGGTCCAACCTGCCAACGCTTAATATGAAATCGCCATAAATCACATCTGTCTCCTGATGGCTGAATTTAGGAGGTGGATAAAGTGGTTCTGAG
The DNA here is from genome assembly GCA_023488455.1 of Actinomycetota bacterium. Next base: position 76,190 of record JAMDDV010000001.1, on the reverse strand, counting down.
TCCAGGTTATTATATTTTTTTAATCTGTTCGATACATTTTTTGAAATAGTAAATATTTTTTTGGCTTCTTTCAGGAATTTGGTGTCCAGCTTTCTTATTATCGCCTTCTCCTTTTCGATTTCCTCTCCACCTCTTATCCCGAACTCAGAATCCTCAAGATCGTATATCTGACGGAGCTGATGGGTTAGCCATACTACCTTGTTAGGATGCCTTGCATAATAGGACGGAAATTTTGTAGCAACAAGTAAATCTACTTTTATCCCCTCAAAGGAGTCGAAGTTCACCATTCTCCACACGAGCGAGCTTTTGATAATCTCAGAAATGGAAATATAGTTGGTCGGAATTGTCACTGAATCAACTTTGTGACCTTTATTCTTGAGTTCAGTTTGCAGCGAGTTTATTTGCTGGTCTGCGCCGCCATATATGAAGGGAGTTTTAATACCGCAAATTAGAATATTGATCTTGCAAACCTTTCAGTCAATTTTTAGAGCTAACCGTCAGGTAATCCTGAAAACTATATAAAAAGCTATCGATTATGATGAAATTGTTATTAAAAGTCCTTATGAATTCGCTCGTCTCGCCTGCTAACTGTGTTGGATCATAAGTCTTCAGTCGTCTATCTGCAGGTATGGGCGATGAAAAAACCGTCTTTATGACCTTATGACCAAAATATTCGAGCATGAACTCAAGCGTCTTGCTGTGAACAAGGGTTCTGTGGCTGAGATCAACAACAAACGAACCTGTCATAACTGAGAGGGAGGCCGGATTTATCGTCTCGATCACCAGTCTTGCCGATCTCTTTAACTTCCTTGATAGAAGAGAGAGTAGTTTAATTATCTCATCGGGGCTTAGATGCTCGATCAGCATTCCGCAGTAAACAGATTGGATCGATCCATCGCTCTGTTCATTTAAAAAGGCGAGTACATCGCCCTGAACTGCTCTCAGCCCTCTTCTTGTACACTCCCCGACCATATCGCGGTTTGCATCAACTCCAAAGACATCAAAACCAGCGTTTGACATGGCCTCAAGAAACTCACCCTTGCCGCACCCCAGATCTACAATCTGCTGTCCTCGCTCAAAGTAATCAGCGTAACTCGAATACTTTTTTAAGAGCTCTTCCCTGTTGCCCCTGAACCGATTTTCAAAAGCAAGGTAGAAATTGCTGGCGTCTTTTATGCCGGAGAGGGTGCTATCCGTTCCAGGCATGTCTGAAGATATACTACTCTCGGTTCTTCCAGTTTCAGCATTCCCGCCTTGAGGGTAACCCGCTCCTGCAACCGGTATTCTTTTAATATCAACAATCGCAAATCTGGCTTCATCGAGCTCGTCTCTCATGCTGGATACCGTTTTTATAAGCTCCATCTGCTGGTCGTATATTTTTTGGATCTGAGGATGAAATACTTTGCTTATGATCTCGGTCAGGTTCATGAAGCTGCGATTGAAATCGACCTCAAACGCCTTAGCGCGCAGGTCCATATAGGACTTCGAGTAGTCCTTGAGGTGAATCAGCGCCCTTGAAACGGCCGATATATCCTCAACTTGCGAGTTAACAAGAGGTCTAAACAACACGTAAAGCATCCGACGATAGATTTTTCTTATCGGATTTCTGGTGGCCTGCCAGAAGCTCGCTCCCTTGCTTGCAAAGGCCTCGTTAATTCGCTTTAGCTCGCTCTCCAGAAGCTCGAGATCTCTTTTCGCCGCAGTATCGAGTTTCTCAACCGATGGTTCCCTGCCGCGCTCCAGCGCCTTATTTTCAAGAAGCAACTGATAAAGAAGTTCACTGGTATATTTATCTAATATTTCATCTTTCATGTCGAATTCCTGTCAATTCAATACAGTCAAAAGCTAAACTTAAAGCTCACATACGTCAATTTATCACGATCTCGCTATTGAGATTGGCAATACCTTCTGAGCTTTCTTCATCAACAACCGTGAACTCCATAATGTTAGTGCGCCAATCATAATAGCGCTTACCGTCCCTGTGGCCTACTGCTGCTGTGATAAAGTACTTTCCCTTTATCAACGTCAGCGGCTGCCTGAATATAATTTCTCGCTCCTCATTCTTTTTAAACTTTCCTGTCCGTTTTCCTTTAATATAGGTGTTAGTTCCATAAGTGTTCATGTTTAATTCATTGGTTATCCTGATGCCAAATATAGGGTCATCAATGTCCTGATAAAATTTTACCTTCATGACTATCGAAGTGTCATCTCCTGACCTGAAGTGCGCTGAGCTCTTGCCATTCTTGTCCTCGAGATAGACCTCATGTATCTCAGCTTCACCAGAGCCAAACCGCTCAGCACTCTGGAGGAGACGGGACGACTCTTGTATTCCCAGAGAAGCTGACTCCTTCTCAAGTTCCGACTCCTCAATAAAACTCCTGTACTCTCTGACCGCCTCTGCAGCAGCGGCTTCTTTAATCTTTTTGCCCTGATAGAGAAACAGTGCCCGATTGCAGATATTTGAGATCATATCAAGGTCATGAGACACAATCATTATCGTCTTTCCGCTGCGCATGAAATCATAAATGCGCTCCAGGCATTTTGCCTGAAAAGCCTGGTCGCCCACGGTGAGGACTTCGTCCACAAGCAATATATCCGGGTTAACATTAACAGCGATGGCAAATCCAAGACGTACGTACATTCCCGAAGAATAGTTCTTAACAGGCGTGTCGATGAACTTCTCAAGCTCCGCAAACCTTACTATCTCATCGAACTTCTCAGCCACAAACCTGCTGTCAAGACCTAGAATCGCTGCGTTCAAATAGATATTCTCCTTGCCCGTCAAATCGGGATGAAAGCCCGCGCCCAGTTCAAGAAGGGCAGATACTGTACCGTCCATCTCTATTTTGCCGGACGTAGGCAGCATGATTCGCGACAGGAGCTTTAGAGCCGTGCTCTTTCCGGACCCATTTGGTCCAATAATACCGAACGTCTCACCCTTCTGCACCTTAAAACTTAGGTTATCCAGAGCAAGAAAGTCCTCATACGTACTCCTCTTTAAATGAATTATTGTTTCCTTAAGGCTTGGGTTTTTATCATGGACAATGCGATATTTCTTCGTAACGTTGCTGAAAATAACCGCAGCTTCCAATTTAAATCTCCTCTGCAAACCCTGGTTCGAGCCTCTTAAAAAGATAATAACCCGCAAAAAATATCAGGACACTGACTACAGCTGCTACCGCTATCGACCTGACAGATGGGAAAAGCATCAGCTCAGGAAACTTGACGCTGTAGAAGATATTGCGGTAAAAAATGGTAATCACGCTCATCGGATTGGCCATGAACCATACCTGAAAACTTTTGGGCACCATGGACATGGGATAGATTATCGGTGTCCCGAAGAACCAGATGAGCATGAATATCGTGACAAGGTGCTGAATATCCCTGAAAACCACGTTAAGGCTCGATGCAATGAACGTCATCCCGACCACAAGAAATATCTGGATAAGGATCACCAGCGGCAGGTAATAAAGTATTTTATAGAACGGGTAGCGCATAACGGCAAGGAAGATAAAAAGTGCAACCAGCTCAAGCAGGAAATTGATCAGATTTGAGAATACAATTGAGAGTGGGAGTATCTCGCGCGGGAAATATATCTTCTTGACCAGGGAACTATTGCCAACAACACTGCCGACCCCGAGGTTGACCGAGTTGGCAAGGAAGTTCCACGGTAAAAGCGCGCTGATCAGGAATACAGCAAACTCCTTTATGCCAGTCCGCATTACAATTGAAAATACAAAAGAATATACAAGAGTTAACAAAATGGGATTCAACAGCGACCAGAAAAACCCGAGGATTGAGCCCCTGTACTTAACTTTTAATTCTTTTTTGGTCAGGTTTATTAAAAGGTTCCTGTATCTGAATAGTTCTCTGAACTTTGAGATCATCTTTACTGTAAAAAGTCCTTAATCCCATCCAGGTAGTGCCTGAACCCATACACATTGCGATTTTTAAGACAAAAATTCTCAAGCACTGAATATCTAGGTCTTTTAGTTGGGCTGGGGTACTCTTCTGATGAGATCGGCTCGATCTTTACGTCTTTCATGCCTGATCGTTTAACAAGTTCGACGGCAAAATCATACCAGCTGCACATACCAGCATTTGTGGCATGGTAAGTGCCAAAATAGTCGGTTTCCATCAACGCTTTTACGCATTGAGCCAGGTCAGGAGCGTAGGTGGGCGCGCCAAACTGGTCGTTCACCACTCTCAGGGCTCCTGTTTCCCCTGCTTTATTTAAAATGGCAGTAGGGAAGTTCTTCCCTCCCTTGCCATATAACCATGAGGTACGAATAATAAAATATCTGTTCAAGAGGCTTCTGAGGGCATTCTCTCCTGCTAACTTTGCCCGTCCATAGTGATTTATCGGATTTGTCATATCAAACTCCAGATATGGACTGTTCTTTGTCCCGTCGAAGACATAGTCGGTGCTTATGTACAACATCACCGCGCCGATGTTTAGCGATGCAATAGCAACATTCTCCACACCCAACGCATTTACGCCGTAGTTCTCTTCGGGATGCGTCTCGCAATAATCAACATTCGTGATAGCTGCTGTATGTACGACTATGTTGGGCCTGATATCCTCAAATTTTCGAACTAACTGATCCACCCATCTGACATCCAGATCGAGATCAAAACCAAATATTTCATATTCAGCATTAAGAAGTGGACTTAAGGCAGTCCCAAGCTGACCATTGACGCCAGTTATGAGCACTTTCCTCATTTCTTGAGCTTCCTCCACCAACCCTCATTCTGCCGATACCACCTGATGGTCTGTTCCAGAGCAGATTCGAAGTCATATTTGGGACTCCACTCCAGGGATTTTAATTTTGTGCAATCAATCGAATACCGCCTATCGTGGCCAGGCCTGTCCTTTACATAGTCGATCATGCTCTCAGGCTTGCCCATTATTTCAAGGATCTCTTTGGTTATCCAGATATTCGAGCGTTCATTCCCCCCACCTATGTTATATATTTCCCCAGCTTTGCCTTTATGTATCGCAAAATCGATGCCCGCACAGTTATCCTCAACGTATATCCAGTCGCGCACGTTCATCCCGTCGCCATACAGAGGAACAGGTATGTCATCAATCAAATTGGTGACAAAAAGAGGTATTACCTTCTCAGGATACTGATTTGGCCCAAAATTGTTAGAGCTACGCGTGATCATGGTGGGGAGTCCATAGGTCTTATTGAACGATCTTACGATCATATCCGCCCCTGCCTTGCTTGCGGAGTAAGGACTGTTGGGCTTCAGAGGATCAGTCTCCTTGAACGAACCGTTTTCGATGCTGCCATAAACCTCATCAGTGGATATCTGGACATACAGGTTCACTTCATTATTTCGCGAAGCCTCGAGCAGGACAAAGGTACCAAAAATATCGGTCTGTATGAAGCTGCCAGGATCTTCTATTGACCTGTCAACATGCGACTCTGCAGCGAAGTTGATTACGATATCTACACCTTTAATAGCATCTGCTACGGCTCCTCTGTCGCAGATATCACCTCTGATAAATCTGTACCTTCTATCATCCTTGATATCAGCAAGGTTTTCCAGGTTCCCGGCATAAGTCAGCTTATCGAAATTTACTATTTCATAGCCGTCATATTTTTTCAGAATGTAATGGATGAAATTACTCCCAATGAAACCAGCGCCGCCCGTCACAAGCAATCTCTTACTCATGATTCTCATCCCATCTTGATATCCCAGTCATATGGGATATCTTTTGAGTCAAAAGGAATGCGATATTCATCAGGAGCCTCGCGGTTATAAGGTTCAGTGGGGACGTTAACTATGATGGCAACCTCATATCCGATTGCCTTGAAGCCGTGCAACACACCCTTCGGTATCTTCAACAGGACATTGTTCTTCTCCCCAATGAAAAATTCATTTATTTCGCCTCGGGTCGGTGACTCGTTACGGTCATCATACAGCACGACCTTCACCATTCCTATTATGCAGGTGAAATGATCGACCTGAACCTTATGGTAATGCCAGCCCTTTATAACACCTGGATAGCATGCAGTGATATACGTCTGGCCGAACTTCTCGTATATATCGTCATCGCAACGAAGCATCTCCATCAGATAGCCGCGTTCATCTGGTATGACCTTAAGCTGCTTCACCTTAACTCCGTCTATCATTAATTAAAACTCCTTTCCACGTGTGTTGCTTTTAAAATAACCATTAATCTTGCTAAATTTATCAAAGCAGAAGACTTTTAAATAATATCAACCCTGCTGTTATCACCGAGCATGAACCTGTACGTCTTTGGTCTAGCCCTTGATTTGACGATCTCAACGTTCCTGCCTAGAAGGCTATCCTCAACCCTTATGGGGATATTCAACAGCTTTACACCATCAAGAACAATGCTGTGTTCCACTTCGGAATTCAAAATCTGGGAGTTGTTATATATTGAGGTAAATGGACCGACATAAGAATTCTTAATAACCACATCGTTACCCACAATTGCTGGCCCTCTTATTGTACTTTTTATTATCCGGGTCCCCTCGCCGATGTTGATCTTTCCGATTAATCTCGATTCATCATCAACGTCCCCTCTTATCTCGGTGTTTAGATCATCTAAGATTATCCTGTTCGCCTCCAGGAGGTCATCGATCTTACCAGTGTCCTTCCACCAGCCGTTGATTATATAGGGGACAACTATACGCCCATTATCAATTAAAAACTGAATCGCATCGGTTATCTCGAGTTCTCCTCTAGCTGATGGCTTGATGCTCTTAGCAGCATGAAAGATGTTAGAGTCGAACATGTATACGCCCACAAGCGCCAAATCCGACGGCGGCACCTTGGGCTTCTCGGTTAGCTTTGAAACCTTTCCATCCTTCAGTTCGGCAACACCAAAACGCTCTGGGTCATGCACGTGCGCTAAAAGTATCTGGGTATTAGGTTTATTCTTTACGAACTCGTTGACCAGCTCCTTGAAGCCTTCCTTGATTATGTTATCCCCGAGGTACATCACAAAGTTATCATCCCCAAGATAGTCCTCTGCGGTCAGCACAGCATGTGCCAGGCCCAACGGTTCAGGCTGCTCGATATACGTTATGTTAAAACCCCACTCGCTGCCATCTCCCACGAACTCTACGATATCGCTGTCCTTGCTGATGACGATAATTCCGATATCAGTTATACCTGCCTCTTTCATGGCATCAAGACCATAAAAAAGGATCGGTTTATTAGCAACCGGGATCAGTTGCTTTGAACTTGTATATGTAAGGGGTCGAAGCCGTGTACCCTTACCCCCGCACAAAATCAACCCTTTCATTAATGCTCCCAGCTTAAGTCAAATTCAATTAATCGTATTTTAAAAACAAATGAATTTTAGCAATTTAAGGGATAATTGCCAAACTTCATTTCCCAGGATCGTGGATTAAATCGTCCAACATTAAAATATTTAGCTCATCAACTTTTTTGAATGATAAATCATTTGAAATGAAAGCAGTTGCTCCACTTGCTATTGCAGTTGCTATCTGAATTGCATCGGCAGGCTTCAGACTATATTTCGCTCTGATCTCAGCAGCTCTCCTGGAAATTCTTCGATCTATTGTATTTACCTCCAGATTTGGAAAATTATCTATTAGCGTCTCATATTCATCCGCAACATCAAACTTTTCGAACTGCAAAGGCCTGACCAATATCTCCATTATAGTAATCTCAGATATCACAGCAGAAAAACTTCCTGAGCTTAAAAGTCTTAAAATATTTCTTGTGATGGGTAAATATTTCTTATTAGATTCGAAATGATATATAAAAATCGAGGTATCAATTCCAACTTTCTTGTGCCCATACAGCAGTTCGTCTATTTCTACCAAGCTTCCCGTTCTCTTCTAATGTATTCGGTAGCATCAATCCCCTCCCAGATTTCCTTATGTAGCCCTTCCATATGTTTCGTGAAATCCTTAGGCTTAGGGATTAGTATTATCCGATCCTCCTTAATCTTAACCAGGAGCTCATTCCCCGGTTTTATACCAAGAAGCCTGCGCGCCTGTTTCGGCACTACTACCTGATTCTTTTTGCTGACCTTAATTGTTAAGACCATGATAATTCACTAAGCAATTTAAAAAATTGTTTTACATTTTAACAATTTTTTATTCAGTTATCAACTTCAATGTACAATTGCAAAACTTAAGTCACTAAGATTTGAATATTAATGGGTTTGCTGCCGAGCGTTTCAAACCAGGCCACGAATTCAGAGACAAGATCGATCGCGACTTTGTATTGCCCAGGCTTTTTAAAAACTGGATTTATCACTTTTTTAATTCTCTGTCCTGGTTCGACGTCTTTATCAATATCAAAGCGATAAAAATTGAAATCAATGAGGTTCCCTGACCAGTCATATAGATGATTGCCGATCCTCACCTTACCGATGTCCTTTATATTCGAAGCCAGCCACCTTGATTTACCGGTATTTTTAATGACCAGGCCGATCTTGAGCGGCTCACCTGATTTTGTGGTGAATTCGTTCTGTTGAACCTGTATCTTGCTTGAAAGATCCTGTGGTATCCTGCTGTCCAGCACAAGGCGTCCCTTTTGCAAGAAGAAGACCACGGAGTTGTCCATGTTATCAACAATACCAGTCCTGATGCCATCGGAAATTTCATTTTCCTGTACTATCTTAAGATAATTTTCAAGGCTCAGCACAGGTTCCTTCGTGCAAAGGGGCGTTATCCTGATCTCCGTAAACCCAACGGATCTGGCGATGCTCCAGATGTCCTCGATTACAATATCGTTCTCAAGAACGCCGTAATTGCGCATTTCGCTCTGTGAGTGAGGTTGGTAGGAGTGGCTCCTTCCAGGTTCACTAAAACCGGCTATCCCTCCAGGTTTCAACACCCTGAAAATCTCGCGGAGAACTTCTTCCTGATTTGGAACATGATGAAAGGTATCAAAACATACACACCTATCCACCGAACTACTGGGAATATCCATCCTGTGGCCATTAAATAACAAGAATTCGGGTTCTTCAACGAATTCACCCAATATGGGGAAGTCACCAAAAAGCTTCTTGCCAAGCGATATTGCCGTCTTCGAAGGGTCTACTGATATTGTGCGACACCCAAGCTGGTTTAAATACCTTGATAACCAGCACGTGCCCGCGCCAAAGTCCAGAACCTTCATCGTCCTCCCAAGCTTCAAACCAGACAGAATCAGGCCTATCTTATAGCAGTTATCGGGGGCAGTTAGAATATCAACAAATGGCTTGCCCGTCATCGGATAATGATTTGGCAAAAACTCTGCGATGGTATGAAAATAGTTTTCGGCGCTCTTGCAAAGATCCTCCACACCTAATTTCTGAATTACATCTTTTGGATCAATATGCTCATTCAATCCGACTACTCCCTTATTCAAAAATTACAAGTGTGATTCTCGTAAGTTATTCTAATCGTTTGGCTCGATAATGCAAATTTCGAAGTTCGTAATTAAATTGGTATTAAATTGGTATAATTCTAAAAAAAGAAGAAAGGAATGCCTTGAAAATATTAGTAACCGGCGGAGCTGGATTTATCGGATCTCATCTTGTTGATGAGCTTATAAAACAGAACCACGAGGTCACAGTACTGGACAATCTGGAGTTTCAGGTTCACGGTGGAAAAATCCCGAAGTATCTGAATAGAGATGCCAGATATTTTTTTGGGGATATCCGAGATGAAGATTTTCTTTCCAGGATATTAGATAGCAGTGATGCAATAGTCAACCTGGCGGCTGTTGTCGGTGTTGGCCAGTCCATGTACCAGGTTAAGTACTACATGGACGTAAACACCCTTGGCACTGCCAACCTCATCAACACACTGATCAATAAAAACATCAAGCCCAAAAAGATGATAGTCGCCAGCTCCATGAGCATATATGGTGAGGGGCAGTATTCCTGTGCGGATTGCGGAGTTGTGGACGTGAAACTGAGGCCGCTATCTCAGTTAAAAGAACGACGGTGGGAGGTGACCTGTCCGAAATGCAGTAAGAACACCATATCAGTGCCCACATCTGAGGGAAAAAAACTTTACCCCACATCCTTTTACGCGATATCAAAGAAGGACCAGGAAGAGATGACGCTGACCTACGGATTTGCTTACAAGCTGCCAGTGGTCGCGCTGCGATTCTTCAACGTATATGGGCCAAGGCAGGCACTCTCAAACCCTTACACTGGTGCAATAGCCATATTCCTTTCCCGACTTTTAAACGACAACCAGCCACTCATCTACGAGGACGGCCTGCAGTCAAGAGATTTCATACATGTAAGCGATATAGTCAGAGGGATAATACTTGCGCTTGAGAACGACGAAATGGCTGGGGAGGCATTTAATGTCGCGACTGGCACAAGGACAAGCATACTTGATGTCGCACGAGAGCTAGCCATTGCGCTAGGAAAGGATATCGAACCAAAGATTGCTGGCGAGTTCAGGCAGGGTGACATCAGGCACTGTTATGCCGATATCACAAAGATAAGGGGGTTTGGCTTTGAACCAGAGGTCAAGCTCAGAGATGGTATCAGGGAGCTCGTCGAACTAAGCAAGCAGGAGAAGCCAAAGGACATGATAGATATCGCAGATAAGGAGCTTGCGGAGAAGGGATTAAAGGATTGATTCCTTAAACCTATTTCTTAATTAGGGATTCGTTTCTTGTAAGTGGCATTGAAATATCGATATGTCCGTCGATTGATTTGATCTTAACTCCCTCGACAAGTATCTGTACAGCATTTACTCCTGGGATTCCGGTCAAAGTATTCACTATTGAGTAAACTGTCATCGTCTCAGCTGCTGCCCCCTCCACGTGGTTTACGACCAGCTCTCTAGAAAAATTGACATAGGCAACACCTGATCCTACCTCCATACTTCTAATGACCGTCCCATCCGGAATCGTCGGATAAATATTAGGAAGCGTCGGCCCTTTTATCAGCTCATTGGCAACTGCAATCATGATGTCATCCCCCTCGACATGCCTCTTCTCGCCAACCAGAAATTCTCCCTGAGCATCACTGAAGTAAATATTGATATCAAGTTTATCGGGAACGGAGATATTCTCTTCAATAGGTTTTTCCGTACTCTGGCTGGTCTCCTCTTTAACTTCCTCTACATCAACAGAAGAATCGGCTGCTGTCGATTCCCCATGTTGATCTGATCCCGATGTGGTTGTTTCAGTTTCACTTACACTCTGATCGCTGCCAGCGTTGCTGGCAATATCCGTCTCCTTTGAACTTACATCAGTCTCGAGGTTTATTTCACTGACAGGTTCTGTATTTGATGCACGGGTAATGTCACCAAAATACCCTTTTAAATATAAATAATAAACACCAGCCAGAACAGCAATTATGACCAGAGTCACAAACACCCAAAGAGCGCCGCGACCTTTTCTTTTCCTGATGTGTTTTAGCTTCACCATTTTTCCTCTATTCCTATTTCTCTCTTATTTTGGCAATACCTTTTTGTGATAAAATTCTTCCAATTTAAATTTACGGTATTTTTATCTGTTGTTGGCACCTGGTTAAATGCGACTGAAAAAGATTAAATATATAAACTGGTACATTATTTTTATAGTTTTAGCAATAATAATCGGTGGCGTTGCCTATTATTACGCATATCGCTGGAATAAGACAACCGCCGAGTTCAACGCAAAGGTCTCCGGCACCACATCAATAAAATCAGCAAAAGAGGCGCTCACAGAGGTCGAACTTCCCACCGACCCCATAAACGTCCTGATCGTCGGGAACGACATAAGGGCAGAGTTAAACGACAATGGCTATGGTCGCACTGATACCATAATGTTCCTCAGGATCGATCCTTTGATAAAAAAAACCTATCTCATATCGATACCCAGGGATACCTACGCAAAAATACCAGGGCATGAACGAGATAAGATAAATGCTGCATACGCATGGGGGAAAGAGAAACTGCTGATCGAGTCCGTCAATGAGCTCCTGGATACGAAGGTAAATCATTACATTGAGGTTGACTTCGAGGGATTTAAGAAGCTGGTCGATGCGCTAGGGGGAGTCGATATATCTGTGGACGAACCACTTGTTGATCCCAAAGCAAACGCCAACTTCCCGGTTGGTACCTATCACATGAATGGAGAGCAAGCACTTGCGTATGTCAGAACCAGAATAACTGTAACTGCCGATTATGGAAGGATAAAACGACAGCAAAACTTCTTGAAAGAGATGATAAAGCAGCATCTCAACGTATCTACGATAAATAAAATTCCAGAGCTGTTCAAGTTGCTGCAGGAAAATACTCAGACTGACCTGGACCTGAACACGATAGTCAAATATGCCATGTTAATAAAAGAGATGAACCCTGAAAGCGTCCAGATGGTAACCCTTCCTGCGCACTCCGAGATAATGAACGGCATCTGGTACGAGGTTCCGGACTACGATACCATCATCGCCATGATGGAGAACATCATGAAGGGAAGGCCTCCAGAACGTTATGGCGCGGAATATAACGATAATGGCATGGTGCCAAAGATCATGTTCACTAACCAGAAGAAAACAGTACAGATAACGGTAAAAAATACCGGACATACCAACTGGACTACCTACGGACAGGTGACAAATCTGAGCTACCACGTCTATGATTACATTACCGGGAAACTGATTAACTATGATGGCCCACGGGGATCTCTACCTAAAAGAGACGTTGCTTCTGAGGAGAGCGTAACCATTGATATTGACATCATGACACCCTTAGCACCAGGCACATACATCTACTATTTTGACATGGTGATAGAAGGCTATCTGTGGTTCTCAGATGCAAGAGTCTCCACCTACAACAAAGTTATAGAGGTAAGAAATCCATCTGAGTACAGTGAGGAGAATAAGCAGATAAAAGTTGAAGTTCAGAACGGATGCGGAGATAAAAACACAATCGACGTCGCTTCAAGAATACTGAAAAGCTACGGATACACTTTTGTCGGCAGTTCAGATGCAGTTTCACAAAATTATGAGAATTCAATGATAATCTACAAGACTCAGTTTGAGGAAGCAGCAAAAAAGTTGCATTTAGTTTTCCCGGAGGCAATTCTTTTTCTGGATGAGCAAAATAGTTTTAAATCAAAAAATGGTGCTGATATAATATTTTTGACAGGAGCGGACTTTAAGGACAAGACGTGGTAAAAGGAGTGACCAATTGAAAAAGTTCATCACATTAATAAGTTTGATCGCGATATTAATACCTTCTACGCTGATCATGTTATCTGGTTGCGGTGGAAATAACCTACCAGGTGTGGAGGAGATAACCGAGGAGACAACCGCAAAAGGAGACGAAGCTAAAAGTACCAATGGTGAAAAAGAAACCACAGAAGAAGTAGTTGAAGTAGATTATGACAATGCCCAGTATGGTGCTGAATACATTATCTACATGACACAGTATATCCCAAGCGGTAAGGAAACGGTGGTAAAGGCAACCATTAAAAACACTTCCGACTTCACCTGGAATGCCAATGGCCAAAACCCTGTCAGATTAGGTTATCACCTTGACGATGTAACGCCGGGCTCTCCCCAGTTTGACGGCACAGGAAGGGGCGAACTAGCTCACAACGTCAAGCCTGGTGAAAGCATCGACATCTTCATACCAATGTCAACTCCTGATGCTCCCGGTTACTACAATGTTAACTTTGACATGGTCATAGAGGGTATTCTATGGTTTTCATCAAAGGGAGTCCCGACTCATACAAGAGTTAGGGTATATTTTGGGCCGTAGGATTGCGCTGCCCGATATGCCGGTCCGACAAAACCAAAAAGCTATATGATCTCAGGAAGATATCAGGCAAAGAATACAACCTGCTTAAATGTAAAAATTGCAGTGTAAAATTTCTTCATCCTCTTCCCTCGATGCTGCATCAAAAAGAATACTACAACGATCCTCTTTATCAGGATTCCAAATATTTTGTTCATATGAAAAAGGACTATCATGACAGCCAGGAGCACAGAATCTTCGAACGGGGAATATTCTTAGTTAACAATCTGCTTATTACCAGCGGTCAACAACAAGAAGCGACTGGTCAGCATGGTGATTCTTTAGCAAAAGGTCGTGAAAGGGACACCAGAGGTAGGGTATTAGATGTTGGATGTTCCAGCGGAGTCTTTCTGGACATGATGAGGACCAAAGGATGGGATGTTGCAGGAGTTGAGATCTGTCAAGAGTTTGTGAAAATGGCCAAGGATTTTTTCGGGATCGAAAACATTTTCAATGGAACCCTGGAAGAAGCTGGGTTCGAAGATGAAAGCTTTGACCTGATAACAATGTGGGATCTGGTAGAACATGTACCCGACCCCATTTCGCTTTTACGCGAGGCAGAAAGAGTCCTGAAGCCCACAGGGATGCTACTAATACTAACGCCCAACGAGAACTCGCTTATAAAATATCTAACTAACATGAGCTATCGGTTAAGTTTTGGATATCTCAGGCTGCCGGTATCAGTCGTCTACGATAAACATCACCTTTTTTATTTTAACCCTATGAGCATCGACTATACACTTAAGAGCACTGGCCTCAAAACAATAGCCAGAAATAAAGAAGCAACAGCACTTGATAGAATACTTGGATCCGATTCCGACCACTGGCTCAAAAAAAATAAGTTCCTTCCTGCTGTAATAAAAATTCTCTTTGCCCTTTCAAATATCCTTGGTTTGCAGAATAAGCTATTAATAATCGCCCAGAAAAGGATTTATTTTCGGGGTTTGGGTATCTTATCGAATTCTTCATGCAAGTGATAAAAGTTTGTTATGAATTCCCCTGGGGTTAATATAATAAATGGCAAGTCAGCACTTTTAAGGCTTGCTGTTATGAAATGTTTCCTATCTAGCGTCAATAGAAAATCGCATCTCCCAGTAATAGCAGCTGCCAATACATGAGCATCCCCTTGGTTGATTATCTTCTCGCAATCACTTAATAATTTATCAGAAGGAACTTCTGCAATAATCCAAGGAATATCAATAACAATACAATGAAATCTCTCCATAAACGATTTTGGGAAGTTTTCATTCAGACATCCCTCCACTTCTAACAAAACCGGCTGGCTTACAAGGGGAGAAAATCCATTAACTGCGCACGCTCGGGTAATGAGCCCTGAACCTCCTTCTGGATTTATAATACCAGCTAACAAAACAGAGGCATCAAAAAACAGCCTTGTTTCACTGTTAATTGGTTTTATATTCATCAAGACCGAGGTTCCTAAGAAGCTTCAAGGCTTTGTTTCGGGTTTCATCATTTATCTGATCTTCTCTAATAAAATCCTCGATCTGCTCTATGCTATATCGGCGTAACCTAATTCCTTTCGGGACAGCATTTAACATTAAAAGCATATCCACGCTTTCTTTGGGAACTCTATATTGTCTTCCAATTTTAGAAGCAAACAACTTACCTTCTTTGATATAGCGATAAATAGTAGTTGGATCAAGCTGAAGATACTCAGCAACTTGCTCTGGAGTCATAATCTCTTTAGTAAACATTTTAACCTCTTTGATCATTATAGTTGAGTTTAGTTTACTTAAATGAACTTTATTTAATTTTGTATCATTATAATTGAAAATGATGAACAATTAAATATTTAGTTAGAAAAAATTTAAAATTTTAGGTATTGGTTAGAGGACCCAAGCTTCTATAATGAAATTATTTTCTTATCATTCTTAAGACATTATCTGGGGTATCGTTAGTGTCGTTCTGCTCTTTATTTTCCGTGGTAGCGCTGACACCAGGATTGGTTCTACCAAATGCCTGGTTTAGATTGCCGTTGGCTTCGCGCTGTTTTCGGCGCGCAATGACGATTATAAGTGTTATAGATAAGGCCATCATCATAAGGAAGAGCAGTATCAGTGCTACCAGCTCCTCATAGCTCCCTTTCAAAAAAAACGAGGCTATACCAAAGGCTCCGCAGATGAAGTATAAAAGCAAGACCGCCTGCCGCTGATTGAGCCCAGCATCTAAAAGCCGATGATGAAGGTGTCCTCTGTCGGGCTTAAATGGAGATTTACGCTGGACTAACCTGCGCAATGCAACCCAGGCTAAATCCAGTATCGGAAAGCCGAGCACAAGCAGCGTGGTAGCCACCTTAGCGCGGCTCAATATTGAGATCACACCTATCATAAAACCCAAAAACATCGCTCCTGAGTCGCCCAGGAATATCTTAGCAGGATGAAAGTTAAACGGCAGGAAGCCCATTGTGATCCCGGCAAGTATAATGGCAAGCAGCGAGCCGAAGAAGAAGTCTCCTCCTACACCGAAGCCCAATCCGAAGAGCACAAAGGCAGCTATCGTAGATATCCCGGTCGCCAGACCGTCCAGTCCGTCGATGAAGTTAAGGGTGTTCATCATCCCAACGATCCAGAATATGGTAAATAAGTCAGCAAAAGGAGCGAAGTTGTAAACCGTACCACTTATCTTAATCACAGGTATTACATAATAGTCCAGTTGAATAATACCACCAAAGGGATTATTGATTGTATTTATACTGAGACCTGACACGACGATCACACCTGCCGCAACCAGCTGCCAGATGAACTTCTTCCAGGCAGAAAGCTCTCTCAGGTCATCCCAAACACCCGCAAGCAAGATTATGGTGCTGCCCACGATTATACCAAGGGTAAGCCTATTTATCCCGTTAGCAAGTATCAGTATTGACCAGAAGGCCATGTATAGGCCAACGCCGCCCATTCGAGGAACGTTATCAGTGTGAATATGACGGTCGTACTCATCATTGGAAATGTCCCTGTATACCTTATTTTTAATAGCAATATAGCGCACAAGGGGCGTGATAGACGCCGCCAACACGATACCGCCGATAAACGGCAGCATATATTTTATAAAAAATTCAAATGACTCATTCACGATAAGGCTTTCTCAAATCAACGTTTCAAACCTATCTTACCTGCGCCCGATGCCTTCATAGTAAAAACCAAGTTTCCGTAGCGCAGCATAGTCCAAATCGTTTCTTCCGTCAAAAATGATGGGCTGTCGCATCAACCTCTTTATCTTTGTATAGTCCAGCTCCCTGAAACATTTCCACTCAGTAGCGAGCACTATGGCATCAGCATCCCTGGCAACCTCATATGGATCGTTGCAATAAGTTATATTATTAAAAAAATCCCTGCACTTGTTCATTGCGATCGGGTCATAAACCTTTATATAGGCACCCTCATTCAAAAGAAGTTTTATGAGCACCAGTGATGAGGCTTCGCGCATGTCATCGGTATCAGGCTTGAAAGAGAGACCCCATATCCCAATATTTGCATGGTAAAGATCACCCAGCTTGCGCTTCATCTTAAGAAGAATCCTGCTTTTCTGCAGTATGTTTACCTCGATTACCGAGTTAAGCAGCTGAAATGCATAACCCGTAACTCCAGCTAACTGCTTTAATGCCTGTACATCCTTCGGAAAACAGGAGCCTCCGTATCCTATTCCAGCCCTTAAAAAGGACATGCCGATCCTGGAATCCATGCCCATTCCATAGGCAACGACATCAATATCGGCTCCTACTTCCTCGCACACATTCGCAATTTCATTTATAAAAGAGATCTTGGTTGCCAAAAAAGCATTTGAAGCGTACTTGATCATCTCTGCGCTCTTGACATCGGTCCTGATTATGGGACATCCAAGCGGTTTATAAAGATCTTCCATGACATCCAGCGTCTCCTTGTCATCAGCACCAATAGCCACTCTATCGGGCTTCATAAAGTCGTTAATCGCCGAACCCTCGCGCAGAAATTCAGGATTGGATACGTAGTGCATGACAGCATCGTTCTTTTTGGACTCATTAAAAATTCTCTTTAAAATATCACCGGTGCCGACAGGAACTGTGCTCTTAGTAACAACTATCTTATGACCCTTTATGGTCTCGGCTATCTTTTGGACCGCGCTGTATATCTGGGAGAGGTCTGCACCTCCATCAAAGCTGGGCGGGGTGCCGACGGCAAGAACTATTATCTCAATATAGTCTGCTACCTCTACAAGATCGGTGGTAAAGCTGAGCCTTCCTTCCGCTATGTTTTTTTTAACCAGCTCCTCTAACTCTGGTTCGTATATGGGAATCACCCCATTTGTCAATCTGTTCACAATATCTTCATCGATATCTATACAGACCACATTATTCCCAAGTTCAGCGAAACAGGCCCCGCTGACAAGCCCAACGTAACCTGTCCCAATTACCGCGATCCTGTGCTTTGCCATCAAGCTGCTCCCTCCATCTACTTTGCTCGTTTGATCCTGGCGCCAAGCCTGCTCAACTTCTCATCAAAATTCTCATAACCGCGTTCTATGTGCTCAATATCAGAAATCTCCGTGACACCCTCAGCCGCAAGTGCTGCGATGCCAAGTGCGGCTCCAGCACGAAGGTCGGTCGCCCTGACCGGAGCGGATGAAAGCTTCTCCACTCCGACTACCACAGCCTGGTGTCCCCTGACTTTTATATTCGCTCCCATCCTGTTTAATTCATCAACATACATAAATCGGTTATCAAAGACATTTTCAGTGACGATGCTCATACCATCAGCTAATGAAAGTAGGGCTACGGATATCGCTTGCAGATCTGTGGGAAACCCTGGATACGGAAGCGTTGATATATCGGTCGGTCTTATCCTTCCGCTAAAGACAACCCTCAACTCATCTCCCCCATAGTTGAACTCAACGCCACAATGCGAATATTTACTTATCACAATTTCGAGGTTCTTCACCTGGGCGTTTCTTATCAATACATCACCACCAGCGATCACCACTGCTGCGATGAAAGTGCCCATCTCAATACGATCCGGTATTACCCTGTATTCTGTTCCGTGTAACTCTTTAACCCCCTCAATCTGGATCGTACTTGTACCTATGCCTTCTATTTGTGCACCCATCGAGTTCAAAAAGTTGGCAAGGTCACAGATCTCTGGCTCTCGCGCGGCATTGCTGATCAATGTCGTCCCCTTTGCCATCACTGCCGCCATCAGCACATTTTCAGTAGCACCAACACTCGGGAAGTCCAGATAAACTTCGCCACCCCTGAGGCCATTGTTTACATTAACATCGATATACCCGTGACCCAGGCTGAACTCAGCACCCAAACATGCCAATCCCTTTAAATGCAAATCTATCTGACGAGATCCTATATTGCATCCGCCCGGCATGGCTATCCTGGCACGACCGAGGCGCGAAAGAAGCGGCCCCATGACAAGAATCGAAGCGCGCATTTGCCTGACCAGTTCATAAGGCGCCTCAAATTTCTTCAGGCTGGATGGATTGATGGAAATATCCCCATTTTTTCCTTCTTTTATTCTGATTCCAAGATTACCAAGTACCTCACACATCGTCTGAACATCCGATATCCTGGGGATTCCTGATAACTTTGTTGTTCCATCTCCCATTATTGATGCCGCTAACAATTTTAAAGCGGAGTTTTTAGCTCCGCTTATCTCAACAGTCCCAGATAGCCGGTGACCGCCCTCTATTAGGTACTTTTTCATATCAGATATTATAACCTTTTCAGTGCCGCCTCTCTGAAATTTTGATTACCGTCTTGCACTTCGAAATCTCATTCTTAATCCTATCAACCTCAACATCAATCAACTCTGCATTCTTTAAAAGATCCTCCAGCTCAACTATATTTCTGCTCGCCTGCTCGGAATTAGCTTCACTCATGTCCTCAGCAAAGTTCGCCAGAACCTTTACTACCTGTCCTGTTACCTCGGCCAGACCTCCATCGACGACATAAGATTTAGCACCATCGAAAGTTTTTATCCTTACCTCGCCACAGCGAAGCGCAACCATAATTGGCATATGCTTTGGAAGCACCCCCATCTCACCGTAAAATGCAGGTAGAATGACCATTGCTGACTCGCCATTATAGATCTCCCTCTCCGGAGTTACCATTATCACCCTTAAGGTCTCAGCCAATACCTTCACCGCGTTTCTTTATCATCTCTGCCTGTTCAACAGCCTCCTCTATCGTCCCGACCATATAGAAAGCCTGCTCAGGAAGCTCATCGTGCTGTCCTTCGATTATCTGCTTGAAACCCTTTATCGTTTCAGCTACCGGTACATACCTGCCCTTGGTTCCTGTAAACTCCTCTGCAACGAAGAAAGGCTGCGAGAGAAATCTCTGAATCTTCCTTGCGCGCACTACTATCAATTTATCATCTTCAGAGAGTTCATCGACTCCCAGTATTGCGATGATATCCTGCAGATCCTTGTAGCGCTGCAGAATTTCCTGAACCTTCCGCGCAACAAAGTAATGCTCTTCTTCCACATACTGAGGATCAAGAATCCTTGAGGTTGATTCAAGTGGATCAACTGCAGGATATATCCCCTGCTCGAAAATTTTCCTTGAAAGAACCGTAGTGGAATCCAGGTGGCTGAACGTTGTCGCAGGCGCAGGATCCGTAAGGTCATCTGCAGGAACAAATATCGCCTGCACCGATGTTATCGACCCCTTGATGGTTGACGTAATCCTCTCCTGTAACTCACCCATCTCCGTGCCGAGCGTCGGCTGGTATCCTACTGCTGATGGCATTCGGCCTAGCAGCGCTGATACCTCAGAGCCTGCCTGGACGAACCTGAATATATTATCTATGAACAACAGTACATCCTGGCTTTCCTCATCCCTGAAATACTCTGCAACTGCAAGACCAGCAAGTCCAACGCGAAGTCGCGCACCAGGTGGCTCGTTCATCTGTCCGTAAACAAGGGCTGTCTTATTCAGAACTCCTGAGCGCTTCATCTCAAGCCACAGGTCATTGCCTTCACGCGTACGCTCACCGACACCAGCAAATACGGAGAAGCCGCCATGCTGCGTCGCAATATTGTGGATTAACTCCATGATTATTACCGTCTTCCCCACACCTGCACCGCCAAATAGTCCCGTCTTGCCGCCCTTAACATAGGGTGCCAGTAGATCGATGACCTTTATTCCGGTCTCAAACTGTTCAGTTGAGGTTTTTAACTCCTCAAATTTTGGTGCCTCGCGATGGAGCGGATAATGCTTATGAAACTCGATGAGAGGACCATGGTCGATCAGATTACCCTCAACGTTAAAAATCCTTCCTAGGGTCTCCTTGCCCACCGGCATCATCAGCGGCATGCCGGTGTTAATCACCTTCATTCCACGAACTATACCATCAGTTGAGGACATGGCTACAGCACGAACCTGATTGCTGCCTATCTGTTGCTCCACCTCAGCTACTACATTTACATCGATCCCATTGATCTGACCCTCGATTCTGAGCGCGTAATGGATCTCCGGCAGCTCACCCTTGTTAAATTCGACATCTACTACAGGTCCAATTACTCTTACTACCCTTCCTTCATTCATCTAAACCTCATCTTCCATATTTAGAAATAGCCTCACTGCTTGAGATTATCTCCGAAAGCTCCTTTGTGATCTGAGCCTGTCTGGCTTTATTATATTGCTTTTGCAATTCGAAAATCATGTTTTCAGCATTATCTGTAGCAGCTTTCATTGCCATGCGCCGGGCGCTGATTTCGCTCGTTGCAGAGTTAAGAAACGCATTATACACGGTCGTGCTTATGAAATTTGGAAGCAGGTGCAAGAAGATCTCCTGCGGTCCTGGTTCATAAGAAAACTGTAGATCACCGCCCTTTGCCGGCTCGCTCCCCATAGCCTCAAAACTTATGGGCAAAAGCTGCTGATACGTCGGCCTGCTCTCAGCCATCGATATGAACTTATTAAACACCAGGAACACCTTATCAAACCGCAGCTCCGCATATTTTTGAATCAGATAGCTCGAAATCTTGTATATCTCACCAAATGGCGGCTTCTCGGACACCCCGGTCAGGCTCGCTACGATCTCATAACGCTTGAACCTGAAATAGCGAAGTCCCTTCTTGCCAGAAACATAATACCTGACCTCTATATTTTGAGCCTCATGTTCTCGCTTCACCTGTTCTGCAAGGCGAATAACATTCGCGTTAAAAGCTCCGCATAGCCCTCTGTCTGCCGTGAGCACAAGAATTAGCACATTTTTAACCTGATCGTGCTCGCAAAGCAGCGGATGGCTTGTCCTCTCAACCCTACCAAGAAGGTCCTTAAGCACCCCAAATAATTCATGAGCATATGGCTTCGCGGCCTCCATCCTCTCTCTTGCGCGTTTAATGCGCGAAGAGGCGACCATCTCCATTGCTCTCGTGATTTGCATTGTGCTCTGGACGCCTTTGATGCGCCTCCTGATTAGCCTTACGTTGGCCAAATATATCTCACCTTACAAATAACCGTTTAAAGTTTAAAATGGCCTTTATCAGCTGTTCCTCTATCTCAGGTAACAGATCCTTAGTCTCGGAAATTGACCTGCTCACATCTGGATGGGAAAGGTGCATATAATTAATAAATTCTTTTTCAAATTCCTTTATTTTAGACAACTCCAGATCGTCCAGATAACCTTTGATCACAGCGTAGAGTATCATTATCTGATCTTCAACCGGCATGGGTTCATCTGATTTCTGCTTTAAGACCTCTACTATCCTCTCACCGCGCGAAAGCTGATCCTGCGTTGCCTTATCGAGCTCAGTTCCAAACTGGGCGAACGCCTCCAATTCGCGATACTGCGCAAGGTCGAGGCGCAGTCTTCCTGCCACCTTCTTCATTGCCTTGATCTGAGCATTCCCACCGACTCTTGAGACCGAGATGCCGACGTTAATTGCTGGCCTAACGCCTGCGTAGAACAGATCTGATTCAAGGTATATCTGACCATCCGTGATGGATATGACGTTAGTCGGAATATAGGATGAGACATCACCCTGCTGTGTCTCGATTATGGGCAGGGCAGTAAGTGATCCTCCGCCAAGCTCATCTGACAGTTTTGCTGCGCGCTCAAGAAGCCTTGCGTGTAAATAAAATACATCACCAGGATATGCCTCGCGTCCAGGTGGCCGCCTTAACAGGAGCGAAAGTTGTCTGTAAGCCGTAGCGTGCTTGGATAAATCATCGTATATTACCAGGGCATGCTTACCATTGTACATGAAGTACTCACCCATAGCACACCCGGCATATGGTGCTATATATTGTAGAGTTGCTGGAAAGCTCGCTGATGCATTAACAATTATTGTGTAATCGAGAGCGCCCAAACTTTCCAACTTCCGCGTCACCCTGGCGACATAAGAAGCTTCCTGACCGATTGCCACATATATGCAAATTACACCCTTGTCCTTCTGGTTTAATATCGTATCCGTGCAGATGACAGACTTTCCAGTCCTCCTATCGCCAATAATGAGCTCGCGCTGGCCGCGCCCAATCGGGATCATCGAATCGATTGCTTTTATGCCCGTCTGCAGCGGTTCCTTAACGGGCTGCCTGTCCACCACGCTTGGTGCCAGAAAATCGATGGGCCTGAAATTTTTTGTTGCTACGTTCCCCTTTTCGTCCAGCGGACGACCGAGTGGGTCCACAACCCTTCCCAGTAGTTCCTCACCAACCGGTGCGCTCAAAATCCTGCCCGTGCATTTTACGACATCATTTTCCTGAAGTTCAGATGCATCTCCCATGACCACCACACCAATCTGGTCCTCTTCCAAATTAAGGGCCAAACCATAGATTTCGTGTGGAAATTCGAGCATCTCACCTGCCATGGCGTTGGGGAGTCCTCCTATCCTTGCAATACCGTCTCCAACATCCAAAATCCTTCCAAACTGCTCCGCTTCCACACTCAAATCGATATTTTTGATCTGTTCTCTGATCAGAGATGCAATCTCGTTGACATCAAAAATCGTATCATCCAATTTAAACAATCTCCTCGAGATCTACGTTTTCTCTTATATCCTTTAATTTATTCCTCAAGCTCAGGTCAAGTACCGTTCCATCGTACTTGATTATCACACCGCCAAGTATGGATTTGTCTATGAAAACATTGATTACCGGAATTGCGTTTGTCTGCCTGTTAATAAAATCGGAAATTCTAACAACAGTGCCCTTATCAAGTTTTACTGCTGACACAACCTCCACAAAGACCTTATTACGCGCTTTAGATAAAAGCTCAAGGCTCCTGTCGCAGATATCCCCAATGATTTTTGCCCTGCCAGCAAACACCACAAACCTAATAAAAGCCAGAAGTAACTTAGATACCCTTCCCTTTAGTGCTTTGTCAAGTACTTCAACCTTCTTTTCCGCGCTCAAGCCCTCGGTTCCAAGGAAATCCCGCACCTCAAACTTGGAAGATATAAGTTTTTTTAAAACAAAGATCTCCTTCTCGATACCAGAGATCTTCCCTTCCGCTTCAGCGATATCAACGATCGCCTGCGCATAAGTGCTGGCTACATCCTCCCTTTTCACTTAGTCTTCGAGGCCTCCTCGATGGACTCTTCGATAAGCCTTAAGTGATCTTCCTCCCTCAATGCCTTACCGATCAACTTTTCGGTGGCAAGCAGGGTCAAATCGACAACATTTTCCTTGATACTGGCAAGAGCCTTATCCCGTTCTCGCTCTATCTCCCTTCTGGCCTCAGCTATCATCTGCGATGATTCCAGTTTCGTTCTCTCAATCAGCTCATTTTTAAGGTTCTCACCGATTGTTTTGCTCTGCTCGACCATCGTCTGTGCCTCAATTCTGGCCTCATCAAGCTTCTTACGATATTCCACAAGCATCTTTTCAGCTTCTTCCTTTAATTTATCAGCCTCATTCACGGAGGCAGATATCTTATCTTCTCTCTTCTTAATAATATTGGAGATGGGCTTAAACACAAATCTGGCCAGCAGTATCCACAGGATAACAAATGCGACGATCTGCCAGAACAAAGTGCTGGTTAAAGGATTGAATATCTTTCCAAGTGCTTCCAATTTCTCCTCTTATCTTCCTGTAAATATTAATAAAAAACTGATGACAAGGGCATAGAGCGCAATGGCCTCGGTAAAACCGATGCCTATCAGCATAACACCCTGAATGGCGCCCGATGCCTCAGGCTGCCTTGCTATGCCCTCAACCGACTTGCCGACTAAAAAACCTACTCCAATTCCAGTCCCTATCCCTGCTAACCCGATTGCAAGTCCAGCTGAAAGCAGCGCAAATCCATGTGCATCCATAAATATTCCTCCTAACTTTAATGTCTGGGGTGAATTGCTTCACCGATATACACTGCGGACAAAATCGTAAATATATACGCCTGAAGCCCAGCTACAAAAAGCTCAAATAGATAAAGTATAACGGTAAAAGGTAACACCGGTATCGCAATTAAATAACTCTTAAATAGCAGAATCAATGAAATTAATACTAAAATTACTATATGACCAGCAAGCATATTGGCTGTAAGTCGGACAAGCAGAGAGAATGGCCTTGCAATCGAACTTATCACTTCTATCGGAATTACAAGTGGCAACATCCAGATTGGAACACCCCTGGGCACAAAACTTCTCAAATAACCGATAAGACCATTCTTTTTAATATTAGTTATATGAACTGTAAAAAACACGATAATTGCAAGAGTGGCAGGAACAACCGGATTGCTCGTTGGAGTGTAGGAATGCGGGATCAGACCAATGAGGTTGTTTGCAAAGATAAATATGAAAATGGTACCGAGAAAAGGTAGCCACCTCTCCCCTCCCTTGCCGATCGCCATCCCAATGATCGACCTGTCAATAAAATGATAAAGGAACTCCGCAAACGTCTGTTTCTTATCAGGCAGAACCTTCAAGTTACGTGAGAGCAAAGACAGAGCCAGAAATATCCCGGTAGTCGCAATGAACATCCAGACGACAAGGTTTGTAATTGAAACATCTATCCCGAAGATCTTTATGGGTACATAGATTTTTAAGTAGAATTCTTCCAGTATCTCCAACTATTTCTCCTGTCCTGCAAGACGGTTTCGATGAAATTTTTTGTTCATGACCAGATAGATTAACATGGAAGAAAGGATTAATAGAAAAATGAATGCTGCAAAAAGTATCAGTGAAAGCGAGAGTATGGCCCCAAAATATTTATGTACCAAAAAGAATATAATACCCGTCAGTGCCATCCTGGCAAAAAACTCCAGCGGTATCAGTGCTTTAGCCAGCATGCTGGTTGACCTTAAAATAGCAGCCGAGATAAAAACACCTGCAGTGAAATTAAACACAGCAAGGGAATACGAGATAGCGATGGCGTAGACCGTGGGAAGACCACTCATCAAAAAAAATGATATAACAAGCAGAAGTACCAAACCTAATGACGAATATGTAGTGATAATTACGCTCTTCTTATATTCCACATCCATTCCCCGGGAACATTAACAGCAAAAGAACGGGAAAATTATAAATAAATATCCTTCATGATACAAGAAAATTACTTTCTCACTATGATTCCTGCCTCATACAGTATCTCATCAGCAAGATCATCCCTGTAGTCCTCCAGGTACACTATCTCCTTAATACCTGCATTGATTATCATTTTCGTGCACGAAACGCACGGCTTATTTGTCGTATAAATGGTCGCACCAGCGATGCTCACGCCGTGCTGCGCAGCCTGTATTATTGCATTCTGCTCAGCATGCAGACCACGGCAGAGCTCCTGCCTCTCCCCGCTCGGTATCCCTAACTTCTCCCGCAGACAGCCCACCTCAAGACAGTGCTTAAGGCCAGATGGGGCCCCGTTATAGCCCGTGGCAAGAATTCTCTTGTTCTGAACTATAATTGCACCGACCTGTCTACGCAGGCAGGTTGATCTGGTCTTCACTTCCTCGGTAATTTTCTTAAAATAGTCATCCCAGCTTGGCCTGTTGTCCGATGTCATGTACCAAACAGCCTGTCCCCCGCATCACCGAGGCCAGGAACAATATAACCAATTTCGTTCAGATGAGAATCAACAGCGCACGTATAAATTTCCACATCCGGATGCTGCTCATTTATCTTTTCAATGCCCTCGGGAGCTGAAATTATCGATAGAAGCGTGATGGAGTTCGGGCTGTGCTTTTTGATCAGATCCAGGCTTGCAGCAGCAGAGCCTCCGGTCGCAACCATGGGATCGACCAGGAATACAGTTGCTCCCCTGGTATTTTTTGGCAACTTCACATAGTATTCAACAGGCTGAAGCGTCTCCTCATCCCGATAAAGACCTATATGTCCAACGGAAAGCGATGGCAGCAGTTCAAGTATGCCCTCAATCATTCCTGCTCCTGCGCGCAGAACCGAAACAAGGACAATTTTCTTTAGATCGATCTCGTCAACCTCAATCTCCATAAACGGAGTCTTTACCTTCGCTAATTTCTGAGGTAGATTGCGCATAGCTTCATAAGCAATTATTCCAGAGATCTCCTTGACAAGCTCCCTGAACTGCTTGGTATCAGTATTCATGTCGCGAATCATGGCCAGCTTATGCGAAACTATCGGATGCCTTATCTCTATAACCTTCAATTAAGTTCCTTGTAAATTGGAAAACCAGCAGTCAGATCGGACACCCTCTTGCTATTGCGCGCAATAGCACTCTCATCTATGCCATCAACCAGCACCTCTGAGATGACCTGCGCCAGGACTTCCATCTCCTCAGGGCCCATCCCCCTTGTAGTGACAGCTGGCGTTCCTATCCTTATACCGCTTGTAAAGTGAGGATTTTGCGGATCGTACGGGATGACGTTTTTGTTCAATACTATGCCAACGCGCTTTAATGCTTCTTCTGCCTGTTTACCATTCAAACCCTTCACAGAGACATCGACCAGGAACATATGGTTATCAGTACCACCCGATATGATCCTGAACCCCCGTTCTTTCATATTCACGGCAAAAACCTTTGCATTCTCCACTATCTTTTGGGCATACAGTTTAAAGTCATCCTGCATGCACAACTTAAATGAGACTGCTTTGGCAGCAATTATGTGCATTAATGGACCTCCCTGAATTCCCGGGAATACTGTCCTGTCAACATCTTTTGCAAACCTTTTCTCGCACATGATCATTCCACCGCGCGGACCTCGCATAGTCTTATGGGTTGTACCCGTAACAAAATGAGCATGTGGAATCGGCGATTTATGCACCTTTCCGACAACAAGTCCAGCGATATGTGCAATATCTGCCATAAGGAGGGCACCCACCTCATCTGCTATCTCTCCGAACTTTTTGAAGTCTATCTCTCGCGAGTACGAACTCGAGCCGCTGACTATTATTTTTGGTCTGCACTCCTTGGCAATCCGCAAAATCTCATCATAATCCAGCATCTCCGTCTCTCTATTGACACCATATTCATAGGAATTAAAGAGCCTGCCTGAGAAGCTCGCCTTTGCGCCGTGAGTCAGATGTCCACCATGTTTAAGGCCCTGACCCAAAATCACGTCGCCTGGTTTAATTTGAGAGAGATATACGGCCATATTTGCCTGCGACCCAGCATGCGGCTGCACGTTCACGTGCTCAGCGCCGAACAACTTCTTCGCCCTTTCTATCGCGAGGCTCTCCACATCATCAACAAAATCACAGCCGCCATAATATCGCTCACCTGGATATCCCTCCGCGTACTTGTTAGTTAGGGCCGAGCCCTGAGCCTCAAGTACAGCAATAGGAGTATAATTTTCCGAGGCGATAAGGTCTATATAGGCCTGCTGTCTCCTTATCTCATTCTTTATTATGTTGTAAACTTCACTGTCAACTGTCCTTAAATACTTCAGCATCAATTGCTCCATTTTCTATCATATTGATTTCATTAACCCTTCTATGATGTCTTTCCCCTTCATCAAAGTCAGTATTCAAAAAGACATCAAGTATCACTGTTCCAAGTTTCGCATCTACGTATTTAGTCCCAAGCGATATGATATTTGCATTGTTGTGCTGTCTAGCAACGCGCGCCATATCCACGTCATTTACAAGTGCAGCCCTGACGCCGCCAACCTTATTGGCGACGATGGACATCCCAATACCAGTGGTACAGATAAGAACACCACGGTCGTAATCCCCCTTGCTTACGGCCTTCGCAACCCTGTAACCAAAAAGCGGGTAATCCGTGCTTTCTGCTGAAAAGGTGCCGAAGTCCTTCACCACGTAGTCTCTGGATTTCAGGTAATCGATAAGGGATTTTTTTAGCTCGAATCCGGCGTGATCTGCACCGATTGCTATCTTCTTAACTTCCAACTCTTCGATCACCCTGCGAACAGGAAGTCAAAAATGGTCTCGATATCAGTCGTCAGCTCTTTTACAACACCAATATATGTATCTAATTCCATCCCAATGGGATCTGGAACCTCATACTTGACCTGCAGAGCTGCGTCTTCACCAAGTGATGACTCGAGCTGTTTAAATTTTTTGTTGTTGATGAGAGCGTAAATCCTCGCCAGCGACTTTACCTCTGCCTCTATTACTGTCTTATCACCCTGAGTAGAGCTGCCCTCGCGCTGAAGCTGCGCAACATTGCTCGTATTGTGGTATTTTCTGCTAACATTTTTATTAAAAAGCATTCCTGTTCTTTCATCTTTCAAGTCATTCGCGAAGTCGTCAACCATAGCTGCAAATGCCTTAACGAGAAAACTCTTATCACAAGCATCCCTATACCTCTTACAGATATGCTGTTTATGCTTCACGCTCATCACGAGCAGTATATCGGATTCATCAATTATTTTCTGATTGATCTGCGATGGCTCCATATCCGGGATTAATATATCGGACTCCTTAAGCGCCTGGCTGGCCATCTTAGATACCTCACTTTTTTCCTCAACAAGAGTGCCTACCGAGCGAATCCTCACGTAATCCCTGTAAGCAGGATACTTCTCATTCATCAAATGCCGGGCAATGGCCTCAGCTATAAAACTACGGCATGTATTGCCCGTGCATACAAACGTTATGTTCACTGACATCATAAACCCCAAAGCTTTTAAGAATTAACGTAATTATATATATTAATCAGACTTTTTCAAAACTGAAATAATATCATCGAAATCGATGATGCCCTGCCGCAGGACCCTGGGCACATCTTGCTGCATATCAAGTATTGTTGATGGGACCCCTGGTAGAGGATCGCCATCAACTGCCAGGTCGACCTTCTCCAGCACTTCTCTATCAATTTCATAAAAGACTGCCGGGCTCTTCCTTCCCGATAAATTCGCACTTGTAGAGATGATCAGACCACTTTTATCAACGAGACTGTTAATAAAAGCACTTGAGCTATGCCTTACGGCAAGCGCATCACCTTTTGCACCAGGCAGGATCATGGTCAGCGGACCCGGCCAGAACTCATCTGCCAGTACAGTTGCATCTTTATTCATGATAAGTCCCAGATTATCAAGCTGGTCACGTGCTGAAATAAGCACGATGTAGTTTTTTCCAACCTCTCTTGCCTTTATTTTTGAGACCCTCCCGATAGCCTCAGTGGAACAAAAACGGCAGGAGAGCCCATACACTGTTTCCGTCGGTATCAGGATGACTCCATCCTTCTCAATTACCTCTGCTGACATCGCAACTGCTCGCTCGAAATCGATGGCCAAATCAATTACCATAGGCATTTTCAACCACACATCATATAAAGATATCTCTCCATGGATCTCAAATCCTTTTCAACGCGAAAGCCGTGGAACTGTGGAAAAGAGGAAAAAATTCTCATCACATCGTCTGCTTGCCCGTCACCCAGTTCAAGAAACAGATAAGCTCCTCGCTTGAGATAACCTGAAATATTTTGGGCCAGGATCCGATAGAATAAAAGGCCATCCGATCCACCGTCAAGCGCTGCATGTGGGTCAAAATAGCGAACTTCCGGTTGAAGTGCTTCAATGAGATCGTGCGGAACATATGGTGGGTTGCAAACTGCAAGGTCAAATTTGTCAGTATTCAGCTCATCAATAACACCTTCGAGGTAAGTTCTAACCTGATCGAAACTCGTTCGCATAAAATCTGCATGCAGGGCAACAAAGCGGTTATCAACTCGATTTATTATTGAATTCAATCTTGACATTAATATGCTCACATTTGAAGCATCCATCCCGACCACAAGTGCAGCATCCGATTCCTTAAGGACACTTATCGCGATACAACCGCTGCCGCAACCAACATCGATGATCTTGCCACCCCTACTGATCATTGGCAGCACCAGGTCCACAAGCCCTTCTGTCTCCTGCCTGGGTATGAAAGCAGCATCTCCCACGCAGATCCTGTGACCGCGGAAACTTGTCTCACCTGTTATCCTTTGAAGCGGTACATTTTTAAGCCTCTCCTTTAAAATAGTTTCGAAGATATCGCATTCATAAGAAGAGAGCAGCCATCCTGGATTCAAATACAGCTCTTCTCTCTGGATCGAAAAGGCAAAAGTAGCCAATATCTCAGCTTCCTGGTTAAAGTTATCAATCCCGGCGGTTTTTAACAGGCTTTTAGCCCATTTCAAGACGGAATTTAAGGATAGATTTTCACAGACCAAGGTTCTTGATTTTCTCCGCCTGTTCAGCCGCCAACAGTGCATTGGTGAACTCATCAATATTTCCATTCAGCACTTCATCAAGCCGGTAAAGAGTCAATCCAACACGATGGTCAGTCACACGGCTCTGCGGAAAATTATAGGTTCTTATCCTCTCGCTGCGATCACCGGTTCCTATCTGGGACTTTCTTGTCTCTGCAATCTCCTTCTGCTGTTGCTGATTATACATGTCAAAGAGACGTGACCGAAGTATTCGCAGGGCTCGCTCTTTGTTTTGCAGTTGTGACTTCTCATCCTGGCAGGAAACTACAATCCCGGTGGGCAGGTGTGTGATTCTCACCGCAGAATCGGTGGTATTCACGCTCTGTCCGCCAGGACCAGTTGAACGATATATATCAATCCTTATATCCTCGGGATTTATCTTTACCTCTACTTCCTCAGCCACAGGCAACACTGCAACCGTCGCAGCAGATGTATGAATTCTCCCCTGTGCCTCCGTTACTGGCACGCGCTGTACCCTGTGAACTCCGGATTCATACTTAAGCTTTGAGTAGGCTCCTTTGCCCTTTACCTCAAATATTACTTCCTTGAAACCACCCTTTTCCGAGGGACTGCTTGAGAGGACACCTGTCTTCCACCCACGGTTTTCAGCGTAACGCGCATACATTCTGAAAAGATCACCCGCAAAGAGGCTCGCCTCTTCACCACCAGTACCAGCCCTGATCTCGACTATGATATCCTTTGAATCATTAGGATCCAGCGGAATTAACAGAAACCTGATCCTCGATTCGATCTCCTGCTCTTTTTCCTTTAGTTCTGTCAATTCGCTTTTTGCCAGCTCAATTAAATCCTCATCGTTCTCTGGCTGAAGCAGTGCTTTCGTATCCTCGATCTCTCTCAAAACATCTCTATACTGCCTGATCGCAGCGACCAGCTCTTCAAGATCTGACATGTGCTTAGAATATTCCCTTAATTTCTCAACATCACTTGATATCTTCGGGTCAGCAAGCATCTCTGATAGTTCTTTATATTTCTCTTCATAACCCTGTAGTTTTTCAAGCAGTCTCATCGGTCATCACCTTGTTAAATGCCGCAAGCGCGACTTCGATCTGGTCATTTGACGGCTCACGAGTTGTGAGTTTCTGCAGCAGGAGACCAGGGTACATCAGAATCCGCAAAAACTTACTCTTATGATGTCTTCCTGAAAAACGGATGATCTCATATGAGATCCCAGCGACAAGCGGTATCACCAGGATTCTTGATATTATCCTTAAATACAATGGTGGTCTTCCAAGAAGAGCGAAGACGAAAACACTCACAACCATCACAACCAGCAAAAAATTCGTGCCACATCGCAAATGCAAAGTGGAGTTCTGTTTTACATTTTCCATCGATGGTACCTTGCCGTCCTCATAAGAGTTTATAACTTTATGCTCAGCTCCGTGGTACTGGAATATACGACGAACATCCTTCAGGTTCGATATCACCCAGATGTAACCTATCAGGATCAATATCCTTATTGCACCTTCGGTAAGGTTATAAAGTATGGTGGAACTGATATAAGCATCAACAAGCCTGGCTAGAAGCGTCGGAAGCACAAAAAAAAGACCAACTGCAAAAATAACGGCAACGACCATCGCAACCGTTATATCCTTTTTTGTAATCTCAACCTCACCTTCAGTGGACTGAGCAGCGGAAAGTGATATCGCTTTAATGCCTACTGCCATGGTTTCCGCAAGCGCTACAGAACCCCTGAGGACTGCAACCTTAAGCCTGGGAGCTCTCCTGAAATAGGAAGTAAAGTCAAGGCGCGAGGTTGCTATCTCACCGCTTGGTTTCCTGACAGCAATTGCGAATTTATCCTCCCGGCGCATCATAACTCCTTCTATGACGGCCTGCCCTCCGACTGAGATCGTAGTATCGTCTCTGTTATTCATCTCTGAAAAACGTCTCCCTCTTGGGCGGCGCATCGCAGCGCATCTCACCCTCCATGCACGGTCCTCTGAAACAGGAGGGACCGCTATCAACAAAAATAGTAGGGCATATCTCCCTCACCAGTAAAAGCATCTTCTTGGCCAATCTCCTTATCTCCCACTGCGCCCGCTGGCAGGTCCTGAGTTCAAAAAAATGAAGCAGTTCACGCGCGTTCATCGTCACAATTATCTTAGTAGGCGATGCATTAGGAAGAACGTAACGTGCATCCTCCTGAGATATACCCATGGATACGAGTTCATTATATGCGCCAATAGCCGCATCCCAGACGTCCAGAAAGATCTTCCTGGCTTCTTCATCTTTTATCATGCTGTTTGGGATAACGCACTCTACATCAGATGTGTACTTTACGTAACGCTGGGACTGCTGGTTGTAAGATGCAATCCGATGGCGGACTAACTGATGAGAACACGCACGGGAGATGCCCTCTATTCCAAAAGTGAATGATGCATGTTCCAGTGCGCTGTAATGCCTGGATGTCATTATCTTCTTTAAAATCCGCCTTATATCTTCATCAGACAAATTTGAGGTTAATTCGGAAATACCGGATGAGGAATAACAGAGCCTCGCCGCTGAAGCGATGAACCTCTCGGGTTCAGGAGTATGCGCCAAAAGCGATACACGCATCATTTTATTTTGCCAGCGGCATACCTCTTTT
Source organism: Actinomycetota bacterium (assembly GCA_023488455.1). The sequence continues at coordinate 42,259 of JAMDDV010000001.1, read as the reverse complement.
CAAATCTCTCTACCCTTCCACCCGTATCAACAAGCTTTTGTTTACCGGTGAAAAACGGATGGCACTTTGAACAGATCTCCACCTTCAATTCCTTCTTGGTAGATCTTGTCTTAAACGTATTCCCGCACGAACATATAACTGTGCATTCCTGATAATCAGGATGTATTCCTTCCTTCATTTATGAAGATCCTCCAGATAATATCTTAAAAGCAAAAAGGCAATTTAACACAAATAAGTTTATTTGACAATCAGTCAGGGCTCTTGAAATTCTTTACCTCTTCGAGGAAATCTCTATTCTTTCGAGTCTTCTTGATCTTGTCAATAAGCAGTTCGATGGCCTCGGATGGATCAAGTGCATGCAGCACTCTTCTTAACTTCCATACCATAGCTGCCTCCTCAGACGGCATTAGCAGCTCTTCTTTTCTCGTCCCAGACTTCTCAATATCTATTGCAGGAAATATCCGCTTATCCGCCAGTTTTCTATCGAGGTGAATCTCCATATTGCCGGTGCCCTTAAATTCCTCAAATATGACCTCATCCATTCGGCTTCCCGTATCGACTAGTGCTGTCGCCAGGATGGTGAGGCTTCCTCCATCCTCTATATTGCGGGCAGCGCCGAAAAACCGCTTGGGTGGGAAAAGTGCAGTGGAGTCAACTCCTCCAGAGAGTATTCTTCCGCTTGCAGGGGTAGAGAGGTTATATGCCCTCGCAAGCCTTGTGACAGAGTCAAGAAGAATTACCACATCGTGACCCTGTTCAACGAGCCTCTTCGCCCGTTCCAGCACGAGCTCCGCTACCTGAATGTGGTTATCCGAAGGCTGATCAAATGTCGAGCTGATCACCTCTCCCTTTACCGAGCGCTCCATATCGGTGACCTCCTCGGGGCGCTCATCAACAAGCAGAACCATCAAGACAATTTCGGGGTTATTTGTGGTGACCGCATTGGCAAGTTCTTTTAATATAGTGGTCTTACCTGCTTTTGGAGGAGAGACTATCAATCCCCTCTGCCCCTTCCCGATGGGTGCGATCAGGTCTATTATCCTAGTTGATATAATGTCAGGGGCAGTCTCAAGACGAAGCCGCTCCATCGGGTAAAGCGGCGTGAGCGAATCAAAATATTCCCTGTTGCGCGCATCCTCAGGCGAATCGTTGTTGACCGCCTCTATCTTCAATAGAGCGTGATATTTCTCGCTCTCCTTTGGTGGCCTGACCTGGCCAGCAATCATATCTCCCTGACGGAGGTGGAACTTCCTTATCTGAGACTGCGAAACGTAGATGTCGCCATCAGACGGTAGATAGCCGTCAGTGCGAAGAAAACCGTAACCCTCGTTCAATATGTCAAGTATGCCTCGCCTGAAGAGGAGACCATCGCTTTCCGTCTGGTGTTTTATTATCTCCATTATGAGGTCATGTTTTTTGAGCTTTAAAACGTTGGTTACACCCAGTTCCCTTGCGTGTGCCTGAAGATCTGGCAGCAGCATATCTTCAAGCTCATTTAATTCTAAGACTTTCTCCAATACAATTCACCTTCCTGTTTTCTATCCTTTCAAAGTTACTACCTTTGATTGCCGGTTAAATTCAACAAATTCCTGTTTCAATTTCTCGTTTATGAGATCCAGCACCTCAAGCACGGTGTCATCGAGGTTATAACTGTCGATCATCCTTACGCTGTGTTTTGCAGCTAACTCGATAAGATAATCCTGAATCTTTCTTATATTGTCCATATTCTCGATGTATTTTAAATAGGGCCTTGATCCACGCGTAGCAATATCCCTTATCAGAAAATGATCCTTGTGCATCTGAAGGTCCTTAACCTGTATTATCATCTGGATAACTATCGCCCTGGAGAACTCAGCAATATCCATGTACCCTGGGGCAATATGCGCACCTTCGATGATCACATTCGTTCCTTCCTCGATTGCCCTGTTTATAACTGCTTCCACGCCAACGACTACAGCCTGAGTCTGCTCTCGATAACCAAGGATCACCGGATCACCAGGCGGCAACGGATAATTCAAATTCTGCCATGCATTATAACAGGAGCCACGAAGCGGCGGTATCAGCTTGGGAGAAACGCTTGCGCGCATAACCTCACGTATCGCATCAGTTGGTATTATCCTGGTAATGTTCAACCGGTTTGAAAGCTGGGCAGCAATGGTTGATTTACCCACACCAGTCGCACCCCCGATTAGTATAATCAGTGGTTTCCCTATATTACCCAGCGACTGCCAGCGCATGTAGCGCTCGGCTATATCCTCACCCAGGCGTTCCCTCAGAACATTAAAGGTTACCTCTCTCAGTCGCTTTACGGTAATCGAAGTTATGCCATCTTTCCTGAGGTGATCCTCTATTAAAGCTGCAATGTTGTAAGCAACCTCAGGTGACATCCCGGTCGCCATGATGGACGGTGCCATTATCCCCTTTGAGAAAGGCAACCCTGGCACCTTGTCGCTTATGACTATATAGCTATTTTCCCTGTTTATGCTCTTTTCGCTACTCACTTCACGCTCTGCTCAAAGCTAGATCATGCAAATAATGAACAAGACCGTCCATATCGACATCGCCTGAAATCGATACGGGGATGTTGTCGCAATAGACTACTTCCTTTCCGTTGGCCACTGCTTCCTCCGTCACAACATCCACTGCTGCAGCTTTTAGCTCCGTCAGGATCAGGTCACAATCCATGATACTGTGCAATAGGTCTTCTTTTAACCTGGGCCTGTTTGAAAGGTTGTTGCTAATGAAAATCACTTTACATCCATAGTTTACTTCCAGGTACTCCGCCAGCACTCTGTTTGCGCTAGGAACTGCTGTGGTGACATATACTATGCTCTTACCAGATATTGGTTCCAGTGGAGCTGGTCTAAATATTGTATGTGTGATTTTTAAGCTCGAAGAAACCTTCTTTATCCCGTGGCACAGATCAGAAAGATCTTTTCTTGATATTATCTCATCCTCACACATTGTAACCACGACCGCATCAGAAATCAATAGTCTATATGGCCCAAGATAACCAAGTACATATTGCGGATTTTGCAAAGCACTTATGACGCACATCGTAGCTCTCGACCTAACTGGAGGAATACATGAGCCAGAACCCTCAAATATCAAAAAATCAACATCCTGTTTATCTGCGAGCCTCACACCATCAACTACGTTGGAGACAAACGGGGCACCTGCCATTCCTCCCCCACAGCGCCAGCAGCCTACTGTTTTAACTCTGCTCACAAGCGCATCCTCAAGATAATCGGAAGATGCATGCAGGCCACTTCTTGAAAGCCTGAGCAGATACTCCCCATCGATGCTGACCAGATCACCCTCAACCAGCTGGGGTTCCTGTGGTCCACCCCTTCCCATGGCAACCACACAAACTCTGATGCCCAAATTTTTGTAAGCCCTCGCAGTATAAGCACTCACAGCCGTCTTCCCAACGCGCTTTCCTGTTCCCACTATCGAAATCGAGGGCTTTTTTGAAACATCTTCAAACCTGATCGGCTCAAAATAAAAGTCAGCTCCTCTGTAGAGAACCCCCTGCCTCAGACATGAGGATGCAATTTGCATCCGTTCCGAATAGCCAAGCACCGGCTCATCACTCAAATCAATCGCGACATCGGCGTCAAGTGCCTCCAGCAACTCCATTAGGTCACTTGACAGATTTGAGGTAATCTTGACTGGATAACCTGCCAGCTCCTCTGGATAACTGGAAGCTATCTTTTCAATCCCACCCACAAATATCAGACTGACGATCTCATCATCAGGATTTTCTTCTTCTATCTTTTTTAAAGCGGACTTGATGACAGGTGGATAATGTTCCCCGTCAACCAGGGCAACTATCCTTTTTATCTTGCTCACTCCTCGCGGGATAGCTCTTTATCGATATTTATAGTTGGAACAATGCTCTCAAGGTAACCTCTCAATATATCGAGAATGGGGACCACCTCACCAAATGGATACCTTCTGATTATTTTTATCGATTCCTCAGTGATGGTGATGACATTGTAACATGGTCTGGTATTACCGCGAAGCCTGGTGGTGGACACGGTACCAGCATTTACAAAAAGCATGTTTTCAAAACGCCACGTATAGGGCACGTGTTTATGACCACATAATACTATATTTACCTTGGAGTCAATGAGTCGTTCCAGCACATCCCCGGCATCGTTAACGATATTGCGTTCACGGCCAGTTCCAGGTACTGGAAGAAGATGATGGTGCAATGCGAATATCTTAATGCCGTTACCTTCCGCAAAACGCTCCTCTATCCAGTTATAGTTCTCACGTCCTATCTGACCATTATCAAGATCGGGTTCGCTAGAATCAGCACCCACAATGGTCAGTCCATTAAGATACAGAACTTTATTGCGCTCACCAAAAAACTCCTCAAAATGCAGATATCCCACATTCCGGCTATCGTGATTGCCTGGAACGATTATCCTGTTCTTGCATTTAATCTGCTCCAGGTACTTTAAAACAAAAGTGTATTCCTTCCTGTAGCCATCGGTCGTAAGGTCACCTGTAATCACGACGAGATCTGGTTTAAGCTCATTTACTTCAACAATCGCACGGTTTAAAAGATCGGGGACAAAGTGAACTGAACCGACATGTATATCCGATATCTGCGCTATGATGATTGGTTTTTCGTTATTCTCATAACTCATCTTATGGACTGTCCTCCGTAAACCGGTGAAAGCGAAATACTTTCAAGAACCGCATCCGTCAGCGATTTTACAAATGCCCTTCCTGACAAAACATCCCAGATATCTGGCATCGAGTAGTCTATGACATTCGGCCTGCCCTTTATCCCCCCGAGCTCTGCAGCCTTCATCACCGCATCTTCATAATTCCCTATCCCATCTATAAGCCCCATATCAAGGGCATCCTGCCCGAGAAATACCATCCCCGTTGCCATCTCCCTGACACTGGCCTCATCGATATTTCGACCAGAGGCGACGTCCTTGATAAACCTGTCGTAAACCTTCTCACCCTGCTCTTTTAGCATCTCAATCTCCTCTGCCGTGGGTTCTCTACCTGGGTCACCGAGGTCCTTGTATTTGCCCTGTTTAATGATTATAAACTTCACTCCTAACTTCTTGTAAAGCTCTTCGTAGTTAGAAATCTCGGTGATGACCCCAATGCTCCCCACAAGCGAAGAAGGGCTGGCCATTATAAAGTCTGCAGCACTGGAAACATAATAGGCACCAGATGCACAGACATCGCCAACCGAAACTATTACTGGCTTTTTCGCCCTTAAAACCTCCAGATACATCTCCTGCGAGGCAGCAGCGCTCCCGCCAGGACTGTTGATCCTGATCAGGATCGCCTTGACCGAGGAATCACCATCAGCAGTCAGGATCTGGTTGATAATCGTCTCGGGTGAGGTGCCTGCTCCTGAGAACAGACTGCCCCCACCGCTTGAAGATATCAACCCGTCCATCCTTATAAGCGCAACGTTATCCCCTGAAAACGAAGATGCTGGGCCGCCTCTTGCAAATAAAGTAAATACGACGCCGAAAAAAAACGCGGTACCACCAATGATCCCGGCAGCCAGTATCGCACTAATTGTAATCAGGGTTATTTTTGCACCTTTTCTCATCTGATTTAGCCCTTGATTTTAAATCCCTCATTATCAACCTTGGTGCGGATTAGCTTAAAGTCCTCGAAGGCCTTGTTAATTATATCAAATATATCATCTTCACAGCGCTCAAGCGAATCAATCTGAATGCAGATGATCGCAGGGCCCGCACCGCTGATCGCACATGCGCACTTCCCAATCTTCTTTAATTCTTCAATGAGGGCACGTGATCTTGGATAGAGCGCATAGCGCGCCTTCTGATGAATCCTGTCCTCCATAAGCTGTTTCAAGAACGAATATTCACATTTAATAAAACTTGACACAAAAAGTGAGGTGCGGGACATATTAAATATGGCACTTTTCATCGAGATCATCTGCGGCAACACCTTTCTCGCCTCATGTGTGCTCTGAGAGTTCTCAGGAACAAGCATGAGCACGGTCACCTCATCGCCAACCTTATGGGTGTGGCTATAATAGGGACATTCGGAATCAGACACCGAAATACAGAGCCCACCAAAGACAGCGGCTGAAACATTATCAGGATGTCCCTCTATCTCAGATGCAATTGCTGCAACCTCCATGCGCTCCATGCCAAGCTTATTGGTCTCGTTGGCATAGACCACCCCTGCCACAATTGCGGTCGAGCTCGACCCCATGCCCTTACCTACGGGGATCTGGTTAAATATTTTTATCTTTAGCGGTTTGGGTTTAATTGAATTCTTCTTGCAAACAAATTCATACGATAGCTTCACAAGATTTGATTTACTGTTTTCTATCTCTATTGCACTCTCGCCGTCAATGAAAAGGTCATCATGGCCGCTTTCTGACTCTTCTATCTCAAAAAAACAGTAGAGCCTGAGTGCAAGCGACAAAATATCAAAGCCTGGACCCAGATTGGCAGAAGAAGCAGGTACGCGGATCTCCATATCAAAGTCCAATCGCCGAAAGAACGCTGGATATCTCAGCATTGACAGTTTTAAAACCCGTTCCAAACTTTACTGCTGCATCAGGATCCTTCAATCCGTGACCGGTCAGTACGCAGACAACCGTTTTCTCGACCAACGATCTGCCATCATCTGATATCTTCAAGAGGCCAGCAACCGATGCTGCCGAGGCGGGCTCAGCAAAAATTCCATCGCGTGCTGCTATCTCGAAATACGCCGACACTATCTCCTCATCTGTCACTATTCCAACCATTCCTCCAGAATCCACCATCGCTGTTTTCGCTTCCTGCCAGCGCGCAGGATTGCCTATCCTTATCGCAGTTGCTACCGTCTCGGGACTATCAATTTTTCTGTCATAATAGATCGGTGCTGCACCAGCAGCCTGAAAACCGCACATCTTTGGCAGGCTCTTTATCCTGCTTGCATTCCTGTATTCCCTAAATCCCTTCCAGTAAGAAGTTATATTGCCGGCATTCCCAACAGGTATAAAAAGATAATCGGGAGACCTTCCCAGGACATCACATATTTCAAAAGCAGCTGTTTTCTGTCCCTCTATTCGAAACGGATTTAAGGAGTTAACGAGCGCTATCGGGTACTGCGATGAGATCTTCTTCACCAGTTCAAGTGCCTGGTCAAAGTTGCCTTCTATCGCGACGACGTTTGCACCATGCGCAATCACCTGTGCCATCTTGCCCCCGGCGATCTTGCCGCTCGGTATCAGTACATAACATTTCAGCCCACATCGCGCTGCATAGGCTGCAGCAGAAGCCGAAGTGTTACCAGTCGAAGCACAGATGACCGCATTCATACCATCTTTCCTTGCTTTGGTGATCGCAACTGTCATCCCCCTGTCCTTAAATGAACCCGTAGGATTTGCCCCATCAAATTTAAGATAGACAGCGGCATCGGTCTTTTCGCTCAGGTTTATGGAATAGACGAGCGGCGTATTTCCTTCTAACAAAGTCACTGTATCTTTATCCGTACCAAATGGTAAGAAATCCGAATATTCAGCAATTATACCCCGCCAGGTGTTCACTTTTTAAGCTCCTCCACCCTGATGAAGTTCATGATCTTCTTAACAACACCCAGCTTCTTTAAACCCTCCAGTGAGGCATTGAGATTTTTATGCGGGGTGCTGTGAGTGACAAACACCAGGTCAGTACGGTCCGACCTCTGCTTTTGTATGACTGACTCTATGCTCACACCGTTCTTACCAAAAACGTCAGCAATCTGTGCAAGCACACCTGCCCTATCAACAACATCCAGTACTATGTAAAACTTCGATGAAACTTCTTCTATCGGAACTATCTGCTCAATGTTGAAGCACGTGCAGCCGATCTTACCACTTCGACCAATTATAAGGTTTCTGACCACATCAATGATATCCGCAACTACCGCACTTGCCGTTGGCAGTGAACCTGCTCCTTTACCGTAAAACATTATGTCCTCCGAAGCATCCCCGATTACTAAAATGGCGTTGTATGCATCACTCACGGATGCAAGGACATGGTCTGATGGTATCAACGTTGGATGTACACGAACCGCAATGCCCGAATCGTTCTTCTCACCGATCGCCAGCAACTTTATCGTGTAACCGAGGTCCTTTGCGTATTCGATATCAAGCTCGGAGACACCACGGATGCCCTCGGCATAGACGTTCTTATGAACCACGCGTACGTTAAAGGCAATCGATGCAAGTATGGCTAACTTCGCAGAGGCATCGAGTCCATCGACATCCATGCTTGGATCCAGTTCAGCATATCCAAGGTGCTGCGCATCAGCAAGACTTGCCTCAAGCGATATACCCTCGTTTTTCATCTTGGTTAGTATGTAGTTCGTCGTGCCGTTGACTATGCCGAAAATTCGCCTAACATAGTTTGCGGTCAGCGACTCCTTAAGTGCTCTTATTATGGGGACCCCACCACCAACACTCGCCTCAAAGAAGATATCCACCCCTCTGGCATCTGCCGCCTCAAGAATGGCCTTGCCGTGATTTGCCATCAATTCTTTATTGGAAGTGACGATGCTCTTTCCTGCTTCTATCGCCTGAAGAATATAACTCTTTGCTGGCTCGATCCCCCCGATCATCTCAACAACAATATCAATCTCGGGATCATCAAGAATCGCCGAGGGATCGTTCGTGATAAGAACCGAAGGATCAAGATATTCCCGCTTCTTGTTCAAATTCTTTATGACCACGCTTTTCATTCTTATCTTTGCGTTAGCTCGTTGTTCGATTATGCTCCTGTTGGTATGGAAAAGCCTTCCTACGCCCGTACCGACTACCCCGTAACCAAACAATCCAAGATTGATGACACCTTCTTTTGAACTCCTCAATTTTTATCGCCCGCCTTTAATTCCTTAATACTAACATGATCCCTTATCAGGTCAGGATATTCCTCCCTCCTGATTATGAGGTAATCCCTTCCGTCCTCAACCAGCACTGCGGCCGGCCTGGGTTGCATATTGTAATTATTTGACATGGAATAGCCGTACGCTCCAGTAGATGGAGTAACCAGGATATCTCCAATTTTTGGTTCTGGAAGCCTTACTTCTTTTACGATCACATCTCCCTGTTCGCAGTGCTTACCTGCAACTGCAAATATTGTTTGTGCAGGCGCATCCGCTCTGCTTGCAAGCAACGCTTCATATCTCGCGCCATATAGCATGACCCTCAGGTTATCTGACATTCCTCCATCAACCGAAACATAGTTCCTGACCCCGGGGAGCTCCTTTATCGATCCAACAGTGTACGCAGTAATAGTAGAATTGCCCACTATGGAGCGCCCCGGCTCGACATAGATCTTAGGCACGTCCAAACCGTATTTCTTTAAACTAGCATTAAACGATCCAGAGATCGCGTCCGCCAAACTTGCCACACTTAACTGTCTATCTTCCCGTAAATATTTTATTCCTAACCCACCACCAAAATCCAAGATTTCGGGAATATATCCGGTCTCCTCCCTGATCTCACCTGCAAATCCGACCATCACCTCAACACTCTTGCGATAAACCTCCGTGGACAGTAGTTGAGAACCGATATGCGAGTGAAATCCCTTTAACTCTACATTTCCAAGATTTAAAGCCAGTTTAACTGCATTTTTTGCCATACCCTGCCACAGCGCAAAACCAAACTTGACATCTATCTGTCCGGTCATTATATACTCATGAGTCGAAGTGGAAATGCCAGGAGTTATTCGCAAAAGTATCTGGGCCTTCCTGTTTCCTTCCCCGTACAACGAGTCGATCAACCTTAACTCATCAAAATTATCCACAATCAATATTCCCACGTCGCTGTTACGCGCAAGTCTGATCTCATCAGCTGTCTTATTGTTCCCATGAAACAATATCCTCTCCGGGTTAAAACCTGCTTTGAGCGCAAGATACAGCTCTCCACCGGTTGAGACCAGAACGTTTAAGCCGTTCTGGCAAACCATCTCAGCGATCGCCAGACAGTTAAAAGCCTTTATCGCAAACGCAACCGTAAACTCCTCAAATCGCGCAGAAAATTCATCAATATATTCCTTACACCTGGAAACAATCGTTTTTTTATCAACTATATAAAGCGGGGTTCCATATCTCCTTGCAAGTTCCACAACACTCTTGCCTCCGATCAAAAGTTCGCCCGCATCATCAATCTCTGCGGTGAGCGGATACAAAAGTTCACCGTCCCTGTTTACCTTCATCTTTCCTTTCCTCACATCTTCTCCGGAGCGCTAACCCCAAGTAGCTTCAGCGTCTTTCTTATGATCTCTTTTGTAAGAAGACTGAGCGCTAGCCTGTGCTCAGTAATCTCATGATCCTCCATGACCACCCTGTTCTTCTGGTAAAAGTTGTGAAAAATCGCCGCAAGCTCCTCTGCATAAATTGTAAGAAAGTTTGGTGCTCTATGCTCACATGCGTTCAATACAACTGTGGGGAAATCGACCAGGACACGCGCAAGCTTGCGCTCAGCCTCACTGTAAAATTTACTGAAAACATGCTGCCTAATCCTGCTGACATCCACACCAGTGGACTGCGCATGTTTTATTATGCTTGCGATCCTGGCATGCGCATACTGTACATAATAAACAGGATTATCAACAGAATGTCGCTTGGCGGCTTCGACATCGAAATCAAGCATGGTATCAAGCGATTTCGTCAGGAATATGTAGCGTGCAACATCAGGCCCAACCTCGTCCAGAAGCTCATCAAGCATAATTATGTCACCTGCCCGCTTCGACATCTTAAAAGGCTTCCCATCCACGGTCAGGTTCACAAGCTGTCCTATGAGCAGCTCAAGTGAATCCGGGTCATAGCCTAGCGAGCTGTACGCTGCCTTCATTCGGCGTACATGTCCATGATGGTCGGCTCCCCAGATGTCGATAACCCTGTCAAAACCCCTCTGTTTTTTGTTTTTATGGTAGGCGATATCCACACAAAAGTAGGTCTTTTCACCGTCAGACTTGATAAGTACCCTGTCCTTATCATCACCATAATCGGTCGTCCTGAGCCAGAGGGCACCATCCTTCTCATAAGCCTTGTCCATCTCCCTCAATTCTCTTATCGTGGCATCCACAACTCCTGACTCGTGCAGAGTGCTTTCAAAAAACCAGACATCAAAAAAGACCCTCATACGCTCAAGCGAATTTCTTATCTCTTCAAGAGCAAGGTCCACACAAATCCGCGTGAATTCACCCAGAAGCAGATCGTCAAGCTCGATAAACCTGGAATCAAATCGGTCTTTAACCTTAAGGCCATAGTTCTTAATGTAATCTCCCCTGTAACCTCCCTCCGGAAAGTCAACCTCTTTACCAAAGAGATACATATAGTAGTGCCAGACGCTCAGGACAAAAAGCCTCACCTGGTTTCCAAAGTCATTCACATAAAATTCTTTTGAAACCCTGTAACCACAATAAGAAAACAGATTTGCCAGACAGTCGCCTATCGCGGCCCACCTGCCGCCGCCGACGTGAAGCGGCCCGACCGGATTCACGCTGACAAACTCAATCTGCACAGAGCTATCCGCACCTGTTGTGTTCTTCCCAAAATTATCGATATCAAGGTAAGCACAGTTCAGCTCACTAACATAATAAGCATCTCCAAGAAAAATATTTATGAACCCAGGTTCAGCTATCTCTATTCTTTCCAACCCAGGAAAGCTCCTTTCAAGCTCTCTTTTTATCATTAAGGCAAGATCATAAGGCACCATACCTAGCGGCCTGGCAAATATTAACGCCGCATTCGTCGCAATATCGCCATGACGTTCATCAGCAGGCTGCTCAAATGTGAGATTTCTTGATTTTTGATCAAATTCCTCCCTGCTTAAGCCAAACGAAATCACGGATTCTTGAACTTTTTCTCTAAGGGTCTTTTTGAGCATTTTATCAGAATGTAGTTTTCAGGATATTCCCAAAATCTGTTTTAATGTTTTTATACTGTCCTGGGCCATTTTGCTCGCTGGATAGAGCGCCAGAGCTTTTTCAAACTCCTTCAACGCCTCAGAAAAATTCTGCTTGTACCAGAGCTCCATGCCGAGGTTGTAATAAGTCTCATATCCGGCTATGAGTTTTTCCAGTTGAGCAACTCTCTCCTTTGCCACTGCATTTGTTGGATCGACAGTGAGCACGCGCTTGTATGCCCGTAGTGCCTTGTAAAAATCTCCGCTGGCATAAAGAGAATCAGCCTCAGTCAGATAAGTTGCAACCTGTGCCTGCCCTGTATCCTGAGATTGTCCCTGTGCTATGGTCTCGTTCGAACTCGTGGATGAAGAGCTAACACTGGAGCTCGCGGCCGCACTCGTGCTCTGAGTCAGGCTGGACCCTTTTGCCGTGCTGGCTGCCACCCCCTTGTTTTCGCAACCCTGAGGCCCAAAGGCAGTAATTAACAGCATAAGACCAAGAACAGCAAATATCGCCAATAAAATTTTAACAGTTGAAATTCTCTTCATGGGCAGGATCTTCACCGATTTTTAATTTGAGATAGTTAAACATATCAACCTTACCCTGTCAATTTGAGTTCGCACAAAAGACTGGACAGGAGGGAATATGAGACGCCGAAAACAGGCAGCAGATACCTGTCAGCTGAAATTAAGAAATCAGGCACTATGGCACCGCCGAGGATATAAATTATTAGTATTACCAAGGCAGACGAAAAGATATACAGCCTCCCCTTGTCCTTAAGAATATCCGGAAGCCTAATCGCGAAAATCCAAAAAATCAGAACCCACATCATTCCATAGCCAGATCCCATAAATGCACCAGTAGAATCTTTGATCGAAAAAAGCATTTCAGCAATATAGGTTTTCAATGAAAAGACGAACGTCGGTTCTGTCGTTACAATCTGAAGAGCTGTTGTTACACCGCCTCCCCACTCCCAGACGCCCAGCCTAAATTTTAGACTAAAAGCCATCCAAAGGCCCAAAAAAATGAAGGAAAGAACAAACCCGACTAAGCTGGATGAATTTACTTTTACTTTTGCCCTTGAACGGTTTTTGAAATATACAATTAAAAGAAAAATGATATTAAAAGCAAAGAATATCATGCCTTCGTTTCGGAAAAGCGGTAACATCGCGGTCGCCAGGGTCGCAAGCGACAAATTATCCAGCGTCGGCTTGTGCATAAATTTGAAAGTTGCAGCCGCACACACCACAACACACAGAGCAAAGATGAGATTGGGGTACTCGATATAGGAATGGTCGAAAATAACAGAAGTGCTCAACAAAAATGCTGTCATGATCACAATGAATACGCTCTTCATCAGACTTTTCCCTCTTAACAATGCGGAAGAAGCAGTTACCCCAAACAAAATATATATAAAAGGAAATATCATCTTAACAGCGACATCGCTGAACTCACCTGTTCCGACAGCAATGAACGACTGCAATAGTGAAAAGGCTAAGGGATAGGAGTTATGCGTAAACGAATAATCGTAATTATTGAAGAAATTGTCCAGCGCTCCGTCGATAAAAAAAGCCTTTGCCTTAAAGCTCCAGGCAGATATTGAATCCCAAAACGTGATCGGAACCACCCTGGTCCAGTAGATGGCAGCAGAAAACAGCAATCCCATAAGAACAATGCCAATAATAACTAAGGATAGCAGCACGATACTTCTTTTATTATTAACTATGCTGGTTATATCTGTTAATTTTATTCGAATTTTCTGCAGCAGACCCATGGGGTTTAACTTTTCATCATATCTCGCAAACTCCCGCACTTTTAAGATAAAAGTCGTCATCAGGAATACGAAAAACAAAAAATCTATGACGAGGATAGCATAATAAGAAAAAACTAACTGTTTTCTGATGCCTATGAGCGAGGAAAGAATTGTTAACGTGGAATAAAGAGCAGCCCCAAGAGGAAGGGCAAGCGCGACGCCAACAACGTTAAGACCTCCTGCTGGTCTCCTTGTGACAAGATAGATAAGCGCAAACCCGCTCATCCACAAGAGTAGAACTGAAAAGAGCGCCATAATAATTTCAGTCTGCATCCCCTACCTCGTATATGAACCCAGAGCTCATCCTGTAGCTGTTAACCCTGTTCAGGCCAAAAGCCCCCTCATTTATCTCCTCAAACGAGATGGCCGCATCATAACCATGATCAAAGTAATACCTGGCAGTATCGGCATAATCCAACTCGTCCAAATCAACAAAAGCAACCTTTCTCGGGTACAGAAAATATGCTGCCCTCGCCTGCAAGTACTGCGAATTGCCGCGCATCAGCATCACCACATCGCTTGATTTCTCTATATCCAAATCACACCACTTAAAAAAACTGTTGACAGAAGCATATGGCAGATTATTTGAAAACATTTCAATGGAGTTTTCATTGTTCTTGAGCGTAACCGCGGCTGACATCCGCAGTCGTGACAGATCCTTAAAAAAATGAGCTGAATTCATCACAAGAAAGATTAACAGGCCGTACACAATTACCCCCCTAAAGATACTCTCAACCATCCTGGAACGAATGACGCCTCTACCGAGCAACCAGGCAAACAGAATAAATAGTGGCAATGCGGTGATTGAAATCCCGATCAAAGAGAGAACCCACCCATCAGGTCTTGACAACCATTGAGGGAATGCGGCGTAATCCATCCCCAGAAATCTGGAGAGAAAATAAAACAATTTGATCTCAAACGGGGTGAAAACTCGCCTGTAGATTGATATAGAGCTCAAGTACGGGACGAGGTTCTCAGAGCCCGGCAAGAATAAGGTGAAACTTCCCTCATTATCACCACCTACTGAGCTGCTGCGAGCCAGTTTATTTATGAAATAAAGTCTGTGATAAGATATCTTCTCATCTGCATAAGCAAAAGACGACCACGTTATCTCATTTTGTGGTGATATTAGATAGATACCAACTCTTCCCGGGAACGAAGCCGTCTTGTTTGAATATCTAACCCCGTATGACACGAAGTAATAACCTGCAGCGTCCGGAGGGTTAAATTTCACAGCAAGCACTGCCTCCTTGCGCATGAAATCAAAACGGCTATCAACTTTCACTGAAAAAATGGGGGTGAAGAAAATTGTAAAAAGGATCACCGCAATAGAAAATATTGCCATAATCAGAGCTAATTCCTTAGCTCTAAGATTTTCCGTGCGAATCCCGTCCCTGGGCCTTATGCTTTCCCTCTCTCATGTCATTCTCAAACCAACGGACGGTATTTTCCAGTCCCTCGTAAAGCTCAATCGGCGACTTCCAACCAAGCTGTCCCACCGCCTTACCGCTGGAGACTGCCATTGCCTTTACATCGCCAGGGCGCTTATCTGCATGAATGGGCCTTATCTCTTTATTGAATATTGATGAGAGGATGCCGACAAGCTGATTTATGGTATACGGTTTACCACAACCCAGGTTAAAGACACCACCCTCCTCAGCCTTCAGGACGATCTGATTTGCCTTTGCAATGTCGCCCACATATATGAAATCCCTTATCTGCTCACCATCACCAAATATTGTCGGTGGCTCATCATTGAGTATGTTGTTTATGAAAATTGAGATCACCCCAGCTTCCGAATTGTGGCGCTGCCTGGGCCCGTAAACATTTGAGTAACGAAAAGTAAACCTCTGGATATTATAAGTCCTGCGATACAGGTCGCAATACTTCTCCGCACAGAATTTCGATACACCGTACTGAGAAAGAGGAGCTATTCTATGCGTCTCATCAACTGGTATGTACTCGGGCTCCCCGTACACTGCCACGCTCGATGCGAAGATGAACTTCTTCACGCCGTACTTTTTGCACATCTCCAACACATTAAGCGTACCAATGATGTTTGTGCTCGCATCGTATATCGGGTTCTCGATCGACTGCCTGATGATGATGTTAGCTGCTTGATGATTCACGCAATCGAAATGGCCAGATTTAAAAACCGACTCCAGCTGCTTCTCGCATATGTCAACTTTTACGAACTTCGCATCGGGATTGATGTTCTCTTCAGAGCCAGTTGAGAGATCATCCACTACGGTAACCTTGTGGCCTTCTGCAATATAAGCATCAACAATATGAGAACCGATGAACCCTGCGCCGCCCGTTACCAGAATCTTCAAATTTATTTATCCTTTCGTGCCAAGTTCCCGTCCAAAAGCTCCGCAATAGTTTGAGGATAAAGCTTATGTTCAACTTTATGTATGCGTTCTTCCAGCGCTTTAAGAGTATCATCATCAAGGATTGCAACGGCTTCCTGCGCTATTATCTTACCCGTATCTATGCCCTCGTCAACAAAATGCACCGTCACGCCCGTGATCTTGACACCATACTCAAATGCATCTCTTACGCCATGTGTACCTTTAAATGATGGAAGAAGAGCAGGATGGATATTTATTATTCTTCCCTTAAACTTCGTGACAATCCGTTTGCCCAAAAGCAGCATATACCCCGCAAGCACGATTAGATCAGGGTCCATTTCCATCAACGCATCCAGCAGCGCATCATCATATTCCTCTCTGCTGCCAAACTCCGACGGCTTTATCAATACGGAGGGAATGCCGTGCTTGTGCGCCCGCTTTAGGGCATAAGCATCAGGATTATTGGTTATAAGAGCAGATATCATTGCGTTAATTTCACCACGATCTATGGCATCGATTATCGCCTGAAAATTCGATCCGTTTCCCGATGCCAGGACAACTATGTTCTTAACTTTCCCTCCAAGTACAGTATCCGTTTCCACCATTTAACTTCTTAAAATTACCTTTCCGCTGCCATGGACTATTTCACCTGCGACTGCACCGCCGATGCCATTATCTTTAAGAACATGCAGAGCACCATCAACATCATCACTGGAGACTATCACCGCAAATCCCATGCCCATATTAAATACACGGTACATCTCCTGAAAGTCTATCTTACCCTCTGCAGCGATCAAATCGAAGACCTCAGGTCTGTCAATCTTCTTCAACTCGACAATGCAGTCAACATCGGGTCGCAGAGAACGCGACAGATTCCCGATAATGCCTCCACCTGTGATGTTAGCCATCGCCTTAATCCTCAGGCGTTTCTTTAAATCCAGAACAGCTACGGCATATATTATAGTAGGCTCAAGCAATTTGTTTAATACATTTGTGGATAATTTTTTAAACGACTCCTTCGAGTCAATCCCAAACACTGCCCGAATCAATGAATATCCGTTTGAATGCGCACCGCTTGATGATAGCGATATCAACACATCTCCTTTTGCTACATCCCGACCATCTACGATCTCCGCCTGTTCTACACATCCTACCGCAAACCCAGCCAGATCATATTCTCCTGGCAAGTAGAAGCCGGGCATCTCAGCGGTTTCGCCGCCGATGAGCGCGCATCCCGACTGCTGGCATCCACTGGATATGCCGCTTATGACCTCACTTAATACGCGGGGGTCAATCTTGTTTGTGGAAATATAATCAAGCATGAAAAGTGGCTCAGCACCACAGGTTATAATATCGTTAACGCACATGGCGACGAGATCGATGCCCACCCCGAAATGCCTTTCAGCATACTGCGCTAACTTTAACTTCGTCCCCACTCCATCAGCGGAAGACGAGAGCACCGGATTTTTGTACTTCTTCAGATCGAGTTTGAACAGGCCAGAAAAGCCACCGACTTTTGACATCACCTCGGGTCGATCTGTTACCTGAAGCTGTTTTTTGATCAGCTTCGCAATGCTATTAGCTACATCTAAATCAACACCTGCAGATTTGTAAGTTAATTCAGGACGCTGGTCGCTCATTTTTCATTTACTATCTTTTCCAGCATCAACTTTTCGTAGCTGCCTTCATCACAGTAAGCAACGGGATATTCCCCATCAAGACAGGCGAGGCAGAAGTCTTTTTTAGGAATACCTGTACAGTCCACCAGCCCCTGATAGCTGATATAGTACAGACTATCCACGCCCAGGAAATCCTCGATCTCCTTAACAGTCCTTCCCGTAGCGATGAACTCATTGGGATCAACCATATCGATGCCATAGTAGCAGGAGTGCCTTATCGGCGGAGAGCATATGCGCATATGAACCTCCCTCGCACCCGCATCGTAGAGCAGACGAACAATAGCAAGGCTCGTATTCCCGCGTACTATCGAGTCATCCACCACCACTAACCGTTTGCCTCTGATGACGTCACGAAGCGGGTTCAGTTTCAGATTAATGCCAATCTTTCTTGCAGCCTGGCTTGGCTGAATGAAAGTCCTGCCGATATACTTATTTTTTATCAGGCCAAGGCCAAATGGAATCCCTGAACGTTCCGAAAAACCGATCGCTGCAGGAAACCCGGAGTCGGGTATTGGTATCACCAGATCTGCATCGACAGGTGCTTCCTCAACAAGCCTTGCTCCAAGATTGTACCTGACCTGATACACGCTCTTGCCGTTCAATATGGAATCGGGTCGGCTGAAATAGATGAATTCAAAGATGCACAGCGACATGCTTACCTGTGGTGCAAACTGAAGACTCCTGTAACCATCAGCGCTGAGGATTATCATCTCGCCAGGATTAATCTCTCTTTTCATATCACCACCGATGGCGTTGATCGCACAGGATTCGGAAGAAATCGCAAACCCACCGTTTATCTCACCAAAACAGAGCGGCCTGAATCCGTTGGGGTCCCGCACACCAATAATCCTGTCCTCGGTTAAAATGATGAGTGAATACGCCCCAACCACATTTCTAAGCACTGAGGGTATCACCTCTACTATATCCTCGCACGTACTTCGTTCGATCATGCGCGCAATTATCTCCGTATCCGAACTGGCGTTGAACTTAACCCTTCTCCTGGAAAGCTCCATCGCCAGCTCCCTTGAATTAACGAGGTTCCCGTTATGCCCAAGCGCAAACGATCCTGACCGGAAATTTCCGAATATCGGCTGTGCATTTGCCCAGTGGCTGGAGCCCGTCGTGGAATAGCGCACATGGCCAATGCCAAGATTTCCCTTAAGGGACTGCAGGGTATTCTGGTTGAATACCTGTGAAACCAGTCCCATATCTTTATAAACAAGGAGATCCGCACCGTCGGATATGGCCATGCCTGCGCTCTCCTGTCCACGGTGCTGCAGGGCGTACAATCCATAATAGATGAGTTCTGAGATCTTACGCCTGGGCGCATATACCCCAAAAACGCCGCACTTATCCTTATATTTATTCTTACATTTATCTCCAAGTTCCACGGGTAGTTGCTTCTTCACTAGACTTCCATCTTCTTCGGCAGCGTATTATGCCATGCTTCGGCAGCTTTCTTCAATTCTACCTCAAAAAGCCCACCGATGCTTATCTTGTTGCCACCCACGACACCAAATTTATTCGCACTCACCGAAAACTGCGCGCACTGTTCCAGAAACTGCGCCTCATTCTCCGATTTGAGCGAGACAAGCGCTCTTGACTGCGATTCAGAATATAAAAATTCATAAGGGTTTAAATCGCTCTCAGCTTTAACCTCAGCTCCAATATTACCAATTATGCACGACTCTGCAACAGCAAGTGCAATACCGCCCTCAGATATATCATGTGCGGAACAGAGCAACCTGTTTTTGATCAAAGACAAAAGACAATCATGTAGAGCTCGCTCCTTCTGCAGGTCTATCCTGGGGCAAAGTCCATATATTTCACCCACAAGCAACCTCTGAAGCTCGCTTCCGCACAGCTCTACTTGAGTATTTCCTAAAATATATAACACATCACCCGCATCCTTGAACTGGGGGGTCAGGCGTAAGCCAGCATCATCAATCAAGCCGGCAATTCCTACCACGGGTGTTGGATAGATCGGATCGCCAAAACTTTCATTATAAAGACTGACGTTTCCACTTATAACCGGCACATTTAATTTAACACATGCCTCAGTCATGCCTGAAATGCAGTTCTCCATCTGCCAGTATATCTCAGGTTTCTGGGGATTACCGAAATTAAGACAATCTGTGATCGCAACAGGTCGAGCTCCGCGTACGACAAGGTTTCTTGCAGCCTCAGCGACAGCAATCTGACCCCCAACGTATGGATCAAGATAACAGTAACCTCCATTGCCGTCCACCTTAAAAGCAAGCGCTTTATTGGTACCTTTTATCCTGATCACGGCCGAATCAGATGAGGGCAGCCCGATGGTATTGGTGCCAATCACATAATCATACTGCGAATAGACCCACTGCTTTGAGCAATTATTGGGAGATGAAAGCATTTTCAAGAAAACGGTCTTCATTTCACCAATTGGCGGCAGGTCAAATTCTGATCTGCTATTTAATTCACGCTGCCAGCTGGGAAACATCGAAAGCAGACTGGGCTTTGGAGTGCCCTTCATCAGATCCACCGCGGGTATATCCGCAAGCAGTTCCCCATTTTTAAATACTTTTAGCCTGTCGTTATCAGTGATCTCCGCAATAGCATTCGCATTAACTCCCCAGCGCGAGCACACTTCATATACCTTACCCAAGTCCTGCGGTCTCGTTAACACAAGCATCCGCTCCTGTGATTCTGATACCATTATCTCGTACGGAAGCATGCTTGGCTCACGCAAAACCACCTTTTCAAGATGAATATCTATTCCCACACTGCCTTTTGCTGCCATTTCAGATGTTGAACTCGTAATTCCAGCCGCACCCATGTCCTGGAGGCTGACGATGAGGCCCTTTTCAAGCATCTCCAGACATGCCTCCATGACGAGCTTACCCATAAAAGGATCCCCAACCTGAACAGAAGGACGTCGCTCATTCGACCTCTCATCGAGTTCCTCAGACGCAAAAGCAGCCCCATGCATGCCGTCCCTTCCGGTCGCTGAGCCGACAAGGACAGCAATATTCCCTATTCCCTTCGCCCCTGATTTTAGTATCTTGTCTTTCTCAACAATACCGACACACATGGCATTTACAAGTGGGTTGCCTTCATAGGAGTCCTCAAAGTACACTTCACCGGCTATTGTGGGAATGCCGATGCAGTTCCCAAACCCTGCTATCCCTGCAACAACGCCGTCAAATAGATATCTGACGCGCGGTCTCTCCATAGAACCAAAACGAAGTGAGTCAAGCAGGGCAACGGGGCGGGCGCCCATAGCTACTATATCCCTGATTATACCGCCCACCCCTGTAGCGGCTCCCTGGTAGGGCTCTACCGCAGAAGGGTGATTGTGGCTTTCGATCTTCATCGCCACAGCCAGCCCATCGCCTATATCAAATATCCCGGCATTCTCTCCAGGACCCTGCAGAATTACTGGGCCTGAGTTCGGGAACATCTTTAAAAGCTCTTTTGAGCTTTTGTATGAGCAGTGCTCTGACCACATTGCGGCAAATATATTCAACTCAAGGTAGTTGGGTTCGCGCCCGAGTATCTCCACGATCTTCTCATATTCAGTTTTGCTTAAACCGAGTTCTTCGTAATCTTTCTCTCTCAAGACCTACCCGCTCTCCTTAATGTAACTAATTATGGAGCTGAATATCCCCATGCCATCGTTTGACCCCAGCACTGCTTCGCAACAATTTTCAGGATGTGGCATAAGCCCAAAAATGTTGCCATTTTTGTTTACCATCCCAGCTATACTGTCCTTCGCTCCATTTGGATTAGCGCCACCACCTACATTTCCACCCTCATCGCAATACCTTAGCAAAATCTGGTCCGATGATTTCAACTCGGATATCACGGAATCGCTTGCCTGGTAGTTACCCTCGTTGTGTTTGATCACCAGTTTTATCACCTGGCCCTTTTCAAAGTTCATGGTAAAAGGAGTCCTGTTATTCTCCACGCGAAGATGGACGAAATCACATATGAACTTGAGTCCGCGGTTCCTTATCAAAGCACCGGGCAGAAGATGTGCCTCGGCAAGGGTCTGAAAACCGTTGCATATCCCGAGCACAAGACCACCGTTTTCAGAAAATTTAATGACATCGTCCATGACAGGAGAAAACCTGGCAATCGAACCACAGCGCAGATAGTCACCATAGGAGAACCCGCCGGGTAATATAATGCAATCCAGGTCGCCAATCTCTCTTTCCTGGTGCCAAATTAACCTGACATCTGCTTTCAACACACTTTTCAACGCATAATAGCAGTCAACATCGCAGTTGGAGCCAGGGAAGACTACTATGCCGAACTTAGGGTCTGCCATCCACCACCTCAAAAAAATAATCCTCGATCACCGGATTTGTCAAAAGCCTGTCACACATCTCCCTGATCTTCGCATCACTGTAATCGCCGTCATCAAGCGTCAGCTGGATGTACTTGCCGATCCTGACCTCACTGACATTGTCATAACCTAAATTCTTAAGTGCCTTCTGAGTTGCCAACCCTGCAGGGTCCAGTATCTCTGCTTTTGGCGTAACATATATGAGCACTTTCTTCATAGTTTGCATTCCTCCATAAAAAAACTTAAGGTTGCATCAAAAATCTTTTGCATCATCAAAACCAGCTCTGTACTCAATTAACCTTTTATTAAGCTCAGGATCAGATAGAGAAAGGATTTCAACGGCTAATAGAGCCGCATTTACAGCCCCGTTTATAGCGACACAGGCAACCGGAATCCCTTTTGGCATCTGCACAATCGAAAGAAGGGAATCCAGCCCTCCAAGATCATCCGTTTTTATCGGAACTCCGATCACAGGTAGCCTGGTATGAGAGGCAATTACTCCTGGGAGAGCAGCAGCCTTGCCGGCTCCTGCTATTATGACCTTATAGCCGTTCTTTTCAGCATTTCTGGCAAATCTGGCAACCGAATTTGGTTGTCTATGCGCAGATAACACCAGCATGTCCGACTCTATGCCAAAATTCCCCAACATTTCTCCTACTGCTGCCATGACCTGCTCATCAGATTTTGACCCCATCACCACCGCAACCTTAATTGATGACATATCAGTTCACCCCCATTGCTGCCTTTCCTATGTCGCTCCTGTACTGCATCCCATCAAATCTTATCTTTCCAACTGCCTCATACGACCGGCTGCGCGCCTGGCGAAAATCCCTACCAACAGCACTCACTCCAAGCACCCTTCCTCCATTGGTATAAACCGCTCCATCCCTGGCCAAAGTGCCAGCATGAAAAACATACACTCCTGGTACTTTAGACGCCTCATTTAGGCCAAAGATTTCATCGCCTTTGCTTGAGGTCTCGGGATAGCCACGAGATGCGATAACAACACACACGCAGCTACCGCTTTTCATCTCAAGACATGTCGATGGGAATTCATTCTGAGTTACCATATACATGACCTCAAGGATATCGCCATCAATCAAAGGCAAAAGTGCCTGCGCCTCCGGGTCACCAAAACGCACGTTAAACTCAAGCACCTTTGGCCCATCATCAGTTAACATCAACCCAGCAT
Organism: Actinomycetota bacterium; assembly: GCA_023488455.1. The sequence goes on along the minus strand of JAMDDV010000001.1, from coordinate 19,000 downwards.
ACAGAACGCCCTGATAATTTATTCCCTCGGCCACGAGACCTTCAAGAGTTCTTGAAATTATCCCACCTGTCACTTTTGCTATCAGCCCGGCGCTCACAAACGGAACCGGTGCATAAGCCCCCATCCCTCCTGTATTTGGCCCCCTATCTCCATCGTATATCCGCTTATGATCCTGAGATGGGGGTAAAATTATAAAATCCGTGCCACTTGCTATGGCAAGAATGGAGATCTCCTGTCCTGTTAAATGCTCCTCAAGCAAAATGTTATCTCCAGCACTCCCGAAGGCGTTGTTGTTAAATATATTCCTTATTTCGCTTCTTGCTGAAGCGATATCCTGACAAATTATCACACCTTTCCCTGCTGCCAATCCATCTACCTTGATCACATATGGCGGCTTCATCACTTCAAGAAGATCAAGAGCTTCTTTCCCCCGCTGGCGTGAAAATCTAAAAGAAATTGCTGTGGGAATATTATATTTTTGCATTATCTCTTTGGAAAAAACCTTGCTTCCCTCAAGCTGCGCAGCCCTCCCATCGGGTCCGAAAACCAGGAAACCGTTCTCCCAAAAGAGATCCGCTATTCCTGAAACAAGAGGTGCTTCCGGGCCGACAACCGTCAAATCGGGATTTATCTTCTTTGCAACTTCAAGCAGGGATGCGAGGTCATTGGCTCCAACATCAAAGCAGGTCGAAAACTCTGCAATCCCTGCATTTCCAGGTGCACTGAAAATCTCACTCACCAGATGGCTTTCGCTAATTTTTTGGGCTAATGCGTGCTCACGGCCGCCGCTACCAACAATGAAAACTTTCATAAAATAGTTACTACTGATATAACAGAAAAGGATAAAACTGTTATTATGAGTATAACATCAGTGCACCCAAAATAAAGTGATTTATATATGTGATGCTGAAAGATATCTGTCCCAGAGATAATTAAGCCGGTTACCCTCCCGCATCATGGAAGTAAACCCATAAAACACGAGCTGAGGAGTCCGCGAGAATACTTTCTGGGCAATATAGAGCTTCCTGAAAAATTTACTTCTCCTATTCACAAAATCCTCATATTCAGTGCTCGCTGCCTCCATGCTCTTATTGCCCTCTTTAACCTCCTGCAACAGCATAGCAAGCTTCTTGGCGAAAAATATGGCAGGTCTTATGCCTTCCCCGGTCAAGGGCAGGCACTGTCCCGCTGAATCGCCCACTAAAAATAACCCGTTTAAGGTTGGCTTAATCAGTTTATGCGGAAAATATCCCCCATGTACGGAACCGATCCTGTACCCGTACAAAGAAAGGAAACCACTTAACGTCTCCCTAAGCTTGACCCTACCCAAATAGGACCCAACACCAGCTCTTGAAAAGTCACCGCATGGGAACATCCAGCAAAAACCGTTTGGAAAAAGTTTACGATCATACCAGAAGTGCAGCCCCTCTTCCCTGTGCGGTACTACTGTTTCGATCCCAAAACTCAAGCCCTCCCTGCTCTTTAGTGCTGGATTTATGAACGAAGCCAGAACCCTTTCGCTACCAGAAGCATCCACAAAAAACTTCGCAAAATATTCTCCCCTATCGGTTATGATCCTCTTGCCGTCAAATCCCTTTATTCTCTCAACGCAAATTTCGGCATCTATCTTTTTAGCAAACCCCTGACAGAACTTCCTGTAATCAAACGTGCAGTATGGATAATTTATCTTGAACTCGAATACGAATCGAGAGTTATGTAGATATAACACGGGGTGTACTTGAAGCAGGCTGTCCTCAAGCCCAAACTTCTCGATAATATAATAGAGGGTACCGCAAGCAGAGGTCTGAACAGTTCCCGGTTCTTTTCTGTCAATAATCAGCGTCTTACCCTTGAAATAGTGCGCTACAGATAGCCCGGCAAAACTTCCCCCTGCGATGATCAGATCATAATTTTCCATGGGAAAAAATTTTAATTCTTTTATCAGAGCTTAACAACAGATGAAAATCAATTGAGCTCGATGGATTAAACAATAATTTATAAAGTATTTTGATCAAATTGCCGAAATTAGTAATAGTTCTTAAGTGTAAAATATATACAGGAGATCTCCAGATGTTTAAGAGAAGCCTGATTGCCATTTTATCCATTTTCACCATACTAACGCTTGCCTTTATTTCCAATCCTCCAATGACAGCAGAAGCACAGTCAAGTTCTATCACCATAACAAGTCCTGCCGCATCATCTTCTTCTACTTCTGCAGGTGATGATTACGCGACAAAGGAGCTCGGCAATCCGTGGGACTTTGAGGATTCAAAAGATGTAGGAAGCACATGGAACCTGACATCGCTAAGCTACGCAAACGGGGCATTCAGCGCAATAAACACCAGTAATGATCCCTGCTTTGCGCTTAACGAAAATGGAAATATAGATACGAACAAATATCACATCCTCATATTCGATTTTGCTTACGATGGTCCGTTTGACCTATCCGATGCTGGAGGAACGATTGCCAGGTTCACGTGGAAAGTACAGGGCAGCAACGACTTCCAGCAAACTCTTGACATAATAACTCCACCAAATAGGCAAACATACACCATCGATTTAAAGACATATCCTCTTGCACCGAGGAGAGATACTATAGGATGGAACGGCATCGTTAAATTTGTGAGATTTGACCCACACGAAGGTTGGAACCCGAAAAGATTTTACCTCTATGATATGAAGCTTCTCTCAAGCGGCGGCGCAAGTACGGCCACCAATCAGGTCATTGAAACATCAGGTATTTTCAATATCCAGTGGAACGAAGGCTCATCCAACCCTGCTTCGACCGTCAGCATCTATTACGATACGGATAATTCCGGGGCAAATGGCACGCTCATCACATCAAATGCATCAAACAGAGGTGGCGCAAACTCATACGCATGGGATACTAGAACCGCACCAGGCGGAACATATTATATCTACATAGTCGCGGGTGGAAGCGTCGTTTATTCAAATGCTGCTGTTAAATTCAAGTCCTCCGGTGGAGGCTCGAGCATCGATCATAAAAAACCAAAAATAAAGAACGTTAAGGACTCGCCTGATCCTTTTACTCCGACATCAGGACAGAACCTTACAATCGGCTTCAACCTGTCAGATAACAGGTCATCAACCTTTACCGTCAGCTTAGCCATAACTGATGGGGCAGGTAACCCGATAGCAAACCTTGGCCCATACACCCTCACTTCAGGTGCCAATGCATTGACATGGGATGGTAAAAACTCATCGGGTGCAGTAGCTGTCCCAGGTAAATACAAATATATAATCACTGCAACCGATGAAGCTGGCAACACCAGGTCGAAAAAAGGTAAAGTGACCGTAAATTAGCAGCTAGCCTCTCTCACATTCGGTTAGATACTCAAAAATCCCATAAAGTTAGCGTCCCCCGAGAACCCCCCAATCAATCAATCATCAAGCACTTGACATATCAACATCTTGCATTAATATATATCACTATATCACGATATAGGGATATACCATGCTAAGAGATTATCTTCTGGTATCAAAAGCAGTAGCCGATGAAGTCAGGATAAGAATTCTGAAGCTACTGGAGAAAAATGAACTATGTGTCTGCCAGATAATAGCTGTGACTGGACTTGGGCAGTCCACAGTTTCCAAGCATCTTGGCATCCTCAAAAACGCAGGCCTCGTCGAATGCAGGCATGTGGGCACCTGGGTTTACTATCGCCTTGCGGATTCAAATCTGAACACCTCTAACCTGCACTTTTTAAAGCTCGTAAACCAATGTCTGAACGACGATCAGAGTATAAAAACTGACGCAGATAAGCTGAAAGAGATAATAAAGATCGACCCGAGTATTCTTTGCAGCAGATAACTTGCAACTATTTTCTAAAAACAGAAAAAATGGAGGAAATTAAATGACAGATGGAGTAACAAAAAGATTATCATTTCTCGACAGGTTTTTAACCTTATGGATCTTTCTGGCCATGGCCTTTGGAGTAGGACTTGGCTTTTTCATCCCCCAGGCGGTTGGCTTCATAACTAAATTATCCGTAGATACGACAAACATACCAATTGCAATAGGTTTGATCCTGATGATGTACCCTCCGCTTGCCAAGGTCAAGTACGAAGAGCTTGGCGATGTATTCCGCAACGTTAAAGTGCTTGGCCTCTCACTGGTGCAGAACTGGATAATCGGTCCGATACTGATGTTCTTTCTGGCAATACTTTTTCTCCACTCATATCCGGAATACATGGTTGGACTTATAATGATCGGCCTTGCCAGATGCATAGCCATGGTAATTGTCTGGAATGAGCTTGCAAAGGGTGATACAGAATATGCTGCAGGGCTTGTCGCATTTAATTCGATATTCCAGGTTATATTTTATTCGGTCTATGCCTACATATTCATAACTGTCCTCCCAAAATTTTTCGGCCTGCATGGTGCGGTGGTGGATATCACAATTGGTCAGATCGCAAAGAGCGTGTTCATATACCTTGGCATCCCCTTCATCGCAGGGATAATTACTCGTTTCAGCCTGATCAAAGCAAAAGGCAAACAGTGGTATGAAAAAATATTTATACCAAAAATAAGCCCAATTACGCTGATCGCACTTTTGTTCACAATAGTCGTCATGTTCTCATTAAAAGGGGAATATATAGTTAAGATCCCTCTTGATGTAGTGAGGATCGCAATCCCGCTCCTAATTTATTTCGTAGTTATGTTCATGGTCTCATTCTATATGGGCAAAAAGATAGGCGCTGACTATCCTAAAACAGCTACGCTTGCTTTTACGGCAGCAAGCAACAATTTCGAATTAGCGATCGCAGTGGCAGTCGCTGTATTTGGGATCAATTCGGGCGCAGCATTTGCCGCAGTAATTGGACCACTGGTCGAAGTACCGGTCCTAATCGGACTTGTAAATGTCGCACTGTATTTTCAGCGCAGATTCTTTAAAGTAAAAGTACAAGAAGTATAAAATTCAATCTACAATCTCAAGCTCTTTATCACCCGGAGCTTGCAAAATACGAATATTAGTCTATATTATATAGTCTATATTCTATATATAAGGTGATTGCAATGACAACAAAAATAATGAGTTACCTCCAGGCTTTGGGGAATTCCGATAGGGTCAGGATATTAGCATATCTTGCAAAACATGAGGGAGAAACAGCAGAGCATATATCAAGTCAGTTAAATTATCCAAAGGCAACGATCTACAAGTACCTGCGAGAGCTTGAGAATGTTAAGCTGATAAGATCGGAACAAAAAAATAGAATAAAACAGTATTCCATTATTCCCTTTGCTATAAAGATCAGTCACGAGACACTGGACGAAGCAGTATATGAGGCTGAACCACCCTATCTCCAGGTTGTCAGTGAGAGGTATGGCGGAGAAAAATTAAACGAAATTCGCCAACTAGCCAAAGATCTCAAATCGGGAAAAACAACATCTACGCTTCGTCAGACAGCCTCGAAGATTGGTATGGAATATTATGAACTGATGATCGCCCTGGACGAGCTCGGGATTTTATAGTGCTAAAAGCCCTCGTCCCGGACTCTTCATCGCTCATATTCATAGATCGAAGAGGTAAATTGGATCTACTCAAAAACGCGATAAACAAAGATTTTGAAGTTTACATTCCACCAGCAATCGCCAGAGAGTTGATCGAGGATTCGCAAAAACTGGCTGAGAAATTACATCTTCTCTACCCCAATACAGCAAAAAACCTCCTTGAGTCATCAAGCCGATTCAAAAAAGCAGTGGAGGTTTGGATAGAGATAAGACCCATAGATTACATTCGATATTCAGAAGTAATGGATAAGGCGAGAACCAGGCTGAGCAAATTTGATAAGAAATGGGAGCATTCAGTCAAAAAGGGTGACGTGGAAATAATCGCACTTTGTGCACAGCTCATTGACAACAGTAATGAGGTAATAGCTATTTTAGAGGATGAGAACTTAAAACGGGTTCTGAATGAAACCGCAGGAAATGTTAAAACCATGTCGATAAAGGAATTCTTACCCGATATTTAATCAATCATCAGGACGGGTTAAGCATTAGATAGTAGGATCCGACATTCATGGAGCCGGCGATAGGACTTGAACCTACAACCTGCTGATTACGATTCAGCTGCTCTGCCATTGAGCTACACCGGCAATAAGAATTTTCTTATGAACAAGCTTATTTTACAGGAATTTAAGGAAAATCCAAAGAATCATGACCAGCTGATTCGTTGAAAATAATAAATTTAATAAATCATCTATTAATCAAATCGATACTGTTTAATATATTCATAGAAATTCAAGACCTTTTTCGAATTGGAAGGATTAAATAGAAAGGGTTGGACATCCCTGGCTAATCGCTCGAAATCTAAATTACGGCACTTATCAATAAGACGATTTTTTAATTCCAAATAACTATCTATATTCAACTTCAATCTTAAATAATCAAGGTTTGGTTTTGTCCTTCCCATAAGAAAGACAATGTCGTAAAAATCCCTTCCCATAGTTCTTCTGCGTTTAAACACAGCGCAAATTTTCTGTGACAATAAAATATCAATAGACACGACATTAATTTTTAGAAAGACATCAAATTTATTCAGCAGTGGCTTATCCGGCTCATATTTAAATCCCTGTGGTTCAGCATCAAGCCCAATCAAAAGCTTTTCATTTCTATGACTGGACAGTCCACTTTCAAACAAGATATCCGGAAACTTAATTTGCGACTGAAATGCGCCCGTGAATTTATTTCTAACTTCAGAAGAGTAACCTTCAAGCTTTAATTTATTCTGGATAATCAATGATAGTTCCTCAAAGTCTGTTTTACCCAATCCTAAATTATCGAAATCCAAATCTTCTGAAAATCTATCGTTCTGATAAATCATATGAATTGCCGTACCGCCCATAAAAGTAAGATTGCTGCCAAATTTTGAATCAAACACGATCTCCAAAACCTTATACTGCAGATATTCCCTTAAAATATTTCTTTTAAATCCCCTGATATTTTCAGGATAAAATGATGCTATCTGATCTATCTCAAGCATTTTTACAAAACCTCATAAAAGAATTGATCCTCCTTGTTAAAGCTTTATTACCAAACCTGTGTAAGTAAGTATTTAACCTTTCTTCTTGCATTTGATTTAAAAAAGACTCTGTATTAAAGCGCAAATCCTCGAATCCCACCTTATTATCTATATGAGGATTAAAATAAAAATAATCAAGTAAAGCCTTCTCTACTATTGCTATTTTAAAATTAATTCCATTGCTTTCTGCGATATCAAAGCCAAAAAACAGCTCGGGTTTAATACTGCGGTAGCTGAATTCGGCAAAATCAGTTTTGAATCTATAGGTTCTTCTTGTAGAAATTGAAGTAACTCCAAATACGCTTTCAGGAATTAATTGATAATAGGATAGTGCCATCTCAAGTGAAATATATGAAGGTTTATATATCAGATTCGCAATTCTAAAAAGGACCTGCTCGTTAATTTCCTGATCCGAAAATACATAATAGCCCTTGATTACCTTTTTGATGTAATCTTTATCTTGCCATTCATTTAACCTGCTGCGGTAAAAATGACTGTCAATTCTCCTGATATCCTTAAGAGAAAATGTAGTAAAACTCTTTAAAGCATCCTTAAGTTCAATAAATTGCATTTTATTTCGCAATAATACTATTTTTAGTATTAATACGAAATAAATCACTACATTCCTTTAAAAACCAGAAAATTCTTGCCTATTTAATCTCAATAAAGCGTTTATGGAAGGAATTCCACGAAGATGTAGCTACAAAGAAATAACCCTAACTTTACCTCTTGCTGCTTGAACTATCCAAAACGTATTTGGGAACAGCTAAAGAATATTACCGCAGACCAACTTGTAAATGCACTTAAAAAAGATGGGTGGATTCTAGACCAGGAATGTAGGGATAAGAGAGCATATATTAAAGACATAGGGTCAAGCCTCAACAGAGTCACAATTCATTATCACCCGCAAAAAAACTATTGAACTATCTAAATTGATCTGATTCTGGTAGCAATTATCAATAGAATTGAAGATGCAGCAGCAAACCAGTATGTAAATTGGGAAAGTATCGGAATCCTAAAAATACCCAGGTACATTATTATGCTTAAGGCCATTAGTATGACTGCTATCCACCATGTTGTTCTTTTTGGAGCATGCATTTTTTCTTAACCCCCGTTTATTTGTATGTATTAAATTATTGTGCACGCACGGAATAGGTATAAGACCAGCATTATTACAAACACTACTGCAAACACAAAGAAAATGATTCGGGCAACAAGAAATAATATTCCTGCTAATCCCCTGAAACCAAAAATCGCCGCAACGATTGCGATAACGAAAGCAATTATCGCAATTATTAAGAGGTTCATCTCCACCTCACAATTTACATAGTAATTTTAAAAATTATAGAGTAATTTAAGTTGTTTTTGCATAATTTTATTAAAAATGTCAGTCTAAAACTGATCTATTATTAGCGGTTGAAAACTGACCCACTCAGATACGTTTTAAGTTGTAGTCAAAAACATTGTTTATACGGAAAGAAACTACATAAATTTGAAAAGCATTGATCGCTGATTAATTTGAATCAGATAAATTCAACGTGTCATTCTTAATGTAAACTTCTATTTCATTAAAATGTCCGAATTTAATTACTTCCTTGATCTTTGCGCTGTAAAAATTTTTATAATCGCTATACCCAGTACTTCTACTACTATAGTTCCATTTGCCAAAAACAATTCTATCGACAAAAGACATTTCTGATAATAACTCATTTATGTCCTGATCAATAATATTCGGTGTTGGGTAAGGTTCCATGCTAACCCATGTTTTCAAGCCTGCTTCATGAAGTCGTTTTAATGCCTTTATTCTATAGTCAATTGGAGAAGCATTTGGTTCATATTTTTTTCTAAAATCATCTGATAAAGAAACAACTGAAATTCCATACTCATTTTCTTTACTTATTAAAGGATCATATATTAAAGACTCAGGATATAATCCCTTGCTAATCAAAACTGAAGAAATATTTTGTTTATATAAAATTCTTAATATATTTATAGTTAAGCTTTCTACCTCATTTACCTTATACATAAATGGATCGGTTGAAAAACATAGAAACAATTTATGTATTTTATTTTTAAATTTGGGAATTTCTTTTTCAATTAACTCCAGGCAATTGTCTACTATCTTTGGTTTAGTCCATTCTTCATATGATTTAACTATCCCACATCTTTTCTTTAACATCATTGCATAGCAGGGATAAGTGCAACCATGGGCACAACCCTCAACATGATTTATACAATAATCCGCATATTCAACATTACTCTTATAAATCAGTGTCTTTCTAAAGATTATTTCCACAGTCGTTTGAATATTAGATGAATTAACAATTAAATGATACTATATACTCTGCAATTTAATTACATTAATTAAGAAAAAGATTGACAAATATGGTTATATTAGTAACGCTCCCCCACGGTTAATACCCGTGGGATGCGGTTCTTGCAAAAGAACCGCTTTTTTATTATTAATCTAAAATGCAAAACCAAAGAGTAATTTTTTACATTGACGGTTTCAATCTTTATTATGGTATTGATTATTTAAATATCAACAGATATAAGTGGCTTGATATACAGAAATTATCCGAGATCTTATGCGGCACAAATCAACAGTTGGTAAAAGTTAAATATTTCACATCAAGAGTCAGAAATGATCCTGCCAAAATCAAAAGGCAAAACACCTACCTTCAGGCTGTTGAAACCTCTCCATTAGTTGAGATATTTTACGGTTCTTATATTTTAACATCGAAAGATTTCAATTGCGTAAACTGTTTATGCCTTAATACAGTTAATATCCCAAAAGAGAAAAGGACGGATATTAATATAGTCTCTCAACTTTTCTCAGATTTCTACTACGACAATTGTGATACAGCAAGAATTATTAGCGGAGATAGCGATCTAGTACCCGCGATCAAGATTGCAAAAAGTAAACTCGGATATACTATTAAAAAACCAGTAAAGTGGTATTAAATACCGTGGAGTCTAATTAACCCACGTTATTTTACTCGGGGTGTTCGAGGTAGTAGATCTTGTAGCCGTCGAACTCGACGTCTTCAAAACCTTTGGATTTAAATTCTACGATGCCGGATTCGGTAAAGAGCTTATCCATTATTGAATAATTAGGAGGATCATAGAGAAAATCTGCGACGGGCTGGCTGTTGAGGTTAAAGCGGTAATCGTCTTTGATATAGTCCTCGAATCTTGCTGCCTGCTCCCAGAGTTTCATTATGAAAAATGACAATCCAGTATTTTTTGTTATGTACTCCCAAACCTTGGGGTGTTTTTCGTTTGCCCTCTTTAAATACATTTCAAGGTGCATCATCTGCTTTAGAAGGCCGTATCTTGTGCTGTTTGACGTGCCATGTTCAACCAGGTCTTCCAGCGCAATTGCGGTCTGGGTTGTATGCGTGTATGCATTTATCTCATCGAGTATCCCAAAAATATCGGCTTCCTTTGATCCTTCCCTGTCAAGGTATGTCCTGTCAAAATCCTCGGGATTTTCTATATCTTCATAAATCTCAGCCCGTTGAAAAAGTTCCCCGTCCCTTTTAAGCCATACCCCGAAATCGGTGATCAGGTATATCTGGTTAATGGTTCCCTTATTTGGATTAAAAATTATTTTCTCAAAATCCTTTTTGCCAAAGCCGTATATCCTTACCGCAGGCCAAAAACTTAAAGTATGAATGTCTTCATGTACCCACGTGCTCATATCCAGCGGTGTAAAATTAGCCCCAAAGGCATTGAGTGACTGTACCGCAAAATCTTTATCATCTTCCAAGAAAAATATGGTTGACTTTGCAATCACAAAATAACCTTTTGGAAAGTTTTTCTTAAGCTCACCCAGCATAAGTTTCGCATTCCCGAGCTTCTCACTCGAACAGTTCTCCTCAAGAAATGTGTTGAATTTATTCTCATCCTCATAGGAGATATCAAAGCCGCTTGTACGTGCAAGCCCGGGCTTTATCTGGGAATAATCGTTCTCCCCCTCTTTTTCGGTAGTAGGGGTAGTGCCAGTATTAATTGTCTTTTCCTGCTCAATTTCCTTTAATAACGCATCCAGATTCACATAGCATGAAGAAGATATGAGAAGGATCAGAATAAGCACAGCTACTATTAATGGTATGCTAATCTGCTTTTGCATAAATAACCCAAAAAGATCAGAGGTTTGCAGAACTCTCGACTATCCCTTTCACCAGCACTTCAAGGACTTTTAACGGATCAGTCTGCGGAGCATTCATCAACTTGTCCCATAACACCATCATTTCATTGTCTCCCACAGCTTCAATTGCCGAAAGCACTTCATCTGGTGAGCCGCCTGAAAGGAATTTTTGCCAGGCATTTGCCAGGGCCTCGTCATTTATATCCTTAACCCTCTGATCAATCTGCCCCATAACTTCAGTCCTGATGGTATTTGCCTGCTGCAACTTGCTCCATTCATCAATGAGTTCCTGATTCCCGGTGTCATTCACCATCGCAGTGATCTCTTCCCAATTCTGGCCTGCAGAATTTGGTCCGAATAAGTTATACAAAGCGGAGATTATATCAGCGTACTGCTTGACACTTGCTACCTTACCCTTCAAATCTGAAAAGTCCTTTTCTGCCTGTGCAGCACTTTCTTTATATGAGCTTAATTCACCATTCACAGTATCAAGCTGGGCTTTCAGCTCATCATATTCCTCCTGAGTTACACCCTTCTGGCAAGACGAGAGCGTCAGGATGAACATCGCGACAGCAATAACAATAAATACCTTCCTTGCCAATTTACTCCCTCCATTCGATGTACACTACAGCCAATAAAAGAAAGACCTGTTATCCGGGTATGAATATCGGCATATTTTTTAAAATTTATTAACAATGTAGTTTCACTTAAGGATTAAGGCACGATGTAGGATAAATTTTGACAATGAAATCAGAATAATTCTTATATCTTATTAGAGATTAAGGCAATATACTAATCAACTGAGTTCAATAATAAGGGGCATTTAATTGGAAGTTTTAATTGTCGATGATTCAGAAATTGTAAGAAACCGCTTGGTCGATATGCTTTTGGAAATTCAGGATATCGATACTATTAACCATGCAGAAGACTTACAAAAAGCTGTATCACTTTTAGACCATTCTTATCCCGATGTCATCATCCTTGATCTGCAACTTCCTGATGGTAACGGTTTAGAACTTCTTGATAAAATAAAAAAGCTACAGATAAACCCGATAATCATCGTTCTCACCAACTATTCTTTCCCGCAGTATCGCAAGAAAAGCTTAGATCTGGGAATAAAATATTTTTACGATAAATCAAAAGAGTTCAATTGTGTTTATGAACTGCTAAAAGATATGGTAAGCAAATCCCAAGTCTGATAATACACATGCAAGCAAAAAACTTTTTCACCGCATTAAAAATTCAACTCTTCGCTGCTGGTCCACAGTCCATGGATATTGCAGTAAGAAACAGCGATTACATATCCAGATTTTCCCGTTTTTAGTTTGCAATTAACATCTGGTGATGAATAAATGGTACTGGTGTTAGGCCCCTGCACAGAGGCGCCGTGTGCATCAAAGGTAAATTTACCCAAAAGATACGGATATTTTTCTTCCTGGGGAAGGAAATAGATCTCTATCCACTCAATATGATGTTCTGTTGTATTCGGGTGTGGAATCTCCTTTCCAACACAAACTGATATAGCTGTCTCTTGGTCCTTTTCTGGTTTTCCGAGGAACTCAATCACGGGGACGTGTTTTTCCGTTTTCCAATCAGCTTTTTGATACAGATCGCTTATTTCGGCCATTTTGAACTCCTATTTTTATTAATCTAAGATATTATAAAGTCTACTAAAATTGAAAACTATCAGTAAGAATCCGATTATTTTGTAGGAAATCAGCTTTTTGCAATGTCGGGTTTTCTCTTACAATTATTTCAAACTCAGGACTACTCAATGGGAATATTCAATACGGTTTTTGTCCCTCCAACCTTCATGCCGTGAATATCAAACGTACCTCCCAGGAGGGAGGCGCGCTGCCGCATGCCAAAGATTCCAAGACTGTCAGGGTTTAGAATCTCGCTTTTCTTTATCCCCTTCCCATTATCTTTTACTTCTAGCAACAGGTTAAAATCATTTTTATAAATTTTTATATCAACCACACTTGCATCTGCATGCCTGGCTATATTGGTTAAAATCTCCTGAAAAATTCGAAATACAGATGTGCTGCGATCTTTATCCATGTTAACTTCATCAATATTGGAAGTAATATTGCATGTGATGCCGGAACGTTCCTGAAATTCATTTGCCTGCCACTGGATTGCAGTAACCAGTCCGATGTCTAAAACCGCCGGCCTTATTTCAGATGAAATCTTGCGGGTTAGGTCGATGGTATCATCTATCAGGCTTGACATTAACTCCATTCTGTATTTAAGCTGCTCATCTATCTTAGGGACATGTTTCATTATCCATGCAAGATCTAATTTCAAACCTGTGAGTGCCTGGCCCAGTTTGTCATGAATATCCAGTGCAATCTTTTTCCTGACTTCTTCCCGAACCTGTTCCATGTGTGCGTGAAGTGCATTCAACTGCTGGTTTAAACTCTTTAATTCTTCCTGAGATAGTTCGTGTTTTTTGATAATATCCTGAAGCTCCTTGTTGGTTTCCGCCAACTCTTTGGTCCTCTCCTGAACGCGAACTTCCAAATCTTCCTTGGACCTACGCAGCTCCTCTTCGTTATCTTTAAGATTTTTAAACAAAAGATCGTAAGGTTTTACAAGCCCTGTCACAATTATCGCCCTGTAAATCAGATAAAAGGATGCGATCTTAAAAAGATGACCAACTGCGTTGGAGATACCGTACACATCCGTATAAAGGGTAAAAGAAAGCTCTGAAAATATGGTTATTATCATCGAACTCACAAGTAACAATAAAACATTCTTATCAAACATCATTCTTTTTCTGAATAATAAATAAATTGAAATTAGAACAATTGAAGAAATTATGTATTCACTTATTATCTTAAAGGGAGTCAGTCCCACTCCTTCAATAAAACATGCAGGAAAATTTTTGAAGAAAAAAATTGAAACCAATAACAATATCGTAAGGATGGAAAAAGCAGTAAACGGGATGGCCGATCTAAGTTTTCTATTTGTAAAAAACGATGCAATCAGCATGCTGATGCTCGCAGTATACCTGGCTGCTATCCACAGTTGCGTCGGGAGATTTGCGTCGTAACCCTTAAATACCCCCATTCCTTTGTATGCGAAAATATGAAGCATATCAAGAAAAGCTACAAAGACAAATGCAATCCCCAGGAAAAGTAGGTAGTTATTATTGCCTAGAAATTTTCGCGAATTCCAGATCAGGGCAAAAATTCCAAAAGTAATAACAACGCCGAATAGTTCTGCAATGCTGTGGAATAAAAGGTAATCATAGTATCTGCTCAATAAAAAGAGACCGGAACCGAATAACACAGATACACAAATTCGTACCAAAAGTTTTCGCATAAAGTCAGTGCTCAATCTTAAAAAACGCTATTATAATAATACAATCTTATTATTATAATAGCGAAAAAAATAGATAGCCCGACTAACTTTATCCTAACTCTTCAGTGCTCCAAGACTTCTGGTGTTCACCTCTGGTAAATACAGTACCGGATATTTCTCTTTATTAAGATACGCAAATCTGGGTAAACTGTAGTAAGATTCTACAGCCTGCTCAAAGATACGCAGATAGGCCCTCGCTACTTCCTTCCATATCATTTGACGACCGAATTCATAAGCGTTTTTGCGCAATCTATCCCTTTCTTTTTGATCTGAGAGCAACAGGGACAACTGCCTTGCTAAAGCATAATGGTCTTCAAATGGCACCAGGGATCCTCTTCCCTCTGCAAGCATCTCCCTGGCATAGTCATACGGTGTAGAGATGATCGCTTTCCCGCACGCAATAGCATAGGAAAGCGTTCCTGAAACAGACTGTTCTCGTGATAAATTGGGGGTCATGTAGATATCCGACATTAAGAGGAATTCAACCAGTTGATCTATATCCACGAACTTATTGTAAAAAATTACGTTATCTTCAATACCCTTGGATCTGGTCAGATTTATAAGAGTATCCCTGTACTGTTCACCCGATCTCATCCTGATATTCGGATGCGTTGCACCGAGAACTACATATGCCACATCTTTGAAATCTTTTGCTATCAAGGAGACCGCCTCAATTCCCACTTCGATTCCCTTGCCAGGACCTATCAGTCCAAAAGTCAGTATGACACGCCTTCTCTCAAGATTAAACTGAGGTTTAAGGAAATTGGGATCCACAAATGGAACATCAGGAGTTCCGTGGTATATAAAAACAATCTTATCACTTGGAACGCCAAATAGATTGACCAGCAGATCTGCCGATTTTCTTGACATTACTATAATAAACTCTGAACGTTCACAGATTTCTCTTAATATCCCAGCCTGCTCTTCATTTAATGACTCCTGCACAGTATGCAGATTTGTTACAACCGGTTTGTTTAAATTCTTCAGTAGCTCCAATATATAGTTGCCGTAAGTCCCTCCAAAAATTCCAAACTCGTGCTGGAGGCAAACTAAATCTGAGTTTGAATAATTGAGGAAATTAGCAGCGCTAATATAATCGCTTAACTTCTGTTCTTCTATTTCAAACTTAACTTCTGGATCATACCTATACTTTTGAGAGACATTGTTAATTGCTACGATTTCTACTGCTTTATAATTACTCCTTGATATCTGATCCTGCACGTTTTTGGAAACATCATAAGTGAACGTGGCTATTCCGCATTTTCTTGGTAGATAAGTACCAATAAATGAAATTTTTAACGGTTTTGATATGTTTCTTTGCATTTTCATGATAACCTCTTTTATTATTTTACAGGCCCTTCGAGAATGCACATTCTCATGTATTCTAAAATTTCATCGATTTTAGCTATTGCCAGGCCTACATATTTATCTGCAGCTCCATAATAAATTCTTAGTTCTCCGCTCTCCTTATCCAGAATAGCTCCGCAAGTAAAGGTAACATCTGACACGTTTCCTGTGTGTTCATACTCCTCCTGGGGACCAAATATCCATTCGTCCCCACGCCAGAGGACTTTGTGAGGATCGTTTAAATCCAGCAGCGCAAGACCGAGGCGATAGATCCCCCCCGAAGATGTTGTCTTGACACCGTGATAGATGATTAACCAACCCTCATCTAATTCGATCGGTTGAGATCCCAGCCCAACCTTATAGGCATCCCACCATCCCTGTTCTCTTGCCTTTATTACTATCGAATGATTTCCCCAGTATTTAAGGTTGGGAGAGTAAGATATCCATATATGAGCCTTACCTTCGACATAAGCAGGAATTGGTCTGTGCAATAACGCCCATCTTTTTTTAAATTTTCTTGGAAACAGCGAAGCATCTTTGTCATCTGGAGGCATAATCGGACCATGTCTGGTAAATTTTTCGAAGTCCTTAGTCGTAGCAAGTGAAACCAGCGGCCCAAATTTTGAGTACGCTGTGTAAGCTATAGCAAATTCTTTTTTCTCCTCCAGCCAGACAATCCTGGGGTCCTCGATTCCCCATTCTTCTTCTGGA
The DNA here is from genome assembly GCA_023488455.1 of Actinomycetota bacterium. The sequence continues at coordinate 2,380 of JAMDDV010000001.1, read as the reverse complement.
TGATTTACTGGATCCGGTTCAAGTGCAGGTGTTGGACTTATTTCCCAGTTGGTCTTTCCATCCTTGCTGCGCGCTGTTGTCAAATGAGAGAAGCCACGGTAATCCTCAACCCTTACAAGCAGAAGTGTTTCATTGTTGAATATGATTGCACCAGGATTGAACACGGCGCTTACCCTGTAGGGCCACATTTCAGGAGTTAAAATAGGATTTTTTTCGTATCTCTGTACTTTGTAAAATTGATGAAAACAAACTCTCTTTTTACCCATATTTTCACCGTCCTCTTAAAAGAATATGCCAACGCATTCGCAAACTTATTAGAAAGCAGATGCTTTCAAATATAAACCTCGATGCCATTCACATCTATCAGCGGTATTCTGATTTTCTTGTAAGAAAAATGCTTTCATTCTGTAGGCACAACTCCTACTCCACAAAAAAAATTGCCAATAAATTAAGCCAACTGGTAAGTATAGCAGCGGCAGCAATTCCGCATCTTCTTTTCTAACGCATCAAAATCAAGCTTAAATATAGCCTAAAATACCCTTTTTTCTAAGAAAGCAAATTCGCATTCGAGAAATTATTGCATTTTATCATAAATATGATATATATATGTATATCATAATAAGGAGTAAGTAATGAAAAGAACTCAGATGACAAGAAGTGAGAGAGATCTCATATCAAAGCTAGCTAAGATGTGTGCTTATTCGGAATACGTTCACGCAAACCTGGTTACCATGGAAAGGGTGTGTGGAAATAAAAATTGCAGGTGCATAAGAGAAGGTAAAAAGCATAGATCGCTTTATCTTGTAACGGTTAAAAAAGATGGGGCAAGAAAGATGATATATATTCCAAGAAGACTTGAACAAAAGACAAAAGAAATGGTGCAAAGGTATTTCAGGATAAAAGAGACCATTGAGAGGATATCAGATATTAACCTTGAAAGACTTCTAAAGGAAAAGTGTTTAGAAGAATAATAAGATATTCAGATAAGCATTTCGGCATCTTTAACCTAATAGAAGATATCACCGATTTAAGACAAAGACCCCAGATATCCACAGCCAACATTTCATCTTCAATCGTGTTCATGCTCATCTCTAACCTTGGTTCACTGAACAAGTTTAATATATCTAGGGATACATCAGCAGTTGGCAGTATAGCGGGCAGGGTTCCCTCATCCTCTACCATTGCAAGGTCGGCCGACTCCATAGACCTTGAAAGCTTAAGAGAAATACAAAATGTCATCTACCTTAAAGCAAGAAGGGCAAAGATGATACAACCCTGCAACGGAAGGTGGATAGGTGTTGTTGATGGTCATGAGATCACCTCAAGCGATATTTACAAATGCTCTCACTGCAGCGTAAGAAATATCTCAAGGATAGAAGAGGTAGTTAAGCTAAACTATTACCACAGATACACCGCATTTATCTTAGCAGGGCAAAAGTTTTGTTTTATGCTTGATATTGAGCCCATATATCCACATGAGGGGGAGTTAACAAGCGCATATAGACTTCTAAAGCGAGTGTGTCTGAACTACCCCAGGGCATTTGAAGTGGTGGTTGGTGATGGTCTTTACCTAAACGGTCCCACCTTTTCTCTTTTAGCTTCCCATAACAAATACGCGGCAGCCGTGCTAAAAGATGATACAAGAGCGCTTTATGAGGAGGCAGTTAGCTTATCAAAGATAACCGAACCGTTGGTGTATGAAGATGAAAAGACAGTATATAGGGTCTGGGAGCATAACATAAAGGGATTATGGAAAGGGTACGAAGATGCTGTAAGGGTAATAAGATCAGAAGAGGTCAAGGAGGTCAGAACTCATTCCCAAGTCCTGGGGAAATGGGAGTTAAAGCAAGAGAGGACAGACTGGTTATGGGTAACCAATCTGCCCTCAGTAGTTGATTTGAAAAGTGTCGTATCAATATGCCATAGCCGCTGGCAGATTGAAAACAGGTGTTTTAACGAGATAGTTTCCACCTGGAACGGTGACCATGTATACCGGCACAGCAGCAATGCAATATCTGCTTTTATACTTTTTCTGTTCATCGCTTTAAACATCTTCAACATATTTTTTGCAAGAAACATAAAAGATAAAATGATAAGGTCAAAGACACTGCTTATTGACCTCACCAAAGCAGAGTTCTTGCTTGCAAAATGGATCCACCCAATACCGCTTTAGCTACCTCCCTTATTTTCAAACCAACCACATAACCACTTAACACAATTATATAAATAATCGTTGTCCTGGCCACCCTAAAATCAAAAAATCCCTTATTTTTTAAAAAATATTTTAGCTCATGTGAAATTGATTTCTGTAATCATCACCCAAATCTGGCATTTTTAAGCTTGATTTTGATGCGTTAGAAAAGAAGATGCGGAATTGCTG
>JAMDDV010000017.1 GCA_023488455.1 Actinomycetota bacterium | reverse complement strand
AGAAGCTCTTTGACACATCGTCCCACGTATTCCATGGACGCCAGAATGCATCCCCCAAAGGTGGGCCGGACGAATGAGTGGCGCAGTAGAGCATGCCATCGCTGCCAGGGATCATGCAGTAGTGTATCTTTGAATGAGTAGCACGGCCATTGTCCGGCGGTTCGCCAATCGCTAGCGCAACGTCCGTTAGATACTCCATCTCATCCCTTTCTGGATCGTATGCGACGATGTAAACGCCAAGTCCTCCTGTCATCTCTCCACAAACTGCTGTGTAGATCCTGCCATCCCTTCCAGTTGTGATAGCCCAGCAGGTATCGTGAACTGGAAGATCTGAAAATTCAATGGCTTGCAGCCTATCTTCCTTCATTAGTTTCCTCTTTCAACATGCAGTTCCTTTTCGAATCTATTATGTAATCTAATAACTTTTCGTGCTAAAAATAACCGAACAGCAAGTATATATCTATCTACCATTACCCTTTTTGCCTCATGAGATTTGAACTACTGCATATTTAGTTTTGACCCATTGGACACACCTTAATAGCTGGGAAATAAATAAACAAATTACTTATCCGATCACTTTCACCAAGGTATATTTCACCATACTTACCGGTTGTTACAGACTCAAATTCATATCCATGCCACTGTCTTTCCACCATAGCATATAGAATACCCAGATCTCTCAGAGTACCTTTATCTGGATCATAGCAGAATAGATGCCCCATTCCACCTACATCTCCACTTATACCATAAACCCTTCCATCGTTTCCAATTGATAACACTTTAGTTCGTAATTGAGTTGTTGGTTTCCCTAAAGGATACGAACTAAAATTTCGAATATTAATTGAACTTAGAAACCCTTCCCTTGTTCCGGCATAGAGCATCTGCCTTGTGGCATCGAAAGCAAGCGAATCTATGTAAGAATATTCCTCCACTCCTTTAGCGGTGGGTATGTTAATTCCCGTTTTTATTATGCTTTCTTTCATTGGATCAAAATAGAGGAGCGCATTCATGTTTCCGGCAAAATAAACCTTCCCATCATTATCAATAGTTATCGCAAACGAGAACTTATTTGAAGAATCTATTTCCCCTATCTTTTCGATTTTCCTTAAAGTAATGTCGTACCTAAATAGCGTTCCACTCCTATTACTAAGACCGTAAAGACAATCTCTAGAAAGATCTACTGTTAGTCCCACAATACCTTCTTTCTCAACAGGCGTTTCAAGAGTTTCTATATTCCCCTTGTTATAACCAAATTCGTTAACAAAGTCATTATCTGGCACATAGGAGAACAAAATCCCTTCCTCATCTAAGGTGCCGCCAAAGATCCTTCCATCTCGATAGGCTACAAGTGAATGCCAGACAGATGAATTTTCTCTTATTATCCCGAGATCTATCACGCAATCTGCCTCAGGACTAGGATCATACACAAAAAGGTGGGAACGTCTTCCAGATGTTGCACCGAAAATTCGCCCATCCATTCCCCTTACTAATGAAGTAATGGCACACTCACCTGGAACTATTGGTTTACTTAGGCTTCTTTTACCTAATGCACGCAAAGAAACATGTCCATCACTTACAAATGGACTTTTTAAATAAGGCGTAACCTTTTGATGATAAAATTTCGCAAATTCAGCTAGATCTCCTTTTACCTCAAAAGATGATTCTGGCCATGTCTTGTTCACCAGATCCATTCGCTTTTTTTTCTCCATTATCCCCAACTCCTTATCAATGGCCAGCGCGGTTTCCACGATTCCTTCTTCACGTACTCTGGCGTAAATTTATAGATCCTTGTTGGTGTGCGGACACATTCGGCAAAGTACAAGTTTCCTGCGAAATCTTTTGTCGCCCTGCTTACATATGGAGCCACTTCCCCATCGATCATAAAAGGCATCAGTTCCTCCCTCTCTTCGGTCTTTGTATTAAAGCGCATCAGATACATGCCCTTCGGCTCTTTCCACCATACATTTGTGGCAAAGTACAACAACCCATCATCCCCAAATATCAAACCACCTGTGTGGTTATCATCAAGACTGTTCCAGCCTTCATATTCGGGTCCATATGCTCGACCGAGATCGACAATCCTGCCCTCACTACCTTCGTAAGGATTGTGGTAAAATAGACGATTGTCAAAACTCCAGGTCACCCCGTAAATGCCCTCCCCATCAGGAGAAGGTACCATATCATAGACAGTGCTATGCGTGCCGTCCCTGAACTCGGCATAAGGGAGCCTGATACCGAGTTCGCACAGCTCCTCTTTCTCTGCATCGCATCTAATGATGTATCCGTATTCGTCCGCAGTGTAGGCATTTCCTCCCCTATCCAGCCAGATACTTTGCGGGTTCATATCACCAATTCTGCCTAAATCCTTATAGATACCACCCTGCAGGTGATAGATATAGAAATGATCTCTCGGGTAGGTTACCCCAAATAGCTTGCCCCTCTTCTCATCAAATGCCATGCATCGGGAACCTTCGCCAGGAGCTTGAATACCCCTATCCTCAACCGCACCCGTCCTTGGATTTACAATGAATATATGAAACCCGGAGAAGCTCTTTGACACATCGTCCCACGTATTCCATGGACGCCAGAATGCATCCCCCAAAGGTGGGCCGGACGAATGAGTGGCGCAGTAGAGCATGCCATCGCTGCCAGGGATCATGCAGTAGTGTATTTCAGCATGGGTGGCACGGCCATTGTCCGGCGGTTCGCCAATCGCTAGCGCAACGTCCGTTAGATACTCCATCTCATCCCTTTCTGGATCGTATGCGACGATGTAAACGCCAAGTCCTCCATTGATCCCTCCAACTGCTGTGTAGATCCTGCCATCCCTTCCAGTTGTAATTGCCCAGCAGGAATCGTGGACTGGAAGATCTGAAAATTCAATGGCTTGCAGCCTATCTTCCTTCATTAGTTTCCTTTCTTAACATCTTAGTTTCTTAAAAGGCTCTCTAAAATTTCAATTGTCTTTTTATTGCTTAAGCGCTCCCACTGTTAAGCCGGCAACGACCCGCTTTTGGAGAATGATGAAAACAAGTAAAATAGGAATCATCATTATTATAAAACCAGCAATTACACCAGTATAATCAGCTGCAGCGGTCATAGCGTTTTCTAAGTTATATATACCTAAAGGTAAAGTGTACAATTCACTTTTCGATAAAAGAACTAAAGCCAAAAGATATTCATTCCACAAACCTAAAAAATCAAATATTGCTACAGTAACCAATCCGGGAGTAGCGAGGGGAAACATAATCTGCCAGTAAATACGAAGTTCCGAGGCACCATCAATAGCTGCTGCCTCTTCCAATTCAGATGGAATGCCCTTAAAGAACCCAGTAAGAACAAATACGTTGAAGGGTAGAAGGGTAGCAACATATACTAAAATCATCCCAACTCGCGTATTTACTAAACCAAAACTATATAATTCTAAATATAATGGTACTAACATTAATTGAATGGGAACCATCATGCCGCTGATAAAAGTGCTAAGAATTAGACTTTGACCATGAAAATTGAAACGAGCCAGGATATAGGAAGCCATTGAAGAAATTACTAACGCCAAGACTACAGATATAAATACTATGATAATACTATTAAGATAATACTCATTAAGATGCCCAACCTTCCATGCCTTAACATAATTACCAAAATAAATAGTTTTTGGTAAAGCCCAAACATTTTTGAATAGCTCTTTATTTGTCTTGATACTGCTGTATAACAACCAGAAACCTGCTGCTAGATTTGCAGTTGCCCATGGAATTAGTACACAATAGAGCACCCAGGTCCATGATATTATTTTTCTTCTATTGTCAAATCTCGTTTTTAATATACTAATATTCAACTGGCTCCTTTCTTAATAGTTTAAAACCACTCAAGGATACAACTAGAATAAGCAAAAATAGGATAACTGCTATGGCAGTAGCATAACCGTATCTTAAGACAGCTATGAAATAAGATTCGAACGCCTGTTTATAGAGAAGGGTAGCAATTACTTCAGTTTTACCACCCGGTCCACCTCCGGTCATCACATAAATAACATCAAAAAACATGAAACTTTGTATTATCCAAAGTACTATCACAATTCTAAAAACTTCCCATAAAAGAGGCAGGGTAACCTTAAAAAAAACCTGAAACTCATTCGCACCATCAATTCTGGCCGCCTCAGAATAGGTGGGAGGTATCTTTTCGATACCAGCCCTTAGAATTACAATGAAAAAAGCCAGCCTTGCCCAGATGTACGCAATTAATACCGCGAAAAGAGCTATATTATCCAAACCCAGCCAGGGCTTTGCCAAACTACCCAGGCCAATTGCCCTTAAAATGTTGTTTAGAAGACCAGTACTAGGATTGTATATAAAATTCCATAACAGCCCCACTGCCACACCTGACATAACAACAGGTGCAAAAAAAACTGTATCAAAGAAACGTTTACCCTTTAATTTTCTGTTTGATAAAATAACTGCAAAAAATAAGGCTAAACTTATGGTGATCAAGCCACCAACAAGAACAACGAAAATATTGTGCTTTAAGGCTGTCCAAAAAAGTTCACTAGTCAAAGCTTCTTTAAAATTAGCCAGCCCGATAAATACCCTCGTACGCGAAATCCCGCTCCAATCAAATAAGCTTATATAAAAAGCTCTAATCGCGGGATAAACCATAAAAACCAAATACCATAAAACTGCTATACTTAGAAAAGGTAAGATTAATCTATTTCTTCCCCTTCTACCAATAAATATCTTCCCCTTTTTGCCCAACTCCCAGACCTCTTCAGCTCATGTGACTTATAATATAATAGTAGCGGCTTATGTAAGCCGCTACTACCCCTTGTTTTGTTTTACTTCATTTTAAAAATTGTTATTCTCCTGCCGCTTTAATAGCATTTTCCTCTAACTGTTCAATGAACTCTTCCGCAGATATTTCCCCAAAAAATAATTTTGGTATTGGCTCTTGTAAAACCTTATCTATTTGGGCTTGATCTACACCGTACCAAAGAGGAGCGCTTTTGTTATTATCCAGGATATCTATTGCTCCTGATAGATTTTTAGGTGTACCCGCTCCCTTAACGCTCATGAGCGTAATCTCGGCCTGGAGTGCCTCACTTTCCGGAGAACTTAGAAATCTTACAAATTCCACAGCTTCTTTGGGATGTTTGCTAGTATTCAAAACACCATACCACTGAAAGAAGGCTTGAATTAGATCATTTTCACCTTTACCGCCTTCAATCCAGGGCATCTTTACCAAATTCATTTCAAAGCCTTCTGGTAGAGCTGCTGCCATTTCAGAAGGGAGCCAGGAACCGTTATAATTCATACCAGCTCTTCCATTCACAAATTCTGTCTGTGCGGCAGTGTGATCCATTCCTTGAAAGCCTTCCTGAAAATAATCTTTGTCAATAAAATCTTTTAATTTTTTTGCGGCTTCTAAAAACTCTGGCGTTTTCCACGTACCCCCATCAGTCCTCATTATAGCGTTCTTAAATGCAGTACTTCCTCCCATTATTTGAGCTATGTCTACCCAAATAAAAGCCATATAGTGATATGAAGGAAGAGCATTAACTGCCAATGGGGCGACTCCATTTTGCTTGAGAGTCTCAGACACACTTAACAGTTCATCCCAAGTTTTCGGAGGAGTTAAGTTCAATTCTTTGAAAAGATTCACATTATAAAATAAGCCGAACATGCTAAGGTCAACCGGGGCTGCATATATTTTGCCGTCCTTCTCAATTGGGCCCCGCACAGCTTCATAAAATGTGTCTTTCCATAGAGTATCGGTGCCATGTCCAGGCTGATTCATTGCTTCTGTCAGATCATAAAGGAAACCTTCTTTGATCATTTCACCCAAGAACGCAAAAATTCCTCCTGTAACATCCGGCCCTTCTCCTGCAAGCAACATTGGCCTTAGTTTTGCCATAACATCTCTTCCAATTGGGTTCCACTTTATTGTGATATTAGGATTCAAGGCCTCAAAATTCGCAATTATTTCTTTTTCCTTTTCACCCATTGCTTCACCCTCACTATAAATAGAGAAAAATTCGAGGGTTACCGGCTCTTTTGCCACCTCCTCCGTGGCCTCCGTAGCTGCTGTAGTTTCCGTAGTAGCTGTGGTCTCCTCGGGCACTACAGCAGTAGGCTTACAACCTGTCAATACCGTAACTATCAATAGGCTTGACACTATTATTAATAATGAAACCTTCTTCATTCCATATCCTCCTTTTTAGTTAATCCATTAATAACTAAACTCAATAAAAAGTTGCCCTCATGTTAATTCATTGACCACCCCCCTTTCATTAAGTTTCATTGACATAATTATTATTTGATATCATTTGTTTAATTTTTACTATAATTTATTGTTATATATACATATGTTAATAATAAAATCAAATGCTATTATAAACTGTACTTAAACTATGTCAATAAGACAGTTGATTTTGGACGAATTGCAGTGCTTTATTAGACTACATTAAGTTTTAAAAACACTTCACTATTCAGAATTGGTATTAGATACAATATTTCACTAAGCAAGAAGGCGACCCGAAAGCTTGTCTCCAACATAGCGACCTTTCTCAATTACTAGTTGACCATTTACTAACACATAATTAATCCCATCTGGATAACAGCGTGGATTATCGAAGGTGGCATTGTCCTTTATAGAATGAGCATCAAAAACTACTATATCTGCATATGCTCCCTTATATATCCTCCCACGTTTCTCCAAATTGAAGCGAGAAGCTGCCAGTCCAGTACAACGATAAACAGCATTCTCTATAGTGTACATCTTTAATTCTCGAACATAGTGACTGAAAATACGAGGAAAACATCCATATGCTGATGGTGGAGGGTCACCAACATTTGGCCAGATAGTATCCAAACCCACTGAAAGCTGAGGGTGATTCTGTGCTCTTATATTCACCTTCTGTGTCCACATACCAGATGGTAATCCTATGAGTATGTTTATACACCCATCTTCTTCTATTGTTAAGTCAGCTAGAAAATCAAATGGGTGTTTACTCTCTGCTCGTGCCAGATCTACAACTTGGTATCCCTGCATACTACTATTTTTCTCACTCTTTACTGAAAGAATCCTTACCGCCCTCCAGCCCCATGAATTAATAAAATTATCAGGCCAATATTCATGCTCCCAGGGAGGCCATGTGGGTCTTATTTTCTCCATGTCATGTCTAATAAGTTGACGAGTTCTAGTATCGCGTAACCTTTCTATAAGACAATTAATTCCACCCTGTCTTGCCCAGGGAGGATATAAAACAGCCACTGAGGTATTCCCCATTGTATAAGGAGCAAAATCCATACCAATGTCTATTCCCCTTTCCAGTGCCATATCGACTTGGTGTAATGCATTAACCAACACTTTATTAGGTAATCCAGGAATTGGAACTGATCGGTTAATCGCTTCCATAAATTTTACTGTATGATAAAAAAGAGTTGCCATTCGCCCTAAGTATTGAGCAGCACCAACGTGAGATAGCTGCAAGGCACAGTTTGCATGCTCTGCTATCTCTATGGCTTCACCAACAGCACGGTCGTATGTAGTAGATTGCCCTCGCACATGTGTTACATACCTAACACCATACTCTGTCGCTATTTTTGCTAACTCTATGATTTCATTTGTATGAGCATAGATTCCCGGGAAATAGGGTAACCCGGTAGAAAATCCCCTGCATCCTGCTTCTAGGCTTTCTCTAAGCAGGTTTTTCATTATCTTTAGCTCTTTTGAACTCGAGAAACAATTTTTTACTCCCATTGCTGCAACGCGTATTGGTCCATATGCAGCCAAGGGCACCATGTTAAGAGGAAGCCCGTGTCTTCGAAGGTAAGTGTGAAAATCTGCTTGTGTCTCCCACTGTGGTTCAAAATCTATATCCAATCCATTGATGATAAGCATTTCGCGTCGGAGATCAGCAGAAAAATTTAACCAGGGAGCAAGTGAAGATCCGCAATTTCCAATTACTGAGGTGGTGATACCCTGTCGCAGATAAGGCTCAAATATCTTTAAGTAATCGGGGCGGATTATGTAGCGCTCATCATGGGAATGGATATTAATAAAGCCGGGACATATTACCTGTCCCCCAGCTTCTATAGTCCTGGAAGCAGAAGCGTCCGACAGATTTCCAACCTCTGCGATACGATCCTTGATAATACCTATATCTGCCTGAAAAGATCGTCTTCCACTGCCGTCCACCAGCAAGCCACCGCGGATTACTATATCCAAAGACATTTTGATTTTCCTTATATCGAACCGTTTATTTTTACATGACTAAAAAAGAGTTTTCTACATTTTAATTTTTTTATTGAAAAATGAATAAAAAATCATTTGTTAAGAATTTTATCATTTGATATTATAAATAATATTTTAATTCTTTCAATTATCAAAAACGAGAACTTAGCAAATTTGAATAAAAAATATTTACTGAAGAAAAAATAATTTAAGGCAGGAAGAAATTAATGCATAAACCATCAAAAAAATTACAAATCGAAATGTTGAGGAGATTAATCGAAGTCAGAAGATTTGAGGAAATGACTATTAAACATAGTCGAAGCGGTAAAATTGGAGGGTATCTTCATCCTTATATTGGTGAAGAGGCAGTTGCAGTTGGAGCTTGTATGGCTATAAATAAAGAAGATTACATAACATCTACACATAGAGGTCACGGTCATTGCATAGCTAAAGGTGGAGATTTAAACAAGATGATGGCTGAACTGTTCGGAAAAAGTACTGGATATTGTAAAGGTCGAGGTGGCTCCATGCATATTGCAGATACAGAGCTTGGAATATTAGGAGCTAATGGAATTGTAGGTGGAGGTATACCCATAGCTGTAGGGGCAGGTTTAACCTGTAAAATGGAGGGCAAACGTAGAGTTACCATATGTTTTTTCGGCGATGGGGCTCAAAATAATGGGGTTTTCCATGAATCTCTAAACATGGCTGCTATATATAAAATTCCAGCAATATTTATTTGCGAAAATAATTTATATGCTAATTCAATGAATGTGAAGGATTCTACCGCTTGTAAAAATATTGCAGATAGGAGCCATGCCTATGATATTCCTGGATATATAGTAGATGGAAGTGATGTTATTGAAGTGTATGCTATTGTCAAAAAAGCAGTTAAACGAGCTAGGAGTGGGGAAGGCTCTTCATTGGTTGAAGCAAAAACTTATCGTTTTTTCGGGCATCATGTAAATGATCCTGCAATTTATAGAGAAAAAGAAGAAGTTGAATACCATATAAAAGAAAAAGATCCCGTTGTCAATTTTAAGAATAAATTACTTAAAGAAAAAATAATAACTAAAGAAGACATTGATGAAATAGAAAGCGAAATTGAAAAAAAAATTGATTGCGCTATCCACTTTGCAGAAGAAAGCGCGGAACCAGATCTAGATGAATTTTTAGAGAAGATAAAAGAATTATAGAAGATAAACTGCTTAGATCTGCAGTTTTTAATCTTTTTAATGCTGAGCAAATTATAAGAAGGAAAAATATGAGAGAGATCGAATACAGAGAGGCTCTAAGAGAAGCCTTAATCGAAGAAATGGATAGAGATGAGAAAGTATTTTTATTGGGAGAAGATATAGGTACTGCAAGAGGAGCATTTAGGGTTACAACCGGACTTCTTGAAAAATATGGTCCAGATAGAGTGCTGTGTACTCCTATTTCAGAAGCAACCATTATTGGGGCTGGTGTAGGGGCAGCACTTACTGGCTATAGGCCAGTAGCAGAGATAATGTTTATAGATTTTATTCCTCAAGCGATGGATCAGATCATAAATCAAGCTGCAAAAATTAGATTTATTTCAGGAGATTGCCTGAATGTACCTCTTGTAATTAGAACACAAGGAGGTGTTGGTAGATTTTTAGGAGCACAGCATTCTCAGAGCTTAGAAGCCTGGTTTTATCATGTTCCTGGATTGAAAGTGGTTATGCCATCTTCTCCCTACGATGCAAAAGGTCTTCTTAAGACTGCTATTAGAAGCAATGATCCAGTAATTTTTATAGAACATAAAATGATATATATAAATAAAGGACCAGTGCCCGAGGAAGAGTATTTAATTCCATTTGGGAAAGCTGATATCAAGAGAGAAGGCAGTGATGTGACAATTTTTGCATATTCCAATATGGTACTTAGGGCGTTAGAAGCTGCAGAAGAACTGGAAAAAGAAGGTATAAGCTGTGAAATAATCGATCCAAGAACTTTAGTTCCATTGGATGAAAATGCCCTTATAAATTCAGTAAAAAAAACCAATCATCTTATTACAGTTAGTGAAGCTTGTGAAAGAGGTGGAATAGGTTCTGATATTTGTGCTTTGGTAATTGAAAAGGCATTTGATTATTTAGATGCACCCGTAAAAAGAGTTGCAAGTCTTAATACTCCTATGCCATACAATAAGATTTTAGAATATTCTTGTTTTCCTCATGTGGAAAATATAATAAGAGCTGTTAAGAATCTTAAATAATTAATTTAAATTGGCTAAATGGTGTTTGAACTAATATTTACATAGATTATAAGAAATTCACACGTAGATAAGATATATAAATAAAAAACGATTGGAGGGTATAAATCATGTTCAAACAAATCTACGATAGCACCATATTTGATAACGACCTTGAGAGCATCGGCTTGGATGACCATCTAATTGTCACCTACTACTTTGAAAACTCAGTACAGCCGGGCGAATTCATGGATCATCTGGCAATGATACAGAGAGCAGGCCTACTGGGGGCCACGGGAAGCTGGGCGGATGTCAAAGGAGAGAGCAAGGAAGTCAGGGAAAAATTATGTTTCAAGATAATCGGATACTTTGAACTCCCATCACAATCCGAGAACTCAAAAAACGCAGTTGTTCAGATTGCATACCCAATAGGAGCCTTTACGCATAACATTCCAAATATGCTTCAGTCACCCTTTGGGAACGTCTTGATGTTCCCTGGAAGGTGTAGAGTCCTTGGAATCAACTTTCCAAAGAATCTTGTAAAAGAATATAAGGGACCAAAATTTGGCATAGATGGAGTAAGAAGACTGGTCGGCGAACAAAAAGGGCCACTACTTCTAAGCATATGTAAGCCCAAAATGGGATTAACTGCAAAACAGATGGCCGAACAGGCATATCAAAGTGCACTCGGGGGTGCAAATCTTTACAAAGATGATGAGGCATTAACCGAAACCTGGAACTGCAGCTTTGATGACAGGATAAAATACATAACCGAGGCATTAGGAAGAGCGAATGAAAAGACGGGCAAAAAAACTCTATATTTAATCTCAATAACAGATGAGGTTGATAGAGTCCTTGAAAAGGCAAGTAGAGCCCTTGAGGGCGGAGTTGAAGGCGTCCTGCTTTGCTGCTCAGTAAACTGGTCTATATTAAGAGTATTGGCTGAAAATAAAGACCTTAACTCTGTAATACTCTATCATCTAACCACGGTATCACTATATTTAGAAAGAATGACATATTCTGTCTTTTGCAAGATATCAAGATTATGCGGAGCCGATATCCAGATAATTGCTCCCTATTGGGGAACTTTGCCAGTAACCTCGTTTGAGGATGAACTTAGGACAGTCAACATAATGAAATCGCCATTTTATGACATTAAACCAAGTTTCCCTATGATGGATGGTGGGATATACCCAGGCCTTGTTCCTGCACTTACAAGTCAGTACGGTCTTGATATGATTTATGCAACTGGCAGTGGGGTTCATGGTCACCCAGATGGAACAGCAGAGGGATGTAGAGCCTTTATTGAGATCTTTGATCTAATCATGGAAGGTAAAGATATTAACGAAAAAACATTAAGCCAGAACAAAGCATTAGCTAGAGCTATAGATAAATGGGGTTTATTTAAAAGACCGCTCACTCCTTTTGACGGTCTTTACAATAAATGGTCTGCGCCAAAACCCAGATAAGATTTGCGGATAAATTTAGGGGTGGTATGAGGAATGAATAGGGAGAATAGCCAGCATCTAATCTTAGCCCAAGGAGGTGCAACAAATTACTCTATCATCATTGCTAATAATGCGACTGAACAAGAGCAGTATGCAGGAGAAGAGCTTGCTCGTTTCCTTCAGGAAGTTACGGGAGCAAATTTCCCTTTGCGAAAAGAGAACACATTAGATAATAGTTTAAACCAACCCCTAATTCTCTTGGGTTACAGCAATTACCTTCACAATATTGCTCCTGATATCACTTTAGACGGTCTAGGAAAAGAAGGGTTTCTTATAGAGACTAAGTGGCCGTATCTTATCATAATTGGTGGTCGTCCTCGTGGGACACTTTACGGCACATATACGTTTTTAGAAGACTATGTTGGCTGCCACTGGTATACTTCAGTAGTAAATCATATTCCTCAAAGCCCTGATCTTATAATAGGTCCTATTTCGGAACGACAGGTACCGCATTTGGAGTATAGGGAAGTCTACTACTACGATGCATTTGATGCTGACTGGGCTGTCCGTAATAAATGCAATGGCTGGGGTGCTAGACTTGACACCAAGCGGGGCAGAAAGGTTACTTACAAAAAGTATCTTGCGCACACCTTTTATAAGCTTATACCACCCGAGAAATATTTTCATGAACATCCTGAATACTTCTCGGAGATCGATGGTAAGCGCGTGTGGGAAGTAACAGGGCTAAAGGAGATAGCGAAGGCAAAACAATATATCGACAATAACAATGCATGGGAGATCGGTCTAGCTCAACTTTGTCTTACAAATCCCAATCTAGCCAGCGTGGTAGCAGAGGAGGCAAAAGAGTGGCTTCGTGAATCTAATGAAGCCAACATTATTTCAATCTCCCAAAATGATAGCTTTGGCCGTTGTCAATGCAAGAATTGCCTCAAGTTAGAGAAAGAAGAGCATAGTCCAGCAGGACCCTTGATTCATTTTGTGAATAAAGTCGCAGAGCTCATAGAAGATGAGTTCCCAAAAATCAATATTGATACCTTAGCTTATCAGTATTCCCGGAAGCCGCCATTAAATGTGCGACCGCGCCACAATGTCATAGTACGACTATGCACTATTGAATGTTCTTTCTTACATCCCCTAAGTCATTATAAAAACCGAGACTTTTACAAAGATCTTGTAGGTTGGCTCAAGCTGACGAATTGCCTCTATATTTTCGACTACGTTACGAATTTTGGTCATTATTTACAACCATTTCCAAACCTCTTTATTCTTGCCCCAAATATTCGACTCTTTGTCGAGAACGGGGTCCAGGGCATTTTTGAAGAGGGCAATCACAATTCACCTGGCGGGGAATTTGCCGAACTTCGAGCATGGCTTTTAGCAAAACTCCTCTGGAATCCATACCTGGACACGGATATGCTTATTGCCGACTTTCTTAAGGGATTTTATGGAGCAGCCGCTCCTTTTATCCACGAATATATCAAACTAATGAATAACAAAGCATGGAAGGCTGGTTATCGCATAGGATGTGGACTAGAAGAACCAATTGCAGAATTCCTAAACCATCCCGGTACTATTATACAAGCAATCGAACTATTTGATTCTGCTGAAATGGCTGTTCAGACTAATCCTGAAGTTCTTTTAAGAGTGCTCCTTGCCCGGCTCCCTGTTGACTATGTAAATATAGTTCAGTGGGCTTCTTTGAGACGTGTAGCAAGGACCTCCGGATTATTGTACCCATATCCCAAGGAATCCGACTGGCAAGCCCTGACCAGACGGTTCTTTGAAGTCATAGATCATTGGAGCATTTCACGAATCAGTGAGTTTCATACAATTGAAGAGTTCCGTTCTCAGATTCTCAAGTGATACTAATATCTTGCATCATGGATTTGACACTTCTATTTAACAATTGACCGAACAGATGTATGTCACATGCCAATATCTGTTAGCAGTCAGGAACAGAGAATACGAATGACAACATTATCATATTTATTATTCATCTTATTTCCAATAATTAACAAAGATTATTTTTTCTGGCTTTTTCTTATCTTTCGAGCTTAGTCAGGACATCGCTGGGCAACCTTTGTGAAATGGAGAAGTTCTTATCGCTTCGGGAGCTATCGAGTACTGATCTAAGTCCAGAGCGCATTGAATCTATTTCAAGCGATATTTCCCTTGCCGACTTCCTGTATATTCCTTTGCCTGAAGCGATCTTTTGCTGTGCGTAGTCCGAGGTAACGATGAAGATATATTTATTGTGTCAATAGATAAGCTCATGATTATCACAAATTCTCTAACTATTAGAGAAAGGTGGTGTCACCTTAAATAACCACTATACACAAACCAACAACTAAATTTTCCTTATCATATCTATTGCTGTCTTCTCTATGTGCTGTGCGGATATGCCATACTTATCAAAAAGCTCCTCAGGTTCTCCGGATTCCGCAAAGGTATCCATTATCCCAAGCCTTCTTACTGTAAATCCACCAGTATCGTCGAAAAGCTCAGGCACTGCACTGCCAAGTCCGCCAATGATGTTATGCTCCTCAACTGTGATGATCTTCCTGACATCACCGATCATACCCATCAGCTCTTCTCTGTTAACTGGCTTTAATGTAGATTGATTAATTATGTTTGCGTTTATGCCTGATCTCTCAAGTGACTTAGCTGCCTTAATTGATTCATGCACAAGCATTCCACATGCAATAATACATATATCTGGTTCACCTTTAGAAGCATAGATCATGGTCGGCGAACCGATCATAAATTCTTTATCTTGCGAAGTGATGTTTTCAACTTCTCCTCTTCCAAGCCGAAGGTAAAATACCCCATCGGTCTCGATTATCTTCCTAAGCGCAGCTCTGGTCTCATTTCCATCAGCAGGTACGATCACCCGCATACCAGGAATAGCACGTGCTATCGCAATATCCTCTATTGCCTGATGCGATGAGCCATCCTTGCCTATCGATATTCCGGCGTGAGTCCCGATAAACTTAACATTACAGTTAGAATGAGCAGCGAGGTTTCTCACCTGGTCAAAAGCTCTTCCCATGATAAAGTATGCAAGCGATGCAGCCACCACTATCTTACCAGTTTTGGAGAGTCCTGCTGCTACGCCAACCATGTTCTGTTCTGCAATCCCTGCATCAAAAAAGCGATCAGGAAATCTACTTGCAAAAATATCCGTCATGGTTGACTTTGAGAGGTCAGCATCCATCACAATAAGGTTTGGATACTTAGAGCCAAGCTCAGCTAACTCCTTACCAAAAGCCAGCCTTGTGGAGATCATCTCGCTTTTCATAGGAGCTCACACACCTTTCTATTCAGCTCTTCGACTGCTTCCTGGCACTTGACCTCATCACAGGGCTTGGAGTGATATGCATTGTTATTCTCCAGGAATGAGACACCTGCACCCTTAATTGTATTTGCGATGATAACCCTTCTTTTGCCAGCAGCATCTCTCAAGGACTCATATATCTGGGCATAGTCGTGCCCGTTAATTTCTGAGACCTCCCATCCAAATGCTTTCCATTTATCAGCAAACGGTTCAAGTTTCATTACTTTTTCCGTTTGTCCATCAATCTGGTAACAGTTCCTATCTATGATTGCAGTTATATTCTTTAGATCATAATGATTTGCGAACATCGCTGCTTCCCATACCGATCCCTCGTCGCACTCCCCGTCACCTAAAAGTGCAAATACCCTGTTCTTTTTTGAATCCACTTTTAAGCCAAGTGCCATGCCAACTGCAGCCGAAAACCCAAGGCCAAGAGAGCCAGTAGAGATCTCGACACCAGGCAACTTCTTGGAATCGGGATGACCCTGCAGCCTTGAATTTATCCTTCGCAGTGTTATCAATTCCGATACAGGCAGATATCCGCAGAATGCGAGCGCTGTGTAGAATGCTGGAGCAGCGTGACCCTTGCTTAACACAAACCTGTCCCTGTCTCCCCATCCTGGATTACCTGGATCGAAAATCATGATTGAGGAGTAGAGGGTCATTATTATATCTATACAGGAGAACGAGCCAGCAAGATGTCCGCTCTTGTTAAGCGTAGTGATCTCCAATATCTTCTGCCTGGCAAAATTCGCGCATCTGGCAACAAAAGCTGAACTGAACTGCCTGGGTCTCTTGTAGTCAATCGATTCAAGCTCCCTTAAGATATCATTAATTTCTATCATTTGTGAATCACTAATCATCTGTTGCTCCTTTGCCAATATTTTTCTGTTCTCTCACAAAGCTTATGATTTCTACAAAATGGAATATCGTCCGTTCACATCTTTCAGGACTTAATTAAATACTTAGCAGTATCCTCATCAGTAATCAGAATGTTTATTATGCTACCTGTTATGGCAGCCTTTATAGCTTCCCACTTTTCCTTCCCGCCAGCTACCCCAATACAATAATTAACTTTTTTAAACTGCTCGTGGGACATTGCTATTACCCTGTTATCAAGAGAAGTTGAACACGTCTTACCTTTTGAATCATAGAAAGAAGTGTTAATATCACCGACTGCATGGCTTGATGCAATACTCTTAAAATCATCCTCATTTATAAATCCACCTCGATAGAGGTAGGTAGATGGTTTTGGTAAAACGGTGCCAACTCCGACCAAGGCAATATTCACCTTCGAGAACATTCCAATCGTCTCTTTTATCCCTTGTTGGTTTACCAAAATTTCCATCGATTTCATGTCATCTAAAATGGTTGGTGCATATATAAGATAACTTTTTGCATTAAATTTTTCAGAAATCCTTCTCGTAAGATCCAGTGCATTTATTTCTGGTGGCACCTGATTAAGCCCACCAGTAATTTGAACACAGATTATATCTTTTAGATTTGTTTTTCTTGGAATAGAATTAAGGACCTCATTCAACGTTGATCCCCATGCGATACCAATACAATCACCATCCTCCACTATCTCCATAAGAAGTTTTGCTGCACTTGCACCCAAATTTCTTTTCAATTCATCTGGATCCTCACTGCTTTCACAAACCACGACTCTTTTTATATTAAATCTATCTTCAATGCTATCCTCAAGCTCCTGAAAATTATCCGGTTTTTTGTGAATTACAATTTCGACAAGACCTTCATTTATCGCATCATCTAGAAGTCTAGCCACCTTGAACCGCGACACTTTCAGTTTCTTGCCAATATCAATCTTATTCATCCTCTTCTCAAAAAACAGCCTGGAAACCTTTAGTTTTAGTCGTTCTTCAAATAAATCGACTTTATCTTTAACCATTAGCTTTAACCATAATTTCTAAGAAATTTTATCACTCTAGAATAAGATGGCATCGCAGGAATGACGCCAACCTTTGTTGAAACAAGTGCAGCAGCCGCATTTGCAAACTTTAATGCCGAGATTATCTCGTTTGTATCAGCATGAGATAAATCAATATTATTCCGAATTATGCTTGAAATTAATCCTGCCATGAAACCATCACCGCAGCCTGTTGCATCAACAGTTCTTACCTTAAAAGCAGGAGTGTGAATAAAATGACTTTTTGTCGCAAAATAAGAACCATCTGGACCCAGAGTGAGAAAGAAACATGCATTAAACTTATTTGTTATTTCTTCGATACCAGCTTTTATATCCTCCATCCCTGAAATTAACCCCAGTTCTATCTCATTCATTTTTACTATGTCTGCAACTTTCATTGCATCAGTAAATCGCTCTATAGCTACTTTCGTATCAGGCCACAAAAACTTTCTATAATTCACATCGTAGGAAATTATTCCATTAGATCTCCTCACCATTTCGACTGCTCTGTAGGTAGCTTCTCTGCACTGCTGCGCATCCAACGAAAGCGAGCCGAAATGAAGCAGCGAAACCCTGGAAAGAAAATCCCTTTCCAAATCTGCTGTGCTGAGCAGCATATCAGCACTGGGATTTCTATAAAAAAGCATATCCTGCCTGTTCTCATCCACCATGGAGATGAAGGCAAGACCAGTTCGAGTATCATCATCAAATACAATCTGAGAAGTATCAACATTATTTTGTTTCAATACCTGCTCAAGTTTAAATCCAAAAACGTCCTTGCCAAGTCGCCCAATAAAGGCAGAATTCATGCCCAGCTTAGCAAGACCGATTGCTACATTAGCAGGTGCACCGCCTGGAATTGGGTTAAATCTTTTGGCATCCGCCAATGCCTGTCCCCTCCGGGGATTGAACATATCAATTAATGCTTCGCCCAAACAAACTATCAATTTATTTGACATATGTAATTATCACATGAGATTAGAATATCACTTGATGATGTTATATTAAACTAACTCTATGTAAAATCAAGAAAAGACAAAATAAAGGAAGCAAAGTTACTTGTAGTCAGATAGAGATCCGACCATCATGGCCACAACTTCATCCATAGTTATTGTATCCACCCTTTTATCACCAACCTTGCAACCACCTTTCAAAACCACAATCCTATCGGCCACACTAAAAATATCTTGGAATCGATGGCTTATCAAAATAATTGCTACCCCTTTCTCTTTCGTTCTTTTAATTAGTTCAAGTAATATTTTTATTTTGTTTGGTGAAAGGCTAGCCGTAGGTTCATCCATGATTAACACTTTCGGTTCGAACATCATAGCTCTTCCCACAGCGATGGACTGCCTTTGTCCCCCTGAAAGATCCTTGACCTCAACCTTCATAGAGTTAACATTTATTTCTAATTCCGACAATACTTTTCTAGCTTTTTGTTCCATTGTCTTTTTATGAAGAATTTCAATCAATCCGCCTAGTATTCTTGTTGTAATCTCACTACCTAGAAACATATTAGCTGTAACATCGAAGTTATCTACTAGGGCTAGGTCCTGATATATCATCTCAACACCACGTCTTCTTGCATCCAAAGGTGAATTGAAATACACCCTTTCACCTTGTAAAAATATCTCACCTTCATCTTGTATAAGAGCACCGCTTAAGATCTTCATAAGAGTCGATTTCCCAGCACCGTTATCACCAACTAAACCCAGTAATTCACCGGGTTTAAGCTCGAGATCAATACTATTTAAAGCTCTAACAGCCCCAAAGCTTTTTGAGATACTGTTCATCTTAACTATGGCTGCCACTTTTATCACTCCACTTTATCCTTAATATTAAGAATACTCATCCTTTACTAAAACTGATGATGAGCCAAATTTCTTGTTAAATCTTAATAGGATATCTTCCATATTTTTTAGCTGCTTCTAACATAACCATGAAATTCTCTGTAGGGATAGCGCTATGAATTGAGTTACTGCTGGAAAATACATACCCTCCGCCTGGTGCAGTCTTTCTAATCACGTCCTTTGTAGCTTCTATGATATCTCCCCTTGAACCATGAACCAGCAAATGAGAGCAATCCACATTCCCCAAAAGAGTAATCTTATTCCCAAATCTATTTTTTATGTCTTCGATATCCATTCCTGCCATGGGTTCGATTCCGTGATATCCATCTATTCCTGAATTAAGAAGAAGTTCTTCTTCCAAAACACCTAGGTTCCCATCTTCATGTTTAATAAAAGGTACTCCATATTTATGACACTCCTCGGCATACATAATTAGATAAGGCTGGACAAATTCTTTAAAGTGAGATAACGAGATCAAGGGTCCATGAGTGCCGCATAAATCGACCCCTTCTATTACTCCATCCACTCCCATCTCTAATTGACGTCTTAAATACACCATCATTTTCTTTGCTTCTATATCCAAATATTTCTTAACAATATCAGGAGCCAAAATTAAAGCCTCGAGAAATACATGACTCCAACTTGACATGAGCGGAAGTGGAAGACGAATCCAACCAACCACAAAAAGATCTTTACTAATCTGACTTTTTAACGCATACATTAAACCATTGAATTCAGACTCATCTACTGATAACCCTATCTTCTCTATAGCCTTTACATACCTTATAAATTCATCTAATCCGCCCTCTTTAATGTTAGAATCAACCTCGAACCAGAAATCATTCTCGGGAACATAAGTAATAACCTCCCAACTGCCTAACTCTTCATTTGAGTAAACCCAGGTATTCTCAGATAACTCTTTGGGATGAGTAGAATTTTTGCTCATATTTGGTCTAATTTTGACCATATCTAGTTCTAATTTCTGGTACAATTCCAATAAATCATCAACATTTCTAAAAACGTATTCTTCCCACCTACCAGCCATGAGCATTTCTGCTTTTTGCTTAGCCATATACCATCCACCATATCCCATAAGAGCTCTTCTGCCCAAAATCTCAGAAGCTTGAGGTGAGTTAATCTCCATCTCAAATTTAGGTATGCGATCAGGTTCCTTATGTTGAAATGTCCTTGAGACTCTTTCTTTGGCTTTCATTTATTTGTCTACCCCTATCTACATACAAGCCTTAAATAGAGTTTGGTCAAAATTTTTGGACTCCCAAAATACAACTAAGAGTGCTGGTTTTTAATTGGGAGTCCAAAAAATTTAAATATCAGACTACTCTATTCCCTTCCTCTTTTCCACGCATCAACATTATCTTTAGTGACCATTGGCTCATCTATTAAAATTGGATTAGCCACCTCTTTGCCTTCCATATAGTCCAATAATGCATTCGCTAATGCCACTCCCATAGTCCAGGACGGAAAGCCTACCGCAGCCGCAACTTCTCCCTTCTTAATTAGTTCAACCATTGGAGTGAAGGCACCATAACCAACCACCATAATCTTTCCAACTTTATTAGCTCCTTTTACAGCTTCTAATCCACCAATAGCCATTTCATCAGAATGAGCCCAGATAGCCAATAAATCATCAGCATGAGCTTGTAGTACATTTTCTGTAACCTTTAAACCACTCTCAATCGTCCAATCCGTAGGTTGAGTAATCAACTGAAGGTTAGGGTTCTTGGTTATGCCTTCTGCGAAACCCTTGGAGCGATTAGCCACAACCTGGGAACCAGGAGCTCCAGTAAGTTCGAGAACATAACCAGGACCCTTAATACTATCCGCAATGAACTCGGCAGCATTCTTACTAGCTGCAACATCGTCACCAGCTACCAAAGTTATGTATTCGCCACCTTCACTGCCACGATCAAGAACTGCCACTGGTATGCCTGCTTTATTAGCTGCTTCCACAGCAGGTACGATAGCTTTTGAGTCATTGGGCCAAATAACCAGTCCATCTACACCTCTGGTAATGAGATCCTCAACATCAGCCAGTTGTTTAGTCACATCACCCTTGGCGTCTAAAACGATAACAGATACACCCCTTTTGCTTGCTGTATCCGTGATACCGTTAACCCAGTCGGTCGTTGCATCATTAAAGAAAGCGAAATTGGCTGAATAACCAATAACTTTGCCCTTCTCTTCTGCAGCCGTTGTTTCTTCCGCTGGTTTTGTTTCTTCTGTTACAGCTGTTG
Organism: Actinomycetota bacterium; assembly: GCA_023488455.1. The sequence continues at coordinate 42,445 of JAMDDV010000017.1, read as the reverse complement.
TTTCCTCAGTAGCAGTTGTGACTGCAGGTTTACAGCTAGCTAGTAACCCAAAAGATGCAGCAACCAGAATCAAAAAGATACTTATTGTTTTTTTCAATTCATTCTCCTTTCGCACAGATTTCTGAAATACAAATCACAAATAATTTCTCTATATCACCCCCTTCATTATGAGATGTTTCGTTATTCAAACTTCCCATATTCCCGAATTATTGATTCCAATAACACTCAGGCTTAACTCTTATCTGACATCACCTCCTATCCATTTCAGCCTCATTGTCGTCTCTCTCTGATCTGTTCGAATAACACAGCAAAAAGTATGATTGCTCCTTTGATAATGGTATGATAAAAAGTCTCAATACCCAGTAGGTTGATACCATTATTGATCAGGCCGATGATAAAAACTCCTACAAGAGTACGTGCAATGGATCCCTTTCCTCCACTTAATTTGGTTCCTCCTATAACAATAGCCGCTAAAGCGTCAAATTCTGCTCCTGTTCCTGCCGTTGGTTGAGTAGCAGAAAGACGCGAAGCCAGCATTATGCCAGAAAAAGCAGCGAGGAATCCGCTTACCATAAACGCGTAGATAATATGCCTATCTACATTTATTCCAAAAAGATGAGAGGCTTGTCTGTTCCCACCTATGGCATAAATATGGCTACCAAATTTTGTCCAAGATAGAACAAGAGCACATGCTAAAAAGATTATCAGCATAACAATAACCGGGAAGGGTATGGGTCCAATATACCCTTTGCCAAGTATAAAAAAGAGATCAGGAGCATTTCCAGCCACCATGGAACTATTTCCTTTGGTATAGAGAAAGACTAATCCTCGGACAATTCCCATAGTGCTGAGGGTGACAATAAAGGAAGGTATTTTCCCCTTAGTATTAAATAAGCCATTGACAAGACCAATTAATAGACCTGCCCCTAATGCCACCAAAAAAGCCAAATACACTCCTTCTCTCCCCATGAGCCCTATAACTAACGCTGATGCTAGGGCCATGTTCGAACCTACTGAAATATCAAACTCTCCTGCTAAGAGGGGAACCATCATGCCGAATGCAACTATTGCCCCTATAGAAACTTGCCTTGCCACGTTGAGAATGTTGCTTAAAGTTAAGAAATGAGGGGAAAGAAAACTTAGTATTATCATCATTGAGACTAATACTAAATATATCGTATATCGTCCAATATATTTTATAATCGTAGTAAAAGAAAGCGAGGGAATTATTCCTTTCCGCACCACTACCTCTTCTACTTTGTCTAAGTCGTCACCCAACTTTTCAATCACCTCTATTAAGACATTGTTTGGTTGGCTGGTGGTTATTTTTACCTTGAGCTCGAACAGAATAACTTGCAAAAAATCTTTCAGCTTCTCTTGGAGACGTTAAAAAAGCATATTGCTCAGGATTTTCAACAAAGGATGACCACAATGGCTTCCTGTCAAGTGGCTGAAATGGTGTGTTCTTCAGAGAAATTAATTTGCTGATAGGCGGCACATGTCTATAATTTGGATTGGGAATAAAACAGCTACTTCCACTCTCTTCTATCAAGTAATAACCTGCGCCTTTCGTCTTAATGATAGGTGCAGAATCCTGTATCTTATTCCCACACCACAATCCGGCCATCACGCCTACTTCATTAGTAGGGTTAATGATAAAGTGTGCATAGCCCGGCGGGATAATAAAACTCTCCTGTTCTTGTAAGTTAAGCAAGATGCATTCCTCTAGGTTATCAATCTCTGTAAAAGATTTCGGTCTTTGAATCAAATATTGTAGGTTTCCGTAAAAGTGAGAATAAACCTCAGGGTAGGCAAGTGGAGAGTCGGGCATTAGGTGATGATAATGACCTCTGGTCTTAACATACTCCCTTCCTACTTTATAAGGAGGGATTACCACAATTCCAAAGACCAGATTTGATTCTTCCAGCAAAAACTTATGTTTACTCTCGGGTGAGAGATAATAAATCCAATAAATCGGTGCAGAAGTTGCTTTCGTGGGATCCAACCATACTTCTTTCAAGTCTTCTGCTCGCCTGATATCCGTTTTAGAGATTTGCATTCCGTTACAGAGAATCAACCCCGATGTTTCCGAATCCAATAAGAGGGAAAGACCTGATAGAACTTGAAGATCTATTTTCACAGGTGCCCCCTTCCCATAAAATATTTGCGAAGTGATTCCTCAGCACAACTTCGTATGGTCTGGATTCCTGAAACAAGCTCAATCCCCTCACGGTAGATGCTAGAGGTTCCCAAGACAAAAACATTCGCTCCCACCCCTGCCGTAATAGGAATAGTCTCTAATGAGACACATCCATCTACCTCAATATCAGTTTCTAGATTTCTCTCATTAAACATTTCTCTCAACTTTTTTATTTTCGATACCATCGATGAAATAAAGCTTTGTGAAGCAAAACCAGGATTCACCGTCATAATTAACACCATATCTAACTCTCCTAATACATACTCGAGAGTACAAAGGCTGGTAGCCGGATTAAGAGCTGCTCCTACTTTCATTCCGCATTCTCTTATCATTCTGAGTGTACGGTCTAAATGTTTGCATACCTCAACATGCACAGTACACATGCTTGCGCCTGACTCCGCAAAAGCTTCAATATGTCTTTCCGGCTCCATAACCATTAGATGAGCATCAATAGGAATCTTCGTATTTTTGCTTAACGACCTCAGGATGTCATGCCCTAAGGTGAAATTCTGAACAAAGGAGCCATCCATGACATCAAAGTGGATCAATTCAACCTTGGCTTTCTCATAAGCGAGAATATCATCTTTAAGATTCCAAAAATCCGCCAGCATTACCGAAAGAGCCATCTTTGTTTTAAGCATAATCAGGGCTCCTTCTTGATCGAGCATGAGAGATCTACTAATACATCATTTTGCCTCACTCTAATGTCATTAAAGACCATGCTAACAGCACCAAACGTACCTGACATATTACCAAGTAGAGCTTGAACTACAGGAACAGTCCGTGCAATCGGTGGCCAAGCTCTCCTTTTTACTTCTTCACGCGCCGGCTTTAAAAAGAAATCTCCCGACTCCGCTACGCCTCCACCTACGACGACCATCTGGGGCGATAATATATCTATTAGATTAAGAAGAGCTAAACCAAAAAAATGACCTGCTTCTTCAAAAATTTGGATAGCTAATGCATCTCCCATCATTGCCGCTTTGTGAATCAAGCTGGGAGTTATATCTCCCAGCTTCCCTTTGCATAGATCAGCAATCTTCGTTTTGGTTTCCTCTTTTATTGCCTTAGCAGCTCTCTCTGCTAACGCTCCAGATGCTACAAGAGTTTCAAGACAACCATAGTTACCACAAGCGCACATTCTGGTATTCTGATCATCGACTATTGTATGGCCAATGTTACCTGCAGTTCCCAGTCCTCCCGTAAAGACCTTTCCACCAACAACAATGCCAGCCCCTATTCCCGTGCCTACTGTTATAACTACATAAGAATTTACTCCTCGTGCTGCTCCAAAATACCCTTCCCCTAACGCCGCAGCTTGAACATCTAGAGCAAAATATAGTTTATCGTGTAACTTAGAATGTAGCGCAGCGCCAAGATCATAACCCAACCAGCCTTCACCCACATGTACTGTCCACTCCACCTTTCCTGTATCAGTTATCCCTCCTGCGAACGCAATACCGATCCCCTCAATATCGGAAACCTTTAGGCTACAATTATCCGAAACATGTTTTGTCAGTAAGACAATCTGATCTTTTATACCTTCAGGACCCGCATTCGAATCAGTCAGCATAGAAGTCTGAAGCAAAACTTTACCTTCCGAGCTTAACAGAGCACATTTTATATTAGTGCCTCCTGCGTCAATGCCTATCGCCAATTTGAGCTCTTTACCCATTTCCGGTTCCTTGTTTTAAATCAATGCTCATATGAGTATTAATAATCATATGATATAGGCATAATACATTACTTGTCTATCTGTGTCAATAAGTAAGTATGTATTTTGTAGAGTTTATTTTTCCATTTGCAGAAAATACAGCTTGTAGATTGGATCTCCTAAGATGAACTAGAATGTTCATGCTCTTGACCCCCTTAGAGCGCTTTGGTAACTAAAATAATCACCATTATGCTAAGGGTCAATAAAGGATGTGCATTTTTAATTTACATAACTATCAAAAAGTCAAGTAAAATAAAAACATGATATCTGGTAAAAAAGCAGACTATATTGGTGTGATAGACCTCGGCACCACCTCAATAAGATTTATTACATTTAACTTAGCCGGTGAGGTCTTATCTGAGTCATTTCAAGCGATAAAGCAATTCTATCCAAAGCCGGGATGGGTTGAAGAGGACCCAGTTGAAATATGGGAAACAACCCAGAGCGTAATAGCAAAATCAATTAAAAGCTCAGGAATTGATCCAAATCATATACTGGCTCTGGGCATCTCTAACCAAAGGGAATCGACGCTGATCTGGGACAGACAAAGCGGCAAACCTCTCTCTAATTTAATTGTATGGCAGGATAGACGAACTTCAGATAGATGTGCGGAATTGAAAAAACATGGATTTGAAGAGGTAATTAAGCAAAAAACGGGTTTGACTATAGACCCATACTTTTCAGCTACAAAACTGGAGTGGCTATTAAAAAATAATGAAACACCGATCAAGAAAGCAGAAACAGGGAATTTATTATTTGGGACTGTAGATAGCTGGATAATCTTCAATATAACTGGACAGCACCTTACAGATTACTCCAATGCTTCAAGAACCATGTTATTTAATATAATAAATCTAACATGGGATGAAGAGTTACTGGACATCTTCAATATCCCTTTAAATGTTTTACCAAGAGCTATTCCAAGCTTTGGAAATGCAATATATGGTTATACACATGATAATTCAGTTTTTAAAAGAAAAATTCCGATATGCTCAGTCTTCGGAGACCAGCAAGCCGCACTTTTTGGTCAGAAATGTTTTAGCGAGGGAGACATAAAGTGCACCTTCGGTACAGGTTCTTTCCTGATAATGAATACCGGCCGCAGGAAAATATCCAGTAAAAACAATCTGCTGACAACGATATTTTTTGGATCAAATAACAATGAGGTTTATTACGCACTGGAGGGCTCAATTTACAACACAGGCAGCATACTTCAGTGGTTAAAAGAGGAGCTTGGAATCATAAATAGCTACGATGAAATTGAAATCCTTGCTTCAGGAGTCAACTATCAGGATAACCTATTTCTTGTGCCTGCCTTCACTGGCCTGGGTGCTCCATTCTGGGACCCTTATGCAAGAGGGCTGATCATAGGACTAACGCGAGCATCAGGAAAAAAGCAGATCATTAGGACAGCTCTTGAATCAATGGCCTTGAGCACTTGCGATGTACTCCTGGCCATGGAAAGAGATTCTAAAATAAAATTCATCCAGATGAAGATAGATGGTGGTGTTTCACAGAACAGGCTATTCTGCAAGATACTGGCAGATATTACGGGAATAAAGATCATAAAATATGATTTAAAAGAATTTACTGCGCTTGGCTCCATGTACGGAGCAGGTATTGGAATTGGGATATGGGATGGTCCCGATGAAATAAAAGATGAAAGGACGCCTGATGAATATCTGCCAGAAATTGGTAATGACCTGAGGGAGAAACTCTACAGGAACTGGAGCAGGGCAATTTTACTTTCCAGAAACTGGGCAAAAGAATGTGAATAAAATCAAAGTCTCATAAAATGGGCTCAAATAACAATATTTTTGACATAATAATAATTGGTGGTGGAGTAACTGGATGTGCAATTGCCCGTGACCTAAGTTATTATGACCTTAAAGTTTGTCTGCTTGAAAAGACATCCTTTGTTTGTTCTGGCCAGAGTAAGGCTAACGGTGGACATGTTCATGCCGGATTTAACCCAAAGCCCAACACCCTGAAAGCAAAGCTAAATGTTGAGGGAAATAAAATGTTTCCTGATTTTTGCTTGCAGCTCGGAGTCCCATTTAGGAGAATTGGAAGTTTGGTTGTCATTACCTATCCAGCAGACATTACTATTCTTGAGCAACTACTAGAAAGAGCATATTTAAATGGAGCCCCAAGAGTTAGGATCATTAATAAAGCTCAACTTCTAAAACAGGAGCCAAATTTATCCAGAGATGTCTTCGCAGCACTATGGGCTGAGGACGCTGGCATTGTAGATGTTTTTTTATTAACCATAGCACTGGCAGAGTTTGCAATTGTTAATGGCTGCAAATTTTATTTTGATGCTGAGGTAACGGATCTCATAAAAGATAGTAAAAATAATGTAATTGGAGTTAAAAGCAGAAAAGATAAATTCTTTTCAAAATTGGTAATAAACTGTGCTGGAGTAGACTCAGACAAAATTATGAAGATGGCTGGGTCAGATTACTTTCACATTACCCCCTATAAAGGTGAATATTTCGTCTTCGATAAAAATATTCAAGGATTAATTAAGAGCTCTTTATATCAAAAACCAATAAATGGTGGTAAGGGCGTCGCTGTTTTACCAACAATCAAGGGAAATATAATCATGGGTGGTACTTTCAAAATTGTTTCAGATAGGTCTGATACATCAACAACCAGAGAGGGCTTAAAAGAGGTTCTTAATAGCGCAGCCAGGATTGCCCCATTTTTAAAATATCATTCACACATTGCAAGTTATGCCGGTATAAGAGCAATGGGGAATACTGAGGATTTTTTAATAGAAAAGCCTGATGAGGTTGGTGGCCTAATAAATGTGGCGGGGATCGCATCGCCCGGTTTAACTGCCGCCCCAGCAATATCTAAATACGTGTTAGATATTATCGAGAACAATTTCTTTAAATTGCAAAAGAAGGCTAACTATAAAACTGATTACAAAATTAAACCATTATTCAGAGATATGAATGATCGTGAAAAGAGCGAGGCCATTAAAAAAGACCCTCGTCATGGAAGGATAATTTGCCGATGTGAGAACGTTACTGAAGGAGATACAGTTAACGCCATACATTCTCCCCTACCTTGTACAACAATAGATGCAATTAAGTTCAGGACATGGGCTGGAGCAGGTAGATGTCAGGGAGGATTTGACCTACCCAGAATTTTAGAAATTATCAGGAGAGAAACTGGAATGAGACCTCAAGACATAACCAAAAAAGGCGGTAGGTCAAAAATCATTGGTGGTGTGATTTAAATACAAAGTATTGTTTACTACTATGAATAAATTAGGTCTATGTTAAAAGAAATATACGATGTCGTAATCATCGGAGGAGGCCCAGCTGGGCTTGCCGCAGCAATAAGCGCTAAGAAATTTGAAGCTAAAGATGTTTTATTAATTGATCGAGAAACACACCTCGGTGGAATCTTGCAGCAGTGCATTCATACTGGCTTTGGCCTGATAAATTTTGGCGAAGATTTAACAGGCCCAGAATACGCACACAGATATACCCAGATGTTAAATAATGAAAAAATCGATCTGCTTCTGGATACAGCGGTTTTAAAAATCGATGTGGATAAAAAGATTACGCTAACAAACACTGATCTTGGAATGATAGAGACCCGGGCAAAAGCGATTGTCCTGGCCATGGGCTGCAGGGAACGCGTGCGCGGATATACCCATATAAGCGGTTTCAGGCCAGCTGGTGTTTTCACAGCAGGCACTGCACAAAGATTAATTAATATACATGGTTACCTACCAGGAAAAGAAGTTGTCATCTTGGGTTCTGGAGATATCGGTTTAATAATGGCCAGAAGGTGTAAGCTTGAGGGCATGAAGGTGAATGCGGTAGTTGAAAAGCTTTCCTACCCCGGTGGCCTGCAAAGAAACGTTGTCCAGTGCCTTGAAGATTTCAGAATACCTCTGTACCTAAGTCACACTGTTACCTTTATCCACGGAAAAGAAAGAGTGGAAGGCGTTACAATTTCTGAAATTAACAGCTCAAGTGAAAACATACTGGGTACCGATGAAATCATAAAATGTGATACGCTCCTTCTATCCCTGGGCCTAATCCCTGAAGGCGAGCTTATCCGCAACCTGGACATTGAAATTGACTCAAGGACAAATGGCCCGATAGTTGATAACCTGATGCAAACGACGATGGATGGTATTTTTGCCTGCGGTAACGTCGTGCAGGTATATGACCTTGTGGACTGGGTTTCAAATAGCGGTGAGACAGCAGGTAGGAGCGCCGCGCTGTATTCTGATGAAAGATTAAATAGAACAGATAAGAAAGTTATATTCAAGCCTGGTAAAAATGTCACATCTGTGGTTTCTCAGGTTTTCCATGATTATAAAATCTCAGAAAATGCAGGCTTCGTATCTCTTCGAGTTTCAAAACCGCTGACAAATGTTCATATATCGTTTAACGCAAATGGTAAATACATATGGAAGTTAAAAAAGAGGGCAGTAGTTCCATCAGAAATGCTAATTATCGACCTTATCAAAATGAAGGAAGAATTGTTTAATTACCAGGAAATAGTAATAGATGTTGACCAGGATTAACATGTCCAAAGATATCACCTGCATAATCTGCCCTATTTCATGCAGGATAAAAGTCAGTTTCACGGATAACACGATCTCCAGCATCGAAGGATACCAATGCAAGAAGGGCAAAACATATGCCATGAACGAGGCTACCTGTCCCAGGAGGATCTTCACTACAACCATCGGGATAAATGATGGCGAGCTGCCAAGGGTGCCGGTGAGATCAACGAAACCAATCAAAAGGGAGAATCTTATCAAAGCCATGGAGATGGTAAAGAACATTAAGCTCCATGCTCCCGTGGGGTTTGGCCAGATAATCATAAAGGACTTCACCGAGAATGATGTACACCTGATCGCAACATGGGAAGTTAAAGAGGTGTATGGAGAATAGCCATGTCACTTGGTTTTAGCGTTAAAGCATCCCCTGATCTATTATTAGAAGGGCTCAAAGGAAACTTCATGAATTTCCAGGATTTTGAGACTTCCGTTAGGGGATTAGTAATAGAAAATAGATTAAGATCATCAGTTGCAGAATTTTACATTATGGAGGGTAAAAAAAATTGTTAAAAGGTAAAGAGCTATTTAGAACAAATGTCATGCTCGATAAAGAGCTCCTGAAATCAATCGATGAATTTGCAAAGTCAATGGCGGAGGACAGATCAACAGCTATAAGACAGCTTATAAAGAAGGCAATCTCAGAAGAAAAGATATCCCTAGGAGTCAAAAAGTATCAAGAGGGAGCTTCCTTCAGAAAAGCTGCTGAGATAGCAGGGCTTGATTACTGGGATTTTCAGTTTGAACTTGATAAAAGGGGAATACCTGTGATTTCCTCGCTTTCATTAGCAAGAACAAGGACGAAATGAAAATCAGCAAAATCAGTGGGCATAGACCTTGCTGTAGGGACGCGAGGAGGAAGGTTTCAAAATCGTAAACTTTGACTCAACAATCTTCGAATAATCAGTGTTAAAAAATGAACAGAAATTTCTGATATAACCCTCTATTTCGCTCATCTGATCATCGTCTGTGACTTCATAATTCACCTCAGGACTTACCTTGGCCATATCAGGTTCTCCCCTGATGTAGATGCTCCCACCGTGCATGCCAGTACCTATAAACCGCCCGAGCGGTCTATCTCCGAGGTTCAACAGTATAATAGTCCCTCCCGCCATGTATTCGCCAAGGAAATCCTTAGCCGTACCACCGATCACTATTACAGGATTTTTATCCTGGTAGGATTTCATGTGAATACCAACGCGATAGCCCACGTCGTCCCTGATGTATATTTCGCCACCGCGCATAGCATAGCCAAGGACATCGCCTGCGCTGCCGTGAACTATTATGGTACCAGTGTTCATGGTATTCCCTGCACCGTCCTGGGAATTTCCACGAACCTCAATGAGCGGGCCGTCCATGAAGGCAGCCAGATCATTGCCAGTAGTGCCGTGCAATCTCAAAATAATATCCCCACGCAGTCCGGCACCGATGTATCGCTGGCCATTGACTCCATGGACATTTACCTCAGTAATACCATTTGCTACCAAACTTCTTATCTCAGAATTAAGCTCGCGATAACCCTTACCTGCTGCTTCAACTACTGCCCTGGTGCTCAACTCAATATCTGGTGATTCGCTCACTCAATACCTCCTTGGGGAGGAATGAAAGTCCGTACTCCAGATTTAATATCTCGTTTATATGCAATGAAACATCCATCTTAGCCTTTATGAGCCATCCGATCAGGCCTGTATTCGAAATATCACCGAGAACCAGTGCGCCGATCAGCTTTCCATCCTTTACGACGATCTTTCTGTAGTTTCCCTTTTTATAGTCAAGCGCAAAATATTCCTCGGCTCCATTGGAGACTTGCGCGGTAAACCCGATTGAGTTAATCGGAATGTTGGCAAAATTGTACGAATTCATTTCAATGCCCCCATCGAAGATCAGATCGCTGCCAATCATGTTCGCCCCAGCCACTCTGCCCTGGCGATACGCATTTGGCCAGTTTGGGACAAGCCTGTTCTCCTTTATCAAGACATGCGGTCCTTCAGCCACATCACCAGCAGCATACACATTAGGAACATTGGTCTCCATCCTCTCATTTACTATGATCCCGCGGTTCACTTTTGTCCCAGCTTCCCTTGCAAAATCACAGTTCGGCCTAACTCCAATGCAAACAGCAACAATCTCACAGGGCAGCTCCTCTCCATTTTCAAGCAGGACTGACCTCAATTCCCAATCAACCTCATCAGCAGAAACTATTTTTTGATTAAGCCGAAATGAAATACCCTCAGTTTCGAGCTTCTCCTTCAACATATCAGATGCGCGGTAATCAAGCGAAGACGGAAGAATTCTATCTGCCAGCTCAACCACTACAACCTTCTTACCTAACCTTACAAGGGCTTCTGCCACGTTCAACCCGATGAATCCAGCACCAACCACGACAGCATCGCTGATGTCGGCAGCCCTTTTAGCGATATCGAGCGTCTCCTGTATTGTGGTCAAATAAAATTTGTTATGAGCACTCAGGTTTGGAATTTGCAGATCCAGCGGATGAGCACCTGTTGAGATAAGCAACCTGTCGTAATCAGCGTTCGCACCATCGGCAAAGTGAACTTTTTTGCTTGAAACATCGAGCGAAATAGCAGGCACGCTCAAATTAAGTTTGACATCAAATGACTTATAAAAACTCTCGTTACGATAACCGATATTATCAATGCCAAACTCGTTGGACAGCACATGAGCCAGCATTGGCTTGGAATAAGCAAGATACGGTTCAGCGGAGTAAATCTGGATCTCATCGTCATTCCTTATTCTCCTTATCTCCTCAACTGCCCCAACCGCAGCCGCGGAGTTACCGAGAATTACTATCTTCAAGTCTGTTCATCCCTTCTTTACCAGTCCTGCTCACCAATCCTAAAACCTGCTCATCCTCAACTATGAGCGCACCGTTCGGACATCCCGCTACACAAGGCGGAGTTTCCCTGTCAAGGCAAAGTTCACATTTCACGGCCCTCTTGCTCACGCCGATATCCGGAAAAATACACGAATAGGGACACGCCAGAACGCATGTCCAGCATCCAATGCACTTATCCTTATCTATAATGACCACACCAGTTTTCAGATCCTTGTGAATTGCTCCAGTGAGGCAGGACTCAACGCATTCGGGCTGGTCACACTGCAAACACTGGATCGCAAACATAAGCGGGTGTTTCCCATCTGTCAGATTTTCATCAACCCTTATCCTTGATACAGGAAGCTTCTTCAGCCTGTAGGCTTTCAGCACGTCATCAGTACCAGCAGCCGACACAGCGCAGCTTATACGGCATATCCCACAACCCATACAATACTTTTCATTCGGGTAAATCTTCCTCACTGACCAGCCATCCTTATCCCGAGAATATCAAGCTCAACCTGATTCAAGCCCACTCCTCTTAAGTGGTGCCGGTTACCGCGCAGGCTCTCTATCGCATTTATGCCCATTCCGCCAAGGATCTCCTTCATCTCGTGTTCCCAGGCAGTAAGGAGATTTACAAGCCTCTGGCTTGCAATCTCAGGATTCAATCTTCTGACAAGATAGGGGTTCTGCGTTGCTATGCCCCAGTTGCATATTCCCGTATAGCACTTGCCGCAGACATGGCATCCCATTGCAACGAGTGCTGCCGTGCCTATATATACTGCATCTGCGCCAAGCGCGATGGCCTTTATTACATCAGCGCTGCTTCTGAAACCGCCAGCCGCAATTATTGAAGCACGGTTCCTTATCCCATCCTGGCGCAAGCGCTCGTCAACCGCTGCCAAAGCCAGCTCTATCGGTATGCCGACGTTATCCCTTATCCTCTTTGGGGCCGCGCCAGTCGATCCCCTGAACCCATCGATGGCAACCACATCGGCGCCTGCTCTGACTATTCCTGACGCTATCGCTGCGACGTTATGAACCGCAGCTATCTTCACTATTACAGGTTTCTCGTAATTTGTTGCTTCCTTGATCGCATAAATCAGCTGTCTTAGATCCTCAATCGAATAGATATCATGGTGCGGGGCCGGCGAAAGCGCATCGCTGCCAACAGGTATCATCCTGGTCTGGGAAACCTCATCATCGACCTTTTCGCCTGGAAGATGCCCGCCTATCCCTGGCTTTGCTCCCTGTCCTATCTTGATTTCCACCGCTGCCGCAACATCAAGGTAATCCTTCTCAACGCCAAAACGTCCAGATGCGACCTGTACTATCGTCCGCTTACCGTACTTATACAGGCTTTTATGCAGGCCGCCTTCACCAGTATTATAGTAAGTGCCGTATCCCCATGCTGCCTTTGCCAGCGAATAGCAAGCGTTAAAGCTAATTGCACCAAACGACATTGCAGAAAAGAGCACGGGTAATTTTAATTCAAGCTGGGCAGAAAGTTTGGTCTTAAGCCTTGTGTCCCCTCCCAAGTAGTCGATGTCAAGCGAATCAGGTTTGCTCCCAAGGTATGTTCGCAGCTCCATGGGTTCGCGAAGGGGATCAATTGAGGGGTTAGTAACCTGACTTGCGTTGAGCAAAATCCTGTCCCAGTAGATGGGATAGTCCAAATCACAACCCATGCTCGATAACAGAACCCCACCGGTTTCCGACTGTTTATATATGTCCAGAAGGACATCTGGTGTCCAGTTTGCATTACCAACATCCAGTACCTGCCTGCGCCTTACCTCCAACGCACCTGTGGGGCAAAAGCTAACACACCTGCTGCAGCCAGCACATTTTTCATCGCTTGAAACCACACGTTCGAAGTCTTCATCAAATCTATGCACGCCAAAGCCGCACTGATTTACGCAGACCTTGCAGTCTATGCACTTATCCCTGTCCCGATCAATCTTGTATTTGGGTAACTGAAAGCTTTTCAAATTAGTAGTCAACTAAATCCCGACCTTTGCCTTCAATCTTCCAAAAATGGGCTGTCCTGCATCTGGCATCCAGACCTCATCGAGTTTAGGAGAGATGTGCCGGATTGCTGATTCCTCGCTGGCCAGATAGAAGAAATCGCCCTTCCTGGCAGCAACAAGAGGCCTTAACTTGATCCTGTCGGACAGGCCCATTATGAAACCTTCTCCACCTAACACTATCGCAAAGGGACCATTAGCAAGGGCGCTCGCATAAACGATGCGAATTGAGCGACATAACTCGCTTTCTTCCTCTCCCATCCCGTCTATATCCGTCCAGAATGGAGGTGCAATGGCCAGACAGGCATCCTCAAGGCTCAGCCCATGACGTCTGACAAGCAGATCAAACAGATATGCCATCACCTCTGTATCGGTCTGCAACGTGCACTTATAGCCGAACATCTCCAGATATCTTTTGTTTGTTCCATAAGAAGAAATTTCACCGTTATGAATCACCGAACAGTCAAGCAGCGCAAACGGATGTGCGCCACCCCACCAGCCAGGGGTATTGGTAGGAAATCTTCCATGACCAAGCCAGGAGTACCCCTTGTACTCATCTATCCTGAAATATTCAGCTACTTCGGACGGATATCCGTTCCCCTTGAACACAGCAAGGTTCTTACCACTTGAAACCACATAGGCACCAGCAACATCCGAGTTAATCTTCATCACAGCGTTCACAATGTAATCATCCTCAGATATGCCGCGTTCATTTATTTCCTTGCGACCTGGTTTGACAAAATAACGCCAGATAACAGGGGCAGTCTGTTTCAACCTGTTCGGTTTTACTGGTACAGGTTCTGCGTGCTCGATCTCGAAAAACCGCTCAAACAACAGCACCGCATCCTGTCTGCACATATCATCATCGAAGAAGAGGTGGAGAGCATAATAATCTTTAAAATCAGGAAATACACCGTATACACCAAAACCACCACCAAGCCCGTTGGTGCGTTCATCCATGAGTGACATGGCATCAGCAATCATCCGCCCACTGAAGGGTTCGCCATTTTCGTTAATTATCGCAGCGAGCCCACATGCCCCATAATCCTTATCATCTTTTAAAGTACTTAGCGTTGAAGCCATCCCTTATCTTCCCATCCAAACTGCCCTCTCTTTAAAGAATGGGCAGATAGTTATCAATCTCATAACCAGATACGTATTTTCTGTATTTCATCCATTCGCGCTTCTTGTTTTCCAGAATCTGTCCCAACGCATACTCTCCAAGCACTTCTCTTAAAAACTCGCTCTCCTCTGCAAGTTTTATGGCACCAAGCAGCGTTTCAGGTAAGCGCCTGATCGTTATCCTCTGCTTCTCCATCTCTGTCATGTCAAGTACGTTTCCCTCAAATGGCTCACCTGGATCGATCTTTCCTTCCATTCCCTTCAGCCCAGCAGCGAGCATCACCGAGAAGACAAGATACGGATTACATGCGGGATCCGGTGAGCGGAACTCAATCCTGGAAGAAGAAGGTTTGTCGGGCTTGCTGATTGGAATTCTAACAAGATTTGATCGATTTCGCTGTGCCCAGGTTATGAATATGGGCGCACCAAAATCAGGCACAAGCCTCTTGTAGGAGTTTGCCCACTGGTTTGTTATCAGCGTGAATTCTGGAGCATATCGAAGGAGCCCACCTACGAAGAATTTCGCTTCATCGGAAAGATAGTAACTGCCTTTGGGATCAAAGAAGATATTCTTATCACCTTTAAAAAGCGACTGATGGACATGCATCCCGCTCCCGTTATATTCCGTTAACGGCTTTGGCATGAAAGTCGCGTAAACACCGTACTTCTGTGCAACCTCCTTGACCACGAGTTTATAGGTCATTGCATTATCTGCCATCGTATGGGCATCTGTGTAACGAAGACCTATCTCGTGCTGACTAGCTGATATCTCATGATGAGAATACTCCACTCCGATGCCCATCTCCTCAAGGTAAAAAACGGTATCACGCCTGAGATCACTTGCCACATCGAGCGGAGTCAGATCGAGATAACCTCCCCGATCCAGCGTCTGTGGAGCACCCTCGGGGCTTTTGAAGTAGAAAAACTCCAGTTCTGGCCCGACATAGTATGTATATCCCTTATCCCTGGCTTTCGCCAGGTTGCTCTTCAATATCCAGCGCGGGTCACCCTTGAAGCTCATGCCATCATGATCCTGCACATCGCAGAACATCCTCGCGACGGTACCGCCCTCTTTAGGTCGCCATGGCAGCAATTTAAAGGTGGAAGGATCAGGCACGGCAACCATATCGGTCTCCTCGATCCCCGCATATCCCGAAAGCGAGGAGCCGTCAAAGCCCATGCCCTCGTAAAGAGCCTGCTCAAGTTCCTCAACTGTAATTGCAAAGCTTTTCAGAAAACCAAGTATGTCGGTAAACCAGAGCCTGATAAACTTAACGTTATTTTCCTTGGCGTAAGCCAGGACGTATTCGCGATCGCCCATCGTATAACTCCTTCCCTCAAAGGTGTATATACTTAAGCACTAAATTGTTTCAAGAATGTTAAATGCTGGTAAATTCTTGGTAAAATCTCGAAGATAAGTGGAAAATAAATATTGGAGTAATAAATTTCGAAGTGTTATATTTTTAGCATGTTATATGTAAAAATTATTTCATTTTTGATAGCAGCCTACCTCATCGGCGCAATCCCAAACGTTTACATCTGGGTCAGAGTAATCACAAGAAAGGATATATCCACAATTGGCAGCAAAAACGTCGGGGGTATGAACGCATTTCGAAATGCAAATAAAATAGCAGGCTCCATAGGTGGGATCCTGGATATATTAAAGGGAACACTGGTGACCTGGGCATCACAGGTTCTCTTTCACAATATCTATATAACCTTATCGGCAGCGTTTCTTGCTATAGTAGGACATAACTGGTCGATATTCATCAAATTCAAAGGCGGTAAAGGGGTTGGAACGACACTTGGAGTCATGTCCATAATAGAACCAGTCTTGATAATTCCATTTCTAATTGGGATTGTCGCTGGACTTTTAATTTTGAAGGATGGCCTGGTCGGTACGGTCATCGGGTTCTGGCTAATACCAATCTCATCGCTGGCATATAATTTTTCCATGATCACGCTAATTTTCTACATAGCAGTCGCCTTAATAGGGACATACCGATTCAGAGATGACCTTAAAAGGTTCATGGAAAAGCAGAGGCTGGCAAATTAACCTTAAGGAGCAACGTTGAAAAAAATTGGTTTGGTAACCGATAGTGTTTGTGATCTACCTAAAGAAATCATAGAGAAATTTGATATTCACATAGTACCAATTTACATAAAATTTGGCGATATGGTGTATAGGGATGGCATCGATATCACACCAAATGACGTTTATCACAAGCTCAGAGATGAGGGCATGGTGGCTTCGACTTCCAGTCCTTCACCTGGAGATTTCCACCAGGTTTTTCAAAGGATTGCCGACAAATTCGAAACGATACTTACCATTACACTCAGTTCAAAGCTAACAGCAGTCTTTCAAAACGCTTGTATAGCTAAAAACCTCCTGCCGGAAAAAGATATAAGGGTCTTCGACAGCGGTCTTGCTTCAATCGGAGAGGGATTTCTCATCTGGGAAGCAGCAAAAGCGATAAAAAAGGGCTTAAAGGTAGATGAAATAGTAGCCCTCCTTGAAAAGATAAAGGAAAAGATCAAAATTTTCGCGACCATAGATGTGCTCAAGTACCTGTACAGGAGCGGACGAGTTCCAGCACTTAAGGTATTGTTGGGATCAACGCTCAAGATAAAACCGATCCTCACGATACAAAACGGTGAGGTCAAACTACTGGCTAAAATAGTATCAAGAGCAGCCTCGATAAACTACATCTGCAAACAGGTAGTTGACCTGTTCAAAAATCAGGTCCCTGTCCGAATCGCAGTTATTCACGCGCTGTGCGAAGATGTCGCCCTCGACGTCAAAAAAAGGCTGGAAAAAAGCATAAACTGCATCGAGACCATAATAACTGAAGTCACTCCCGTCATTGGAGCCTACGTGGGACCAGGCCTCATCGGTATCATTGCCTCGCCAGTGATAAAAGTCTGAAGATAACTAAAAACTACTGGCAGCCGCAATCGCACGAATCTTCCAGGGCGCAGGATTCGCAGCAATATACCACGCCCTCATGCTTATAGCTGGTTACAGGATCTATGAAACATCCGCAATTGGGGCAGGTTTCCTCGGCCATTTCTACCTCCTAAAAAATAATCTAAACTGTATATGATTTTGCAATATTAACGTGCCACTTTCAAGCTATTTGTTTCATGTATTTCTCTGCCAGTGCAAGGACATTTCTCGCTGTTTTATATGTCAGAACTTTCATTGCCTCATCATAATCAGCCCACACATATCCGGTATGCTCAAATGAAAGCTTAACCTCGCTTTCTTTAGTAGTGCCGGCAAAAAAAATTACTTCTTTACGAATTAAAACGCCATCTCTTTTGTAAAAATAACCGATCCTCTCCCTGAAGCCGTCAACAATTTTGATATCAGTTATCCCGGCCTCCTCCTTGAGCTCACGAGTTGCAGCTTTAAGCTCTTCTTCACCATCCTCTATGTTACCCTTGACGAAATCCCAGTGACCAGCTTCGTAATGCAAAAGAAGGTATAACCTCCTGTCATTCTCCTGCCTGAACACTATAAATCCTGATGATCTCTCATTCCTCATGATCTTAAATACTCGACTTCGAACATGTAATCAGTGATGACTTAAGTTCGCGACTTATCCAGTTTCAGCTCCAGGGATATATCGCTTGACTTAGCCGACATCGTAATCTGGCTGGTGGAAATGAGGTCAACTCCACACAGTGCTATGTCCCTGACTCGCTCCAGCATGACATTACCTGACGCTTCAATGATGCATCTTCCAGCGCACATTTTAACTGCCTCTCTCGTTTCCTCCAGGCTCATGTTATCAAGCATTATCACATCAGCGCCAGCATCAAGGGCCTGCCTTAATTCATCAAGACTGGATACCTCGACCTCTATTTTTTGCAAATGCGGTGCTCCCTCTCTTGCACCCTGTACTGCTTTAGCTGTCCCTCCAGCAGCGATTATGTGATTATCCTTAATCAAAATACCGTCAAACAGTCCAAACCTGTGATTGCATCCACCCCCGCATCTGACAGCATATTTCTCAAGCCAGCGCAATCCTGGTACCGTCTTACGAGTATCAACGATCTTCGCACCTGTGCCCTCCACAGCCTCCACAAACCTTCTCGTGAGGGTCGATATGCCCGATAAATGATTTAAAAAATTGAGCGCAGTGCGTTCACCGGTTAATATCGAAGAAGCCAAACCGCTGACCCTGGCTATTACATGCCCAGCTCTAACAAAATCTCCATCGCTGAAATATTTCTTGAATATAGTGCCATTATCAATACTACTAAAGACCTCTTTTGCTGCCTGAATTCCACACAACACCAGATCGCTTTTTGCCAGGAAGTTACCTTCACAGGCCAAATTAGCCGGTACGGTGAGCCAGGTTGTGATGTCAAATCCCTGCCCGAGGTCCTCCCTGAGCGCAATCCTGACAAGCTCTTTAAGTTTTACAATTTCTTCCTTCTTTAACATTCAACAAAAATCCTATACAAATTTTGAGAGCTCAACCCTTCCTTCTTTAAAAGAAATGTGCCTCTTCCATTTCAGATCATCCACATCCGGAAAATCTTCCCTCAAATGAACTCCTCTGCTCTCTTCCCTCAAAATCGCGCCATATGCTATCAGGCGTCCGAGCAGCGCCATATTACGTGCTTCAAGAGCTCGCCGCGAGATGCCGGATTTTCGCTCAAGCCCCGAACCCATTATGTAATCCAGCAGTCCATCAAGACCAACCTTGCTGCGTATGATCCCTGCATACTTTGACATCATGCTCTTAAATTCAGATATATCTGCGCTGTCGCCTGCCGAGCTCTCATGAGAGATAGCACCGCTTAGATCGGATTTTTTAGCAGCACCAGATGATGCCGAGATGTATTTCATGATCGATTCTGAGACGATATTGCCAAATACCATTCCCTCCAGCAGCGAATTGCTGGCCAACCTGTTAGCACCATGAACCCAGGTGTCGGCAGCCTCACCGCACGAAAATAAACCCATAACTGACGTCGCCCCGCTGACATCCGTCTTAATCCCGCCTATCATGTAGTGCATGGCCGGCGATATCGGAATTAGGTCATCGTGAATATCAATTCCGTTCTCCTTGAGCATCGAGACAATCATCGGAAACCGTTCAAGAAGTTTACTCTCCGGGATATGCCGCGCATCAAGATATAATTTATCACAAGCCTTTTCGCACATGACGCCAACCATCTTCTTAACAACAATATCCCTGGGAGCAAGCTCGTTTAATGGGTGTATGCCCTTCATGAACCTCCTGCCATCAGGGTCAAGTAGATAAGCTCCCTCTCCTCGCAGCGCTTCCGTAATCAGAAACGGCTCGCCCTTTTTGGTAATGAAAACCGTTGGATGAAACTGTTCAAACTCCATGTCAGAGATCTCAGCACCAGCCCGATATGCGATCGCAATGCCATCTCCGGTTGAAACAGCAGGGTTTGTATTGAACTCGTAAAGCTGTCCTATCCCACCAGTCGCAATCAGTATCGATTTCGCCCTTAAGTATTTTAATTCGCCGCTGACCTCATCAAGAACAGTCACTCCGTGTACTGCACCATCAGCATCAAGAACAATATCAACCGCAAGATGCTCCTGCAGTATATTTATTCCGCCAACACTTCTGGTCAGCGCAACCAGGCTATTCTCGATCTCTGCACCTGTTGAATCACCCTTTGCATGCACCACACGGGGGTAAGAATGCCCTCCCTCTGTGGTCAAATTAATAGTGCCGTCCTTTTTATCAAAATTAACACCCACATCCTGAAGCTCTGATATTATTTGTGGTGCCATCTCCACCAGCATCCGCACAGCTCTTTCATCGCATAAACCCTGGCCGACGCTCAAAGTGTCCTTGAAGTGTTTTTCCGGATCATCCGGTTTCTGTATTGCAGCAGCTATCCCTCCCTGAGCATGCCATGTGGTTGAATCTGAAACCTCACCTTTAGTAACGATCGTAACCAGGAACCTGCGCGAAACCTTGTATGAAACCCATAGACCTGCAATGCCGCTGCCAATTATTATCAGAGGCGACGACTCACCAACATCAATGAAATTATTGGGGTTTGCCAAAAACCTGTCCGAATAAAGGTAGGAGTTCTTCAACCTGCGCTCAGTCTTTTGTGGGTGTTATTTTTACCATCAGTTCTATTGCGTTTCTAGCTCTCATGGCTATCTCAACCGGTACTGTTATCCTATTGCTCAAGGTAGAAAGGGAGTTATACACATCCGCCAGAGTTGTTTTTTTCATGTTGGGACAAACCGCATGTATCGATGCTGGGAAAAACTTCTTCTCTGGATTTTCTTTTTTTAGCCTGTGTAGAATCCCAACCTCAGTCCCAATTATGAACTCCTTGCTGTCGGTTTCATGACAGTAAGCAAGTATCCCGCTCGTACTTCTAGCTGCATCAGCCAGTTCAATAACAGAAGGCTTGCACTCTGGATGCACCACCACTTTCGCTTTTGCATGGACTTCTTTCTGCTTTATTATATCCTCGGGTAGGATCCTCGCATGCGTGGGGCAGTATCCATTCCACAGGATCATCTCCCTACCGCTCCTCTTTCTGACGTAGTCGCCCAGGTACATATCAGGAACAAAAAGTATCTGTTTATTGCTGTCTATCGAGTTAACCACATTGACAGCATTTGAAGATGTACAGCATATGTCGCTGAGCGACTTTACTTCAGCCGAGCTGTTTACATAGCACACCACTGCTGCATCGGAATGCTCTCTCTTCTTTTCCTTCAGCGCCTGGGGAGTTATCATGTTTGCCATGGGACATCCTGCGGTCAGCACGGGCAAGTAGACCTCCTTCTTGCTGGCGAGAATCGAGGCAGTCTCGGCCATAAAATGCACGCCGCAAAAGATTATGCGCTTTGCATCGATCTTCGACGCAATTATGCTCAGCTCCAGCGAATCCCCAACGAAATCGGCAATGTCCTGCACCTCTCCAACCTGATAGTTATGAGCCAGAATAACTGCGTTTTGTTTTTTCCGTAACCTGCTTATTTCTTCCATGTAATCCATCTAGGTTCAATAAATGATAATTTTAATGCATTATGGACTTTTTTGCCCAAAATTAATGCTGCTTGAAAAATAAAAAGGAATTCTATAAACTCAAAACATGAGCGAATTTTTTGGCAATAAGGAACAGAAAAAAGAAGCAGTTAAGGACATCATCAGAAAGCTCCATCAAGGCCTTTCCGTCCAGGAGGCAAAAAGCAGGTTTGAAAAAGAAGTTGGAGACATAACCTCATCAGAAATAGCAGAGATTGAGCAGTCGCTAATAAATGAAGGGTTATCGCCAGACGAAATTAAAAAATTCTGCAATGTCCATGCTCTTTTGTTTGAATCAACTCTCTCAAAAGCTTTATCCAAAGAAGAGTCCCCAAGCCATCCTATAACTCTATTCAAGCTTGAAAATAGGGAAATAGAAAAGTTAACAGGCTTTGTAAAAGAGCTTGTAAGGAATCGGAATCAATATAACATCTATCAATTGAAAACCCTGCTAAAGGAACAGCTGTTAAAATTAAAAGGAATCGACGTCCACTATACAAGAAAAGAGCAACTCCTCTTTCCATTTCTTGAAAGATATGGGTTCATGGGCCCATCAAAGGTCATGTGGGGAAAGGATAACGAGATAAGAGAATTGTTAAAAGATTCAATGTCAAAAGTTGATGGATTAAACAATCAGTCACAGCTTGACGAATACATGAGCAAACAGCTAAATCCACTAATTGAAGAAGTCGATGGCATGATATTCAAGGAAGAAAACATACTCTTCCCCACTTCGCTTGAAAAGTTAAATGTAGATGACTGGGTCGAGATTCTAAAAGAGAGTTCTGAAGTCGGTTATGTGTTCATAGAACAGCCGAAAGAGACATCTGCCCTTATACAGGAGCTTAAAAAAACGGCGATCGAAGAGCCAAGAATAAAAGATGAAGGCATGATTGTCCTTCCAACAGGAGAATTAAAGCTAAAAGAACTCATGTGGATATTAAACAGTTTACCGGTGGATATAACATTTATTGATAAAGACGACACAGTAAAATACTTCACGGATAGCAGGGACAGGATATTTATAAGAACAAGATCAGTAATTGGCAGAAAGGTACAGAACTGCCATCCGCCGCAAAGCGTGGAGCTCGTTGAAAAAATTCTCACATCATTCAAGCAGAACAAGCGAGATTCCGCGGATTTCTGGATTAATTTCAAGGAAAGATTTATATACATCAGATTTTTTGCTGTAAGAGATGAGAACACAAACTATCTTGGAACGATAGAGATTACCCAGGACATAACTGACATAAAAAAATTAGAAGGTGAGAAAAGACTGCTTGATGAAGGAAATTAACTTAGACAAGAGCGTATATGAGCTAACCGAGCAGTACCCCGAACTCATAGACATTCTAAAAGAACTTGGATTTCTTGGCGTGATAAACCCTATCATAAGAAAGACACTTGGTAGAAAAACCACAATACCTGAAGGTTGCAAAAAACAGGGTAAGGACCTAAAGGAAGTAATCGAGAAATTAAAAGAAAAAGGATTTGCGATCTCTTCTATGGTTGGAAGGTAAAGCTCGTCTATATCAGAGGGCTCTTTTATGGCAGGCTCCGATATTAAACTACTAGTGTGATTAAAAATAAATCAGGCCTCTAGCTACTTTGATAAGCATAATAATGCTAAAGACCTGCTACTATACTGCACAAAAATACACTTGATTGCTGATTAGCAAGAGCTTTTGCACTTGCAGGTAGTGGATACTCCCTTGGATACCTTTTTGATTTTCACCTAATACACCGCCCTTCCTAATGTATCATTAATTTTTATTATTTATACCATAAAAGTAACATCGATAAAAGTCCTTCCCCAGGCTATCACCAAGAAGTTCTGCCCGATACCGGCAACCACCCCTGCAGGTTTCAATGTATTTGCAATCACACTTAAGCTCATCAAGTCTGATCGGTTTTATTCTTTCCCAACAATTCATCAGCCCATCTTCAATCCTGCCCACAGGTTGATAGAAGGTGCATTTCGAAACAGACCCATCTGCTGATACTGCCATAAGGTGCAAGCCGCACGCAAAACCCGAAGAATCGCCATGATAACCGCTGCCATAGCCGTACCCGAGATATCTTCCACCTTCAGCCGCGCTGATCTGAAACTCGGAATGAGCTACCAACCTTCCAGTAACGCAAGGCACATCAACCGTCCAGTCCTTGACCCCGAGGCCCTTAAATAGCCTCTCCATGTCATCGAAATCAGCAAGGTTACCTGGATGAACCATCGTAGCAACAGAGACATCAAAACCGCATTCAACTGAAAGTCTGATCGCCTCAATTGCCCTGGCGAAAGTTCCCCTTCCTCTAATCGCATCGTGTGCATCCCGAAGTCCATCCACACTGATCTGCACCTCTTCAACATTAAGACCTTTAAGAAGCTTCCGGCTCAGCAAAAGCCCGTTCGTCAACAAGACTTTTCTGATAAAAAATCGCGGAAGCATCTCATTTATCTCGTCGAAGCCTGCGTGCAAAAGAGGTTCTCCCCCGGTTATGAGAACTCTTAACCCCTGCATCTCCTCAAACTGCGATAACACATCCTCTATCTGGATTAACGAAAGCTCGCTTCCACTTGAACCATCAATATAGCAGTGTTTACATTTAAGATTGCACTTATCTGTGATCTGCAGCTCAAGATAACGAAGCGACGGGTCGGAGGAACTGATGAGAGCTGGACGTTTAAGAGGAGTATTCTCCCTGGTTAATATGCCCTCTTGGAGGCAATATTCCATGAATTCTGTATCTTCTGACTGACAACCCTTTGCAGATGAGCATCTTTGAAGAAACCCAAAAGACCTATCATCAAGCTCATATAGATCGTCCCTCTTAATATGATAGACGGAAGGAGCCTCAAGCCATTTGAGAACACATTCTCTGGTCATAAAATATCTCATAGTATAATCATATAATAAAAAGATCTTTCATTAGAGCATGTTTGGAGAAGAAAACACTCTTGTTAACAAAATATGTAAGGGTTTCTGCAAGTATTACAAGCCTGAAAAAAATGAGGAGCTTTCATGCCAGGGATTCATCGTGGCTGTCGAGTTGATAAAAAAAGGGGCTGAAACCCCAACTGATAAGAAGTACCTGACACATTTGATGCTTAAACCTGTTACGATAAAGAACATCAGACAAAACCTGTGCGGCCCCTGTTCGTTTTTTGAGAATGACTGCGACTTCGTCCAGAACATTAAAGGTTCACCACCGTGTGGGGGCTTCATCTTACTAGGATATATGCTTGAGGCAGGAACGATCACGGCCAAAGAAATAGTTGAGATATGCAAAAATGCTTAAAACAAGACACAATGCTTGTCAAAGATAACTTTACCGTTATATACTAGCTCTCAAATTTAAAACTGAAGATTTGGTGCGAAACGCATAATGGGGAAGTTGGTGAGAAGCCAACACGGTCCCGCCACTGTATGCGGGTTGCCGCTCTATACCACTGGAAATTTCCGGGAAGGTGAAGCGGCGCGAAACCGCGAGTCAGGAGACCTGCCAAATCTTGCTCAAGAAGCACTTTCCGAAGGAGAAAGGAGCTATTTTTTATTTGCAAAAAAGCCCCATTCTCCAGAGAAGGAGGTGGGGCTAAAAATTTATTAGAAAAAAGTATTGGTAAACTAGTAACGTTCCTAAGAAAGGAGATAAATTGAAAAAGATAAGTGCAATATTGCTTATTACTTTTTTGATCTTTTCACTCTCAGTAGTTTCGTGCACAAAAACAAAAATAACCACTGCTCAAGAAACAGGACAGGCGGCAGAAAATACCGAGACTGCAGCCACAGAATCGGCTCAAGAACAGGAGGTTCAAGAAGAACTCTCATATCCGGTGACCGTGAAAGATGATTATGGAAGGGAGCTAACACTGGAATCTGAGCCACAAAGGATTATCTCTTTTGCACCAAGCACCACTGAGATACTTTTTGCACTTGGACTTGGCGACAAGGTAGTCGGTGTATCTTCATATGATAACTACCCACCTGAAGTTCTTGAAAAAGAACAGATAGGTGGTGTAGTTGACCTTAACGTAGAAAAGATCATTTCGCTTGATCCCGAAATTGCATTTGGTATAGATCTATCAAAAGATAAACTTGATCAAATTGAGAAAAATGGTATAAAGGTGTTCATATCCAATCCCACCACCCTCGACATGGCGCTCGATAACATCAAGAGGATTGGGATGCTTACAGGCAAGTCAAAGGAAGCAGAAAAGTTAATCGCAGAAATGCAAACAGACATAGGCGCGATCTCTTCCAAAGTCGCAGATATCCCCAAAGAAAACAGGCCCAAAGTTTTTTACGAAGTCTGGAACGAACCACTTATGACCGCCGGTGTCGATACCTTTATCCATGATATGATTACAATAGCTGGTGGAATCAACATAGCATCTATAGACAACCTGACCGGCTGGCCTGAGTACAGTGTTGAGCGTTTAATAGAGATCAATCCCGATATAATAATTGCCCCTAAAACGCTCGCCCCAACACCTGATACTATAACAGGAGATAAAAGGTTATCAGGTGTAAAAGCAGTACTTGAAAACAAAGTATTTATCGTCGATGATGACTTGGTTACAAGGCCAGGGCCACGCGTGGTTATAGGACTTATGGATCTTGCAAGGGCAATCCACCCAGAAATTTTTAAATAAAGGAACGCTTAATGGACAGAATAAGTGAGGCTATTGCAAAAATCAAAAAGGTTGATGAGGGATTAATCAGGCTTGCTCAATCCAAGCTGGATAACCTCACCAAGCCGCAGGGAAGTCTTGGAAAGCTCGAAGAATTGGCAAGAAGAATGGTCGCAATCACGGAGTCGACTAATCCAAGGACTGAGCGGAAAGTTATTTTTACCATGGCTGGAGACCATGGTGTGGCAACTGAGGGTGTGAGCGCATATCCATCTGAAGTAACCCCACAGATGGTATATAACTTCATCGCCGGTGGTGCAGGGGTAAACGTACTGGCACGGCACGTCGGCGCCAAGGTCCTGGTCGTGGATATGGGGGTTGCCGCGGACTTCGACCCCGCGGCCAACCTCATAATCAAAAAGATAGCTCATGGCACAAAAAACATCGCAAAAGGCCCTGCGATGAGTAGAGAAGAGGCACAAAAGACCGTGGAAGCAGGTAGCGATGTATTCAATGAAGAACTAAACAAGCACGGGATCGATATCGTGGGCACTGGTGACATGGGCATTGCAAACACTACACCAAGTTCTGCTATCATCTGTGCAGTAACCGGTAAAGATCCATCCATCATAGCAGGTCGAGGAACGGGGATAGATGATTTGCGACTAAAGCTGAAAATTGACGTAATAAGAAAGGCACTGGAGGTCAACAAGCCAGATATTGATGACCCCCTGGATCTGCTCGCAAAAGTCGGAGGATTTGAAATAGGAGGAATCGCCGGCTTGATACTTGCTGCAGCAAGCAATAGAATCCCTGTGGTCGTCGATGGATTCATCTCAACAGCCGGGGCGCTGATCGCAACCAGATTCAACCCAGCGGTTACCGACTACATGTTCATGTCACACAACTCCGCAGAAAAGGGCCACCTGGAGGCACTGGACTTCATCGGCATCGAACCGATATTAGACCTGGATATGCGGCTTGGGGAGGGAACAGGCGCAGCACTGGCAATTGGTATAATTGAAGCCAGTGTTAAAATTCTCACCGAAATGGCTACATTCGGAGAAGCCGGAGTATCCAATAGAAACGATTGATGAAGAAGGCTAATTGGGCGAAATAACGTTCATACTGGGCGGGGCACGCAGCGGGAAGAGCTCATTTGCGGTAAAACTCGCAAAAGAAAGGAGCAGCAGGGTTGCTTACATAGCTACAGCCTCTCCGACAGATGAAGAGATAATCGATAGGATCAATATACATAAATCCTCAAGGCCAAAATCGTGGCTTACGATAGAAAAGAGCGAGAACATCGCTGACGCTATTAATGACCTACCCACAGATGTGAACCTGGTCCTCATAGACTGCCTCACGTACCTCACCTTCAATATCCTTAAACGCTGGCAGTGGCAGGGAGAGATAGTCGATGCCAGAGATGCAGTTCAGGCCGAATCAGCAGTCACGGAAGAGGCAACCCAGATCCTGTCAAGCATAAAAAGAAGCTGCGCGGACTTCATATTGATCTCAAATGAGATTGGACTTGGACTTGTCCCGCCCTACCCGCTTGGAAGGGTCTTTAGAGATGTGATGGGCAGGTTTCACCAGATGATCGCCGCGAACTCCAGAGAGGTTTACATGGTTTTCGCCGGTATACCGATGAGGTTGAAATAAGATGGCTTTTTTAAGAAGGCTTGCCATTGCACTGGGCTTTCTCACGATCGTGCCGATTAAAATCATGCCAGAAAATGAGCGTGATCAGGCAAAATCAATGTATTTTTTCACCTTAATTGGCATTCTGATCGGAGCCTTCATTGCATTATCGTATATTCTGCTTAAATTTATCCTGCCAACCTTCACCCTTGCTGCTCTCCTGATAATAATCGAGATCATAATAACTCTCGGATTTCATCTTGACGGTCTGATGGATACCTTCGATGGCTTTCGCTCGGGCAATAGCAGGGATGGCATACTGAAAATAATGAAACGCAGCGATGTCGGTGCCTTTGGTGTAATTGCGCTGGTATGCCTGCTGATATTAAAATACGGTCTTTATCTGAGCATAAAAAAGGAGATATTCTGGCAATCAATCATGCTTGCCCCAGCGTTCGGGAGGACATCGATGGTCTTAGCAGCCATCCTTGGTAAAAAGCAGCTAACGAAGGGGTCGCTTGCCAGAACCTTTATCTCGCATGTTGGATGGGGTGAGCTGACAGCATCCATAGTTTTAATGGCAACTGTCCTTCTTCTCCTAATTGGTCCACTTAGCCTGGCACTTTTTTCAGGCCTGCTTTCACCTGTACTTATGTTCTTATGGTCGAAGAGAAAGATCGGCGGTATAACCGGCGATATTCTCGGCGCTATCGGAGAAATCTCATCGGTTTTCTTTCTGATGCTTATTGTAATTGCAAGCAACTTCATCGCTTTCAAAGGACTTCTAAATTTATGAGAAGATCAGGTTAAATTTGGCATAATAGGAAAACATCATGGCAGCTCTTTACTTCGTTCGGCATGGACAGACAAGACTTAACATTGACAGACGGTA
The DNA here is from genome assembly GCA_023488455.1 of Actinomycetota bacterium. The sequence continues at coordinate 13,743 of JAMDDV010000017.1, read as the reverse complement.
CATAGGTTCAACCGATCTTGAGCTAACCGACCTTGGCGTTAGACAGGCCTACGCAGTCGGGAGAGAGATCAGATCCTTCCCCACAAAGATATCCGGGATCTACACAAGTCCCATGAAGAGGACTGTTCAGACTGTTGTAGAGATAAAAAAATGCTTAAAGGATCTGGATGTCACCGAAGTCGCCGACCTCGCAGAGGTCGATTTTGGCCTCTGGGAGGGGATGCTCTCAACTGAAGCCGAAGAAAGATATCCTGAAATTTACAGACAGCTAAGAGAAACACCGCTTGAGGCCTGTTTCCCTGAGGGCGGCAGCTTTGTGGAAATAAGAAACAGGGCACTGGCCTTCATAAAAGGACTCGCGGCTAAAAACCCGGAGAGTGAGTTCATAATCGTCAGCCACGGCGGACCAATCAGGATGATAATCGCAGAAGTAATGGGGCTTAAAAACAAAAATATCTGGTCTTTCGAGGTAAAACACGGCTCCATATCAAAGGTAGTATTCGAGGATAAATTCTCGTACGTTTCATATCTAAACTGTATTCCCAAGCTTTGAAAGATGACAGGTTTCATTGATCAGATCAACGGAATACCCATCTTCATTCTTAAATGTGATCATATTTATGGCAGTTGAGTCCTGTCTGATATCCCAGAATCGGGTTAAGTCAAGACCAAGGTAATGGCACAGCAGTAACTTTGTTACAACACGGTGAGTGATAACTAAAACAGTTTCCACATCTCTAAGTTTCTTAATTTTACCTACAGTTTTCAGGCTCCTATCCAGCACCATCTGGAAACTCTCTCCTTCAGGAATCTGACACATATGAGGAGTGGATATCCAGACTGTAAATAGTTCGGGATATTTTTCCTTTACCTCGCTGACCTTCATGCCCTCCCACTGACCAAAATCCATATCCGCAATTCCTTCATCAACAATTATCTCAATATCTCTGTCTCCTCTTATCTCCCCTGCAGTCTGCAGCGCCCTCTGCATCGGACTTGAAAAGATAAGGTCAACCTCATATCTACTTAAAAATTCTGCAGCCAGTTTTGCCTGTAAGATCCCCCTATCGTTAAGCAGGATATTCTTTCTTCCTCTAAACCTTTCCTCCTTATTCCAGGTAGTCTCACCGTGTCTCACCAGGATTAATTTCATCGTTCAATATCCAATCCAGTTCACTTCTTATTCATCAAATCAATACCGCTCAATATCTCCTGACCTGTCTTGCAAAATTCATTTATTGGACAGTTAATGCAATCCGGTTTTTTCGCATGGCATACCTTCCTGCCGTGAAAACCGATCAGTTGAGTTGCGCGCGACCATCTCTTACGCGGAATTATCTCATTCAACTGAAACTCAATTTTATCCGGATCTTTACTCGTGGCAAGACCTATCCGCTGACTCACCCGGGAAACGTGCGTATCAACGGCAATCGCCTGCTTCCCAAAGCAGTTTGCCAGAACTATATTTGCGGTTTTCCTGCCAACACCAGAAAGAGAGAGGAGATCATCAATATTGTCGGGGACTTCACCATCAAACCTCAAGAGTAGAGCCTGGCAACATGCAACCACGCTCTTCGCTTTGTTTCTATAAAACCCAGTCGGCTTTATGATCTCTTCGAACTCTGACATGTTGGCTTCTGCGAAATCTCGCGGAGTCCTGTACTTTTCAAAGAGCACCTTGGTTACTTTATTTACCATCTCATCGGTGCACTGTGCAGCAAGAATAGTGGCGATCAAAAGTTGAAAGGCATTTTTATGTTCCAGCAAAACTCTCGCTTCAGGATGATATTGCTCCAGGATGTCCAGTACAAGATTGATATTTTTTTTAGAATCCTTCATCTGATAAAAATAGACCTAACGCGGTTTGGCAGAAAACAGATCTTTCACGGGCCGCCTATCAGATCCACCTTGTTTTGCCCTTAACTCCATTGATTCCATGATGTACTTTGGTGCCATTACTGTTAGGAGCAGAACAGCGTAAATAACAGTATAGATGTCCCTGTTTAAAGCTACTAAAAAGGCGAGTGTTCCCAATACAGCTCCCAGTATACCGATCATCATCCTTTTTGTGGTCAGCAAAAGAGGCACAACAATAATACCAAAGACTAGGGGGGTGAAATAGTTAGCAGCAATAAACCCGCCTATGGTAGTAGCTATGCCCTTGCCCCCAGTGAACTTGATGAACGGTGACCAGTTATGCCCAGTTACAGCAGCAACTGCACATAGATAAGCTGTCAGGCCAATTCCCGAAAATCTGAGCCCTATGTAATAAGCGAGTGCGCCCTTACCCGCGTCCAATAACGCACCAAGGATGCCCGCAACCTTATTGACATTAAAAATAAGGTTCCATGCACCAACGTTATGGTCGCCAACCTCCCTTACATCCTTACCTGCCGATAGCTTTCCAAGTACATAACAGAACGGAATGCCGCCCAAAAGATAGGCACCTATTATAAGGGCCACTACTATTATTATTTCCATAAAATCAAGCCTCTAAAAACTCTTATTCCCCTGTCCTGAAGGGAAATAAATGATCTCCTCAGCATCAAAAACTCCCTCATCGCTTTTTACAAGCTGCTCATCCTCCAGCAGCTCTTCTCCAAGCAGGTTCTCTGTAATAAGCTCTTCCGATTTTTCAGAACGGTATCTCCTGTCCTTCCAGACGACCCCTATCCCTTTTACATGCAGGAAGATTGAATAGATAGCGATCATATTAATATGAAAAATGGAAATCGGATGCATGAAAACATCGAGGTAACTGTAATTGAAGCGATATGACATCAATGCCTTGATTGTGAAGATTAGCAACACCTGTGCAATCAAGAGAAAGAGGTTCAGGCTCATGAAATTACCCTTAATCAGCATATATGTAAGGAAGAAAAACGGTGCAAAAAATAAAGCATCAACGGTAACTATAACAAAGATAAGCGGAGGCAACTTGAACTTAAATGCCGCAAACAGGGACTTTGAAAATCCTCGCCAGACCTCCTTTAAACTTTGATACATTCGACAATAGACCATCCCCTTACCGTCCAGCAGTAACTGTCTGAACCCAAATCTTTTAATGCGCTTCCCCATTACGATATCCTCAACTATCTCACCTGGGATTGCAGCATGTCCCCCGATGGCATCATAAGCGCTCCTCCTAAAGAGCATATACTGACCAACTGAAAATGAGAACAAGGGATTTTTGCTCCCATATATCTTTTTAAGCGGAAAGAAACACATTACTGCAAAATTCATGAAGGGAACAATCATTCTCTCAGATATGCTCTCAACTATCTCCGTGGGCAATAAAGTTATCAGGTCAGACTTGCTCTCAAGAACGGCAGCGATACTATTTGACAAAGAACTCTTGTGGTGCCAGGTGTCCGCATCAGCATAAAAGAGATATTCACCTTTTGCTGCTTTATATAACTGATGACATGCAAAATTTTTGCCCACCCATCCATGGGGTAGTGGCCTGCCTTTTAATATCCTGATCCTGCTATCCGTCTTTGCAAGCTCGCTAAGTATCTCTTCAGTTCGATCGGTGGAATTATCATTAAGGACGATGATCTCAAAATTTCCGTAATCCTGCGCTATAAGACTATTTATACATCTTGCAATATTCCTCTCTTCATTTCTGGCAGGTACAAGAACGGAGACAAAAGGCCTCTTTAAGTCTGGAGCTAATTTATAAGATGAGAGCAGTCTGAGTTCACCGAGGTTCTTAATAAAATTAAGCAGTATGACAAACAGCATAACAGCAACTACGCTGTTATACCATAATATGGTTGTCATTAAATACCTATAAATGCAATTTACATAACAAAAATATGATGTTTATATTGTAAACAATTTTCATTTTTTCACAAGTTATATGCTAAAATACACATCGTCAAAAAGGGGAGCTTGGTGTAGCCAGGCTGAGAGGATAGCCAGTAATGCTATCGACCCCAGGACCTGATCTGGATAATGCCAGCGGAGGGAAAATAAAGTTTTTAACCGTCTCCAAAACTGGCAGGCGGTTTTTTTATGAGGAAGGGAAAACAAATATGCGAGCAGCAGTGATTGCAAATAGCGAATTTAAAAGCGAAAGGAAAATTGTTGACCTGATAAAATCTTCCGATTTATTAGTTTGCGCTAATGGCGGAGCCAGGGTTGCAAGGGAGCTTGGAATCATGCCTTCTGCAATCGTCGGCGACCTGGATTCAATATCAAAGGAGATAATAAGCACCTTCAAAAAGAAGGGCACAGAGATAATCGAGCACTTAACAGAAAAGGACTACACTGACCTTGAACTGGCGGTTAATTACGCAGAAGAGAAAGGCGCAAACGAAATATTAATATTTGGAGCCCTTGGTGGGAGGCCGGACCATTTCATGGCAAACATAATCCTCCTATCCGATTTATTAAAAAGAAATATACGTGCGAAAATCTTATCAGGCCAGATTGAGATATTCTGCTTGAATCGCTATGGAGAGATCAAGGGCAAGGCTGGTGATGCGGTTTCGCTCCTGCCGTTAAGCAATGAAGTCCATTTCGAGACAATCACAGGCTTGAAGTTCATACCTCCGGCCAATACCCTTCAGTTTGGAGCAGCAAGAGGAATTAGCAACGTCATGCTTGAGGATACTGCTATCCTAAAAATCAGGTCAGGAATCGTACTCGTGTTCCACTTCAATAAATGATGAGAAAATTAATCCCGCCAGCACTCTTAATACTCGCTATTATCATCGCCTGGCAAGGCGCTGTGATGATCTTTAACATTCCCAAATGGCTGCTGCCTTCACCCTATGATATTGTCTTAGCGCTCATCGGAACTGCCGCTATAATAGCGCCACATGCGCAACAAACGATAATCGAGACTGGACTTGGACTTCTCGCATCTCTTTTCTTTGGGGTTGGGTTTGCAGTACTGGTTGACTTCTCTGAAGTCCTTAAGAAAGCACTCTATCCGCTCCTAGTAGCATCACAGACTGTACCGATCATAGCTATCGCTCCGCTTCTAATAATCTGGTTCGGATACGGTATCATGCCAAAAATAATCGTCGTTGCGTTGATCTGTTTCTTTCCCATCACTGTAAACATGGCCGATGGTCTGCGCTCTGCAGATCCCGATCTGATCCTCTTACTTAGGTCAATGAGGGCTTCCAGATTTCAGATATTCTCAAAGGTCAGGCTCCCCGGCTCTCTGCCGTCGTTCTTTTCAGGATTGAAAGTGGCAATAACTTACAGCGTCATAGCTGCAGTGATAGGCGAATGGGTTGGGGCAAGCAAAGGTCTTGGAATATTCATGATTCGTTCTGCAAATTCCTTCTTCACGGATAGGGTATTTGCGGCGATCCTTATTACATCATTGCTAAGTATTCTAATGTTTTTATTCGTAGAAATAATCGAGCGAGCTTCCCTCCCATGGTATTACGCATCCAGACGGGAAGCTATATGGAAAGAGGTCAAAAGGAGGTGAAAAGATGAGAAAAAGAGTTGCAATTGCATTAATAATCGGATTTTTGTTCATTGGTCTTTTACCAGTATTTAATGTGGGCTGCCGGCCCCAAAGGACCTTACAAAAAGCAACCCTGATGCTGGACTGGACACCTAATACAAACCACACTGGGATTTACGTTGCAAAAGATAAAGGCTGGTACAAAGATCAGGGGATCGACCTTGAAATAGTTGAGCCAGCAGAAGGTGCACTTCCCGTGCAAGTGGTTGCTGCCGGACAGGCCGACTTTGGTATCAGCTTTGAGGAGGAGGTCACCCATGCGCGATCAGTAGACGTCCCTGTAGTCTCGATAGCAGCAATAATTCAGCACAACACATCTGGGTTCGCCTCACCAAAAGAGAAAAACATAACCCGGCCAAAGGATTTTGAAGGTAAAAAATATGGAGCCTTTGGTTCTCCAATCGAAAATGAAGTTTTATCAGTCCTGATGGCCGCTGACGGAGCTGACGTAAGTAAGATCGAGTTTGTTGATGTTGGATTTGCTGACTTCTTTGTCGTTACCCAGAAGGATGTTGACTTCATGTGGATTTTCTATGCGTGGACCGGGATTGAGGCAGAAGTAAAAGGAACACCAATCAATATCGTTATGCTCAACAAGTGGTTTGATTCCCTACCTGACTACTACACCCCTGTGATCATAACAAGCGAAAAGGAAATCTCGGAGAAGCCAGATATGATAAAAAAATTCATGAAGGCGACATCCTTGGGCTATGAATTTGCGATCTCCAATCCTCAAGAAGCAGCAGAAATCTTGATAAAAAATGTACCCGAAATAAACGCAGAGCTGGTCAAGAGAAGCCAACAATGGCTGGCCAAAGAATATAAATCAGATGCTCCAAGATGGGGTGAGCAGAAGCTTGAGGTGTGGCAGAACTATCCAGGCTGGATGTTCGAGCGCGGCTTGCTGCCGAAAGCCATAGACGCTGAGAAGGTATTTACAAATGAATTCTTGCCGTGATAGGAAAGTAAAAATCGAGGTCGTCGGCTTGCATAAATCTTATATGCTCGACGGCCTCCTTATAGAAGTGCTGGGCGACATCAATATCCATGCATGTGAGGAGGAGTTCGTCTCGATAATTGGTCCCAGTGGGTGTGGGAAGAGCACGCTTTTCAACATAATATGCGGGCTCCAGGCACCTGATAGCGGTAATATATATTTAAACGGCACGGAAATATCAGGCAAGACAGGCATGGTTGGGTATATGCTTCAAAAAGACTTGCTTCTCCCCTGGAGAAAGGTAATAGATAACGTAATCCTGGGGCTTGAGCTTTCAATGAATGATCGCAAGAAGAATATCGAGACAGCGCGCGAACTTCTAACGACATTTGGACTGGAAGGATTTGAGAACGCCTATCCCGCCTCATTGTCGGGAGGAATGAGGCAGCGCGCTGCTCTATTAAGGACATACCTTCTTGGAAGAGAGGTAATGCTGCTTGATGAGCCGTTCGGAGCTCTGGACGCGATCACTCGCTCAGAGCTCCAGGACTGGCTGCTCAAAGTCTGGGACAGGTTCAAAAAAACGATATTATTTGTCACCCATGATGTAGAGGAAGCGGCCTATCTATCTGATCGAATATACATAATGACTGCACGGCCGGGGAAGATAAAGGAAGAAACCAAAGTAAACATGCCGCGGCCCAGAAACAGAGATATCACCGATAAGATTGAGTTTAAAAATTTAGTTGGAAAACTATTAAAATTACTTGAATATTAAATGGAATTATTCATTGGTACATCTGGTTGGTCCTATAAGCACTGGGAGAATGGAGTCTTTTACCCGGCAAAGATCGGAAGCGAGCACAAACTTACCTACTATACAAAACAGTTCAATACAGTTGAGATTAACAGCACATTTTACAGACAACCTCTAGATCAAACGTACCAAAAATGGTTCAACGCGGTACCGGATGACTTCATATTCAGCGTCAAAGCCAATAAATTCATCACCCATACGAAAAGGCTATCCGACTGCAGTGATGCAGTAGAAAAATTCCTTAAAGGCGCAAGTTTGCTCGGTCACAAACTTGGCCCGATCCTCTTTCAACTTCCACCTTCTTTAAGAAAAGATATTGACCGTTTAAAAGAGTTTTTGGATTGCTTGGATCCAAACCATTTCTATAGCTTCGAATTTCGCCACGAAACCTGGTTTTGTGAAGAAGTGTATAAGATCTTTCGCTCAAAAAACCTTGCTATCTGTCAGGCAGATTCGAAAAGATACCCAATATCATATGAGGTAACCGCTGACTTCGCATACATCAGATTTCACGGTGGAGAAGTTCTTTATGCAACCGACTATCAAATGGACGAGCTGGCTGTTTGGGCTGACAGAATTATCAAATTGCTGAGATCAGGTTTAAAGGGATACTGCTATTTCAACAACGATTACCGTGCTTTCGCCATAAAAAATGCCCTGGAACTAAGAGATTTAATCAGTAATGCTATGGCCTAAATCAAACTAAAACATAGCAAGGAGTTCTGCTGTAGTTAAGAGCTTCACTCCAGTATTCTGGTAGTCCTTATCATTACTCCAGATTGGGATGTTCTCTTTTAAAGCTAAAGCCAATAGGTCCGCATCCTTCGGGTCTCTACCTGCCATGAGGCCACTGGCCTGGCTTATGAACTTAGAATAGTGCTCTTTTGGAAAAGGTTTTAAGTTTAAAAGTCTAAACTGTATATCTAGCACTTCTTGATCAATCCTATACTTCTTCGAGAGTGCTGGGGTGTATTGCCTGACTTCATTCAAGTTAAATTCTGTTGTGATTATCACAAAATTAGCTTCGGCGAAAACTCTTAAGGCCCTTCCACCTATTAGCGCAGAGAGGACCACATTTGAGTCAGCGGCGAGCTTTTCTAAATCTGGTGAAATCGGCAATTATGTCTTCCTCTTTTGCTTCGGATTTTTCGAGATTTCTGCTAATATATTCGCCAAATTTATATAAAAGTTCTTTCCTGACCTCTAATGGGATGCTGTCAGCATCCTCAAGCGGAATATATAAACCTGCGACCTTTCCATGGCGTGTTATCAAGATAGGTTCATCTTCCTTAAAATATGCGGTAGCTTTATCTCTAAAGTCACGTATGCTAGTTACCTTCATGGTTGATCACCAACAAACATGGTATCACTTTATGAAATTATGTCAATAATTGTGGTCACCATTTTAAATCAACCAGGCAGGTAACCCTGTCATATATTACTCGAATTAACAATTTCTTAAAGAATTTGTAAAGTAATACTTTCAAAATTGCCAATTAACAACAAATTTAACAAAAGGACACTGTTATATCGGTATAATCATAACTGGTTATTTTTAAAAGAGGGGGAAAAATGATCAGCACTTATGCAAAAAATAAAGGAGCAGTTAAAGAGATAAATAAAGATGAAATCCAGATACTACTTCAAGATGAAGAGAATATTATATGGGTTGACTTAGATAACCCGGATGAATCCGAAATTTACCGGGTGCTCAAGGACACATTTGGCTTTCATCCTCTCACCATCGAGGATTGCATCAAAGGACAGCAGCGGCCGAAAATTGAGGATTTTGACAGATATATATTCATGGTCCTATTCGATGCTGATATGAACAAGGACGGTACAATTATCAACGAAGAACTGGACATCTTCTTCGGGAAAAATTTCATTATCACCCACCATAAAGAACAGATTGAAGCTATAGACTACTTGAAAAAATCGATGTCCTCCAACCCTAAGCTTTTCGAAAACGGCGCTGACTATCTTCTATACTTCATTCTGGATCGGGTTATCGACTCATATTTCCCCGTGATGGATAAGATAGATGATGATATCGACGTAATCGAAAATAAGGTGGTAACTGAGAGCAACCAGCAGGTGATGAACTACATTTTCGGGCTAAGACGAAACCTGGTACACTTAAGAAAAGTACTTTCTCCGCAGCGCGAAATCCTTGTGCAATTGACTACTAGAGACTTTGTTTATATTGATCCTGAGACCATTATCTACTTCCGCGACATATACGATCACATCATAAGGATCATCGAAATGATGGAATCATACCGCGACCTTATAAGTGGCTCCATGGAAATATATCTATCTACAATCTCAAATAATCTAAATAAAATAATGAAGCAGTTAACCTTGATCGCAACAATTTTTATGCCCATCACGTTCATAACAGGCTTATTTGGGATGAATTTCCGCCTGATGGCATATGACTACGGCTGGCTATGGTTCGCATCCTTTGGTTTCATGGTCTTAATCTCGCTTGCAATGGCAGTGTGGTTTAGAATGAGGCGCTGGATTTAGAACTTCTAAACCCATAAAATATCAATTTCATCTTCTATCTGTTTAAATTCGGGATCACCAGTTATTAAAACCGCACCCTTTATTTTTGTAGTAGCCGCAGCAAATACATCTGCATATGCAATCAGATTTTTCGCTTTAAATCTCCCAGCAGTTAGAAGCAACTCTTCACTAATATCTTCAATAAAAATTACTGGATAATTCCGCACCATTCCATAAATTCGTCCCACTCTGTTCTTATTTGAGGCATTAGGAAATATATATGTCATCATTAGGGTATACTTTGAAAACCCATTCCCACCTGGAGAAAGTGCTCGTCTTGGGTAAGGATTTTCTTAATTCCCAACTCCCACATTACGACCATCGACGTAAGATCGGTAAACGATATAGCCGGTTTGTCTGCGAAGCGTTGTCGAAGGTTCCAGGCGGCCTCGAAACGTTCCATAGTTATCAGTTCGATAGAGAGGTAACCGCTTGTTGTTGACGCTAGAATGCCTTCCGTAAAAGCACGGGCTTCAGCAAAAACCTCCCGCCTGAAGAGCAGTGTGATTAACTCATCCAAAACATAATCACTTGTGTAAATAGGAATGCTTTGAGCACAGAGCATATTGTAGATTTGGCGTAATTCTTGATGCCGAGGGTCCTTTCGGTGACCCAGAGAAAGCCAACCCCAAGTATCAACAAAGACTGGCTCTTGCATTACCTCACATCCTCTCCGTACAGCTGTCCCTCAATCTCTTCGCCAGAAAGCGGAGTGCCGGAGAGACAACCTATAACCTGCATGAAGGGATTGGCCTCGGGCGACATGGGCTTCTTCCCTTGACCATATTTCAAAAAGGCTAATAGGGCTGGCTCACTGATCCGCCACAGCCTACCTGCCTTAACTCCCTTGAGTTTGCCCTGTCTTAGCCATTCCCGGATGCTTTTTGGACTCACTGCCAGCCGCTGTGCCGCCTCCTCTGGAGTCAAAAGTGTATCCACTAATGTCACCTCCTGATAAACTCTATACTATAGAAAATATAGCATGGCATAGGTATATTTTCCTATATCATAGATGTGAGAAATATCACTGAACTATTTTAGCATCCATTGCATCCCTGTCAATCCTTTTTTGTTCCTTTATGTCCCGCATTGTAGTTTAAGATCAGGAACTGTATTTAATCAAATAGCCCAGGGATGGACGAAATAAACTGTGGTTTCGTCTAACTTTTGTCATAGCCAGCCCGTAAAGGAAATTTTTTGATCAGTATAGATATCCTAAAAATATTGTATAATATTATTGCATTTTATAAATATGGAAAGACAATAGATTATTGGAGTATAAGATGAGCACAAAATTGAAAAACATTACTTTTTCTCTCCCAGAAGACCTAATGAAAAAATTTAAAGAATATGCAAAAAAAAATTATGTAGCTTCGGTGAGTTCAGCTGTGAGAGAAGCATTAGAACAGTATTCAAGAAAAATTGAAAAAGAACGCCTTTATGAGCAGATGAGAGAAGCGTCTAAGGATCCCCTATTTATGAAGGATTTAAACGAAAGCATGGATGCTTTTAAAAGCTCTGATAATGAAGCTTCCAGGAGAATTACAGAATGGTAGAGTATCAGTGGAATATATTTTGGGCAAAGCTTGACCCAGTAAAGGGTTCTGAACAAGCGGAGATAAGACCAATCGTGGTAGTTTCAGCTGAAGAAGTAAATAAGGTTTTACCAATATTAGGGATAATTCCACTGACCTCAATGAAATCTGGAAGAAAAATATATCCAACAGAGGTTTTGCTAAGTGCAGATGACACAGGGTTAGACAGAGATTCAATTGCGATGGCACACCAGATAAGAATTTTATCCAAAGAAAGAATTTTAAATGCTTGTGGGAAAATAACTTCTGATGAAATGAAGAATAAAATTAGATCATCAATAAAGACATTTCTGGACTTATTATAAAAAATATCATCAATTTGAAATTAGCAAATTAGTGTGCTAAATCATAAAATTGAGAACTTAATAAAAGCTGAATTTCCTGCAGTCGCTTCCGTAATAATCCAATCAGAACCAATACCTACTTAAACCACCCCCATCCCGATCTAATAATATTTTGGTCATTATTCTAAAACCAAATTCACTGACCTGGTGCAGTATCTAGCGCGTTATATCCCAGCTTCCGCACTTTTTAAAAAATGCAAACCGTGTAAATGGAATGATTATTTCGAGCACCATAGGGAAGAATTCGTTTAACATATTGCTAAATACATCTCAATGAAAAAATTGGCTAACTATTAATGCTGTTGGTTCTACATCCTAAAGCTTCTACAAATTACCTTGTCAGGGACTATTTTTCATAATTAAACTGTAGAATCAACACGATATTATATGAGTCCGGATGGTTCTGGTACGCCTCATTTGGCTCCATGGTACTGATGGCAGTTGCAATGGCACTATGGTTTAAAATAAGACACTGGATTTAAATCCAGTAATTGCAGTCACCAACTACTGATTGCAACGGAGTAGATATTAAGAGATGGTAAACAGCTTGGCTTTTAAAACATTAAGCGCTTCCATTGCAGCATCAAGATCTGTTCTATCCACTAAAATATATCCAGACTCTGACAATGCAATATTTTCTTCAACTGCTAAGCCTAGAATAATACCGTCCAGATTAATCGAATCTAGAAGGCCTTCATAATATTTTTGGACATCTAACGGAGCTATATCCCAAACCATTAAGATAACTTTATCTGAGATTTGCTCTTGAAGCTTTTTCAAGCAGTTAAAATCCCAAAGTGTCGTCAAATTAATAGCTGCCAAACTTTCGAGATACTTAAGGGCTGGGATATGATGTGAAGCATCCCCACAAAAATGGAGTACGCCACTTCCAAATGCCCTCAATATCTTAGAATGATAAGGAAATACAAAATCCTCATACTGTCTGGGGCCAAGAAAAACAAGATCATCTTCAGATATCCATACTCCGCAACCTTTCGGACACCAAAAGTTCTGAACTCCTCTTATTTCATCCAAAGACTCGCCCGTATGCTGTTTTTGAACCTTTATCCAATCAATAAGCGCCTCCGTTACAAGCTCAAAGAGATAATGTACCGTTTTAGGATCATCATACATCAAGGTAAAAAGTCGCTCATGTCCACACATTAACCCCAAAGTGTCAAGAGGACCTTGAATATCAGTTAGACTCACAGGAATCTCGCTATTTTCACGCATAAAATCTATAGTTTCCAATACTCTTGGCATTATTCCATCCTTATATGGGTTTGGCAGTCTCAACTTAGCTATATCATCATTACCGGTAACGCATGGACCTGCTACAACTGGGTCCATCCCTTGCTTTTCGAGAAACCTAATTTCACAGCCAAAACCCGAAGGAAGTACTCCAGTTCCATACCATGGTACAAGATAGGGCACATAATCATCATCAAGATTCTCAAGGTGCAGTTTAATTCCATACTCCTGATATTTAAGCATACTGGCGGGATTATTATAGTAATCCTCTGGCATTTGGCTCTTGTCTGAACCGCATGACCAGTAAGATTGGATGACAACCACTACCGGCGGCTGAGCTGAGCTTTCGCTTCTAAACACCCGCTCAAACTTGGGGACAGCTTTTCTTACCCGCTCCTCATAGGCTAATCTTAGGTTCTCGTCAAACTTCATATGGCTGTTACTCTCTTTACTCTTACTCGCAGCCAAGCCCGGCAGACTCAAAAAAACTTGTCTCAAGATTGGCTAACTCATTATTAGGCCTGCTTTGCATCTCCTGGTCGAACCCCCGTACGTTTCTCCCACCCTTCCTGATGGAGATCGAAATAAGCATTTGGATTATAGGGATGGGCAAGAACCACATCCATATTTAGGTCAGTGCCCAAGCCTGGACCTGTCGGGAAAGAAAGGTGACCATTCTTAGGATCAATTTCCGGTACCCAAGTAACCAGATCTCTTGTCCACAGCTCATTGAATGG